>NZ_JBOCEG010000005.1:0-399443 GCF_050586465.1 Rhodovulum sp. YNF3179 | reverse complement strand
GGGTCGAGGGCCGCGGAAATCCGACGGATCGTGCCGCCCTTTCCGGACGCGTCCCAGCCCTCGAACACGATCACGGCGGACCGGCCGAAAAACAGATACGCCTGCTGGATCCGCATCAGTTTCTTCTGAAGCCTGCCGAGCTGCGCTTCGTATCTGGTCCTGCCGAGGCGCCGTGTCATGTCCAGGTCGTCGAGCCGGGGTGCGGCGCTTTCTGCGTGGCTTGTCATGTCAATTCAATCCCCTTGCGCCACCCCGCTAAGCTGACACATGCGATCCGATGTTGCCAGACTGCTTTGGGATAGACGCGACGGAACATGGCCAAAAATGTCTGCGAGGCATAACTGAGGGCACCGTCCAGAGCTGACATTCCGGCGTCGCCATCTAACGGCAGCTCAGGGCCGGAAAGAGCCGTTCCCGTCGTACCACCATTGCCAGGATCCGGACGATGGAAGTGACCATCCCGGAGCTCGTTTCTCGGATGTCACGCGCGCAAGTCACACCTGTACGAAATATCTCTCGCATGCTTTCCCAAAGTCATGAAACCGATCGACTCACAGGGGGTGACGCGCCGGACGAAAGGTATTTCAAGGGTTTTCGGAGAGGTATCGAACCGTGTCTGTCCAAGCACCTGAAGCGGAGTTTCTGGGTACATACCCAGAAACTCCGCGCTTTCCACGAAAAAGGGCCCGCGCGGGGCCCTTGTTTTATTGGTCGGAGTGGCAGGATTCGAACCTACGACCCCTGCCTCCCGAAGACAGTGCTCTACCAGGCTGAGCTACACTCCGACCGTGGCGTGGCAATTATCCAATGCCGCGGCGGTTTTCAAGGACTATTGCGACCTCGACCGGCGGAATCGCAGCCAGACCCCGACACGCGGCAGGATGCCGGCCTCGAAACGCGGCTGGAGCGATCCGGACACAGGGCGGTGGGCCGACCCGGCCCGGCCCTCGCGCACCAGGATATAGAGCCCGCTGCCGATGATGAGCGCGGCACCGAGCGCGGTCGCCGGATCCGGTCTTTCCCCGAAGAAAAAGATCCCGTAGCCCGTCGCCCAGAGGATCTGCGAATACTGCATGGGCGCGATCACGCCGGCCTCGCCGGTCTTGTAGGCGGTGATCAGGCAGAGCATCGCCGCGAAGCCGAGCACGGCGACCAGCGCGATGAGCCCGAGATCCGACGCCGGCATGGGGCGGTAAAAGAATGGCAGCGCGACCGCCATCACCGCGAAGTTCGCGACCATCGGGTAGAGCAGCAACACCGCGTTGCGTTCGAGATGCCCGATGCGGCGCACCACGACGGACGCCGTCGCGCCGCCCAGGGCCGCGGCCAGCGCCGCGACATGGCCGGCCCCCAGCGCCGAGTCGCCGGGACGCAGCACCACGAGCACGCCGGCGAGCCCCACGATCACCGCAAGCCAGCGCCGCAGGCGCACCCGTTCGCCCAGGATCGGGATCGAGAGGACGGTGACGATCAGCGGCGAAGCGAAAAGGATCGCGTAGACCTGCGCGAGCGGAAGCGTTGCAAAGGCGTAGAACGCGGAAAGCCCCGTCACCACCACCGCCCCGGTCCGGAGCGCGGTCCACCACGGGTGACGCGGGCGCAGGTTCTCGTCGGCCCGGTCATGCAGCAGCATCAGCGTGACCAGCGGGAAGCTCAGCAGCACGCTGAAAAAGAGCAGCTGCACAGGCGCGTAGGTGCCGCCGAGAACTTTGACGATGACATCGTGGGTGGCGAAGATCCCGAAGGCCGCGAGCCCGAAGAGCGCCCCGCGCAAATTGGCGCCGCCCTGTGTCATCGTTGCCGACACGGGCGCCGCGACATCGCGGCCCACCCCCTGGGCCGTCGCCAATCCGTCACAAAACTTTTACATTCGCACGATGTGGACAAATCTCTTCATCATCCTGGGCGGGATCGGGCTGTTCCTGTTCGGTATGCAGTCGATGACCGGCGGAATCAAGGAACTGGCCGGGCCCGGATTGCGCCGGATGCTGGGCCGTTTCACGACCACCCCCGCGACGGGCGCCCTGTCCGGGGCGGCCGCCACCGCGGTCGTCCAGTCCTCCAGTGCGACCACGGTCACGGCGGTGGGTTTCGTGGGCGCGGGGCTGCTGACCCTGCCCCAGGCGCTCGGGATCATCTTCGGGGCCAATATCGGCACCACGGTGACCGGCTGGATGGTGATGGTGTTCGGGTTCCGGATGGATCTCGGCACGGTGGTGCTGCCGCTCTTGCTGGCGGCCGCGCTTGCGCGGATGTTCTTCTCCGGGCGCGCGGCGCAGGCCGGCAGTGCCGTGGCGGGTTTCGCGCTGATCTTCATCGGGCTCGACATGTTGCAGGACGGGATGGCGGTCTATGGCGACCGCATCACGCCGGCCGATTTCCCGGATGACAGCCTCTGGGGGCGGCTGCAACTGGTCATGCTCGGCGCCGCGATCACCGCCCTGACCCAGTCGTCCAGCGCCGGGGTCGCCGCGGCGCTGGTGGCCCTGGCCGCCGGGTCGATCAACTTTCCGCAGGCCGCCGCGATGGTGATCGGCATGAATATCGGCACGACGGCGACGGCGCTGATGGGGGCGGCCGGCGGATCGCACCGGATGCACCAGACCGCCATGGGCCACGTGATCTACAACCTGGCGACCGGGTGCCTGGCCTTCGGGCTGCTCGACCTCGCGGCCTGGGCCCTGGCCGCGCCCCTGGCCAACGGCGACGCGCAGCTGGCGCTGGTCATCTTCCACACCGCCTTCAATGTCGCGGGCGTCGCCCTGCTGCTGCCCTTTACCAACGGGTTCGCGCGCATGGTGCAACGCCTCATTCCCGAACCGGCCGACTCGCTGACGGCCGGGCTCGACGAGCGGCTGCTCGCGGACCGGGCCGCCGCGATCGACGCGGCCACGGGCACGATGCGGCTCTTGGTGGACGAAGCCTTCGCCCTGCTCTCGGCCCTGATCGCCGCCCGCGGCACATCGCGCCAGCGCCAGTGGCGGCTGGCACGGCTGGCCAGCGGGCTCTCGGACGTAAAGACCTATCTCGCACGGATGCCCGCCGCGCGGGACGGCGCCGACACGGGCGCCATCGCGGCCCGGCACACGGCGCTGCTGCATCTGCACGATCACCTTGTGCGGCTGGTCGGGCGGCTCCGGCAGACCGAGCGCATCGCCGAACTGCCGCGCGACGGACGTCTGGCCGAGGCCGCGCAACGGATGGTGGATGTCCTGGAACGGGTCACGGAAACGGAAACCGAGTCCGCGATCCAGGCGGTGGACCGGCTTCGCGGCGGTCTCCGTGACGAACGCAACCGGTTCCGGGCCGACCGCCTGGCCGAGGTCGCCGCCGGCGGGGCCCCCGAAGGCGACGTCTTCGCGCGGCTGGACGCGATGCGCTGGCTGCATCGCGTCGCCTATCATGTCTGGCGGATCCTCGTGCACCGGGCCGAACTGCGTGCCCACGCCCCGGTGCCGGCCGGCGCGGCGGCCAGCGAGGGACCGCCGCCCGAGAGCTGACTCAGAGCGAGGCGTCGAGCGCCGCGACGACGGCGTCGCCCATCTGGCTGGTCGAGACGGGCTCCACGCCCTCTTCGCCCAGCAGGTCCGCGGTGCGGACACCGTCGGCCAGCACCTTCTCGACCGCTTGCTCAAGGCGGGTCGCCTCGTCGCCCTGGTCGAAGCTGTAGCGCAGCGCCATGGCGAAGCTGAGGATGCAGGCAATCGGGTTCGCCTTGCCCTGCCCGGCAATATCGGGCGCCGAGCCATGCACCGGCTCGTAGAGCGCCTTGGGCCGGCCATTGGCCATCGGCGCCCCGAGCGAGGCCGAGGGCAGCATGCCGAGCGATCCCGTCAGCATCGCGGCCGCGTCGGACAGCAGGTCGCCGAAAAGGTTGTCGGTGACGATGACGTCGAACTGCTTGGGCCAGCGGCAAAGCTGCATGGCCCCGGCATCGGCATACATGTGGCTCAATTCGACCTCGGGATACTCGCGGTCATGAACCTCCTGCACGACCTCTCGCCAGAGAATGCCGGACTCCATGACGTTGGCCTTTTCCATCGAGCAGACCTTGTTGCCGCGCTTCTTCGCCATCTCGAAGGCCGACCGCGCCACGCGGGCGATCTCGCTTTCGGTGTAGCGCTGGGTGTTGATGCCGACGCGTTCGTTGCCCTCCGTGACGATGCCGCGCGGCTCTCCGAAATAGATGCCGCTGGTCAGCTCGCGCACGATCATGATGTCGAGCCCGGCGACCACGTCCTTTTTCAGCGACGAGAAATCCGCCAGCGCGTCGAAGCACTGGGCCGGGCGCAGGTTGGCGTAGAGGTCCATCTCCTTGCGCAGGCGAAGCAGGCCGCGCTCAGGCTTCACGCTGAAATCGAGGGCGTCGTATTTCGGCCCGCCCACGGCGCCGAGCAGTACCGCGTCCACCTCCTGGGCCTTCTCCATGGTGGCGTCGGTCAGCGGCGTGCCATGCGCGTCGTAGGCCGCACCGCCCACGAGATCCTCGCTGACGTCGAAGGCGAGGCCGCGCCGGGCACCGTACCAGTCAATGATCTTGCGGACCTCGGTCATCACTTCGGGACCGATGCCGTCGCCGGGCAGGATCAGCAGGGAGGGATTGCTCATGTCTCGTCATCTCCGTCGCAAGGGGTCGGAGACCGGGTAGCCGCTGGCCGGCGGGGGGTCAAGGCGCGGCGGCGGTGATGCGCGTCAGACCCTCCGCCAGGCGGTCCCAGACCCGGCGGATGCGCGGCGTGCGGCGCAGCGCCTCGTGGGCCACCAGCCACATCGGCAGCTTCGGAACCGGGAAGTCCGGGATGACCGGAACGAGATCGGGCAAACGATCCGCTACGATGTTGGGGATAATGCCGATCCCGCAGCCCGCGCGAACCATTTCGATGCAGATCGCGTGATCGTCACAGCGCGTCGCGAAGAAGGACCGGTCGAAATGAAGGCCGACGCTGCGCATGCCGTTGACGATGACATCGCTCTTGTCGAACCCGACCCAGTCCGCCTGCATCAGGTCCTCATGCGTCCGGGGCATGCCGATACGCTCGATCAGTTGCCGGGCCGCGAACATGCCCATCGGCAGATGCGCGATCTCGCGGGCGACGAGGTCCAGCTGCTTCGGGCGGTACATCCGCACCGCGATGTCGGCCTCGCGGAACAGGATGTTGTCGCTGAAATCATTGGGGTTGAGCTCAATCTGGATATCGGGCGTCTCGGCCCGGAGGCCGGCGAGGATCGTGGGCAGGAGGTGGTGCGAGATCGTCGTGCTGGCCGAGAGCCGCACGGTGCCCTTCAGCTCTGCGCCGCATCCCGCCGCAGCCATGCCGAAACGCTGCGCGGCAGCCTTCATTTGGCGGGCGTCCTCGAGCAGGTCGCGCCCGGTCTCCGTCAGCTCCAGCCCGCGTGAATGGCGGCGGAACAGCGGCCCGCCGAATTCGATCTCGGCCGTTCGCATCTGGCGGCTGAGCGTCGGCTGGCTGACCCCGAGATCGCGCGCCGCGGCCGACAGCGATCCGGATTCGGCGACCGACAGGAAAGCGCGGATCAGGCCCCAGTCTGGATCGGCATTGTTATTCATGACTGAATATCTGACATGATATTTCTTTGAATATCAAAACAATTTATCATGACTAATTATCGAGGTGCAAGAACATGGGGCTCGCTCATGACCGGAACCGCACTGATCCTCGGCCGCACCGGGCGCTTCGGACGCCACGCCGCCGAAGCATTCCGGAACGCCGGATGGCATGTGCGCTTTTTCAACCGCAGCTCGGACGACCTCGTTGCCAGGGCCAGCGGTGTGGATGTGATCGTGAACGGGCTGAACCCACCCTATCCGCAATGGGCCGAGATCGTGCCGGAGATCACGGCCCGTATCATTGCGGCAGCAAAGGCGAGCGGGGCCACCGTACTGGTGCCCGGCAATGTTTATGTCTACGGCCCCGACTCGCCGGAGCTGCTGCATGAGAAAACGATCCACCTAGCGACCAACCCACTGGCGCGGGCCCGGATCGAGATGGAAACAGCCTATCGCGACGCCGGCGTTCCGACCATCCTTCTGCGGGCCGGCGATTTCATCGACACCAGGCCAAGCCTCAACTGGTTCGATCTCGTCGTCGGGGACGACCTGATCAGCTATCCCGGCCGGCTCGACGCGGCGCATGCCTGGGCCTTCCTGCCCGATCTTGCCCGTGCCGCGACCGATCTGGCGGCCCAGCGCGACAGCCTCGATCTCTTCGAGGAGGTCCCGTTCCCCGGGTATACCCTGACCGGCAGCGACCTGGCCGCCGCGGTCGGCCGCGCGACCGGCCGCGTGCCACGGGTGAAGCAGATGACCTGGCTGCCGCTCCAGTTGGCGCAGCCGTTCTGGCCGATGGCCAAGGGTCTGCTGGAAATGCGCTATCTCTGGAACAAGGCGCACCGGCTGGACGGCACAAGGTTTGCGACGCTTCTGCCGGATTTTGCCCCCACCCCGCTGACCGAGGCGCTCGCCACCGCGCTGTCAAAAGGCGATGTCCACCCAGACGAGACCGTGGCGCGATCCCTCTCGGCCTGAGCCGGGCGTCTCCGGCCACATGATCCCCGCGCCGACCACGGAAAGCCCGGCCGCGGGCAGCACGTAGTCCACCCGCAGGTTGCCGGGTCCGCCCGGGCCGTCCGACCAGTCCGCCGTATCCTGCCCCGGATCACCGCGCTGCGCCGCGTTCGCGCCGCCCTGGCGCCGCGCGGCATCGGCACCGCGCGGGCTGGCGGGTGCTGGATCCTGCAGCGCCCCATGCCCGAGCAGCGACCGGATCGCCGCCTTGCGACCGGCCCCGTCCACGGGGTCGAGGTTGAAATCCCCTGCCAGCACGAACGCCTCCCCCGGCGGTTCCGCACCGGGGAGCGCGCCGTCGAGATAGAGCCGCCAGAAGGCGATCTCGTCGTGGTTCCGGCGTCCGTTCCGATCCTCGGGACCATCGAAGACCGGTGGCGTGGCATGCATGGCCAGCAGGTGCAGCACCCCGCCATCCGGGCGGCGCAGCGGAACGTCCCAGTGTCCGTTGCTCGAGAGGCGCTGCACCGCTGCCGCCTCGGGCGAGAGACCGGCACCCGGCATGAGCGCCCCCGGCAGATCCCGCCAGAGCATCGCGCTGAAATCCCGTGCCTCCCGATGCAGGATCGGCAGGCGCGACAGGATCGCCATGCCGCCCTGGCCGCTGAAATACCCGAAGCCCTGCGCATCGCGCGGGCCGCCGGTGCGCCCGTCCCCGTCGAGATCGATGCCGGTCGGCATGCCGGCATTGGGGCGCAGCGCGAAGCGATACGGGTAGTCGCGCCCCCGGTCGGAGAGACGCCGGGCCAGCAGGCCCAGCGCCCGACCCTCCATGTCGTAGTCGATACCCTGGAGCAGCAGGACATCCGCCTCGGCCGCGACGATCCGGTGCAGCACGGCGGCGATATCGGCGGCATCCCCCGCCTCGAGGTCGCGCAGAAACAGGCCCGGGCCCTTGCGGGCGAGTTCGGTGTTGAAGGTGGCGATCCGCAGCGGCTCGGCGGCCAGCGGCGCGGCCATCGCGGCCAGCCAGATCAGACCGGCATGAAGTATTCCGCGTCGCCGGATTCGTCGGACCGGTTGCGCTTGCGCTGCAACATGTCCGCAATCCGCGCCAGGGCGATGCCCCGCATGATGAGCCCGGCGGGCAGGAAGGCCCATATCGCCACCGTCCAGATCATGGTGTGATGGTTGATCAGCGCATCCGGCTTGAAGAGCCCGATGGCCACCATCGCGAAAAGCGGCACCACGAATGGCAGCGCGAGCCCTAACATCACGTTAATACGCGAGTCCCGGATCAGGTGATCGACCACGTCGCCGCCGGCGGTCGGGTCGAAGTTCGGCATGTTGATCCAGACATTGAAGGCGCCGGTCCGCGACGGCCAGTTATAGAGCCGCATCAGAACGGCGAAGATGCCGACGGTCATGAGCGAACTCAGGTAGCTGACCCCCACCGCGGCCCGCAGCAGCTCGACGAAGGCATAAGGGGCGTCCACCGGCAGCATCAGCGGCGCCAGCCGCACCGGGCTGAACGGGAAATCGATGACCTGCCCGATCAGGATGCCCACCCCGGTGACCAGTTCGGTCACGGGCGAGGGCACGCTCAGCCCGCGCACTAGAAGAGAGAGCAGCACGACATTGGCGAAGAGCGTCAGGAAGCGCAGCCGGTTGAACGGCGGCGCGAAGCGGAACTCGACCAGGCTGGGGAAGCGGGCCGTGTACTCGACGAAGGTGATCGCCCCGAGACAGAGCGCCACCGCGACGACCATCGGTCGGCCGTCCGGGTTCGCATCCGGCAACAACAGCGAGGGCGTGGCAACGAGAAGCACCACGAACGCCGCACGGATCATTGCTCCGAGTATCTGAAGAACCACTGCTCCTGAACCCTCAACCGTGACGGAACCCCGGTCTTGCTGCCGGATGGCCTGCCGCCGTTGCCCCCGCACACCTTGCAGACGGGGTGCCTCAATCGCGTAAACCCTGCGGCATCGCAGATTTTTCGTCAACACTGGTGGGGGTTTGGGGGGTCGTGCCATCCACGTTTCGTGGATGGCACTGTTTCTTCTTTGCATCACTGCCCCGGGGCAGCGCCGGGCTTACATCCAGGGCATGCGCGCGCGGTAGCCCGTCTCGAAACTGTCGATTGCCGCAACCTTCTGCAGCGTCTGGCCGATATCGTCGAGTCCTTCCAGCAGGCAATGCTTCAGGTGCGGGTCGATCTCGAAGGAAAACGCGGTCCCGTCGGATGCCGACACGGTCTGGTTTTCGAGGTCCACGGTGATCCGGGCGTTCTCGCCCCGGCCGGCATCTTCCATCAGGGCCTCGACCTGCTCTTGCGGCAGGGCGATCGGCAGGATGCCGTTCTTGAAGCAGTTGTTGTAGAAGATGTCGGCATAGCTCGGCGCGATGACGCAGCGAATGCCGAAATCCTTGAGCGCCCAGGGCGCATGCTCGCGCGAGGAGCCGCAGCCGAAATTCTCGCCGGCGATCAGGATCTCGGCGTTGCGATAGGCCGGCTGGTTCAGGACGAATTCCGGGATTTCCTTGCCGTCCATGTCATAGCGCATCTCGTAGAAGAGATTCACGCCCAGCCCCGTGCGCTTGATGGTCTTCAGGAACTGCTTGGGGATGATCATGTCGGTGTCGATGTTGACGAGCGGCATGGGGGCCGCGACGCCGGTGATCTTCTCGAACTTTTCCATGGCGTCGCTCCTTACGTCAGCTCGCGGACATCGGTCAGGCGGCCGGTCACCGCCGCGGCGGCGGCCATGGCCGGGCTCAGCAGGTGCGTGCGCCCGCCGCGGCCCTGGCGGCCCTCGAAGTTCCTGTTGGATGTCGAGGCGCAGCGTTCGCCCGGGGCCAGCTGGTCGGGGTTCATGCCGAGACACATCGAGCAGCCCGCCATGCGCCATTCGAAACCGGCCTCCTGCAGTTTCTGCGCGATGCCCTCTTCCTCGGCCTGGGCGCGGACGAGGCCCGAGCCCGGCACGATCATGGCGCGGATGCCGTCCTTGACCCTGCGGCCTTCCATGACCTTGGCGACCTCGCGCAGATCCTCGATCCGACCATTGGTGCAGGACCCGATGAAGACCGTGTCCACCTCGATCTCGGAAAGCTTCTGGCCCGGGGTCAGCCCCATGTAGTCGAGCGACCGGCGCGCGGCCTCGACCTTGCCGCCCTCGAACTCCTCGGGCGCCGGCACGACGCCGTCGATCGGCAGCACGTCCTCGGGCGAGGTGCCCCAGGTGACGACCGGCGCGATCTTCCCGGCATCCAGCGTGATCACCTTGTCGTAATGGGCGCCCTCGTCGGAGCGGAGCGTCCGCCAGTAGTCCAGCGCGGCTTCCCACTGCGCGCCCTTGGGCGCGTGCGGCCGGCCCATGACGTAGTCGAAGGTCTTTTCGTCCGGCGCGATCAGGCCGGCGCGGGCGCCGCCCTCGATCGCCATGTTGCAGACCGTCATGCGGCCTTCCATGGACAACTCGCGGATCGCCTGGCCGGTATACTCGATCACGTGGCCCGTCCCCCCGGCGGTGCCGGTGGCCCCGATGATCGACAGGGTGATGTCCTTGGCGGTCACGCCCGGCGGCAGCGAGCCGGTGATCTCCACCTTCATGTTCCTGGACTTCTTCTGGATCAGCGTCTGCGTGGCGAGCACGTGCTCGACCTCGGACGTCCCGATCCCGTGTGCCAGCGCGCCGAAGGCGCCGTGGGTCGCGGTGTGGCTGTCACCGCAGACGATGGTCGCGCCGGGCAGGGTCCAGCCCTGTTCGGGGCCGATGATGTGCACGATGCCCTGGCGGACGTCGGAGACGCCGTAATACTCGATGCCGAACTCGGCGGCGTTCTTCTCGAGCGCCTCGACCTGGATGCGGCTTTCCGCGTTCTCGATGCCCTTCTCGCGACCGACATTGGTCGGCACGTTGTGGTCGGGCACGGCGACGGTCTTTTCCGGTGCGCGCACGCCGCGGCCGGCCATGCGCAGCCCTTCGAAGGCCTGCGGGCTGGTCACTTCGTGCACCAGGTGCCGGTCGATATAGAGCAGGCAGGTGCCGTCTTCGGCTTCGTGGACGACATGGGCGTCCCAGATCTTGTCATAGAGGGTCTTCGGGGCGGTCATTTCTCTCTCCCGCGCGTGTCGGATGGTCGTGTTGTCGGAAAACGGGTCGGGCGGCCGGGCTCATAGCCCGGCGAAGACCGCCAGGGCCTCGGCGTGGAACCGCCAGGGCAGGCGGGCACGATCGTCCATGTCGAACACACGTCTCATGAGGTTCCAGATACAACTCCGGCGGCCCGCTATCAAGGGTCGGCGACGTCCCCTGGGGCGGCGCCGGGCGCGCGCTTGGCGCGGCGCGCCGGACATGCGACACTCAGCCCCGGAAAAGGGAACGGCATGGAGCAGATCGACCCGACCCTCGCGGAAACGGCGCTGAGCCTCTGGGAAGAGGCCAAGCTGTTTCTGAAAGGGCTTTTCCTTCCCTGGCGATTCTACCAGGTCGCGATCCTCGGCGGGATCTTCGCGGCGGCGCATGTCGCGCGCAGCCTTACCGCGCCGCGGGTCAATGACTGGCTCCGGTCGCGGGAGGGCTGGCCGCTCTGGCGCATGCGCGTCGCGGTGTTGCTGCGCCAGCGCATCCGCGTGATCGTCTTCGTGGTTGCAAGCTGGGCTGTCTACCTGGCGATGCAGCAGATGACCTGGCCCTCGCGCAGCTACCTGATCGGCATTGCCGCGACGCTGGCGACGGCCTGGCTGCTCGTCGGGCTCGCGACCAAGCTGATCCGCAATCCCCTGCTGCGGGGCGCGGTGCTCTGGGGGGCGTGGATCTACGTCACCCTCTACGTCCTGGGGCTGACCTCGGAGATCGCGGCGCTGCTCGAGAGCGCGGCCTTCACGCTGGGCGATTTCAGGTTGTCGTTGTTGACGCTTCTCAAGGCCGTGGTGGTCACGGTGCTGCTGCTGACCGGCGCCCGGCTCGTCACGCACGGGGTCGCCGCACGGGTCGAGGCCAACCGCGATTTCTCGCCCTCGATGCAGGTGCTGACGATCAAGGTGCTGCAGGTCGTGCTCTACGCCGCGGCGGTTCTGATCGGGCTGAAGGCCGTCGGCTTCGACCTGACCTCGCTCGCCGTTCTGTCCGGCGCCATCGGCGTCGGCCTGGGCTTCGGCCTGCAGAAGGTGGTCTCGAACCTCGTCTCGGGCATGATCCTGCTGCTGGACAAGTCGATCAAGCCGGGCGACGTCGTCTCGCTGGGCGAGACCTTCGGCTGGATCAACCAGATGGGCGCGCGCTATGTCTCGGTGCTGACGCGCGACGGCCGTGAATACCTGATCCCGAACGAGGACCTGATCACGAACCAGGTGGTGAACTGGTCGCATTCCAACGAGTTCGTCCGGCTCGACATCCATTTCTCCACCTCTTACGACGACGATCCGCACGCCGTGCGCCGCATCGCCATAGACGCGGCCCAGACGGTGGAGCGGGTGCTCAACCATCGCGCGCCGGTCTGTCACATCACCGAGTTCGGCGACAGCGGCGTGCATTACGTGCTGCGCTTCTGGATCGGCGACGCCACGTCGGGGCTGACCAATGTCCGGGGCGCGGTCTATCTCGCGCTCTGGGACGCGCTGAAGGACAACGGCATCTCCATCCCCTTCCCCCAGCGCGAGGTGCGGCTGCTGCCGGGCAGCACGGTCACCCTCGCCGGGTCCGGAGGCGGCGCGAATCACGCCGGGAGCGTCGCAGAGTGAAACGGAATACCCGCCGATCGGTTGTAAAATCCGGTATCGAAAGGCAGGCTATGCTTGACCTGAAGAAGCGCATGCCCTTCGGTGGGCAGCGGACGGGGAAGGAAAAAAGGAGAGGGATATGTATAACAAGATCATGGTTCCGGTCGATCTGCGGCACACGGACACCCTCGGGAAGGCGATCAAGACCGCCGTGGACATCGCCAAGGCCAACGACGCGCACATCACCTTCGTCGGGGTCACCACGTCACAGCCCTCTTCGGTGGCCCACAACCCCGAGGAATACGACACCAAGCTCAAGGCCTATGCCGACGAGCAGGGCCAGAAGCACGGCGTCACGATCTCGCACAAGTCGAAGATCAGCCACGATCCGGCGATCGACAAGGACGACCTGATGGAAGAGATCGTCGAGGGCGAGGGGTTCGACCTCGTGGTCATGGCCTCGCACATCCCCGGCTTCGCCGAACACATCTTCGCGTCGAACGCCGGTTATCTCGCCTCGCACGCGCATTGCTCGGTCTTCGTCGTCCGCGGCGAGTGACCCGGCGGGCGGGTCACCGGCGCCGCCCTAGCGCAGCGCCGGGGCCGGCCGGATCGATCCGGTTTCCATACCACGCCAGTTCACCACCGGCGCGTCCATGACCCGGCGGGTGGCCGGATGCGCGGCGTCCAGCACCCCGAGACGGCAGAGAAGGGCGGCGATGCTGCATTCGGACGCGCGGGTCGCGCCGTCTTCGATCTTCAGCGCCACGCCCAGTTTCAGGTCCGGCAGGATCGCGACATAGACGCCCTCGGCCCCGGTCTTGACCGCGGCACGCCCCGCCGCCGCGCGCATCAGTTCGGTGCAGGCCTTGCCTTCGCCGGCGACGAGCTCGGGATGGGCCGTCATCGCCCGCACGAGCCGCGCCGCCGCCCGGTCGCGACCGTCGACCGCATCCTGCGCCTGCGCCATCCGCGCCATTGCCCGGGCGAGTCCGGTCAGGGTGCAGGCGAAATTCGGCGCCGAGCAGCCGTCGAAGGCGTGCCCGGGCGAGGTTTCGCCGGTCATCGCCTCGAAGGCGGCGAGCACCGCCTTCTGAACCGGGTGGTCGGGGTCGATATATTCCGGCCCGGCCCCGAGGTGCCGCGCCAGCGTCAGGAAGCCCGCGTGTTTGCCCGAGCAGTTGTTGTGAAGCTGGCTCGGCGCGAGGCCGGCGCGGATCAGGGCGAATTTCGCCGCGCGATCCTTGGGCGGATGCGCGCCGCAGCGCAGATCGCTCTCCGACAGGCCAAGATCGTCGAGCCAGCGCGCCACGCGCTCGGTGTGGATCGCGGCCCCCTCGTGGCTGGCACAGGCAAGCGCCAGGTGTTCGTCCGTCAGCCCGGCGGCATCCGCCGCGCCGCTTTCCAACAGCGGCAGCGCCTGGAGCATCTTGCAGGACGACCGGGGCAGGATGACCTTCTCGGCATCGCCCCAGACCTCTTGGGTGTCGCCGGAGGCGTCACAGATAACGGCATGTCCGCGATGGAGCGACTCCAGAAACGGCCCGCGCCAGATTTCGGTCAGTGCTTCCGCCTCGGCCATTCCGCCCTCCTTACGGCGTCGTGATGACTCGGGCCCCGAAATTCCGCAATCCGGGGTGGAAAACAAGGGGCGGCGTAAGCTAAACTTTGCCGGTGCAGTTTTCGAGGATTGCCGCCCGCGGAGAAGGACAACACAACGGGGTGGCAGAACGAGGCAGAGGCAGCAGGAGGCTGTGGATCGCATGTTGAAATCTTTGGGCCTGGCCATCGGCGGTGCGGCGCTGGCGTTTTCGGCCATGAGTGCAGCCGCACAGGAGGAATCCGACAACAGGGTCGCCGCCAAAACGGACTGGAGCGTCTTCGTCGAGGACGACCCGACGGAATGCTGGGTCGTTTCCAGCCCGAAGGAGACCGTCAACACCAAGAACGGCCGCGTGGTCGCGGTGCGGCGCGGGGACATCCTGCTCTTCGTCTCCTACCGGCCGGGATCGGGGGTCAACGGCGAGGTGTCCTTCACGGGCGGATATCCCTTCAACGACAGCTCGACCGTCAGCCTCCAGGTCGGCGAAGACAGCTTCGAGCTTTTCACCGATGGCGAATGGGCCTGGGCCGAGAACCCGCAGGCCGACCAGCGGATCGTCACCGCGCTCAAGGGCGGGGCCGAGGCGGTGGTCACGGGGCTGTCCTCGCGCGGGACGACGACCAAGGACACCTTCTCGCTGATGGGGATCACCGCCGCGCTGGACGAGGCCGAGGCACGCTGCTCCAGTTGATCCGGCCCGCACGGGCTTGACCGGCGCCGGATGGTTCCCATCTGCACGGGAATCGTGTATCTCGGCCCCTTATCCGACCGGAGCCATTGAAATGACCGCATCTGCGCCCATCACGCAGGATCTTCTGACGATCCCGCGCAAGCTGCCCGAGGACGGCCGCACCAACCTGGTGGGCCTGACCCGCGATGGCCTGCGCGACGCCCTGATCGCCGCTGGCACGCCCGAGAAGCAGGCGAAGATGAGGACGACGCAGCTCTGGCAGTGGATCTACCAGAAGGGCGTGCGCGATTTCGCGGCGATGACGAACCTCGCCAAGGAGTATCGCGCGCTTCTGGCCGAGAATTTCACCGTCGAGATCCCCGAGATCGTGTCGCGCGACGTTTCCGCGGACGGCACGCGCAAATACCTGCTGCGTATCGCCGGCGGCCACGAGGTCGAGGCCGTCTACATCCCCGAGGAAGACCGCGGCACGCTCTGCGTTTCCAGCCAGGTGGGATGCACGCTGACCTGTTCGTTCTGCCATACCGGCACGCAGCGGCTGGTGCGCAACCTCACCGCGGGCGAGATCGTCGGGCAGGTCATGGTCGCGCGCGACGACCTGGACGACTGGCCGAAGCCGGGCGAGGGATCGGGCACCCGGCCGCGGCTGGTCTCGAACCTCGTGCTCATGGGGATGGGCGAGCCGCTCTACAATTTCGAGAACGTCCGCGACGCGATGAAGATCGCCATGGACGGCGAGGGGATCTCGCTGTCGCGCCGGCGGATCACGCTGTCGACCTCGGGCGTCGTGCCCGAGATCGCCCGCACCGCCGAGGAAATCGGCTGCATGCTGGCGGTGAGCTTCCACGCCACGACGGACGAGGTCCGCGACAGGCTGGTGCCGATCAACAAGCGCTGGAACATCGCCACGCTGCTCGACGCCCTGCGCGAGTATCCGCGGCTCTCCAACTCCGAGCGGATCACCTTCGAATACGTGATGCTCAAGGACGTGAACGACAGCGACGCCGACGCGCGGCGCCTGGTGAAGCTGATCTCCGGCATTCCCGCCAAGATCAACCTGATCCCCTTCAACGAATGGCCGGGCGCGCCCTATGAGCGTTCCGACTGGGACCGGATCGAGGCCTTCGCCGACATCGTCTACAAGGCCGGCTATGCCAGCCCGATCCGCACGCCGCGGGGCGAGGATATCATGGCCGCCTGCGGCCAGCTCAAATCCGCGACCGAACGCGCCCGCAAGAGCCGCGCGCAAATCGCCGCCGAAGCCGGGCTCTGACCGCGACGGGGGATTCCCGGACGGGCCGGTTCGCGCTATACTGGCGCAAAACCAAGACAGGCCCGGGCAGGTCCACCATGCGGTATCTCGGCATTGCGCTCGCGCTGGCGGCGCTTCTCTTCACGGCGGGCTGCGCCAGCAAGTTCCGGACCTATGACGGGCCCGAGGTGACCCGCGTTACGGTCCACAAGGACGCGCGGCGCATGTTTCTCTGGCATCACGACCGGCCACTGGCCGGCTACGAGATCGATCTCGGCTTCGCGCCCGAGGGCCACAAGCGGTTCGAGGGCGACGGCCGCACGCCCGAGGGGCGCTACGTCATCGACCGGCGCAACCCGAACTCGAATTTCCATCTCTCGATCGGGATATCCTACCCCAACGAGAACGACCGTGCCTTCGCGCGCAAGTCGGGAAAGGATCCCGGCGGCGACATCTTCATTCACGGCAAGGGGAAATGGCGCCGCGCGTCCAACAGCCCCGACTGGACGGCGGGCTGCATCGCGGTCACCAACCGCGAGATCGAGGATATCTACGCCATGGTGCGCAACGGAACGGTGATCGACATCTATCCCTGACCGGCCCGGGCCAGAGGGCGCGCGATCACGACGCGTCAGCCACCTGCTGTGCGTCCTGCCCCGGCGCACCGGTGACCAGCGTCCACCAGATCTTGCCGTTGGGCTCCTGGAACCAGTCGAAACCCAGGTCGCGGGCCGCGGGGTCGAGGATCACGTCGCGGGTATCGGGCTTGTCCATCCAGGCCGCCAGCGTCTGGATGTCGTTTTCGTAGGTCTCCGAGATGTTCTCGCCCAGAAGCGCGCCCGGGTAACCGGCGCGCGCCGCCCGGTCGATGGGCGAGGACCCGTCGGATCCGAAATGCCACGGCCGGTTCTGCACCGACATGTCGCGCGCATGGGTCGCCGCGGCGGCGTTCAGCCGCTCGTCGTAGTCGAGCATCGGCAGGCCCCGCATGGCGCGAAGCGTGTTGATCGAGTCGAGCATCCGGAACTTGATCGGCGCGACGTCGCCGGCGCTGATGCGAAAGACCGTCGGCAGCGGCTCCCCGTCGGGACCCAGCCGCGGACCGGCGGCCGGCTGGCCGCAGGCGGCGAGCGCCAGCAACGCCGGGAAAAGCGCCAGGTAAAAACGTCGCATCGCACGCCTCCGAACATCCTGTGTCCCGCAGACCTAGCGGGATACGTGACCCTGTTCAAACACCGAGCGGCCGCAATTGGCAAGATCAAGCCGGTTTGAATTGCGACTGCGGCGTTTCGGACATAAATTGGCACAGGATATTGATCGGATACGGAGACACCCCGATGACACGCAAGATGCCGACCCTGACCCGGCGCGCCTTCGCCGGCGGCCTTGCGGCCGGCCTCGCGACGCCTGCCCTTGCCACGGGCGAGGCGCAGATCGAGCCCGACATCTCCAACACGGTGCGCCGGAACGTCTCGAGTTTCCGCACCTATGACTGGAAACCCTTCTTCTCGAGCCTCGACAACGGTGCGATCCTCGTCGATACGACCTCGCGGGCGCTGCACTACTGGTCCGAGGACGAGAGCGTCTACAAGCTCTACCCGACGAGCGTGCCGCTCTCCGAGGACCTCACCCGGCTCGGGCGCACCCGCGTCGTGCGCAAGGTGGAAGGCCCCGACTGGCGCCCGACCCCCTCGATGAAGGAGCGTAACCCGGAATGGCCCGATTACGTGCCGCCGGGCCCGGACAACCCGCTCGGGACGCATGCGCTCTACCTGTCCTGGACCTATTACAGGATCCACGGCACCCATGACACGCGCAAGATCGGCCGGAAATCGTCGAACGGGTGCATCGGACTTTACAACGAACACATCGCCCAGCTCTTCAGCCTCTCGACGGTCGGCACCCAAGTGTTGCTGATTTGACCACACCGACCGGTTCAAGGGCCCGATGTGACGCTGTTTGCATTGCATTTTCATGCTCTTGCTGGTTTATCCGCCTTGTGAACTGATGTAACGGGCGCTTGCCGCCGCAATAATTGACCCGTTTACCCGGGCAGGTGGCAGGAAATACTGGAGGAAGTAATGAAACGTATCGCACTCGCTGCTGCTTTTTCGCTGGCCGCCACCTCGGCTTTCGCCGGCAACATGGCCGAGCCGGTGATGGAGCCGGAAGTCATCGTCGAGGACACCGCGACGTCCGACGGCGGCATCCTGGTTCCGCTGCTGGCCATCATCCTGATCGGTGCGGCGATCGCCGGCGCCGACTGATCCGGAACGCACCGGACGACAGGACTGCGAAAGGGGCGGTGTCCATCGGGCGCCGCCCCTTTTCTCATGCGCCGGTCCCGCCCGTCTCCTCGGCGAGGACCGCGCGCAGACCGCTCGGGTAATCGGGGTAGCGCAGGCGCAGCCCGAGGGCGCGTTTCACGTAATCGTTCCGAACGCGCTTGGACTCGGCGTAGAAACTGCGCGCCATCTCCGACATCTGCGCCGCCTCGAAGGGCACCGCCTCGGGCACCGGCACGCCCAGCAGCTCCGCCGCGCAGGCGATCACGTCCTCCGGCGGGGCCGGCGCATCGTCGCAGAGATTGTAGACCGCGCCCGGGTCCGGACGCGCCATCGAGGCCCTGAGCGCCTGCGCGATATCGGCCACGTGGATCCGGCTGAACACCTGGCCCGGCTTCACGATGCGCCGCGCCGTCCCGGCGCGAAGCTTGGAGAACGGACCGCGCCCGGGCCCGTAGATGCCGGCCAGCCGGAAGATATGCAGCGGCAAGCGGCTCTCCCGCGCCAGGGCGGTCCACTGATCCTCCGCCAGCACGCGGCGGCGGCCGCGCTCGGTCGTGGGCCGGCGCGGCGTGGTCTCGTCCACCCAGCCACCCGCGTGATCGCCATAGACGCCGGTCGTCGAAAGATAGCCCGCCCAGCGCAGCCGCGGGGCCGCGGTGGCGATTTCCGCGCCGATCTCGCGCAGGATCGGGTCGCCATCGGCATCCGGCGCGACCGAACTCAGCAGGTGATCCGCGGCGGCCAGCGCCGGGGCGATATCGGATCCCGGCCAGATCAGCGCCTCGACGCCCGCCGCGCGCAGCGCCTCCGCCTTCTCGGCAGAGCGGGTGGTGCCGATCACGCGCCATCCCTCGGCGATCAGATCGCGCCCCAGCCAGCGCGCGGAATAGCCGTGCCCGATGCTCAGCAGCGTGCCTGTCATGCCCGTCCTTTCAGTCGTTCCAGCGCCCAGCGCGCGGCATCGGCCACCGCGGGGTCGGGATCGTCGGTCAGCCCCTCCACCGCCGGGATATGGGCCGGATCGCCCCCGTTTCCAATCGCGTAGAGTACGTTGCGCACGAACCGGTCGCGGCCGATCCGCTTGATGGGCGAGCCCGAGAACTTGGCCCGGAACCCCGTATCGTCCAGCGTCACGAGATCGGCCAGCCGCGGCGCGGCCAGGTCGTCGCGCGCGGCATAGCGCTGGTCGGCCGCCGCGACCGCGAACTTGTTCCACGGGCAGACCGCGAGACAGTCGTCACAGCCGTAGATCCGGTTGCCGAGCTTCGGCCGCAGCTCCGGGTCCACCGGCCCCTTGTGCTCGATGGTGAGATAGGAAATGCAGCGCCGCGCATCGAGCTGGAAGGGCGCCGGGAAGGCATCGGTCGGACAGATGTCCAGGCAGCGCGTGCACTGCCCGCAATGCTCGCCCCCCGGCGCATCGCGCGGCAGGTCCAGCGTGGTGAAGATCGCGCCGAGGAAGATCCAGTTGCCAAGCGCGCGGCCCAGCAGGTTGGTGTGCTTGCCCTGCCAGCCGATCCCGGCGGCCTCGGCCAACGGCTTCTCCATCACCGGGGCCGTGTCGACGAACACCTTGATCTCGGCACCCGGCGCCGCGGCGATCAGCCAGCGGCCCAGCCGCTTCAGCCGCTTCTTGACGATGTCGTGGTAGTCGCGGTTCTGCGCGTAGACGCTGATCGCCGCCCGGTCCGGCCGCTCCAGCACCGCCATCGGGTCATGGTCCGGCGTGTAGCTCTCGGCCAGCATCACGACCGACCGCGCCGCGGGCCAGAGCGCCTGCGGATCGCCGCGCCAGGTCATGCGCTCTTCCATCCAGCGCATCTGTCCGTGCCGGCCATCCGCCACGAAACGCCCGAGCCGCCCGGCGGCCTCGGGGATCGCGTCGGGCCCGGTGATGCCGCAGGCGGCGAATCCTTCGACCCGCGCCTGCGCCTTGAGCCGGCGGGCCAGCGCCGCCGCTTCATCGTTCCCGAAATATCCTCGGGGGGTGCGGGGGGCAGACGGCCCCCCGCCGTCTCCGCCCCGGCGGGTCAAAAATCCAGGTCCGCGTAGTGCGGCGGCGGGGGAAAACCGGGGATCTGGTCGGCCAGGATCGACCGGAAGGCCGGGCGCGACTTGATCTTCGCGTACCAGTCCTTGACGGCCTCGTTCCGGTGCCAGTCCACGTCCGAGATGTAGTCGAGACAGGAAAGATGCGCCGCCGCCGCGAAATCCGCCAGCGTCATCCGGTCCCCGGCCAGCCAGCGGCGATGATCGAGCAGCCAGGCCATGTAATCGAGGTGAAACTTGATCTTCTGCGCGCCCGCCTTGACGTTCTTGGACTCCGGGTAGCCCAGCCCCATGACCTTCTTGTTGACCCGCTCGTAGAGGAGGTTCTTCGTGACCTCCTGGTGAAACTTGTCGTCGAACCAGCACACCAGCCGCCGCGCCTCGGCCCGCTCGGCCGGGCGCGCGGGCAGCAGCGCCGGCTCGGGATGGGTTTCCTCGAGATATTCGCAGATCGCCGTGCTCTCGCCCAGGGTCAGGCCGTTCTCGCGCAGCACCGGCACCTTTCCCGCCGGGTTCATCCGCAGGAAATCCGCCCGTCCCTCCCAGTAGCGTTCCTCGACGAGTTCGACCTCGAGCCTCTTCTCGGCAAGGACCAGCCGCACCTTGCGGCAGAACGGCGACAACGGGCTGTGATACAGGCGGATCATGGGCGGGAAATCCGGTTTTCGTGAATTGCCTTATCTCTTCGCAGGTTCGCCGGGGTCATTTCAACTCCGGAAACAGGCATCGCGGCCGTCGGCCGCTATGGTGGCCGCGCCTGCGCGGATCGCCGCCGCCCGCCGCTGCATCCAGGCCGAGGGCCGCACCACGGATCGCTTCTGGGGCGCGGGCAGCGCCGCGGCCAGCAGCGCGGACTGCGCCGGCGTCAGTTTCGCGGCAGGGACCCCGAAGTGATGCTGCGCGGCCGCCTCGGCCCCGAAGACGCCGGTGTCGAACTCTGCCACGTTGAGATAGATCTCGAGCATGCGGCGCTTGGGCCAGGCGGCCTCGGCCAGCGGCGTGATCGCGGCCTCCAGCGCCTTGCGCGGCCAGCTGCGCCCCTGCCAGAGGAAGACGTTCTTGACGGTCTGCTGGCTGATGGTCGAGGCCCCGCGCGACGCGCCGTCCTCTATCGCGGCGCGGATCGCGCCCATGTCGAACCCCCAGTGGCGGCAGAAATTGGCGTCCTCGGCCGCGACCACGGCGCGGGCCAGGTGCGGCGAGATCGCCGGCATCGCGACCCATTGCCGGTCGATCCCGTCAAGCCGCGCCGCCTCCATCCGCATGTAGATGCCCTGCGGGGGCGCCACGAAGCGGAACGCGACAAGCGCCGCCGCCAGCAGCACCAGCACGCCGGCCAGCCCGCGCAGGCCCCAACGCCAGGCCCGGCGCAGAAGACCGTCGCCGCGCGCGGGCGCGGGCGCGCGCGACGCGCGGCGGGCCGGCGACTTCCGGGCGGTCTTCCTGGGGCGGGATCCGGTTTTCGACACGCGCGCACTCTAGCCACGAGGCGGCGGCGGAGGTCAAGCACCTGCCGCGGGATCGCGCGCGATATCGCGGGCCAGCTCCTCGCCCTCGACCAGCCGGCGCAGTCGTCCCGCGTCCTCGGGGGCCAGCGGCGCCCGGATGACGTGGCCGGTTTCGTGGAAGCCGCGCAGCCGCTCGAGCATCTCGTCGACCGAGACGTCGCGGACCATCACGCAGACGGCGGCACTGCCCGGCATAAGGGTGCGGCCCAGCTCTTCGAGGAAGGCATCCTCGATCCCGATCGCGCTGTCGAGCCCGGTGAGGGCCCCGGCGGCGGCGCCCACCGCGGCGCCGGCGACCGGAACCGTGAAGACGGCGCCGAGCACGAGTCCCCAGATCCCGCCGCCGACGGCGCGGGCCGGCACCTGTGCCTTGGACGCTCCGAAACGGATCCCGCCATCGCCGTCGCGGACGACCAGCTCGAGGTCGGCAAGATCCATGACGTGGTCCGCCCCCATCCGCGCCACGGCGGCATGCATCGCGCGGGCGGTGTCTTGATCGTCGAAGACGATAACGAGCAGGTCCGACATGTCGGTCTCCGCGGGTCGGGGTCGGGCGATCAACGTCCCGGGATCGCCCCGGTTCCGTCCGGAACCCGAAACGGCGAAGGGGCGCGGACCGGCCGCGCCCCTCCCCCGTCTGGTCCTGCCATGGCCCCGCGGGTCGCGTCAGGCGCGCTCCTCGGCCGCGCCCGCCTCGAGCGGGTGCGAGAGATGCGGCAGCATTTCCTTGGGACAGATTTGCAGGAACTTGTCCTTCTCCAGGTCCCAGTGCTGCAGGATATCGGCCGCCTTGCGGCTGCGCGTTTCGGCGGCGTGCTCCTCGATCAGGCCTTTCATCTCGGCCTCCCAGTGATCGACCGTGACCGGGCACATCACCACGGTCTCGGGATTGATCAGGCTGCGGGCAATGCCCTCGGGATCGTAGAGATAGGCCATGCCCCCGGTCATGCCGGCCGCGAAATTGGCGCCGATCTCGCCGAGGATGACGGCGACGCCGCCGGTCATGTATTCGCAGCCGTTCGACCCGCAGCCCTCGATCACGACATGGGCGCCGGAGTTCCGCACCGCGAAGCGTTCCCCCGCGCGGCCCGCGGCGAAGAGCTTGCCCGCCGTGGCGCCGTAGAGGACCGTGTTGCCGATGATCGTGTTCTCGGCCGCGGTCAGCGGGCTGGCCAGCGGCGGGCGCACGACGATCCGCCCGCCGGAAAGCCCCTTGCCGACATAGTCGTTGGCATCGCCCGACACCTCGAGCTTCAGCCCCGGCGCGAGGAAGGCGCCCAGCGACTGGCCGGCCGAGCCGGTCAGCTTCACCGTCAGGTGATCGGGCTGAAGGCTGTTGTTCATGCCGAAGCGTTGCACGAGATGGCTCGAGGCCCGCGTGCCGATGGTGCGGTCCGTGTTCCGAACCGCGTAGGAGAGCTGCATCTTCTCGCCCTCCTTGAAGAACGGCTCGGCGTCGCGGACGATCTCGGCATCCAGCGTGTCGGGCACGCTGTTGCGGGGCTTGGTCCGATCGTAGGTGACGCGGTCCGCGGCATCGACCGTGATCAGCAACGGGTTGAGATCCAGGTCGTCGAGATGCGCGGAGCCGCGGCTGACCTGGGTCAGCAGGTCGGCCCGGCCGATCACCTCGTCCAGCGAGCGCGCGCCGATGGAGGCGAGGATCTCGCGGACTTCCTGGGCGTAGAAGGTGATCAGGTTCACCACCTTGTCCGCCGTGCCGGTGAACTTGGCGCGCAGGCTTTCATCCTGGGTGCAGACGCCCACCGGGCAGGTGTTCGACTGGCACTGGCGCACCATGATGCAGCCCATGGCGATCAGCGCCGCGGTGCCGATGCCGTATTCCTCGGCCCCCATCAGCGCGGCGACGACGATGTCGCGACCGGTGCGCAGGCCGCCATCGGTGCGCAGCGTGACCCGGTCACGCAGGTTGTTCATCGCCAGCACCTGGTGCGCCTCGGTGATGCCCATCTCCCAGGGCAGGCCCGCGTACTTGATCGAGGTCGCGGGCGAAGCGCCGGTGCCGCCGTTGTGACCCGAGATCAGGATCACGTCGGCCTTGGCCTTGGCGACGCCGGCCGCGATCGTGCCGACACCCGACTGCGCCACCAGCTTCACCGTCACCTTGGCGCGCGGGTTGATCTGCTTGAGATCGTAGATCAGCTGCGCGAGATCCTCGATCGAGTAGATGTCGTGATGCGGCGGCGGCGAGATCAGCGTCACCCCGGGGGTGGAGTGGCGCAGCTTGGCGATCAGCTCGGTCACCTTCATGCCGGGCAGCTGGCCGCCCTCGCCGGGCTTGGCGCCCTGGGCGACCTTGATCTCCAGTTCCTCGCACTGGTTGAGGTATTCCGCCGTCACCCCGAAGCGGCCCGACGCGACCTGCTTGATCTTGGCGCTGGCGTTGTCGCCGTTCGGCATCGGGTGGAAATGCTTCGGGTCCTCGCCGCCCTCGCCCGAGTCGGACTTGGCGCCGATCCGGTTCATGGCGATGTTCAGCGTCTTGTGCGCCTCGGGGCTGAGCGCGCCCAGCGACATCCCCGGCGTGACGAACCGCTTGCGGATCGAGGTGATGGATTCCACCTCCTCGATCGGAACGGGCTTGCCGAAGGGCTTGATGTCCAGCAGGTCGCGCAGGTGGATCGGCGGATTGGCCGACAGCGCCTTGGAATACTGCTTCCAGAGATCGTAGCTCGCCCGGTCGCAGGCCGCCTGCAGCATGTGCATGGTCTGTGCGCCCCAGGCGTGCTTTTCGCCCTTGGTGCGCGCCTTGTAAAAGCCGCCGATGGGCAGCACGTCGGCGCCGCCGTGCCAGCCGCGCGCGTGAACGTCCACCAGCTTGCGCTGGATGCCGCTGACGCCGATGCCGGAAATCCGGCTCGGCATCCCCGGGAAGAATTCCGCGACCATGGAGCGCGACAGGCCCACGGCCTCGAAGTTGAGACCGCCGCGATAGGAGGAGATCACCGAAATGCCCATCTTCGACATGATCTTCAGCAGGCCCTGGTCGATGGCGGCGCGGTAGCGCGCCATGTTCTCGGTGAGCGTGCCGTCGAGCAGGCCGCGCTCGATCCGGTCGGCGATGCTGTCCTGCGCGAGGTAGGCGTTCACGGTGGTGGCACCGCAGCCGACCAGAACCGCGAAGTAATGCGGGTCGATGCATTCGGCGGACCGGACGTTGAGGCTGGTGAAGGTTCGCAGGCCCTTGCGCGTCAGCCAGCTATGAACCGCGCTGGTGGCCAGGATCATCGGCATCGCGACCTTCTCGGGGCCCTGGTACTCGTCGGTCAGGATGAGATGGCCGGCACCCGACCGCACGGCGTCTTCCGCCTCGGCGCGCACGCGGTCCAGCGCCACCTGCAGCGCGCCTTCGCCGCCATCGGCGGGGAAGCTGCAGTCGATCTCGACGACCGAACCGCCGAAATGCCTCACCATCTCGGCGAACTGGGCGTTGCCGACGAAGGGGCTGTCCAGAACCAGGATCTCGGTCTGGCTCGAATCCTCGTCCAGCACGTTCTTGAGGTTGCCGAAGCGGGTCTTGAGGCTCATCACCCGGTATTCCCGCAGCGAGTCGATCGGCGGGTTGGTCACCTGGCTGAAATTCTGCCGGAAATAATGCGAAAGCGGGCGGTACATTTCCGACAGCACGGCCGATGGCGTGTCGTCGCCCATCGAGGCCACGGCTTCCTTGCCGTCCTCGGCCATGGGGGCGAGGATCGACTCGAGCTCTTCGAGAGAATAGCCGGCCGCGATCTGGCGCTTGCGCAGTTCCGTCCCGCTGTGGATCGCGGTTTCGGTCATGCCGTCGGTCTCTTCCTCGAGATCGACGATCTTGCCAACCCATTCGCCGAAGGGCTGCGCGGCCGCCAGCTGATCCTTGAGTTCCGTGTCGTGGTAGAGCCGCCCCGCCCCCATGTCGACGGCGACCATCTGGCCGGGGCCCAGCGCGCCCTTCTCGACCACGGCGGATTCGTCGGTCGGCACCATGCCCGCCTCGGAGCCCGCGATCATCAGCCCGTCGCCGGTGACCACGTAGCGCATCGGGCGCAGGCCGTTCCGGTCAAGCCCGGCACAGACCCAGCGCCCGTCGGTCATGGCCAGCGCCGCGGGGCCGTCCCAGGGCTCCATCACGGCGTTGCAGTAGTTGTACATGTCGCGCCACGCCTGCGGCATGGCGTCGGCGGTCTTGGACCAGGCCTCGGGAATCAGCATGGTCTTGGCCATCGGCGCATTGCGCCCGGCGCGAACCATCACCTCGAAGACCGCGTCCAGCGCGGCCGAGTCCGACGAGCCGTTGGCCACGATCGGCTTGATGTCCTCGGCATGGTCACCGAAGGTGTTGGACGCCATCCGGATCTCGTGGCTCTTCATCCAGTTCAGGTTGCCCTTCAGCGTATTGATCTCGCCGTTATGGGCGAGCATGCGGAAGGGTTGCGCCAGCCACCATTGCGGGAAGGTGTTGGTGGAGTAGCGCTGATGGTAGATGGCGAAGGCGCTCTCGAAACGCTCATCCTTGAGATCGGGATAGAACTCGGCCACCTGCTCGGCCAGCATCATGCCCTTGTAGATGATCGACCGGCAGGACAGCGACGCGATATAGAGCCCCGGCACCAGTGCGACCGCGGCGGCTTTCTCGATGCGGCGGCGGATGACGTAGAGCTCGCGCTCGAAGGTTTCCTCGTCCACGCCCTTCGCGTTGGAAATCAGGATCTGCTCGATCTCGGGACGGGTGGCGTTGGCCTTCTCGCCCAGCACCTCGATGTTCACCGGGACGTGACGCCAGCCATAGATCGAGTAGCCCATCCGTAGAACCTCGGACTCGACGATCGTCCGGCAGGTTTCCTGGGCGCCGAAATCGGTGCGGGGCAGAAAGACCTGGCCCACCGCCATGAGTTCGTCGCGGCGGGGCTCGTGGCCGGTGCGCTTGATCTGGTCGTAGAAGAACGGGACGGGGATCTGAACGTGGATGCCGGCCCCGTCGCCGGTCTTGCCATCCGCATCCACCGCGCCGCGGTGCCAGACCGCCTTGAGCGCGTCGATGCCGTTCTCCACGACCTTGCGGCTCGGCTTGCCGTCGATGGACACCACCAGCCCGACCCCGCAGGAGGCATGCTCGTCCTCGGGCCGGTAGAGCCCGTTTTCGGCCATGAAGGCGCGCTTGGCTTCTTCCTGGGCTACCCAGTTGGCGTCGTATTCGGTCATTCTTCCACCCTTTCGGTGTCGTCGGGGTCACGGACCCCGGTCATGCTGTCATTGCCGGATTGGGCCGGATTACTCTGCGGCGACGGGGGCGGCGGCGGCCGCGAACCGGTCGAGGATCGCGTCGGCGGCCTCGCGGCCGTCGCGGATCGCCCAGACCACGAGGCTCGCGCCGCGCACGACGTCGCCGACGGCGTAGACGCCGCCCAGGCTGGTCTCATGCGTGCGGAAATCCGCCTTAATCGTGCCCCAGCGGGTCACCTCCAGCCCGTCGACGCCCCAGAGCTTCGGCAGCTCTTCGGGCTCGAAGCCCAGCGCCTTGATCACAAGATCCGCATCCTCGGTGTAGTCGGCGCCCTCGATTTCCTCGGGGCTCTGGCGGCCGGTCTGGTCGGGCTGGCCCAGCCGCATCTGGGCAACCTTCACGCCGGTGACATGCGCCGAGCCGGTGAAGCCCTTGGGCGCCGTCAGCCAGACGAATTCCACGCCCTCTTCCTCGGCGTTGGCGACCTCACGCTGCGAGCCGGGCATGTTGGTCCTGTCGCGGCGGTAGAGGCATTTCACGCTTTCGGCGCCCTGGCGGACGGCCGTGCGCACGCAGTCCATCGCCGTGTCGCCGCCGCCGATCACCACGACGCGCTTGCCCGCGGCGTTGAGCGCGCCGGACTCGAATTCCGGCACGTCGTCGCCGAAGCCGACGCGGTTCGACGCGGTCAGGTAGTCGATGGCCCGCACGATGTTGTCGAGCCCGGCGCCCGGACCGCCCAGGTCGCGCGACTTGTAGACGCCGGTCGCGATCAGCACGGCGTCATGTTTTTCGCGGATCTCGTCGAAGCTGATGTCCGTGCCGACATCGCAGTTCAGGACGAAGGTCACGCCGCCCGACTCGAGCTGGTCGTTACGGCGCATGACCACGTCCTTTTCCAGCTTGAAGCCGGGGATGCCGTAGGTCATCAGCCCGCCCGCGCGGTCGTAGCGGTCATAGACCGTGACCTGGACGCCGGCCCGGCGCAGCCGATCGGCCGCGGCCAGCCCGCCCGGCCCGGCGCCGATGATCGCGACGCTTTCCTCGCGCTCGGTCTCCGGCGCGATCGCCTTGACCCAGCCGCGTTCCCAGGCCGTGTCGGTGATGTATTTCTCGACCTGTCCGATGGTGACCGTCCCGTGGCCCGACTGCTCGATCACGCAATTGCCCTCGCAGAGCCGGTCCTGCGGACAGATACGCCCGCAGATCTCGGGGAAGGTGTTGGTGGCCTGGCTGACCTCGTAGGCCTCCTCGAGCCGGCCCTCCGCGGTCAGGCGCAGCCAGTCCGGGATATTGTTGTGCAGCGGGCAATGCGACTGGCAATACGGCACGCCGCACTGGCTGCAGCGCCCGGCCTGTTCCGCGGCCTTCTGGTCGGCATATTCCGCGTAGATCTCGTGGAAATCCCTGGCGCGCAGATCGGGCGGACGCTTTTCGGGCATCTCCTTTTCCACGGTCACGAATTTCAGCATCGGCTGCTTGGCCATGTTGGTGGCTCCTTCCACGGATGGTCTGGCTCGGGCGCGTATGTCTACAGCGGTCCCGGCCCAAATAAAAGGCAGCGCTACTGACCTAATAAGAGAAATATTCGGCCCCTGCCGCAAATGCGCCCGCCAGCGTCGCAAATTTAAGTCAGGATGACTTACATTTTACGGAACTTCCCTTTCCAGAGCCAACGGTTAGCGTGCAGGAGAGAGAATCAGGGCCTCCGCCAAATGACATTGTTCCACCTTTTCCTCGTCGCGGTCATCCAGGGACTGACGGAATTCCTGCCGGTCTCGTCGTCGGGTCACCTGATCCTGCTGCCGCAGCTCTCGGGGCTGGAAGACCAGGGGCAGGTCATCGACGTCGCCGTGCATGTGGGCACGCTGGCCGCGGTCATCCTCTATTTCCGCCGGGAGGTGGGCGAGGCCCTGTCGGGGCTTCCACGGCTTCTGTCCGGGCGGGTCGATACGCCCGGGGCGAGGCTCGCGTTCCTGCTCGGGGTCGCGACGGTGCCGGTTGTGATCCTCGGGCTGATCCTGAAGCTCACCGGACTCGACGACGCGATGCGCAACATCACCGTGATCGGTGTCACCATGCTGGTCTTCGGGCTGGTGCTCTACTGGACGGATCAGCGGGGCGGGCAGAACAAGACCGCGGCCGACTGGACCCTCGGCGACGCGGTGAAACTCGGACTCTGGCAGGCCGTGGCGCTGATCCCGGGCACGTCGCGATCCGGCATCACCATCTCGGGCGCGCGGGCGATGGGCTACGCGCGCCACGACGCGGCGAAGCTCGCGATGCTGATGTCGATCCCGACCATCGCGGCCTCGGGCGTCCTGCTCGGGGCAGAGGTGGTCGCGACGGCCGACGGCCAAGCCGCCCGCGACGGCGCCATCGCGGCCGTGATGGCCTTCGCGGCCGCGCTTGCCGCGCTCAGCTTCATGATGCGCCTGCTGAGATCGGTGAGCTTCACGCCCTACGTGATCTACCGGGTGATCCTGGGCCTCGTGCTGCTGGCGATCGCATGGGGCGGCGGCGGCACCGCCTGACGCTCAGGTCTTGAGGTTGCGCGCCGACTCGCGCAGCGCCGTGTACTGGCCGGCCGGTCGCAGGCTGTAGAGATAGCTTTCCAGGACCGCTTCCATCGCGGTGGGCTCGATATCGAGATCGGCCAGCGTACGCGCATCCGCGGCCACCACGTTGTCGGTGCCCAGCTGCCTGACCTGGTCGCGCGTCAGCACCCCGTTGTGGAACAGCCCGAGCGTGGCCGCCTGCAACCCGTCGAGCACCGTCGCCATGATTCGCGCCGCCCAGAACGGCATGTTCACGAGCAGCCGGCGGCGGCGGACGACCTGCAGCATCGTCTGCATCAGCTCGCGGAAGCTGGCCACCCTGGGGCCGCCAAGTTCGTAAATGCCGGGCGCGGCCTCGCCCAGGGCGCCCTTGGCGGCGGCGGTCGCGACGTCTTCGACATAAACCGGCTGGAACTTCGTGTCGGCGCCAACCAGCGGCAGCACCGGCGTGAAGCGCGCCATGTTGGCGAACCGGTTGAAGAAGGCATCCTCGTGACCGAACACCACCGAGGGGCGCAGGATCACGGCCTCGGGGAAGGCCTCGAGGATCGCCGCCTCGCCGGCGGCCTTCGTCTGGGCGTAGCGGCTCTCGCTTTCGCTGTCGGCCCCGATGGCCGAGATATGCACGAGCCGAGCCGCGCCTTCCTCGGCGGCGATCCGCGCGATGCGGCCGGCGCCAAGCTCCTGCACGGCCTCGAAATTGTTCTTGCCGCCGGCATCGAAGGTGCCCACGCAGTTGATCACCGCGTCGGCCCCGTGGATGACCTCACGCACGGACCGGTCGTCGCGGATATTGGCAAAAACCGGCACCACCTGTCCGACCACGCCATAGGTCCGCACGAAGATCGCCTCGTTCGGGCGGCGCACGGCGACCCTGACGCGCCAGCCGGCACGCGCCATGCGCTGCGCGATGTAGCGCCCGACGAAGCCCGAGCCCCCGAAGATCGTGACCAGTTTCGACATGGCACCCTCCTGATCCGGTGTTGTCCCGTGTCCTACCTGCCCGCAACGCACCGGACAAGGCGCAAATCGCTTTCCGCGTCACGGAGGCCGTTGACACCGCCCGCGGGCGGGTTTACATGCCGGCGTCACGACACCGGCCCAGGTGGCGGAATTGGTAGACGCGCTAGCTTCAGGTGCTAGTTTCCGTATGGAAGTGGAGGTTCGAGTCCTCTCCTGGGCACCATTTCCCGACACGTATCGAAGACCCTGATGGGAACCGGCGTCTAGCGGACGTGCCGGGGCCGTTTCGGGGTCATACTGTCGTCGCAATCGAACTTTGTCACGCCAGGTCCGGACAGGCCTGTGCGCGTGTCCCCGGGCACCGTATCGCGGGGTGAGATCATCTTGGCCGAAACGGTGCGGAAGCCTCCGCGATGCGTGTTCCGCCGCCCGAACGGGTCCTTCCGGTACAAGAAAGACGTGCCCAAGTGGCTCGTCGGCCTCCCGGGAAAGCAAACCCTCTAACGCCAGCTCGGCAACAGCTACGCGGAGGCGATGAAGGCCTTCCCGTATTTCCATGCGCGAATCGGGCCGATCTTCGAGGTAGAGCGCAAGAAGACCAACCGGGACCAGGAGATCTAGCTGGCCAAGAGCCTCAAGGGTGAGGTCTTCGACAGCCTTCGCGAAGCTCAGATCCTGATCGAACACTGGCGCAGGCACTACAACACAACTCGCTCCCACAGTGCCCTCGGATTCCGCCCACCTGCACCCGAGAGCATCGTCCCAGTGGATCAGAGGCCTGTCATGCACTAAAAAACAAACCGGACCACTCGGTGGGGGCAGCCCACGGCAACCCTGCGGCAAGTCTCGGCTAAAGACCGCTCAAGAATCTGCTATTGTTCGCGGATCAGAAGTCGGGGGAGACGGAAGCATGGACGACGCGCCGCTAAAGCCGACTGGCCTGAGTGATAGCCAGAGGCGGGCCATCGATGTGGCGGCCAAGGCAGCAAAAGCGTACCGGGATCAACTGCCGTCCTTGCCAGCCAGACCGACACTCGGTCTTGACGAGGCAGTTAGTCGTTTCTTGGTGCCGCTCGCGGATGCTGGGACGCCCGAAGACGAAGTCATCGAACAGATACTCGAAAACGCCGAGGGCGGTCTGCACAAAATGGTCGGAACAACCTTCTTCGGCTACGTCTGCGGCAGTTCTCACCCTGTCGGCGTCGCCGCCGACTTTCTCGTCTCCGCCTGGGGGCAGAACGCCGGGTCTGCGTTTGAGACACCCGCAATCACCGGCATGGAGCGTGCTGTATGCGATTGGGTCATCGACCTGCTCCGCCTTCCCTCTGGCAGTGGGGCGGGAATTGTCACGGGCGGTTCGGTTGCCAACATGGTGGGGGTCATGGCTGCGCGGCACGCCCTCCTTACCGCGCAGGGCTGGGATGTGGAGGCTAAGGGGCTTTTTGGCGCGCCCGAGTTTCCTGTCCTGATTGGAGATGACGCGCATTCCGCTCCCCTCGCCGCGCTACGCTACGCAGGGCTGGGGGCGGATTTCGCGGTACGTGTCCGCACGGACGCGCAGGGGCGGATCGAGCCGGAGGCTTTTCGGAGCGCTCTCGGGCGCTGCACGGCGCCCCCGCTCGTGATCTTACAGGCCGGACAAATCAATACCGGCTCGTTCGATCCCTTCGACGAACTGATTCCGCTCGTGCACGACAAGCAGGGGTGGGTCCATGTCGATGGGGCTTTCGGCCTTTGGCTCGCAGCAGTGCCGGACCTTGCCCCTCGCCTAGCGGGAGTCACGCTCGCGGACAGCTGGGCGGTGGATCTGCACAAATGGTTGAATGCGCCTTACGATGCTGGCGTTGCCATCGTGCGAGACAGAGGCTCGCTGGTCTCGGCCATGTCCGCCCGGGGAGCCTATCTTCCGGATCTAACGGCGCATTGGGAGCCACCGGATTCTACGCCAGAGCTTTCCCGGCGGGCGCGGGGTGTCCCGAGCTACGCAATCTTGCGGCATCTTGGGCGCGAAGGAGTCGAAGAGATGATAAAGCGCCATTGCTATTTGGCGCAGTCGATTGCCGACACGGTCTCGGCCGAGCCCGGACTCACGGTTCTCAACGAGATCCACAGCAATCAGGTGGCAATCACTTGCGGTGAGGGACCTTACGGCGACTCGCTCACGCAACGTGTTCTGAAGAGGGTGCATGATCAGGCAAGGGTCTATCCGAGCCATGGCGCCTGGGCAGGACGCCGGATCATTCGCGTTTCCGTAATTGGATATGCCATGCAACAAGAGGATGCTGATCTTCTGTCATCGGAAATCATCTCTGCACATCGATGGTGTCTGGAGCACCCTGAGTAGCGATCGGCTGCATCGCTTCATCTCTTTGCGTTGCAACACGAGGCTGCGGCATAGCGCGCATGGGATATTAATCGCTCTGGGCCAACCACGTCAGAGCTTTGCATTGCCCAAAGGTCCGCTTAGTCCCGCACATGAGACGTCATGCTGCTGTGCCGCGAACGGCCGGTTCCAATCTGGCCAATCTCGCATCTCCCGGACGACCGCCTTCTAGAAACTGAGCTGCGCTGCAGCGATGAGGTCGCAGTCAGATAGTGTCTCGAGACATAAGATGCCGCAGGCCCATCCGGCCGGTTCGTCCGCAAGGCGGACCTTCGGCCTGATTGGATGGATGACCGGTCGGAGCCCGAAGCTCACTTAACAGTGTACCAACAACGGTCGGCTGCTAATGTCGACTGAACGACGCACAAAAGGATCAAGGCAATGCACCCTACTGAAAAGGTCGTTCGACAGTTTCACGAGTCTTGGGATATGCGCGACCCTGATCGTGGCGCAGAAGTTATTGCTGAAGACTGTGCCTTTGAGGATATTGCCCGCGGCGAGAAGCTGCCGGGGAAGGAAGCTTACAAGGCCGACTACTATCGCTGGCGCGAGGCATTCCCGGATGGATTGTGCAAAGTCGAAAACGTCATAGTCAGCCAGGACGGACAATGGGCGACGGTCGAGTTTCGCAACACGGGCACGCATACCGGGGTTCTGCGCTCCAGCCTTGGAGATTTTCCACCGACGGGTAAGCAGGCTGAGGTCCGGTATTGTTCAGTGATGCGCGTCAAAGACGGCATGGTCGTGGAGGGCCGAGATTACTACGACAGCGCCACTATCGCTCGACAGCTAGGACTTGTCGACTGATCGACCGGGTTAGCTGTTTCCCCTTACATGTGATGGACCTCGCATGACGCAAGCTTCGAAGCCGTTCCGCCCTATATCGCCGGCGTTGGTCTGATTTTGCGCAGTGACCGGGATGAGGCCGTAGTAGACGTTTCGCAGGCTGACTATCTTGATAGCGCCGGTTGGCTTCGGGGGCGAGACAGTGGACGAACAACTGATCTACCGGGCATCAGAATTGGTAGACGTTACCTGGCGGCCAGACCTCTCGGCAGTCTATCTTAAATGGTTCAGTGAGTATGACGAAGGAACAGGTGTCCGTGACGCCGTCATGGCAGCCCTGACTTGGGTTCGCGGAAATAGAGTTGAACACTGGGTGGTAGACGTATCCACCTCATCGCGGTCGCTTTCGGCAGCAGACTACCAGTGGGTAAGCAGCAACGAGTTTCGTTCATTCATATTGAATTCGCCGCTCCGTAGATTTGTTCTAATTCCGCCACTGCCGGAATCGGGACAAGACGACAGCTGGGTCGCGGATTGGGAGGCGAACACGCTTGCCAATTTTGGTGATCGCGTAAGCGCCAAAGTCTGCAAGAGCGGTGAAGAGGCTCGGCGGTTCCTTACCGCCTGAAAGCGGAAGCAAAAATTCATCCGCGCAGACGAAACGAAGGTCAGCACGGCAGAAATGTCCGCATAGCGGACGCTCGGCTGATTTCGATCGATGACCGGTCCGAGCCCACGTAAGTAATGTGCCTTTGGCCGAGCCAAGCTAAGTTGTCAGATACTCAGATACTTTCATCTGCTCTAGCCAGCCGACAGGAGGCGACCATGGCCAGCACACCCAAGCTTTTTGGTTTCGACGGCTCGACCTATGTACGCACCGTAAAGATGGTCCTGCGGGACAAGGGCATCGATTACGATCAGGACCAGATCAACGTGCTTGAGGGTGAGCCAAGGCAGCCCGAACACTTGGAACGCCACCCCTTTGGAAAGGTGCCTGTTCTGGACATCGACGGTCTTCGCATACGCGAGACTGACGCAATCTGCCGCTATCTCGAGGAGACGCGTCCGAAGCCTGCGCTGATGCCTGATAACCCAGAGCAACGGGCGTTGATGAATGAGGCAATCAGCTTGATCAATTCGTATGGCTACGGCGCTCTGGTTGGCGTCGCCGGCTATCATCTCTTTCCAGATTTTATCGGCGGGCAGAATGAAGAGGCGCGCGCCAATTGCCTCGAGAATTCAATAACGCTGATGGCGCTCCTGATGGAAAACAAGGGAAACGCCAAATGGCTGGCTGGCGACGAGCCCAGCCTAGCGGACTACTTCCTTGCCCCGATCATGTTTTATGTGTCGCTTACACCCGATTCCGAAGTCTTGCTAAATGTGCCGGGTGTCTCCGAATGGTGGGCCGCGATGCAGGAAATTGAGACCTTCACGGCGACTGAACCGGACTTGGGCTAGACGATCAAAACCGGGTATCGGCATCTGCCCAAGTCCGGTTCAGTCGCACGGGCGCCGTATGGATCAGGGCGCGTTACGAGGCAAAACACGCGCTTCGCGAAAAAAGTCGTGCTTGATCGCCGACTATAAAGAGATCGTCCGCAAAATGCCCCGGCCATCGAGGCCGGGGCGCAACTCAAGGTCTCTTGGGACTAGATTTCGTTTCGGAATTCCGCGCGGCGAAAGACTGCGAGCGTCGCTATCAGGCCCGCGATGATCAGCACGTGGGCAACCAGGGAGACGCCGAAAACCATGAAGCTGCCGACGGCCACGGCAAAAATTGCGCTCCACATCCAGGCGAGCACCTGCATCACCATGTGTGCCGTCATCAGGGGAAAGAAGCGGAGCGGGTTCTTGGACTCATCCATAACCGCGTCCCAGCTGTTTTTAACAACCCTTTTGTCAATCATGTCATTTACCTCCTTGTGGGGGTGGATTACGCGACCTCAAGACGGGCAGATCATTATCGCTGCCTTGTGAGCACTCACCATCTCGTGAGCGTGGGGCATGTCGAGGCCTGCATCGCATCGGCACAATGCGGGTGACAACTTGCGCAAGCTGGCCGCGATGGGCCCGTCGCAAACTGATTACAGCGAGAGACGCTTTACCGCGCGCGATCCACTCCGCTGGGCAATTCGCCCGATGAACCGGGCGCTAGCACAGCAGTGCCACGAAGATCATGGCCGGGACTTTAACGCATTGGCGGTCCTCTTGAACGCGACGAGCGCCACGCAACACACAGCGATCATTGCAGCCCCAAAGTAGAACGTCGTCTTTGCAGTCCCTGACAGGTCAGAAAGCAGACCGCCCACTATCGGGGCGAATACGACACCAACGTAGAAGAGCGTGAAGAACACGCCCATCCCCAGCGCTCTGTTGCCAGGATCGAGAACACTGGCTGGCAGGCTCATGATGGGACCGGCTGGAATCCCGGCGAAAACACCCAAGAGCACAAGTAGCAGCAAGACCTGCTCCGTATTCGGTGCGACGCAGAGGCAGAGTCCAAACGCCACAAACCCAAGGATCATGACTGCGTCTCTCTGCCCGAACCTGTCGGCGAGAAATCCGCCCAAGGGAAGCGAGAGCGCAACCAACCAGAGCACGATGCTCGTTGATGCGCTGGCGCGCGCGAGGGTCCAGCCCTGCTCTACCAGCATTGCCGGTCCAAACCCGAAGACCATACCCAAAGCGCCATTGTACAGGCCCCAGATGGCGCCCGCGAGGATGACGGCCTTCATCTTCGGCCCCGCCAATCTTGTGGCTTCGACAGTATGCGTATCGGGCTGGACGGCGGCGCGCGTTCCCAAAAGGAACAGAACCAAACCAGCCAGCGTCGTGACGGCCACCAGCGTTTGTGCGACCTGCGGATCACCCGGATTGCCGACGAGCGGCAGGAAGAGAAGAGCTGCAGCAATTCCCACGGGCCACGAGTTCACGAATATTCCCATGGCCGTCGCGATTTCGCGCCCGGCGAAATGATCTGTCACGACCTTGGACATCAGAACGTTCAGCAACACGCCTCCGGTGCCCGCTATGAAACGCCCAAGGATCTGCCCTTCCCATGTCTGCACAAGGATCATGGAGAGTGCACCGGCAAGCATGAGCGCCATGCCAAACGCAATGACCCGTCGATCGCCGAAACGACGTCCGATAGCACCTCCCGGCAAGGCGATTGCCAGGCCAGGCGCAAGATAGAGCCCGATAAGAAGACCGATGTCGGCAAGTGCGACGTCGAAACGAGCCATGAAGGCGGGCGATAGGGCGGCAACTGATTGAAACTGGAACGCCATGGCGACACGCCCGGCGAACAGGACCGACAACACGAACCAGCGATTGGCAATCAAACGGTCCAAACGGGGCTTTCGCTTCTGGATTTCCGTGTTTGCAACTCTTCGGCACCACGTCCCGTATTGCAAGAAGTGGATGCGCAAGCGGCGCCGAGGCCAGCCGCTGACACGTGAAACAACGTCTGACTTCTCAAGCTGAGCCAGCATCCGAAGAGGATCGGCCAATAACCGCTCCGAGCCTAAGGCGGACCTACCAAAAAATGCGGGATTCTTCATTAACGGCGGGTTGGCTCCCGATCGCCGCATACTTTCCAAGGTCAGCCTCGTGATCCGCACCATGCGCGCAGCGCACGGGACCTGCCTCGCGCCAGTGGGCCAGGCCGTCCCCAGAAAGAGCACGTCCCGCGGATCACATCGGTTCGACGGTTACTTCGTAACCTGGCCGGCGCCTAGAACTTCGGGTGCGATGGCCAGCAGGATCTGGAATTCTGTAGGCCTGAGGCCAAGCTTGGAACACAGCGCCTCCGAAGGCCTGTTCCCGGGTCGGACCCCGGTGAATACCTCTCCAATCCCGTGGCGTTCATTCATCTCGATCAGCGCGCGCGCGCCGAGATGAAGCGCAATGCCCGCTCCCCGTCGATCGGGCGTCGTGGCCAGCATGCCCCACCACGCGCAGCCGGCCCGCGCATGGGCCGGGTGAAACGCGGCAACTGCGGCCGAGGTGCCGACCACGCTCCCGGAAGAATCTTCCGCGTAAAGGCACACAGACGGCCGGTGGACGCCGCGCATGAAAGCACCGTTCGGCAGCAGCACCTCGCAGGCCTGCGTGACCGCGTCCAGACCCTGCATCGTCTCCGATGACGTGTTGGCGTCCACCGCGCGCAGCGTGAGGTCCATTGGCAGTGGACGCTCCTCCAGAACGCCTCGGGCCGCACCCAGCGCACTGGCCTCGCCGCGCCATTCCACGTAGAAGTCGGTAGTCAGGCCGGCGGCTTCGAGCGCTCTCCTGCGCCAAGGGACATCTTCTTCGGGTACGGCTTCGCACGCACAGACACCAATTAGTTTCGCCACCGCTATTTGGTCTGCAACGTTTTCTGCAGTCGGGTCCGCGAGCGCAATCGCGCGGCCATGGCTCTGGAAGCGCGGGTCGTCCTTGACGATCCGCCAAAGGAAGTCGGAGCGTCGCTGAAGCTCCTGCTGGCCGTGACTTCCGAAGAATTCCCCGTCGCCCGTCAATCCGGAGGGAATGCGGTCTTTCCCACCCGAGAAGTTTTCTTCCTTTTCGTTCATCTTCGTCTCCCCGGGTCAACTGGATCGCCCATCTCCGGTCGCGAATGACACCCAGGTATCTGATGCGGAAGCCTTTCGCGACGCTCAGCCACCATTTCCTGCAATCGCCAGAGGTGGAGGTCATGAACGCCGGCCCGTTCGAGTTCTATGACCGTTTTCAGGAGATACGCCGCCATCGTGCCAAGATGACCGACCGCCGAGGCGAGCATGTCGGCAAGCTCTTCGATGTCGGGCTTGGGCCTGTAGAGGGAAAACCCCGGGTGCGCGGCGAACAAGATCGCCTGCGCAGGGCCTGCGTCGGTTTCGGCGACGACGCGCTCTGGCGGTACCGGGGGTTCCTTTTGAAGGAGGCTGACGAGGGCCGCATGTGCGTCGTCGCCCGGATCCATCCTCGAGGCAACGCCCGTGCAATTTCCGCCGCGGTCAAGCGACATCATAAGCCCCGGCGTCGCGTGTGATCCGCGGGAGCCGCGATCCATGAGACAAAAGGCGCGGCGCCAACCCTTCAGGAAAGCGGTCCTGCGCTCGGCCACCTCCATGCGCGGGTTCCAGATGAGGAAGCCCGCGGCAAAGACCCAGACGGAGCCGGGCGGATCACCCCGATCAAGGATCTCCGCGGCCGTCCGATCGTGATAGTCCGGATCGGGGTCATCGAGCAGGATCGGTCCACGTTCGTCAGAGCGGGGCGGCGGCCGGTCGACAAGAGCGCGGGTAAGTCTCCGGGCCCGGAGCATGGAGTTACTTGCAGCCATCGTCACTTCAGGCACCGCTCGAGGCAGGCGAGCCAGTTGTCCCGCGCCAGCTTGCCGATCAGCTCGTCGTCGTAGCCGTGGGCGCGCATGGCATCGAACAGGTGCGGCACGCCGGTGACGTCACCGATCAGGTCAGGCAATACGCAGCCATCGAAGTCCGAACCGAGTCCGACATGATCTTCGCCGACCTCGGAGATCAGGTGGTCGAGATGCCGGAGCATCACGTCCCAGCCGGTGTCGGTCGATGCAGTCCCATCTGCATTCAGGTAGAAGGTGGCGAAGTTAAAACCCACCATCCCGCTGCGTTCGCGGATCATGTGCAGCTGGCGATCGGTCAAGTTGCGCGGGCTGTCGCAGAGCGCATGCGCGTTGGAATGGGTCGCCACCAGCGGCGCCGAGGTTATTGCCGCCACATCGTCGAAGCCCTTTTCGTTGAGATGAGACAGGTCGATCACGACACCGAGTTCGTCGCACAACCGCACGAGGTCTCGGCCAATGCCGGTGAGGCCCGGCCCAATATCCGGTCCGCCGGGAAAGGCCATGGGCACCCCGTGGCCGAAGATCGTATCGCGGCTCCAGACCGGCCCGAGCGAGCGTAGCCCGATCTCGTGAAACAGGTAGAGCGCGTCGAGATCGGGGCCGATCGCCTCCGCCCCTTCCATATGCATGACGCCGGCGATTGCGTCCTCGGCAATGGCGGTGCGTATCTCGGGGACGGTGCGGCAGACGCGGAAGTCCTCGGGAGCGGCCCGCGCCATCCAGTGCAGCAGCCCCGCCATCGCCAGTGCTGGCGGCTGTGCTGTGGCGTGCTCCATCGGCGGTGGCATGGGCAGAGCATAGGGCGGATCAGCCATCAGCGCCTTGAAGTCCGGCGGCGGACCCGAAGATACCGGTGGCACGAAGATCGCGAACAGCCCGCCGGCGAAACCGGACGCCTTCATCCGGGCCAGGTCGAGATGCCCCGCGCCGCCCGCGCCGAGCCAGGTTTCTTCCCTTGGGGCTGGAGACTTCCAGAGCCGCAACAAAAAGTCATTGTGCCCGTCGAAGAACGGGATCGGTTCGCTCATGGGCTCGGCTCCACTGCGTGGGTTTCAAGATAGGCGTCCACATCGCGCAACAGGGTCGAACAATGTGGATCTTCGATGCCGAGATGGGCGAAATGCTCGACGACGTTGACGAGGTAGTCGCGATTGCTGCCCAGAATGCCATGTCCGGTCGCAATATGGCGCACCTGGTCGCTATGCGGGATTTGCGGGTCGATATCGGGCGAGGCATGGTTCGCGAGAAAGGTCAGCGCCGCGACCTCTGTTTCGTCGAGACGGACCGTTACGAACTTTGCCAGATAAGCCGGGCCGATCATCTCGCGGCGAAACAAAATCTCGGTCTCGGCTCCTACCTCCGCCTCACGGATCCGGAAAGCCAGGCCCTCGCAGCCCTCGCCGCGGTCCAGGGCGGCCATAAGGCCAGGCGCTTCTTTCGATCCGCGCGCGCCTTCATCCTTGAGCATGAACCGCCGCGCATACCCGTCAAGATGGGCGCGGCGCACCTCCGCGAAGCGCAGCGCCGGGTCCCACATCAGGGAACCATAGGCGAAGACCCACAAATCTCCTTCACGGCCTGCAAGAGCCTTGGCACGGAGCGCCTCGCGTTCCGCATCCGTGTGAAACTTGGCGCGGAATTCTTCCATGTGCGGGTGCTCGGCGATCATCCCGTCGAGGGTAAAATCGCGGAAGAACGACGTCTCGGGACTCTTGATCCTGGCGCGCAACTCGGGGTGATGGGCGAAAGGATCGTGAGTGTCTGTCAAAGAGGGACTCCGGCAGTCGCGTCAGGGGTAAACACCATCCATATATCGATTTCGGCGATGATACCCGGAAATTCTTCTGACGCGGTCACCCGTTGCAATCCGGCCCCGGGCATTGAGCCCAGGTCCGGTTTTGGGCGTCTGAGCCATACAGGAATGGCGGAAACCAGCCACTAACTGCATCCTGCACTGAAATCGGCATTGGGCCGAGAGCGCCAGCCGACCCGGCGAAGGTCCGGAAGGTCCGCAAGGCGGACCTTGGGCCTGATTGGATCGATGACCGGTCCGAGCCCGTACCGGATCTCAAATCAGTGCGCGCTGAACGAGCGGATTGACCAGGTCAGGCTTGGTCAAAGCAGCCATATGCCCGCCTCGGTCAATCTGCTCGAACCTCCAATGGGGGATGTTTTCTCGCATCAGGACGATGATTTCGTCGATAGAACGCACAGTATCTTTCGCCGAGATGACAGTCGTTTGCCCGGGGAGGCTCTTCGCCCAATCGGAAAGGGGCGTGTGCTCGTTCATAACGCCGTCCCATTCATGGAAGTTCGGCTTCAGGGCGTCGATGAATTTATCTCGGCGGTCTTCTGGCATGGCCTCCCAGCTGCCTTCCCCGTTCCAGTAATTGGCGAATTCTGCGGCGGCGGTTTTCCAGGACCCTCGGCTTCCGTTCTCCTTGATGATGTCCCGCAGTCGGAGTGCTTCGCGGAAAGCTTCGCCCCGCCCATGCTGCTCGAGAAGGTAGAACGGGTTTGGTTCGATCAAAACGAGCCGACGAACTTGGCCCCGGAAAAGGGCCGCCGCCTTCATCGCGACACTGCCGCCGAAGGAGTGTCCGACAATCGAGACGCTGCTGCCATCGGCAGGCAGAAACGGTGCAACCAATTGTGCCTGATCTTCAAGTGACTGCTGTTTTTCCGTCGGCCACGGCGCGGTCTTGCCGTAGCCAAAAAGGTTGATCGCGACCAGGTGGCAGCGATGTGCGAGCACGGTCATCAAGCTTCGCCACTGGCGGGCACCGGCGACGCTCGAATGAAGAAGGATCACGGTTTCTCCTGAACCGGCCTCCAGGAAGTCTGGCTTCACCGTTCCGATCATGGCCTCCCCCGATCCGGGACGTCGTAAAGCATATCAGGATAATGGTGAGCCAATCGATCGCGAAAATTTGTCGTCGATATAGTGCTCCGGGGTCGGAATTATTCGGTGAGCAGGCATCCGGTCGGTTTCACTGCCTTGATCTGGGTCATGCTGTGCAAGCGTGTTTGGCTACGAACGGATTTCGGCCACTCTGGGCACGCTCGTCGGCTATGCCCGCTCTGTCCGCAGACCCGAAGTTCGCCCTGGTTCACCAAATGAACGCTTGCTAGCCCGGACCAGACCTTCGCGTCAGCGGAACGGATGACTGATTGGAGCCTTGTAAGGAGTGGGGTATTGGCCAGGGGCTCAGGCAACCGGAAATAAGGACCGTTTTCAGGACCGCTTTAGTAACCGAGTTCAACGTTAACGCCCCGGTAAATAATGGCTTTCTTGATTGTTTGATTGCCTCTCCCGGGAACCATTTCCCGACACGTATCGAAGACCCTGACGGGAACCGGCGTCTAGCGTACGTGCCGGGACCGTTTCGGGACCATGCTGTCGTCGCAACCGAACTTTGCAACGCCAGCTCCGGACAGTCCTATGCGCGTGTCCCCGGGCACCGTATCGCGGCGGGAGATCATCATGGCCGAAACGGTGCGGAAGCCTCCGCGATACGTGTTCCGCCGCCCGAGCGAGCCTTGGCAGACCGCCGTCACCGATCCCGGAGTGATTGGCTGGGGGTGGGTCTCGCCGGCGACCGTCCTGAAGGTGAGAGGGAAACCAAGAAAAGGACAATCCGGAAACGGCGCTTGCAGCACCACGCCACGGCTGCCTAATCTAAAACAGGAACCGGACCGGAGCCTCCGTTACGAAACAGCCTGCGATCCCCGGAAAGCTCCGGGGACAGGCCATCAGGACGAACGACGCTTGATCTATCGCGTTTCACATGAACCGCGTATCGGGACCCTCACGAATACCCGGAAACGATGTGAGCGACAAAAAAGAGAACACGATGACCCAAGCCGATACATCGGGCTGGCAGCGCCTCGATCACGCAGCCTTCGGGATAATTTACGGCACGATCATGGTGCTGAGCATCCTGCTTGCACAAGGCAGTTCCCCGGCCCCGCCGCTTGAGACGGCGGTCGTGTTGTTTGGTTCGGTGCTGGCTATCACGCTGGCAAAGACCTTCGCGGAGTTTCTCGGCCACGCGCTGGAGGCCAAGACGCGCATGACCCGGGACAGTTGGCGCGCAGCCTGGCGCCACAGCACGCCGACCCTGGCGGTGGCGAATTTTGCCCACGGCGCTGTTTCTGGCGGCTTGGATGGGCTGGATCGAGCCGGGCACCGCGTTGCTGGCGTCACATGTGCTGTGCATTGCGTTGCTGGCAACGCTGGGCGCGCGGGCGGGCTGGGTTCTGGATCATCGCGTTGTCCCGGCAATCCTTGGGGCGTTCTTCGTCGGCGGGATTGGCGCTGTGCTGTCGGTTGTCAAATACATCATCCACTGATCGCGGCACAATCAGTCCCGTGCGCCCGGCTTCAGGTGCCACAGATTGGCACCTTTCGCCACCAGGCCGCCGCGCGTCTCGGCCGGCTTCCCCTCGTTTAGAAGCTGCCGCAGGTCCGCGCCGACGTCGGGACTGTAGATATGGTAAAGATGCCCCGTCGGACCGTCGCTGGGCAGGTCGCTGAGATCGATCACCTCGACGCCCGGGATCCTGGAGACGTCGTTGCCTGACTGTCCAAGCCGCGCATAACCGTGGAGTTGCCTGGAAAGGGCCAGGGGCCTGTCCCCGCTTGCGGCATAAACGGAGATACTTTTCGCAACGGGTTCAATGCGAGGAAGCATGCGCGCGAAGATCTCGAAATCCATATCCGGTGCCAGAAGCACGATATGTCCGAGTTCGATGTTCGGCTGCCTGTTGGCCACCTCGTACAAGGCCAGAACCACGCCACGCGCCCCGAGGCTGTGACCGATCAAGTCAACCGCGCCTTCGCCGAATCGGCGCACCAGCTCGATGATCGTGTCCGCGAGATCGGGGACACTCCAGTACAGGTCGGACTCGTCATGGGTGTAGTAAGCGGCCGAGCCGTCCGAGGGCCAGCTGAACCACAGGAACCGCCCCGCGAGATCCGCGTTCTGCTGAAGAAGCGCCGCGCGGCGGCAGCCTTTCTCAAACCCGATGTAGTAGCCATGCACGAAAAGCGCGGGCCCGCGCGCCCCCGCCGTGGCTTCAAGCCCGTCAAGAATGACAGCGCTTTCCTTTTCCCAGACGTCCTCCACGCGCAGCAACTCTTCGCGCATGAAGTTCGGCGCGACGTCGGCGAGCGGCGAAAGCACCCCGAGGTCGAGCTCTTCGACCCGGCACAGGCCGGCTTTCAGATCACTTCGCTCGCTCCCGTAGATTTTTTCCGGCTCCAGTGATCCCGTGCGGTTGCGCAGCGTGAAAAAGGGAAATTCCATGGCGTGTATCTCCGGTTGCGCCAGATCCGCTTGCGCGAAAGACGGCACGGCGTACGCCCCTGCGAAAAACATTGAAACAAGGATGACGCCCATCTTGCGGGCCAGTTCGGCAAAAACCTGTCGCATTCGGACCCTATACATGAGCCACACCGCCCAAGGACAGAAAAACGCGACCTGGGGAGAACGTCCGCGACGGAGAGACCAGGGATGGAGGGCCGGGAGCGGGGGTGGATATGGACCTTCGCAACACACTGGTTTGGCGATAGGTTCGTCGCAACGCAGAAGGCATTAAGGTTGCCGCGATCCGAGACGGCATGTCTTACGGCAAGACGCATCGGCCCGGGGCAGAACCGACGCCTTGGCGCGCGTAAACGGGAGGTGTGCGTGAAAAAGAGCTTGTCCTGGGTATTCGGGCCTTTCTCGGTGCCTTGCCTGTTGCTCGGCCTGCTTTTCTTCGCCGCCTCGCTTACGCCATCGCTTATCCCGCGCGGGCCGGAGGTACAGGGTATTCTCGGGGGCCTCGTCACGGCGCTTGGGTATCTGATCGGGCAGATCGTCGCGCTGCTGTGGCGTGCGGCCGACATGCCGCGTCTCTCCGGGCGGCCGGCCTTGGGCCTGACATGGATCATTGCCGCCCCGATCATGGCATTCTTTTTCTGGGTCCTGGGATCCAGCCGGACCTGGCAGAACGACATCCGTCAAAAAATGGGCATGGACCCTGCCGATGCGCTCCATTTCGCGACGATCCTGCTCTTGGCCGTCGTGACCTTTGTCGTCGCTTTTGCCTTGGGGCGCCTTGTCGCCTCGCTGTTCCGCCTCGTGCGCGCCCGGCTTCTTCGGGTGATGCCGGCGCGCCGCGCAAACGTGCTGGGCTTCGTCGTTGTCGTTCTGTTTCTCGTGGTCGTGACGCGCGACGGCATCGTGGACCACGTGGTGACGGGCCTCGACGAAAGTTACGAAGCCGCCCAGGAACTTTTCGAGGACGCCCCCCCGCCACCGGACGGCCCGCACATGACCGGCAGCGTCGAGTCCCTGATCGACTGGGCATCCATAGGCAAGCCAGGACGGGACTTCATAACCTCCGGCCCCTCATCCGAGGATATCTCGGCCTTCACCGGTCGGCCCGCGCTTGATCCGATCCGCGTCTATGTCGGGCGTGCCAATGGCGGGACGCCACGGGCGCGCGCCGAATTGGCGCTGGCCGAGCTCATCCGGCAGGGCGCGTTCGAGCGCGAGGTATTGATCATGGCCAGCCCCACCGGCACCGGCTGGATGGACCCCGGATCCCACGATCCGGTCGAATACATGCATGGCGGAGACATCGCCACGGTCGCCGCGCAATATTCCTACCTGCAATCGCCGCTGGCGCTGATCCTCGAGACCCGTACAGGCCTGGAACAGTCGACCGCATTGCAGGAAGTGGTGCACGGCTACTGGAAGACACTGCCGGAGAATGCGCGCCCGCGCCTCTACGCCCACGGCCTGAGCCTCGGGGCCTGGTCGTCGATGCATGCCACGAACATTTTCCGCCTGCTCGACGATCCGATAGACGGCGCGTTCTGGGCCGGTCCGCCGTTCCCGTCGCGTTTCTGGAATTACGTGCAGAACCATCGAAATCCGGGAACGTCCTGGGTTCTGCCGCAGATCGGCGATGGCTCGCTCGTGCGCTACGCCTCTCACACGGCCGATGCCTCGGAGGCCGCGTCGGACTGGGGGGAAATGCGTATCGCGTTCCTGCAATACTCGAGTGATCCCGTGGTGTTCTACGATCCTTACTCGCTTTGGCGCGCGCCGCCATGGATGCGTGACCCTCCGGCCGAAGACATGACGGATCACTTCATCTTCGTACCTGTCGTGACGCAGTTCCAGCTTGCACTCGACATGGCGCTCTCTTTCGGCGCGCCCGCCGGACACGGCCATGCCTACTACGCGCAGGACTACATCGGTCCATGGGTCCAGGTCACGGCGCCTGAGACCTGGTCGCCAACGGACACCGAGCGCCTGAAATTGCATTGCGACAACGGCTTCCAGCAGGGCTGTTCGAACGGCGCGCAGTGATGTTGAAAACCACGGTGCCCTTGCCGGCCCGACACCGCTTGTTCAAATCACGGCAGCACCAGTCTGCTCGGCGGCGCCAGTGCCCTACCCAGCGACGATGTCGGCTGGTTCATGCTTCCGCGTCGCTGCATCGCATCGTCGACACGACCGCCGCGCATCACCATGAACCAGCGATGCGGCGCCTCGGGATCCTGAATACGCAGAAAAACGTAACCGGTTTCCGACCAGTGCAGGATCCGGTTCGACAGGTTGTCGAGCACGTAATCGCCCGAGGGGCGCCGGATGACCAGGACCGCATGCGAGCTCATCCTCGTATCCAGTACGGTGGCCAGCAGAAGCCGGGAAGGATCGATACCCTCCGCCAGAAGAAGACGCTTTTTCAAAAGCGCATAACCTTCGCAGTCGCCTCGCCCGGACTCGGGCAAGGTCCAGTATTCCTCCCGTCCATATTGTCGCTGGTCGGATTGAGACCTGATCTTGCGATTGACGTCGAGGTTGATCTTGCGGACGAACTCGATCGCGCGCTCGACCGGCAGGTTCTTTTGCGAACCGCGGCGGCAGGCCCAGCTATATGTCTCGCATAGGTTTTTGGCCCCGTCGGGCGGGGTGGTGGCCCGTACCATCGGCACATGCGCAGGCAGGGTGCGCAACTCCGCTTTCAGGATTGGTGCCCACGCAAAGGAAAACATGAGCGCGAGGGCCCATTTTAAAAAGTGGCCAGGAAATCTCATTTGCTCTCCAATGCGAAAAATCTTTTTAAGGATAGTCGAGAAACTAGGGCAATTCTCAACGCTGTCTCGCCCCAAAATGGGCGAGCTGAAATACATCCCCCCTGAACAAGAATTGGCCAGCGCAATCAATTCCAAGGTCCGAGTGGTCCATTTGGCAGGCTTCTGGCTGCAATCGCGAGACGGCCGCTCCGATCGCGCGGCACGCTCGCAAGCGACAGAAAGATCCCCCTGTGACGTCTCGACCTTGCCTATATGGTCCGATTGAGATGTGATGGCGGTTCCGGGGAGCATCCCCAATAAGAAACGTGGTTGGGCAATGCGCGCAGCAGTCATTCAGAACTTCAACGCAGACCTGTCGATCGAAACGGTCCCGGACCCAGCCTGCCCGGATAACGGCGTCGTGCTCGAGGTCGCTGCCTGCGGCGTGTGCCGGTCCGACTTTCATGGCTGGGTCGGCGCCCATCCGAAGGTCACGCGGGGTTCAATCCTCGGCCACGAGTATTGCGGGACGGTTGTCGAAGCCGGGGCGCGGGCAAAGCACAAGCCAGGCGACAAGCTGATCGCCCCGTTCATCCTGGGATGCGGCGAATGTCTCGCCTGCCAGACCGGCGCGTCGAACACCTGCGAAAACTCCGTTGTGCCCGGGTTCGGACCGCCCGGCGCCTACGCGGAATTCGTCGCCGTGCCCTTCGACCACAATCTCGTGCATCTGCCGGAAACGCTTTCGCCGGCCCTTGCGGCTGGATTGGGCTGCCGGGTCACGACGGCCTGGCACGCCCTGACCGACCGGGCCAATGTCCGAACGGGGGAATGGGTCGCCGTTCATGGCACCGGGGGGATTGGCCTGTCTGCCCTGCTGTTGGCCAAGATGCTGGGTGCACGGGTCGTGGTTGTCGATGTCGTTGAGGAAAAACTGACCCGTGCCCTGGAACTGGGCGCCGATGCTGCCGTGAACGCGTCGGACGGCGATGTCGCAGAGGCGATCCGCGACATCACCGGTGGCGGCGCGCAGGTCTCCATCGAGGCACTGGGGATCGCGGCCACGACGAACGCGTCGGTCGAGTGCCTGGCGACCCTTGGCCGGCATGTTCATGTCGGAATGCCGTCGGGCGATGGCTTCATGAACGTCAACATGCGGGCGATCTATTCCAAGCAACTGGCGTTCTACGGCACGCGCGGCATGCCCTCATGGAAGTATCCGTCGCTTCTGGGGATGATCGAGCGGGGCGACGTGGATCTGGGCCCGATGCTCGACAGGGAGATCGCGTTGTCCGCCGCCGGTGCTGAACTGCGCGCGATGAAGGGCCCGACACCCCCTGGAACGGCGGTCATAACCGACTTCACCCGGTAGGCTTTTCCCGTGGCGTGCACGGGTCTTCCGGACAGCGGTTCAGGGGATGGTTGGCGGACCCGGCAAGGCCTGCAAAGCCCGCACCGCGGTCATCCGGCGCGGATCGTCCGACGATCATGACTTGGCATCGTGGACGTCGCGAGATGACCGCTCCTTGCGCCCCGACCAGTGCAAGCACAAGCATCGTTTTCGGTATTGGCGCATCTTAAGCGCAGGGCCGCACAGATCGCGACGTCGGTAAGGGGCGCGCAAGGCACCCCTATTGCCCGCCGCGGGCCGATTGCGAACGGTGTGGACGATGCCCGCGCCTCCACAAGCGTTCCGCCAAGCTGTCCGCTCCGGGCCGGGGCGGTCTCGGAAGCCCTGTCGCCAACGGCGCCTCAACGGCGCGGGGGTGTCGGATTCCCCTCTGGTGATGAAGCCCACTTCACCAAATCGTTTACCTAAGCCGGTGGTCGAGGCTTCCGCTAACGCCCTGTCAAATGTTATACGAAAGTATCCGGCGGGGGTAGCGTGGCGCTTCGGCGACTAGCCTCCCCTACACGGATCATGTAGTTTTTCGGGTGATCTTGCGAAATCGCCCTTCAGTAAGGGTAACCGGGCAAGCCAGGAGTTTGGGTGAGGGGCTTGCCTTGTGGGTAAACGGTGACTGGCTTGCAAGTACGTGAAGTTGTCGACAGCTCCCTAGATCTGGATTTCAGCCTTAACGACATCGTGCGCATCGACGTCGTTGGCACCGACGTGGTGTTTTCTCTCGACGGTGGCGCGCAGATCTTCGTCCGCGACCTCGCGCTCATGGCCGTGTCCGATACCCGCCCGATGGTGTCCTTCTCTGACGGCGCGTCGGTCGAAGCCGGCGAATGGATGTTCTCCTCCGTCGAGCGTGTCACGCTCGACAACGGCCTCAGGCTGCCCTTTCCCCAGCCCGCCGACGGGTCCGAGATCTCGGCATCCCTGGCAACGGTCGAGGGGGAGGAGCCGGACGACCAGCTCGGCGGAGACACGAACGTCCCGGCCGCCGCCATGGAAGAAGAGGAAGACGAAGACGGCACCGGCGACAGGGTATCGTCGGATCAGGCAGAGTCCACACCCTCCGGTCAGCCTGAACCGACGTCGCCGCAAATGCCCGAAGACGCGGTGGTCGTTTCACGCGCGCAGTCCGTTTCGGTCATCGATGCCGCGCAGCCCGTCGCGGAGGCGCAGGAAAGCCGGCCGGACCTGGCGCAGCTCGGCGTCGCCGAAGAGGGGCGCGATGCCGACAGCCAGGCGGCGCAGGCCAGCACCGACGACAGCAGGATGCGCCAGGACATCGCGGCAGAAGAGCCCGAGGAGGACAGCACCGACCAGGACACCGAAAGCGCCGGGGAGGGCGGTGGCGTCCGCCGCTTCGCCGCGACGGAGGACTCCGACTACACCTTCGCGGTCGAGGATTTCGATCTGGGCGCCGGCGTATCTGCCATCAGGATCGTGACGCTTCCGCCCCGCGGCACGCTGTTCATGGGCGGAACCCCCGCCACCAAGGGGCTGGAGGTTTCGGCCGAAGAGATCGCCGAAGGCCGCCTGTCCTTCAGACAGGAGGCGGAGAACGACAACGGGCAGGATTACTCGGTCTTCACGTTCCACGTCCGCGGCTCCGAGGGCGACTGGGCGGAAATCTCGACGGTCGGCGTGGTCGACCTGGTCCCCGTCAACGACGCCCCCACCAGCGGGGACGGGCTGATCAACGTGCCCGTCGGCACCAGTTACACCTTCTCGCGTTCGGATTTCGCCTTCGATGACGTCGACATCGCGACCGATGGCCAGGATCTCGGGGCGATCCGGATCGATGCGGTCATCGGCGGCGGTGTGCTGCGTCTCGGCGGCGACGCCGTGTCGGAAGGCGCCGTGATCCCGGTGGGTGAAATCCCGAACCTCGTCTTCCATAGGACCGGAGAGGAAAACGCGCGGATCCGCTTCAGCGTCCGTGACAACGCCGAAGACCCCCTCTTCAGCGAGACCACTTATACCGTCTTCGTCAACGATCCCCCGGAAAGCGAAGACCGTGTCGTCACGATGGACGAGGATACGACCTTTACCTTCTCGCAGGACGATTTCAATTTCAGCGACTCGGGGCTGGACCGCCTGTCCGCCCTGCGGATCGAGACCCTGCCGGAACGCGGCACGCTCGCGCTTGACGGCGAGCCCCTGACCGGCCCGGTCGAGCTTGACCTGACCGATGGGCGCAACGAGCTCGCCGAGGGGCTGCTGACCTATCGCCCGGCTGAAAACGAGAACGGCGCGGAGTATGCCGGGTTCGAGTTCCGGGTGGTGGACCAGGGCGGCGTCGCGTCGCGCGAAAGCTACGACCTTACCTTCAACGTGACGCCGATCAACGACGCCCCGGCGTTCCTGGGCGATCTCGTCGCCCATGTGAACTATGAAGGCACCTATACCCTGACGCCCGAGGACCTGTTCTTCACGGATCCGGACGATGATGCGACCGGGGTCAGTTTCTTCCTCGGGCCTGCCCCGGGAACACAGGTGCTGATCGATGGCGTTGCGCAGGCGTCGCGGAACTTCACCGCGCAAGAGCTTGCCGATGGCCGGGTCGCCCTGCGGCATGACGGGCAGAGCGTGTCGTTCGACGTGCTGCTGGCCGATGGCGGCGAAGACGGCGCGTCCGGCGCCACCGGTCAGTTCCGGATCGCGAATGCGCGCCTTCACGCAGGATCGCTCGACCCGGCGGATGGCTTCGTCATCATCGGCGACACGGGCGGCGACCACGCTGGCTGGAGCGGCGCCGGAGTCGGCGACATCAACGGCGACGGCCGGGCCGATATCGCCATCGGCGCACCGCAAGGAGACGGCTCCGGCACGGATGCCGGCGCGGCCTATCTCGTCTACGGGCAGACCGGCCCCGTCGGTGTCCTGGATGGCGACGGTCGCCGCGTGCTGGACCTGACGGGTCTCGGCGGGTCGGACGGCGTCGTCATTCGGGGGGCCGGCAGCGATGACCTGGCAGGGTGGAGCATCGCCGCGGCAGGGGACGTCAACAACGACGCGCAGGAAGATTTCGTGCTCGGCGCACCGGGAAAGGACGGGGCCGGCGCGGCATACCTGATCTTCGGGACGTCGGGCGGACCCGCTGCGATCGACCTCGGCAGCCTCGCGCCTGGCCAGGGCATCGAGATCCGCGGTGTCGCTGCCGGCGACGCCGCGGGCCGGGATGTCGGCGGCACCGGCGACGTCGACGGAGACGGGCTGAGCGATCTGTTCATCGGGGCGCCCGGCCGCAATGGCGGGGCCGGAGAGGCGTATGTCGTGTTCGGGCAGGATTCGCTGTCCGGCCCGCTCGACCTGGCGAGCCTGTCTCCGGAACATGCGCTAAGCCTCGGCGGCACGTCTGCCGGCGCGGACGGCGCCATCGCGCTGACCGGCGCGGGTGATTTCAACGGCGACGGCCTCGCGGACATCCTCGTCGGTGCGCCGGGGACCGGCGGGGGCGCCGCCTTCGTCGTGTTCGGAGATCCCGGTCTGAAAGGGGCCGGCACGCGCGACCTTTCCGATCTTTCGGCAAGCGAGGGCCTCGTCCTGTCCGGAGGCGCCGCTGGCGACACTATCGGCTACAGCCTTGCCAATGCCGGCGATTTCGACGGCGACGGAATCGACGACCTGCTCATCGGGGCCCACGGGGACGACACCGTGGCCGCCGATGCGGGCGCGGCCTATCTTGTCTACGGCAAGGCGGCCGGCCTTGGAGACCTGGATCTCGCGAACCTGGCGCCGACGGACGGTTTCAAGCTGATCGGGGTTTCGGCCGGGGATGTCGCCGGGCGCGCGGTCGCCGGCGGCGCGGACGTGAACCGGGACGGCTATGACGACCTGCTTCTCGGGGCGCCGCTGGCCGATGACGGCGGAACCTCCGCGGGTATCGCCTACCTCGTCTATGGCGGCCACAGGCAGGACGTTTCGGGCGGCAGTCTCGATCTGCGGGCCTTGACGCCGGAGCGGGGGCTCATCGTCCAGGGCGATGCCCCCGGCGACGAGCTTGGTGCCAGCGTGGCGCTGCTCGGGGACGTGAACGCCGACGGGTTCTCCGACATGCTGATCGGGGCGCCGGGCGCGGATGAAGGCGGCGCCGACTCCGGTGCCGGGTATGTCATTTTCGGGGGCGTTGCCCCCGGCATGGAACGGACCGACGGCACCGGCGGAGACGACGTCATCACCGGGCGCGTGAACGTGTTCGGTGATCCGCGCGACGACGCGGTCTTCGCGGGGGCGGGCGCCGACGACATCGACGGGGGCGATGGCGACGACGCCCTGCATGGACAGGCCGGCGACGACACCCTGCGCGGGGGCGCGGGCCAGGACTGGCTGTCCGGGGGGGATGGGTCCGACACGCTCTGGGGTGGTGCCGGGGCCGATCGCCTGGATGGCGGCGACGGGGCCGACACGCTGGAGGGTGGCGCCGGCGACGACGTTCTCGACGGCGGTCTCTATGATGACGTCCTGACCGGTGGCGGGGGCGCGGACAGCTTTCTCGTTTCTTCCGGGCAGGACCAGATCACCGATTTCGGCGATGGCCCGGACACGGTCCGTGTCTTGCCGCGCGCCAGTGCGACGATCGAAATGCGTGCCGATTGGGCCGCCGGCCCCGGCGACATCCTGTCCGGGGACGTGACCGTCCTGGCCAATGGCCATGACATCGATCTGCGTGCGGCCGGCGGCCGTGCCGGCGTCACGGTGACCAACGCGGACAGCGCGGACGGCATTACCGTCCATGGGAGCGGCCGTATCGACAGGTTCACCGGCGGGACCGGCGATGACATGTTCTACCCCGGGACGCTGCAGGACACGGTCGACGGTGGCGGCGGGTCCGACACCATCGATATCTCGCAGTTCGGGACCGATATCGCCCTGCGGCTCGGGTTCGGTGGCGAGTCGGTCGGAGGCCCCGACCAGACATTCGCCGGCGGTCAGCTCCAGGGTATCGAAAACGTCGTGACCGGTGCGGGCGACGACGACCTGTTCGGTAACCAGTTCGACAACCGCTTCGCAGCCGGTGGCGGCGACGACACCCTGGTCGGCGGCGCGGGATCGGACACGCTGGATTACTCGACCAGCACGGGCAGCGTGGTGATTCGCCTCGACGAAAACGGGGATGCCGCGGACGTGCAGGACGGTCTTGGCGGGACCGACCAGATTGCCGGCTTCGAGAACCTGATCGGCGGCAGCGGGGACGATCTGCTTGGCGGCAACGCCGAGGACAACCTGATCGACGGTCGCGGCGGTCACGATACCGCCGACTTCGGCACCGCGGTCGGGCCGCTTTCCATCACGCTCGACAGCGACGGGAACGCGGCCGGCGTGGCCGACGGCCTCGGGGGCATCGACCAGCTGCTGAGCATCGAGTCGCTCTACGGCGGCGCCGGCGACGACGTTCTGACGGCCAATGCCAAGGACAACACCCTGCGCGGCGGCGGCGGCGACGACAGGCTGACGGGTGGCGCCGGGACGGACACGGCCGATTTCGCGACGAGCACCGGGGCCGTGTTCGTTTCGCTTGACGAAAACGGCGACGCGGTCGGCGTGCAGGATGGGCTCGGCGGCACCGATCAGCTTTTCGGCTTCGAAAACCTCGTCGGCGGCACGGGCAACGACGAGTTGACCGGCAACGCGCAGATCAACCGGCTGTATGGCGCCGCGGGGGACGACAGGCTCGACGGTGGCGCCGGCGATGACCGGCTTTTCGGGGACGACGGCGACGACGAGCTCGTCGGTGGCACCGGTGATGATTTTCTCGAGGGCGGCGCGGGCGCCGACATTCTGGACGGCGGCGCGGGCGCCGATTCTCTGGCCGGCGGCGACGGCGGCGACACGCTGAGCGGGGGCGCCGGGGACGACACGCTCGAGGGCGGCGCCGGATCCGACACCGTGGACCTGTCGGACAGCGGCTCGAGCCTCGTTGTGGACCTGACGAATGTCGATCCCGAAGGCTGGGTCGTCGTGGCGGATGGCCAGGGCGGAACGGATCGTCTGAAAGGCATCGAGAACGTGACCGGCTCGAACCATGACGACACCCTGACCGGCGACGCCGGGGCCAACCGGCTCACCGGTGGCGCGGGGGCCGACAGGCTGACGGGCGGCGCGGGGGACGACACGCTCGAGGGTGGCGACGGGATCGACACGGCGGATTACGCCGGCGAGACGGGCGCGGTCACGGTAGATCTTGGCGCCGGCACTGCCAGCGGCGCGGCCGGCGCCGACACGCTGAGCGGCATCGAGAACGTCGTCGCGGGCAGCGGCGACGACACGCTCACCGGGAACGATGAAGACAACACCCTCGAGGGCCGCGGCGGCGACGACAGGCTGACGGGCGGCGCCGGCGACGACACGCTCGACGGCGGTGACGGGACCGACACGGCGGATTACGCCGGTGCGACGGGCGCGGTCACGGTGGATCTCTCGCGGTCCGGGGCCCAGACCATCTCTGACGCCGAGGGTGACGACACGCTGATCGACATCGAGAACGTGAGCGGCTCGGACCATGACGACGCCCTGACCGGCGACGCCGGGGCCAACCGGCTGACCGGCGGCGCGGGGTCCGACACGCTTTCGGGCGGGGGCGGGGACGATGCGCTCCTCGGCGGGCTTGGCGACGACAGGCTGACCGGCGGGGCCGGGGACGACGCGCTGACGGGCGGCGGCGGCATCGACACGGCGGATTATTCCGCTGCGACGGGCGCGGTCACCGTGGATCTCTCGAGCGGCGCGGCCAGCGGCGCGGCCGGCGCCGACACGCTGATCGGTATCGAGAACGTGACCGGATCGGACCATGACGACACCCTGACCGGGGACGCCGGGACCAACCGGCTCACCGGCGGCGCGGGGGCCGATACGCTCTCGGGCGGGGGCGGGAACGACACGCTCGAGGGCGGCGACGGCATCGACACGGCGGATTATTCCGCTGCGACGGGCGCGGTCACGGTCGACCTCTCGGACACGAATGCCCAGGCCATCTCTGGCACCGAGGGCGCCGACACGCTCATCGGCATCGAGTACGTCATCGGCGGCAGCGGCGACGACACCCTGGCCGGCGATGCCGGGGCCAACCGGCTCACCGGCGGCGCGGGGGCCGACAGGCTCTCGGGCGGCGGTGGGGACGACACGCTCGACGGTGGCGACGGCATCGACACGGCGGATTATTCAGGCGCAGGCGACGCGGTCACGGTGGATCTCTCGGACACGACCGCTCAGGCCATCTCTGCCACCGAGGGCGACGACACGCTCATCGGCATCGAGAACGTGACCGGCTCGGACCATGACGACACCCTGACCGGCGATGCCGGGGCCAACCGGCTCACCGGTGGCGCGGGGGCCGACAGGCTGACGGGCGGCGCGGGGGACGACACGCTCGAGGGTGGCGACGGGATCGACACGGCGGATTACGCCGGCGAGACGGGCGCGGTCACGGTAGATCTTGGCGCCGGCACTGCCAGCGGCGCGGCCGGCGCCGACACGCTGAGCGGCATCGAGAACGTCGTCGCGGGCAGCGGCGACGACACGCTCACCGGGAACGATGAAGACAACACCCTCGAGGGCCGCGGCGGCGACGACAGGCTGACGGGCGGCGCCGGCGACGACACGCTCGACGGCGGCGACGGCATCGACACGGCGGATTACGCGGGTGCCGCAGGCCCGGTGGCGGTGGATCTCGACGCCGGCGCGGCCAGCGGCGCGGCCGGCGACGATACGCTGATCGGGATCGAGAACGTGACCGGCTCGGACCATGACGACATCCTGACCGGCGATGCCGGGGCCAACCGGCTCACCGGCGGTGCCGGGGCCGACACGTTCATCGCCAGAGCCGGGGCCGACCATCTCGATGGGGGTGACGGGATCGACGACGTTCGCTACGCCGCCAGCGCAACGGGGCTGACGATCGACCTTTCAAGCACGGATCCCGATGGGTGGGTGACCGCCGGCGCTGACCGTCTGAGAGACATCGAGAACCTGACCGGCTCTGACCATGACGACCACCTGACCGGCGACGCCGGGGCCAACCGGCTCACCGGCGGCGCGGGGGATGACACGCTCTCGGGCGCGGGCGGGAACGATGCGCTCCTGGGCGGCGCCGGCGACGACAGGCTGAGCGGCGGAGCCGGGGACGACACGCTCGAGGGCGGTGACGGGGACGACACGGCGGATTATTCGGCCGCGATGGATACGGTCACGGTCGACCTCTCGGACACGACCGCCCAGTCCATCTCTGCCGCCGAGGGCGCGGACACGCTGACCGGCATCGAGAACGTCATCGGCGGCAGCGGCGACGACGACCTGACCGGGGACGCCGAGGCCAACCGCCTCACCGGCGGCGCCGGGGCCGATACGCTGACCGGCGGAGGCGGGGATGATACGCTCGAAGGCGGCGATGGAACCGACACGGCGGATTATTCCGGTGCGACGGGCGCTGTCACGGTCGACCTCTCGGACACGAACGCCCAGGCCATCTCTGGCACCGAGGGCGCCGACACGCTGACCGGCATCGAGAACGTCATCGGCGGCAGCGGCGACGACCACCTGACCGGCGATGACAAGGCCAACCGCCTCACCGGCGGCGCGGGGGATGACACGCTCTCGGGCGCGGGCGGGAACGATGCGCTCCTGGGCGGCGCCGGCGACGACACGCTGACCGGCGGCGCCGGGGATGACACGCTCGAGGGCGGCGACGGAACCGACACGGCGGATTATTCCGGTGCGACGGGCGCGGTCACGGTCGACCTCTCGGACACGAATGCCCAGACCATCTCTGCCGCCGAGGGCGCCGACACGCTGACCGGCATCGAGAACGTCATCGGCTCGGACCATGACGACGCCCTGACCGGGGATGCCGGGGCCAACCGCCTCACCGGTGGCGCGGGCGCCGATACGCTGGCAGGTGGCGCCGGGAACGACACGCTCCTCGGCGGGCTTGGCGACGACAGGCTGACCGGCGGGGCCGGGGATGATGTGCTGACGGGTGGCGCCGGCGACGACACGCTCCTGGGCGGCGCCGGGGACGACACGCTGACCGGCGGTGACGGCATCGACACGGCGGATTATTCGGCCGCGACGGATACGGTCACGGTCGACCTCTCGGACACGACCGCCCAGACCATCTCTGCCACCGAGGGCGCCGACACGCTGACCGGCATCGAGAACGTCATCGGCGGAAGCGGCGACGACACCCTGACCGGCGACGCCGGGGACAACACGCTCGAGGGCGGCGCCGGCGAAGATACCCTGACCGGCGGGGCCGGGGATGACACGCTCGACGGTGGCGACGGGATCGACACGGCGGATTATTCAGGCGCAGGCGACGCGGTCACGGTCGACCTCTCGGACACGAATGCCCAGACCATCTCTGCCACCGAGGGCGACGACACGCTGAGAGACATCGAGAACGTGACCGGCTCGGACCATGACGACCACCTGACCGGCGACGCCGCGGCCAACCGGCTCACCGGCGGCGCGGGGGGCGATGCACTGACGGGCGGGGGCGGGAACGACACGCTCCTGGGCGGGCTTGGCGACGACGTGCTGACCGGCGGCGCCGGAGACGACACGCTGACCGGCGGCGACGGCATCGACACGGCGGATTACGGCGCAAGCGCCGGTGACCTGAACATCACCCTCGACGACAGCGGCGATGCGACCGGGGTGAGTGACGGCCTCGGCGGGAGTGACGATCTCTCCGGGATCGAGAACCTTACCGGCGGCAGTGGCGACGACGCGCTGACCGGCAACAGCCAGGCCAACACCCTCGCGGGCGGCGCCGGCGACGACACGCTGACCGGCGGCGACGGGGGCGACACGCTCCGCGGCGGGCTTGACGACGACGTGCTCCTGGGCAGCGCGGGGACCGACACGCTGGAGGGTGGCGATGGCGACGACACGCTGACCGGCGGCGCAGGCAACGACACGCTGGACGGAGGTGCCGGGACCGACACGGCGGATTATTCCGGTGCGACGGGCGCGGTCACCGTGGATCTCGACGCCGGCACTGCCAGCGGCGCGGCCGGGGACGACACGCTGACCGGCGTCGAGAACGTGATCGGATCTGTCCATGACGACACCCTGACCGGCGACGACCAGGACAACCGCCTGATCTCGGGCGGGGGCACGGACGAGATCACGGGCGGTGCCGGCAACGACGTGATCGGCGCGGCGCCGCAGGCCGTCTGGACGCCGCTGGCGATTTCAAACCTGGCCGTGTGGTTTGACGGCAATGACATCGACGGCGACTGGACCTCCGAAGGAACGTCGGAGGACGGTGTCCAACCCAACGCATATTATGGCAATCACCTCATCAACTACTGGGTCGACAAGAGCGGCAATGGCCATGACCTCGACCCGTCTGGCCTTTCAGCGCATCGAAGGCCCTGGCTGATAGACGCTTCCGGGACCAACCCTGATCACGCGCGGTTCGCCACCGCCTTGGCGGGGTTCGTCCAGGAACCGAACATTGGGAGTGGCTCTCTCGCCAGTGTGACAAGGAACCTGGACGGCACGCTGTTGTACCGGCACTCCACTCGCCAAGGCTGGATATCGGAAAACGGCGATACCACGCCCAACGGCATCATGCCGGGTGCGGATCCGGATTTTTTCCTCAACGGAGAGTCGGTCGACTGGGCGACCCCGAACGATGTCTATGACGCCACCTATGGCGCGGGAAACAGTCTCGTCACGACCTCTTCGGCCTGGCTCGACTGGGACGAGAAAGGAACCCAATTGTTTCTAGGCGGATGGAGCACCAACGGCCGGTTCATGGATGTCATGATCTTCGACGGCGCCCTCGGCGAATCCGACCGGCAGCTGCTGGAAGGTTACCTGGCCTGGAAATGGGACATCGCCCTGCCGGACGAACATCCCTATGCCGAAGACACGAGCCTCTTTGCCGGCACGGCCGACAGCGGGGTCCTGACGCTCGACGGCGGTGCCGGCGACGACGTGCTGATCAGCGGCGGCGGGGCCGATACGCTTGCCGGCGGGGACGGCAACGACACGGCCAGCTTCGTCACGGCGGAGCAGGGCGTGGTGGTGGATCTCGACGATAACGGCGACGCGACGACGGGCAATGACGGCTATGGCAACGGCGATGTGTTGACCAGCATCGAGAACCTGGTCGGCGGCAGCGCACCGGATACGCTGACCGGCAACAGCGCCGACAACGTGATCGAGGGCGGCGGCGGCGACGACACGCTGGATGGCGAGGGCGGCAACGACACCGTGTCCTACGCCAGTGCCAGCGGGGGTGTGACCGTGGACCTGGGGGCCGGAACGGCCAGCGGGGCGGCTGGCAACGATACGTTCTCGAATTTCCAGAACGTCATCGGCTCGGCCCATGACGATACGCTGCGCGCGGGGGACACCGACGGCCAGCTCGAAGGCGGTGCGGGCGACGACGTGATCGGCGCGGCGCCGCAGGCTGTCTGGACGCCGTTGTCCATTTCGAGCCTGATGGCATGGCTGGACGGCAGCGACATCGATGGCGACTGGGTAGAGGAGGGCGGCAACGAGGCCGGCTTGTTAGTTAACCAACGCGTCGCGACGTGGCGGGACAAGACCGGGAACGGCTACAACATCCGGGGGCACGACGCGTCGCACAAGAAGCCCAATATTGAATGGGACAGCGAAAGTGCGCGTTACATGGTCAAGTTCGCCGACGACTGGGCCCAGATCAATGACCTTGCCGACGCCGGTGTCGGCGCGCTTGTCAGCGTGACCGAGGATGTCCAGGACGGCGCGACCCTGCTCGCGGACATGTCCCACGCATACAAGGGCTGGTCGGTCCGGAACGGCCATACGAGCGATGAATGGCGTAACGTGAATCCGGGCGCAATGTATCACAACGGGGAACTGGTGAACTGGAACCAGGACGATGCATACGATGCGACCTGGGGCGAAGAGAGTACGATCATCGTGGCGAACACCCTGGATTTCGGCGGCTATGTCGGGCAGGCCCGGGTCTACGACCACGGTGAAAACGCCAGGCTCAAGGACCTGATGATCTTCGACGCACCGCTTTCGGACTCGGACCGCCATCTGCTCGAAGGGTTCGTTGCCTGGAAATGGGGCGGCACGCTGGATGCTGACCATCCTTACGCGGGCGAAAGCGATCTCTTCGCCGGCAGCGATTCCGGATCGGGCCCGACACCGTCGCTGACGTTGCTTGGCGGCGCGGGCGACGACGTGCTGATCAGCGGCGCCGGACTCGATACGCTGGATGGCGGCGACGACACCGACACGGCCAGCTTCGTCAACGGCCTGCAGGCCGTCGAGATCGATCTCGACGACAATGGCGACGCCACCGCCGTCAATGACGGCTTCGGCAACGCCGACACCTTGACCAGCATCGAGAACCTGGTCGGCGGGTCGACGGGCGACACGCTGTCGGGAAACAGCGGCGCCAACGTGATCGAGGGCGGCTTCGGGGCCGACACGCTGGATGGCGAAGGCGGCATCGACACCGTGTCCTACGAGAATGCCACCGGCGCGGTGACCGTGGACCTGGCGGCCGGAACCGCCAGCGGGGCGGATGGCAACGATACGCTCTCCAATTTCGAGAACGTCATCGGCTCGGCCCATGACGATACGCTGACCGGGGATGGCGGCGCCAACGTGATCGAGGGACGGGGCGGGGCAGATACGCTCGATGGCGGGGCCGGGGCGGACTACCTGCACATTCTCGCCAGCCAGGTCGGCAATCTCGCGGCGGGTGCCGTGGATGGCGGGGCCGACGGCGATGCCGACGAGGTGGTGGTCGAGGACATGTCGGGCACCTTCGACCTGGGCGATTTCCGCGATGGCGGCGGCGATGCGCGGGCCGTGAACTTCGACATTCTGGACCTGAGGAACGATACGGCGGGCGACACGGTGCAGGTCAGTCTGGACGATCTCGCCGCCCTGACGTCCGGGGCGACCGGCGGCGCCGAGCCCATCAGCATCCGGCTGGATAGCGGCGACACCTTCACGGTGACCGACGATCCGACGAGTTTTGACGAGTCGACCACGTCGGAAACGAATGCGAAAGGGGAAGAGGGTAACCTTTACCAGTACACGGACGTGTCCGTCCCCTCGACAGTGCTTGCCGAGGTGCATATCGTAACCGCGGCCTAGGGGGCGGTCTTTCCCTGGCAAAGTGTAATGTGAGTGCCGCTTGAGTTCAGCATCGCCCCAACACGAGACCGGTTCCCCGCCCACGGACTTCCGCGGGCGCGATGCCGTGCGCCAGAGCTGGCGCGCCTGGCGCAATGTCTGGCGTGCCAATAATCGCCAGATCGGGGTCTTGCTCCTCGCCGGGCTGATCATCAACTGCCTGACGCTGGCGCTGCCGATCTTCACCATCATCGTCTACGACAAGATCATCGGGAATGCCGCGTTCTCGTCGCTCTGGGCGCTGGCGATCGGGGTCGCGGTGCTGATGGTGCTCGATTTCCTGCTGCGCCAGTCCCGTGTCCTCGTGGTGGAACATGTGGGCGCACGCTGGGACCGGGCGCTGGACGAGCGCATCTTTACCGGCTTGCTGGCGGCCTCGCCCATGTCGGCGCCACCCCCGGGGCTTGCCATGGCGAAATACCGCGAGGTGATGAGCGCGCGCGATTTCCTGTCCGCGGCCTATCTGTTGCCGATCTCGGACCTGCCGTTCATCCTTCTGTTTCTCGGCTTTCTCTTCGTGATCGGCGGGCCGATCGCCTATGTCGCGGCCGGGTTCGGCGTGGCGCTGCTGGTGATCTCGGTCCTGTCGCAATGGCGCGCACGCCGCGCGCACCAGGCGCAGATTCGCAATTCCAGCGAAAAGGCCTCGCTGATCGTCGAGGTTCTCGGCGCGCTCGAGACGATGAAGCGGCCACGGGCGCAGATCAACAGCCTCGGCCGGTTCCTGACCCATTCCGAGGCCGGCGCCGCGGACGCCGCCCGCGCCCGAAGCTGGTCCGGCGTCATCCAGTCGCTCATGCCCGGCTTCGCCGTGCTGGCGACGGCGTCCACGCTGGTCGTCGGGGCCTACCGGGTCGAATCGCAGCTGATGACGGTCGGGGCGCTGATCGCCTGCACCATGCTGGTAAGCCGCACGGTCCTGCTGTTCGGGTCGGTGGCGGCGCTCGTCGGGCGCTACGGGGATTTCGTGCGGGCGCTGCACGAGCTGGGCGACCTGGTGACGCTGGGCGATCCCAAGGCGCAGCGCAAGCGGCTCCGCAAGGCACGGAAGACGCGCCTGCCCTCGCCCGAATTCGCCCTGTCCCATGTCACCTATCGCAGGTCTGCCCGCGAACGGGCGCTGATCGATGACGTGTCGCTCCGGGTCCGGCCCAAGGAATTCGTCGCCGTGGTGGGGCGGACGGGATCGGGCAAGTCAACGCTGCTGCGGCTGCTCGCCGGGCGGATCGCACCCACGACCGGCACGCTGGTGGCCGGCGGGGTCGAGATAACGCCCGAGCGGACGCAATGGCTCGCCGCGGCAGTGGGCTTCAAGCCTCAGGAGCCGCAGTTCCTGACCATGACGGTCGACGCGATCCTCGAGGAAAACGGAACCGGCCAGGGCGCGGCCGAGCGGCTGGCGTTGCTGCGCGAGATCGGGCTCGACCGGTCGCTGGATACCGGGGCGCTGTCCCTGGAGACGCGCGTCACCACCTTCGGGGGCGGCTTGTCGGGGGGGCAGCGGCAGTTGCTGGCCCTGGCCACCGCCCTGCTGCAAAGCGACGATGCCCTGGTGCTCGACGAACCGCTGACCGGTCTCGACTCGGATGCGCGTGCCCGCGTGATCGGGCTGCTCGGCAAACTGAAGGGACAGCGCACCCTCGTGGTGGCCACCCATGATCCGGAGCTGATCCGGGTCGCGGACCGCCTGATCTACGTGAATGACGGAAAACTTGCAGCCGCAGGCAGCCCCAACGACCTGCTGGCCATGGATGGGCAGGACAGCAGACGAAAATCGGCCTGATGAACACCGCGGGCGGAGACGAGCAGGAGTGGGCTTGGAACGTGTAGGATATGCACGCCCGATAACCGGACCGCTGACGCGGGCAGGCCGTGAACGGACTGCCCGCCAGCGGCTGCGACTTGCCGTGTCCCTCCTCCTGGTCAGTGTCATGGCTGCAGGATGCGCCGGTGATCGGCTTATCGGAACCGGGGGCAGGACGCCGGAACAGGACATGCCGCGCCCGCTGCCCGGCGATGCGCAGCTTCGGGTGCAGTCCGCCACCCTGAAGCTTGCCGAGCTGGGCCGCGTCATGGGGACGCCCGCCGCGATCCCCGTTCCGAAACCCGAGCTCCTCATCGGGGTGGAGGCGATCGATGGCGCCATGAGCCTTTCGGGCGTCATCGCGCGGGCCCTGAACAGCGTCCCCGAAGCGCGCATCGGCGAGGTGCAGCTGAACCAGGAACGTGCGCGGGCCGATGCGGCGCGCCAGGCGATGGGTCCGCAGATCACGCTCGAGGGATCAACGGCCGTGCGGTCGTCCGACGGGCTGTCCGGCCTTTCACCCGGCGCGGAGGCATCGGAGCTCAGCGTCGCGCTGCGCCAGCCGCTTTTCAACCTGTCCCTGCTGCATGACGTAGAGCTCCGCGAGAACGACGTGGAGACCGCGGAAATCTCGCGGCGAAACATCCGGTCGCTGACCGCGCTCGACATCGCGACGGCCTATCTCTCGGTGGTGCAAAGTGCGCTGATCGTCCGCTTCGCCGAAGGCCACGAGGAGGAGCTCGACGCGCTCCTCGCGATCGTGGGAGAGCGCGTCGATGCCGGCGGGGCAAGCCCGGCCAATCGCGAGCGGGTGCGCGCGCGGATAGAGACGGTGCGTGCCTCCATCTCCGATATCCGGGCGGGACTGACCGAGAACATCTCGGAATTCACGCGCAAGACCGGGTTCATCCCCGACACGCTGCGCGTGCCCGCGACGCTCGGCAATCGGTTGCCGGCCAGCATCACGGCGGCGTTCGAGCACGCGATGGAGGCGAACAACGAAATCGCGCTCAGCCGCATTCAGCTGGACCGGGCGCTTCTCGAGGAACGGCGGACCGAGTTGAAACGGCATCCCGTCGTGAACCTGGAACTGTCCCACACCATAGAGGACGGGCTGTCGGCGACCGGCGGCACCCAGGACCAGACGGAGGTCGGCCTGAATTTCAACATGACCCTGTTTCGCAACGGCCAGCTCGACTCCGAACGCCGGCTCAACGCGGCGCGAAACGAGGAATACGAACTGCGTCTCACGCAGGCGCGGCGGCAGCTCAGCCGGAACTTGCGCAACGTCTACGCGCTCCTCGGGTCCATCCACGAACAATACGGCGCGACCGTTGCGCGGCTGCGTGCCAGCGAGGCGGTTGTCGCGGCATTCGAAGAACAGTTCCTCACGACCGATCCGAACACGCTGGAGGTCCTCGAAGCTTACCAGACGCTTTACGAGGCCAGGGTCGAGATGACGAATCTCGCCGTCACCGAGGCCGTGACGCTGCTTCAGGCCAAGCATCTGCTTGGTGATCTCCTGGCGGAATTCGACACCGCCAAACGGGCTGACGGCAAATGAGTGGTGGCGCCTTGGACGACGACGACCGGATCGAGGGCTATTGGCCCGGCTACGTCGATGCGCTGAGCAACATGCTGCTCGGCATGGTCTTCATCATCCTGATCCTGGCGATGTCCCTGTCCCTCTACTCGGTCGTAAAGACCCGCGTCTCGGTCGAGGGCATGCTGGCGGACCGGGTGTCCGAGACGGTCGAGAGCATCCTGCAGGATTTCAGTGTCGCGCCCACGGGGGAAGATTCCCCCCCTGGGTCGGACGCGCCCCGGGCTCCCGCCCCCGACGCCTACCTGTCCTCCTCCGCGCGGCAGGAGGTTGGCGAATTGTTCGCGCGGTTGCAGACGCTCGAGGCCGAAAACGCGGAGCTTCGCGCCCGCCTCGACGCCGCGCGTGCGCCGGCCGAAACCCCGCAGGAGCGTGCGGGCGCCGACGACCAGGCGGAGATGCCTCAAGAAGCGGCCGACACGCCCGAAGAGGCACCGATTGATCCCGCAGAGGCAGAGGCCCGGCCAAGCCCGCCGGGCGACCCGGCGACCGCGACCGGGGCGGCGGCCGCGCGTGACGACGCCCGGCCAGCAGACCCGGCACCCGTCGGTGCAGATGCACAAGCCGACGGCGCCCCGGACATGACCATGGCCGGCCAGACCCCCGACGAGGCAACACGCCCGCAAGAGCAGGTTGCTGAAGCCGACGCCCCCGAAGGTCCCGCGGCGCAGGATGCCGCCCCGGCAGACGACGCGGCGACCGTCGCGGAGAGCGGGGCGCCGCCGGTGGTCAAGGCCCCGGAACAGGCGGATGAAGGGGCGCCGGGGACGGAAAGCCCCGGCGAAACCCGCGCCGAGGACGCCGATCCCATGCGTCCGCAAGAGCAGGTTGCCGAGGCCGACGTCCCCGAAGCCCCCGCGGCGCAGGATGCCGCCCCGGCAGACGACGCGGCGACCGTCGCGGAGAGCGGGGCGCCGGCGGCGGCCGAGGCCCCGGAACAGGCGGATGAAGGGGCGCCGGAGACGGAAAGCCCCGCCGAGGCCCGCGCCGAGGAAGCGGCCCCCGATCAAGTGCCTCCGGGGGCACGACCCGCGGACGCCGCGGCGGGTTCGAATGCGGAGGCTCGATCCGGACAGACGGACGCGGCCCGGCCCGGTGATGGCGAAGCCGATGAACGTGCCACCGACCCGGAAAACGCAGAGCGTGAAGAGACCGACGAGATCGCTGCGCCCGAGGCTGCGGGCGAGCCCAGCGGCTTCGCCCCGACGGGGGGAGGAATCGAGATCGAGGCGCGCGTCCCCGAGGCCGAAGGCGAGGGCGAGAACGCGGTCGCGGCCGGGGATCGCGATCTTGTCCGGATCGTGATCGACTACCCGGCGGAGTCGATCCTGCTGGACGAAGATGCCCGGGCGACCCTGGGCGAACTGCTTGGGCCCATCTTCGAGGCCGATACCCCCCCTGTCGTGGAGATTCACGCCTATCCCGCGGTCAGTTACCTGACGATGGAGCGTCAGAGCGCGTTCTTCCGCGCCATGGATGTCCGCAACTACCTGCTCGATAACGATATCGGCAGCGCGCGCATCTCGGTTCGGGTGCATGACGCACAAAGCCCCTTGCGCAAGGGCCGCCTGGTGCTTGAGCTGTTCCCGTCGCAGGCCGCCGCAGGCTCGGGGGGCTAGGTCATGGCATCGCGCGCGAGAAGGGCGGACAGGAACGGTCCCCGGCTCGGTCGGCAGGAATGGTATCTCCTGCCGAGGGCGGTCGTGACGATCATCACCCTGGTTCTTCTGCTGATCCTGTTCTGGAGCCTGACGGCGAAGGTCGACCGCGTGGTGCGGGCCCAGGGGCGCGTCGTTCCGTCGGAATTCGTGCAGATCGTGCAGCACCTCGAGGGCGGCGTCGTTTCAGAGATACTCGTGCGTGAGGGCGAGGAGGTTCGCGCGGGCCAGACCCTGCTGCGGATCTCGGACATCCAGGCCGAGTCCACCGTCCGCGAGCGGGAGGTGCGCCTCGCTTCGCTTTATGCAGAGGCCGAACGCCTCATGGCCGAGGTGGCGGAACGCCGGCCGGACTGGACCGGGGTCGCCTCGCCCCCGGAGACCGTCGCGCGGCAGCGCGAGATCTACGCGGCCCGGCAGGATACCCTCCGTCTCTCGCTCGACGGGATGGACAACAGGATTGCGCAGTTGCGCGCGGCCCTTGACGAGAACGCGGCGCGCCGGTTGGCGCTGGAACGGCGGCTGGAGAACGCGCAGGCGCAGTTGGAGGTTTACCAGCGGATGGAGCGCCGCTCCGCCGGATCGCGGCTGCAGGTGCTGCAGGCGGAGGGCCAGGTCGAGGATGTGCGCGCCCAGATCGTAGAGCTCGACAGCCGTGCCCCGCAGCTCGGCCTCCAGATCGAGGAGGCACAGAACGACGCCGTCGAACTGGTTGCGGAATTCCGCGAGTCCGCGCTTCTCCGGCTGGACGAAGTGCGCGTCGAACTCTCCCGTCTCGAACAGGACATGAACGCGGCGCGGGATCGGCTTCAGCGGACCGCGGTGCTGTCGCCCACCAACGGGACCGTCAATCGGATCGAGGTTTCGACGATCGGCGGGGTGGTCCGCCCCGGCGAGCCGATCATGGAAATCACGCCCGATACCGACCGCCCCACCATCGAGGCCTGGGTCCGCCCCGCCGACCGCGCGGAAATCACGTCCGGCCTACCGGTAAAGATCCGGGTCAGCGCCTACAACCATGCCGTTTACGGCACGCTCGAAGGCCGGGTGACGGATGTCAGCTCGGACACGCTGCCGCGCGAGAACGGCAACCGCTTCTTCCGCCTGCGCATCGGCGTCGACGGCGAAAGCTATGCCGAATTCGGCCGCCCGCTCGTGCCGGGCATGGTGGCGACGGCCGACATCGTTCTCGGCGAGCGAACCGTCTTTCAGTACCTGTCTTCGCCGGTCGTCAGGGGTCTCTCCACGGCCCTGCAGGACAGCAGTTGAGTAACCCGGAGGTCAAGATGAACGAGGTCGCAAAACAGGGACGCGGATCGCCCCGGCGCAAGCCGGGCGACGAGGTCAGGCCGACGGAAATCGGGCTCCCCGTAAAGGTGGTCGCGCTTCTTCCGATCGGATTCCTGACCGCTGTCGTCCTTTTCATCCTCGACTTTTTCCTGTTCGCGCTGAATGCCAACTTTTTCATCAATTTCATGATCCTGCTGGTGCTCGGTTTCGGGGTTGTCGCCGGGGTTCTCAGCGCCTTTCACATCGATGAAGAATATGCCGCGCTGCGCATGTTGAAGCGCCAGATCGACAGCGGCGACCTCCGGGTGGAGGCACTTCCGGAAGAAACCCATCTCGCGATGGCGGTGTCCAAGATGCTGGGCGAGACGCAGGCCCTCAGCACCCGCGTGATCCGGGACACGGTGCGCGCAGAGATGGACATTATCCGCGCCTGGTTCCGCCAAAGGCTGGTGTTCCTGCAATACCTGACCGGGTTGCTCGTTTCCCTCGGGCTTCTGGGAACCTTCATCGGCCTGCTGCGGACACTCGTCTCGGCCGGGGAAATCCTCGAGCAGGTGGGCGGCGGCACGGGCCGGGAAAGCGCCGAGGAACTGAACGCGGCCTTCAACGACATGGTCCTGTCGCTCCAGGAACCCCTGTCCGCCATGGGCACCGCATTCAGCTCGTCCATGTTCGGCCTGGTCGGCTCCATGACCACGGGGATCATGGGTCTGATCCTCGCCCGGGCGGCCGAACGCTACTTCGAACTGTCCCGCCGCAGCCTCACGGACGTTCTGCGGGAAAAGGCCCTCGATCCGGCCCTGGAAAGCTTCGACAGCGACTCCATCGCCGAGTTCATCAGCCTCGTGGCCGCCCGCGAACAGGAAGCCGGCACCCGGATGGACAAGCTGGTCAATCTCGTCGGCCAGACGGACGCGGCGGTCCGCCGGCTGGCGCTGTCCAACCAGGAAGCCATCGAAGGGATGCACCGCTTCGTGAAAAGCGCCGAGGCTCTGCCGGACACGCTGAACGTCATCCGTAACCTGCCCGGGGCGCTCGACCAGACGCGGTCCCAGCTTGCCGCGCTCGATCTCTCGATGCGGTCGCAGGCACAATCGAGCCAGGCGCTGTTGACGGGGTTCCAGTCGGAGAGTGTCGCGCGAAATCGCATGCTGCACGCGTTGCACGATGCCGTGGACGATCAGAAATCCGTGAACAAAACGCTCGTGGAGGCCTACCGGACCAACGCAAAAGCAGAGGAGAGCCGCGCCGCCATGGTCCGCGACTCGGCGGAACGGATGCAGGCGGGGCTGCATGCGACCGGGACCTCTCTGGCAACAATCTCCGAGAAACTCGACGCCCTGACCCGACTTGCCGAAATCCAGCAGGACCTCGCCAATCTGCAGTCCACCATGGAGAGTGCCGGCCAACGTCAAGACGCTCTCGTGAAAGGCCAGCAACGCTACGAGGGTCGCCTCACCGCGCTGATCGGGCGGAGCAAGGCCCTTGGCGAGCATCTCGCCAGGTTGTCCGAACAGGCCTCAGAACGCCGGCGCGAGCTTTCCAGCCTCGTCGATATCAACCGGATGATCCTCGAGAACGAAGGCCGGCGGGACGAAATCGTCCAGTTGATCCGGTCGCAGTTCGAGACCCTGCGCGACCAGATCGCCGCCACCGCGCGGGAGACACGCGACGACGCGGCCGAAAAGGATCGGCTCCAGGAACGGATCTCGGACGTTCTCGTGTCACTGGAAAACACGGCGCAGTCGATACGGACCGCGAGCGAGGGCCGGCGCCCGGACTCCTGGACACGGCCGGACTAGAATGGCGGGGGCGCGGTTTCGGTTTCGCGCGCCCCCGGAACATCGGCGGTCGATACGGGCGGCCGGGCAAAATGGGGCGCCGGGTTCTCGTGCCGCGTCCGACGCCGAAGGCCTTCGGCCTTCGCCGCGGTGCTCCGCGGAACGGTCAGCGCGGCCGCGGCACGCCTGACGATCGGCCGGGCCGCCGGGCCGGGGCGGGCCACGAGATCGGCGCAGTCCCGCGAGATCTGCGCCCATTGTGCCGGGGTCAGCATTTTGCGGGCCTGCGGGCCCAGCAGCAGGCTTTCGGCCGGGACGCCATGCGCGCTCAGGATCTCGTGGCGCGGGCAGAGCAGGTGGTGATACGCCACCGGTGTGCAGCTGTCGTCGCGCGTGATCCCGGGGCGCCCGACCAGCTTGATCGCGGCCAGCAGTACCTCGTTTCCGGTGTCCGGATCGGCCAACAGGATCCGGTGCTGGCGCGACACGCGCAGATCCCGCGCGGGAACCCCCGGGCCGAGCGCACCGGCCCGGATGCGGATCGGCCGTGTCCTGGGGTTGGCGATCTGCGCGGCGGCTGACACCCGCCGCGCCCCCGACCAGCGCACCGGCTGCGCGCCGCGGTCGCGGGTCAGCACCGCGTCACCGGCGGCGATCTGCTCGACCGGGCGCGGCCCGGCGGGGGTGTCGATCAGGGTGCCCGCGGCGAAGCAGACAATGCCGAAATCGATGGTCTCGAAGTTCTCGAAGGAGATATTGCCGACCTGCCCCGACTCGTCGCCGGAGGTGATGGTGAACCGGCCGCCCGCCGCGTAACCCGGGTCGCCGGCCTGGATACCGGCGAGGATCTCCGGCAGCGTCGGCTCGCCGGCGCCGCCGAAGGCGATGTCGGCGCCCCCGTTGCCGGGGTCGAAGGTTCCGATGGCCCCATCAAGATCGGAAACGTCGACATCGCGGTCGAACAACACCTGCGCCGCGGTGTTGTTCAGGGTGATGCGGTCGTGCCCGGCACCCTTGTCGGCGACGTAATGCTCGACGTTGGTGAGCGTATCGGTCCCGGGATACCCCGTGCCGCCCTTGATGGCGGTGCCCGTCGCGTCGTCATAGATCGTGACGTCCAGGGTCTGTTCGGCGAGCATTCCGACATGGTCAAGATCGATCGTGCCGTCGGCAATGTCGTCGGCCGCATCGAGATGGGCAAGATCGGACGACCGGATCAGATAGGCCTCGCCCTCGGTGTCGTGCCCTTCCCATTCGGCCCGCGACGCGCCGATGATCAGGTCCTCGCGGCCGTCGCCGTCGACGTCGCCGACCGAGGACACCGCGTTGCCGACCCGGTCGAGCACATCTCCAATGAACCGGTAGGAGGATCCGGGGCTGAGGATCGTGGTCAGATCGACCTGCCTGTCGGCATCCGCGGCAGCGACCAGATCGTCGTGGGAGACGAGGTAGACGGTACCGGAAGAGCGGAGGCCAGCGGCATCCGAGAAGCCGATCAGAAGTTCCTGCCGGTCGTCCCCAAGCGCATCGACGAAGGCGGTGCTCACCCCAAGGTCAGGGTAAGGGAATCCCAAAGTCAGGCTGAAGGACCCTTGGCTGCCGGCAATGTCGGACCGCGCGATCACTTGATCGCCGTCGGCGTCCAGGCCCGCGAGGTCCGCGCCGCTGACCAGATGCGGACCGATCAGCAGATCGGTCTGCCCGTCGCCATCGGCATCCCCCGTGGTCATCGGTATCTGGTGAGCGTCACTGACAGTATGGGCGAAGCCCTGGAACCTGTAGGAGTTCGCAAGACTGGCGATAGGGTCCAGTTCAATCACGCCATCCGCCGCGACGCCATCGAACGCCTCCGCGCCGAGAAGATGGACAGGAGCGAGTTGATCACCGTTCCCTGGCGACCAGATCATCAGGTCGGCGCGCCCGTCCCCCACGACATTGCCGGCCGGTGCAACTACCCATCCGGTGGACGCGTCAGCCGCGCCCTCTATCCGGTAGATGTCGGCTTCGTCCGCGGCGTCCGGCAGGTCGATCACGCCGTCGCCGACAGAATCATGGTGGTCGCGAAGGTATTGGGCGGTGACGAGATAGGCCGAACCGGGGGTCGGGTCGTACGTCGCGATCGGGGCCCCCACGATCAGGTCCTCGAACCCGTCCCCGTCGACATCGCCTGCCGAGGCAATCGACCTGCCCAGAATGTTTCCGGAATTGGCATCGAACTGAAAGGACAGGCCCGTCCCGGCGACATCCCCCAGATCGATCACGCCATCCCCGTCGGTGTCGGCGGCGGCGAAAGAGCCTGACGCGACGAGATAGGCTTTGCCGGCGCTAAATGCGCCCGCGTTAGGGGCCCCGATCAGCAGTTCCCGGTTCCCGTCACCGTCGAGATCGCCAAGCGACGCGACGGCCGCCCCGGACAGATCCTGCAGCGTGGCCCCCTTGAAGGTATAGGCACCCTCGACCCCGGCAATCGTGTCCAGGTCGATGACACCGGCGGTGTCGGCCACCGGCGTTGCCTGCTCCAGCGCCGCGCCGGTGACCAGATAGGTCCTGCCGTCTTGCTGGAATGCACCGCTGTCCGTAACGCCGGCCCATCTCGCGCCGATGAGCAGGTCGTCCAGCCCGTCGCCGTTCATGTCGCCCGTCTGCGCGAGCGAATAGCCGGTGCTCCTGTCCCCGATGAGCCGGTAGCCCATCAACGCATCGTCCGCGGCCCGGTAGGTGTCGTGCCCAGCGCCCCCGTCGATGTCGTCGTCGCCGGCGCTCGCCACGATGGTGTCATCGCCGTCGCCGGCCTCGATCTCGTCGTCGTTCGAATTGTCGAGCGCGTCGAACCGGTCGAGCCGGTCGAGCCCCGGGTCAGCCAGGTAGGCGGTATCGATCTGGTCGTCCCCGGCCGTGCCCTGCACGATGCCGTCATAGTGGATAGCATCGAGGGCGATGATGCCGTCCTGCCCGGTGCCGTCACCGACATCGTCGGCCGCGGCGAAATCGGCCGCCATGATCGCGTAAGTGGCACCGGCAGCATCGTAGCCGGAGATATCTTCGACGTCTTCGCGATAGGCCCCGATCAGCAAGTCAGCGCGGCCATCCCCGTCAAGATCGCCGGCCGGCGCGCTGATTCCGGCGTAGCTACTGCTGGCGCCCTGGAAAAGGTAGCCAAGGTGACCAGCGACCTGAAGCTGGGGAATGAGCGTCGCGTCGATCTTTCCATCACGGCTGTTGTCCAGATCATCGGCGGCCACAAGATCGGCACCGCCGAGCACGTAGGTTCTGCCAGCCCCGAATATGCCGCCAAAGGCGATGTCGTCATGGCCGTCGCCATCGACATCCCCGATATCAGTGACGGCGGTGACCGTAACCTCTCCCGCTGTGTCGATTTCGAAAGATCCGCTGCCTGTGGCAATGCCCGCGAGGTTGATTTCGCGGTCTGCATTGGCGAGGCCCTCGAGATCGGCGCCGCTGACCACGTAAACCTTGCCCCCGACATAGGCCGCGATCAGCAGATCGTCCCGGCCGTCATTGTCGAGGTCGCCGACGATCGACACGTCATAACCGGATTGATCGCCCGGGCCTGCGCCGATGAAATGATAAGAGGTCGCGCCGTCGGGCAGCTGATCCATCCGCGCAAGGCTGAGCACGCCATCCGGCCCGTAAACATTGTCGAGATCCTCCAGGTCGGCGCCCGTCACCAGGAAGGCATGACCCGGATAATCCGAGTTGTAAGACTGCGCGCCGATCAGGATATCCGGCCGGCCATCGCCATCGACATCGCCGGTTCCCGAAACCGCCTCGACCGGCGTGTTGTGTTGGGGAACATCCCGAAACTGGACGGAATTACCGGTAAACCCTTCAATATCGGCCAGGTCCACCTCCCCGTCGCGGGTCGCTCCATCGGCGCTGCCGGCCTCGTCCAGTGCCTCGAGTTCGGCCCCCGATATCAGGTAGGCAGAGCCGCCATAACCAACGCGCTCGCCCCCTTCGTCGCGGTTGTACTGATGCCACGACGTCATCAGCAGGTCGGCCCGCCCGTCATCGTCAAAGTCGCCGATATACGAGAGCGACTGCCCTAGCTCATTGGTGTCTGCGATGCTTGTCACGATCCGGTAACTGCGGCCGTCACCGGATTCCGTATAGGCGGCGACCGACCCAAGATCGATCACCTGGTCGCGCGCCACGCCACCATGGGTATCCAGCGCCTCGAGATCGCGGCTCGAGACCAGGTAGACGGCACCAGCGTCGGGAGAACTCTCCGATGCCGCGATCAGCAGTTCGTCGAACCCGTCCCCGTCGACATCGCCGATGCCGACAGCCTGATAGCCGGTCCATTCAGCATCGGGGCCGACAAAGCTGTAGGTGGCCGTTAAGGTGATGGACGGCAGGTCGGACTCGCGGATGAGCCCGTCAAACTCGTCACCGTCCGCCGCGTCGAGCGCTGCAAGATCCGCGAGGTCGATTCGATAGGTCGTGCCTGTCGTGCCTGCCCCGGAGGCACCGATCAGAAGCCCCGGCTTCGTCCCCTCCGGCACGGCGCCGACCGCGGCGACAGAGCGCCCCAGGTGCCCATCCGCTTCCGCTCCGACCAGTTTGTAGGACCGCAACACTTGATACGCCATTTACACCACCCACTCCGCCTGCGATCCGCACGGCATGCCCTGTGCCAATGTGGCACCGACCTGCGCGCTTCTCCGCATGGCGGTCACGGCACCCGGCGCCCCTCCGAAACCCGGGAGGCAGCTGTGCCGAGGCGCATACCACTTCAACAAACAGCCGATCATCGGCCGGGTCACGGGCGTCCGCATGCGCAGCGTCGGCCCAGAAACCCGTAGGCGACGATATCAAATGTCGAGAAGGGGCCAAACCCTAAAAAATATTTAGCGTGAACGCGAAGATCGGGCGGCGCCGGTCACCCGGCGTTTCGAAAGCCGCTATCCCAGCGCGTAACCCGCGCCGCGCACGGTGCGGACCGGGTCCGTGCCGCCATGCTGGCAGAGCGCCTTGCGCAGGCGGCCGATATGGACATCGACCGTGCGCGTATCCACGTAGATGTCCCGCCCCCAGACACGATCCAGAAGCTGCTCACGCGACCAGACGCGACCCGGTTTTTCCATGAAGGCGGCCAGTAGCCGGAACTCGGTCGGGCCGAGCTTCAGCGTCTCGTCGCCGCGGAACACCTTGTGCTGTTCGGAGTCGAGCACGATGTCGTCAAAGGTCAGCTTCTGCCCGACGGCGGCGGGCCGCGTGCGCCGCAGCTGCGCGCGGATGCGGGCCATCAGCTCCACCACGGAGTAGGGCTTGACGACGTAGTCGTCGGCGCCGGTCTCCAGGCCGCGCACGCGATCGACCTCTTCGGAGCGCGCCGAGAGCATGATCACCGGGATGTTCCGGGTTTCGGGCCGGGTCTTCAGCCGTCGGCAGACCTCGATTCCCGAGACGTTGGGCAGCATCCAGTCCAGGACGATCAGGTCCGGCGCCTCCTCCTCGGTGAGCAGCAGCGCCTCCTCGCCGTTCTCGGCCTTAGCGGTGCGAAACCCCTCGGCTTCCAGGTTGTAGGCCAGCACCTCGCGTTGCGCCGGCTCGTCTTCGACCACCAGAACCATCGGAATGGAAGCCGGGGACATTAGTCATCTCCCTCGTCGTCGCGCAGGTCCGGCTCGAAGATCGTGCTGGAGGTCTTGTCGCCCTTGGTGCGCTCGACATCCGGCTTCTCGCCGGTGACGAGGTAGATCACCTGCTCGGCGATGGAGGTGACATGGTCGCCCATACGCTCGATGTTCTTGGCGATGAAGTGCAGGTGCATGCAGGCGGTGATGTTGCGCGGGTCTTCCATCATGTGGGTCAGGAACTCGCGGAAGAGCGAGTTGTACATCTGGTCGACTTCGCGGTCGCGGTCGCGCACGTCCTGGGCCAGCGCCACGTCGCGGTGGATATAGGCGTCGAGCGCATCGCGCAGCATCAGCTCGACGGCCTTGGCCTGGCGGCGCAGCGCGCCGGAGGATCCCTCGACCGGCGCCATCTGCACCAGCACCGAGGTCCGCTTGGCGATGTTCTTGGAATAGTCCCCGACCCGCTCGAGATTCGCGGCGATCTTCATCACCGACAGGATCGTGCGCAGGTCCGAGGCGGCCGGCTGGCGCAGCGCGATCAGGCGGGCGGCTTCCTCGTCCACGCGCTCTTCGAGCGAATCGACCTGGCGGTCGCTCCGGACGACCTTGCGGGCGAGTTCCTCGTCGCGCAATTCGAGCGACTTGGCGGATTCGGCGATTTCCGTCTCGACCATGCCGCCCATCTTCATGATGAGCGCCTGGATGCCCTCCAGGTCGCGGTCATATGCCGAGGAGATGTGTTCTTGCTCGATCATCGGGGGCTCCCTCAGCCGATCCGGCCGGTGATGTAGGATTCCGTGCGCGGATCCTCGGGGTTTGTGAAAATCTGTCCGGTCTCGCCGTATTCGACGAGATTGCCCAGGTGGAAGAAGGCCGTCTTCTGGCTGACCCGCGCGGCCTGCTGCATCGAGTGGGTCACGATCACGACCGAGTAGTTCGCCCGCAACTCGTCGATCAGCTCCTCGACCTGGCTGGTCGCGATGGGGTCGAGCGCCGAGCAGGGCTCGTCCATGAGCAGCACCTCGGGCGCCGTCGCCACGGCCCGCGCGATGCACAGGCGCTGCTGCTGCCCGCCCGAGAGCCCGGTGCCGGGCGCGTCGAGCCGGTCCTTCGCCTCGTCCCACAGCGCGGCCCGGCGCAGCGCGGTCTCGACGATCTCGTCAAGCTCCGCCTTGTTCCTGGCCATGCCGTGGATCTTGGGGCCGTAGGCGACGTTGTCGTAGATCGACTTCGGGAAGGGGTTCGGCTTCTGGAACACCATGCCGACCTTGGCGCGCAGCTGCACCGGGTCGACCTTCTTGTCGTAGATGTCCTCGCCGTCGAGCAGGATGTCGCCCTCGACCCGGGCGACGTCGATGGTGTCGTTCATCCGGTTCAGACAGCGCAGGAAAGTCGACTTGCCGCAGCCCGACGGCCCGATGAAGGCGGTGACCGTCTTGTCCTCGATATCGACCGACACATCCTTGATCGCGTGCGTGTCGCCGTAGAAGACCTGGACGTCCCGGGCCGTAATCTTCAGCTCTGCGGTCATTTCTTGCTCCGTGGTTCGCAAATCTTTCATCGCCGGGTCCTTCTCTTCGAGTTACCAGCGGCGCTCGAAACGGCGGCGCAGGATGATGGCCACGATGTTCATCGTCAGCAGGAAGACCAGCAGGATGATGATACCGCCCCAGGCGCGCTCGTAATAGGCCGGGTCGGCGCGCTTGGCCCATTCGTAGATCTGGGCCGGCATGGCCGAGTTCGGATCGAGAAAGCCCGAGGCGAGCCCGTCCGGATAGTTCGTCGCGATATAGCCCACCATGCCAATCAGCAGCAGCGGCGCGGTCTCGCCCAGCGCCTGCGCCAGGCCGATGATCGTGCCGGTCAGGATGCCCGGCATCGCGAGCGGCAGAACGTGGTGGAACACGGCCTGCATCTTGGAGGCGCCGACCCCGAGCGCCGCGTCGCGGATCGAGGGCGGAACCGATTTCAGCGAGGCGCGTGTCGAGATGATGATCGTGGGCAGCGTCATCAGCGTCAGCACCAGTCCGCCCACCAGCGGGGCGGATTGCGGCAGGTGCATGAACTGGATGAACACCGCCAGACCCAGGATACCGAACACGATCGACGGCACGGCAGCCAGGTTCGAGATGTTCACCTCGATCAGGTCGGTGAACCTGTTCTGCGGCGCGAACTCCTCGAGATAAATCGAGGCCGCGACGCCGATGGGCAGGCTGAGTCCCAGCACCACCAGCATCATGAAGAACGAGCCGAGCATCGAAACGCCCAGCCCGGCCTGTTCCGCCCGGCTCTCGGAGGCGTCGGACCCGGTGATGAAGGACAGGTTGAAGGTCTTTTCCACCACGCCCGCGTCGCGCAGCGCATCGGTCAGGTCGAGATGCACGGCGTCGATGTTCTTGTCGCGGGCGATGGAGTCACGCGTGACCCGGTTCTTGAGGTAGCCGTCCACCCGGCTGGACGCGAGCATCTTGAAGGCCACGGTATCGCCGAGCCTGTCGGGGTTCGCGATGACGAAATCGCGCACCTGCGCCGGCGCGCTTGCCGAGAGAAGCGCCTCGACCTCGTTCGCGCTCTCGATCTCGGTCTCGATGCCCAGCTCCTGCACCTTGGCGAAAAGCGCCTCGCGGATCAGCGGCTTGTAGCCGAAGGTCGAGACCTTGCGCAGGTCGGCAGGGTCGCGATTGCCTTGCTTGTCGAGTTTCTCGGGGTCGAGATAGACCTCGACATCGACGAAGGTCTGCTGGAACGCGCCCACCCCGTTGAAAATGATGGCGCTGACCAGCGCGATCAGGAAGACGAGGCCGACGCCGACGGCGGCGATCCCGTAGGCCTTGAAGCGCGCTTCGGCCGCGTTGCGGCGCCGCGTGCGGTCATCCTGATCCAGGAGCGAGCCCTTGCGCGGGGCGTCGGGCGCCGCGTTGGAAGCGGTGGCGTCGGTCATTCGTATTGCTCCCGGTACTTGCGCACGATGTAGAGCGCCAGAACGTTCAGCCCCAGCGTGATGACGAAGAGCGTCATGCCGAGTGCGAAGGCCACCAGCGCCTCCGGCGAGGCGAAGTCGGCGTCGCCCGTCAGCTGGCTGACGATCTTGGCGGTCACCGTCGTCATGGCGTCGAAGGGGTTGAGACTGAGCCGCGCCGCAGCGCCGGCGCCCAGCACGACGATCATCGTCTCGCCGATGGCGCGGCTTGCAGCCAGCAGGATCGCGCCCACGATGCCCGGCAGCGCGGCGGGCAGAACCACCTGGCGCACGGTCTCGGACTTGGTGGCGCCCAGCCCGTAAGACCCGTCCCGCATCGCCTGCGGCACGGCGTTGATGATGTCATCGCTGAGCGAGCTGACGAAGGGAATCAGCATGATGCCCATGACCAGCCCGGCGGTCATCACGGCGGTGCCGGCCTGCATCCAGCCAAGCCCGTCGCGACCGAAGACCGCCATCAGCATCGGCCCGACCGTCAGGAGGGCGAAGAGACCGTAGACGATGGTCGGGATACCGGCGAGCACCTCGATCATCGGCTTTGCGAAGGCGCGCACCGGCTTCGAGGCGTATTCCGACAGGTAGACCGCCGCAAAAAGGCCGATGGGCACCGCGACGGCCAGCGCGATCAGCGAGATGTAGAACGTGCCCCAGAGCAGGGGCAGGACGCCCAGCTCGGAGCCGCCGCCGAAGCTTGGCTGCCAGGTGGTGCCGAGGAAGAACTCGGCAGGCGGCCAGAGCTTGAAGAACTCGATCGTGTTGAAGATCAGCGACAGGATGATGCCCAGCGTGGTCAGGATCGCGATCGACGCGGCGAAAAGAAGCAGAAGCCGCACACCGGCCTCGACCACGTTGCGCGCACGGAAATCGCGGTGCGTGCGAATATAGGAAAAACCGAAGCCGCCAACGGCTGCGCCGAGAACCGCGAGGGTCATCAGCAGGTTGCCGGTGGAACTCATGGCGCGGTAGCGCTGCGCGGCGCGCAGAACCTCGGGGCCGACGTCGGAGCCGAGCGCCACGCCGACCGCCCCTAGCCGTTCCCGCACATCCGTGAATTCGCTACGGATCGAGCCGGCCTCTTCCGGGGTCATCGCGCCCTGTGCGACGGCGGTGTCGAGCCCGTCGGCCACCCGGCGCACATCGCTCATGACCAGGCTGAGCGAACTGCCCTCGTCGATGGCGCGCTCCGGGATCATTCCCGAGACGCTGTTCTCGATGACCAGGGGCTGGACGAGAAGCCACCCCACCAGGATCGCGAAAGCCGGCACCAGGGCCGACAGCGCAACGTTGGAACCGTAATAGGACGGTAGCGAATGAAGCCCATGGCTGCTGCCGCCGGCACTGGCCAGCGCCCGCCGGCGCCCCGCGACATATCCCGCCGCCGCCAAGGCGAGCACGATCAGGATCAGCCAGAATAAGGGCATATCCGCTCCGTCGAGAGTTGAAAGAACCTAAAAGGGAATGGGGGCGGCAACCGCCGCCCCCACCGCGAGAGAGAAATTACTCTTCGCTCATCGTCACTTCGTTCTCGATCTTCGCCTGGGTGTCGCCCAGTTCCGGATCGGGCACGAGGCCGTAGTTGGCGAGCGGGCCACCCTGGCCGGCGATCTCGTCGGAGACGAAGAAGGACGCGTAGTCCTTCAGGCCGGGGATCACGCCGATATGCGCCTTCTTGATGTAGAAGAACAGCGGACGCGAAACCGGGTACTCGCCCGAGGCGATGGTCTCGGTCGACGGCGCGATGCCGCCCATGGTGGCGACCTTCAGCGTGTCGGTGTTGTTCTCGTAGAACGCCAGGCCGAAGACGCCGACGCCGTTCGGGTTGGAGTCGATGCGGGCCAGCGTCTCGGTGTAGTCGCCGTCGATGTCGACCGACTTGCCGTCGGCGCGCACCGCCATGCAGGCATCCTCGGTGTCGTCTTCCGACATGCCGGCCGCCATCATGGCTTCCATGGCGCCGGTGTCCTCGCAGCCCTGCAGCAGGACCTTCTCTTCGAAGACTTCGCGGGTGCCGTGCTTGGTGCCCGGAATGAAGGCGGCGATTTCAACGTCCGGCAGGTCGGCGTTGAAGTCGGCCCAGGTGTTGTGCGGGTTGTCGACGAGCTCGCCGTCGACCAGGACCTTCTCGCCGAGGGCGTTGAACAGGTCGGAGGGCTCGAAAGCGGTGAAGGCCGGCCCGTCGATCTGGCTGGCGAAGACGATGCCGTCATAGCCGATGCGGACCTCGATGATGTCGGTCACGCCGTTGGCGGCGCAGGTCTCGACTTCGCCGGACCGGATGGCACGCGACGCGTTGGCGATGTCGATGGTGTTCTCGCCGACGCCTTCGCAGAAGCGCTTGAGACCGGCGGACGACCCGCCCGATTCGACAACGGGGGTCGGGAATTCGAAGTTCTCGCCGAAGGCTTCGGCGACGATGGATGCGTAGGGCAGCACGGTGGACGAACCGGCGACCTGGACGTTGTCACGAGCCGCGGCGGCGGTGGCCGAGACGGCCGCGATAGCAAGGGCAGACGCGGTGGTTTTTGCGAAAGACATTCGTTCGCTCCTCAGTTCTCGGGTCCGGGGCACGCGAGCCGTGCCCTCGCTGCGGTGACTAGATCGGCTGCGCTTACCTTTTGTAAAACTTTTGTAACAGTTTTATGAAGCCTCGGCCTTTGACCTTTAGATATATCGCCGGACGGCAGACTCCGGCCCGATCTTCGCGGCTGGACGCCGCCGGGCCGGGCGCGCACCGGACGATGTGATTCGAAAAATATTTACAAAACTAGTTTTCTGGTTATATTGGGCCCATGAGCATGACCAGTCCCAACGCCCGCGCGCTTGCCGCTCTCGGCCATGATGCCCGCCTGTCGATCTTCCGCCTTCTGGTCAAGGCGGGCGCCGAGGGGCTGCGCGTCGGCGATATCGGCGCGCATCTCGGGCTGCCCGCCTCGACGCTGGCCCATCATCTCTCGACGCTGGTGGATGCCGGGCTGGTGATCCAGGAAAAGCGCGGGCGCGAGGTTTTCAACCGCGCCGACTACCCCGCCATAACGCGGGTTCTGACCTTCCTGACCGCGGAATGCTGCGTAGGCGTTCGGGTCGCGACGGAAGAATCCGCAACATGACCCGCACGCACCGGGCCACTCGCCCAGACACGATCAAGATGCCGGAGCTTTGCAAATGACCGATACAAGCCTCGTCGCGACCCGGCCCGCACTGGTCTTGCGGTCTCTGTGGCGCGACCATCGTGTCTGGATGGCCTCGGCCCTGATCCTCGCCGCGGTCGCGGTACTCGACGCCGCGCAGGCGCGCGACTCGCTCGTCTTCACGACCCGGTCCCTGCTGGACACGGCCCCCTTCCTGGTGCTGTCGATCCTGCTGGCGGCCTGGGCCGGGGCGACCGGGGCGGACAACCTGATCGCCCGGGCCTTCACGGGGGCGCCGGCGGTGATGATCCTGTTGGCCGCGCTGGCCGGCGGGCTTTCACCGTTCTGCTCCTGCGGGGTGATCCCGCTGATCGCAGCGCTCCTGGCCATGGGCGTGCCGCTCTCGGCGGTGATGGCGTTCTGGCTGGCCTCGCCGGTCATGGACCCGTCGATGTTCGTCCTGACGACCGGGGTGCTCGGCCTGGAATTCGCCGTCGCCAAGACGCTGGCCGCTGTCGGGCTCGGCCTGTTCGGCGGCTGGGCGGTGCACCTTCTGTCGGCGCATGGCGGGCTCTCCGATCCGCTCCGTCCGGGCATCGGGAACGGCGGTTGCGGCGGGCGCAAGATCCACGATCCCAAGCCGGTTGTCTGGCGCTTCTGGGCCCACGCGGACCGGCGCGCGAAATTCGGCCGCGAGGCGCTGAGCGTGACGCTGTTCCTGGCCAAGTGGCTGACGCTCGCCTTCCTGCTGGAAAGCCTGATGCTCGCCTTCATCCCGGCCGAGACGGTGACCTCCGTCCTGGGTGGCACGGGCCTGGCGCCGATCGCGCTCGGCACGGTGGTGGGTGTGCCCGCCTACCTGAACGGCTACGCGGCGCTGCCGCTGGTCGGCGGGCTGATCGACCAGGGCATGGCGCACGGGGCCGGTCTTGCCTTTCTCGTCGCCGGCGGGGTGACGTCGCTGCCCGCCGCCATCGCCGTCTGGGCGCTGGTCAAGCCGCGCGTCTTCCTGCTTTACCTCGCGCTCTCGCTCTCGGGGGCATTCACGGCCGGGCTTCTGTTCCAGCTCTGGACCCTCGCCTGACCCGATGCCCCGGCCGGGGCGGCATCGACGCTAAAGGACGAAATACTCCTCGAAGAAGGGGCGATCGGCATCGGTGATGTCCCCCTCCGCGAAGCGTGTGCCCAGGTCGTAGGCATCCGTACCGTAGGTCTCGCCCGTCGCGCGCCCGTCGAGATCGCCGTCCTCGAAATGGATGCCGCCGTAGATCCGCGACAGGCCGGCGCCCTCGGCCGCCTCGGAAAACGTGTCCCAGGCAAAGATCGTTTCCTGCGCCGGCAATGCCGGGTCGAAGTCGCTCGTGCCCGGCGCCAGCGTGACGGAGGCCCCGAAGCTGTCCGAGCCGGTAAAGGCGCGCAGCACCTCGGCCCCGGCCGCGGAAAACGTGCTGTGGCCGGATGTGTATTCCGCGAAGGGCGGCGAGAACTCGCCCCCGGGCAGCTGGTAGGTGATGAAGTTCTCGGCGAGGATCGTTCGCGTACCCAGGCTCTCGCCGGTTTCGGGATCGACCCCGGCATAGGCCTCGATCACGTAGCCGGTCTCGCCGGTCAGCGCGTCCGTGCCCGGCTCCCCGATCAGCCCGAGCGCGCCGAGATCGCGGATCACCGTGACCGGGCGGGCATAATCGAAATGCACCTTGGCGTCCCAGGTCGCGATCGCGGCATCGAAGACGGCATTGCCCATCGTCATGAAGAGAAGCGCGTCCTCGGCGATGCCGTGATCGTCACGCTCCGAGACATACTGGGCGAAGGTCATCCAGGTGCCCGGCGGGAAAGAGGTGCCCTTGCCGTCTTCCCAGAACTCGGCGACGAGCTTCTCGCGCTCGGTGAGCCCGGCGCTGGCCGCGACGATGTCTTCGGCCTGCCGGATGAAATCGGGATTGATGACCGGCCCGATCAGGTCCTTGTCGACGGCGACGGTCTCGCCGGCCGCATAGGCCCGGCCCGCGATCTCGGCTTCGGCGGCCAGGGTCACGGTGCGCGCCTCGACGTCGAGCGACGCGCCCTGCTGCGCCGTGGTGAAGAAGGGTTCCGGGCCTTCGGGGCGCGTGGCCTCGAAATCCGTGGTCCCATCCGGTCGTTCCGGCAGCCCGAAGCCTTCGAGCACGCGGAACTCCGGCGTCAGGAAGGTCTGAAGCTCGTCCGGCGTATCCGACAGGACGCCCTGCGGAACCGGCGTCCAGCGCGCGATATCGACACGCTCGGCGTCCGGTCCGGCGTTCACCGGGCTGTAGGGATCGGCCGTATCCGCGGCGCGCGCCAGTTCTCCGGCCCGGTAGTGGAGCAGATCCTCGGCCGCATCCATGCCGGCCTCGGCCGCCGTGGCCGGAACCTCGTCGAGCTCGAGGCGCTGCGCGAGAACGGTATCGAAAACGCCCGCCTTCTCGGGAAAGAGCGCGGTCAGAACATGATGGGCGGCGACGTGCATCGCTGCCTCCTGGGTCTCCGGGTCGGGCGCGGCGAACCGGATGTTGTCACCCTCGATATCGATCGATACGCGGGCGGCGTCGGCGTCGAAGCTCGCCCAGGCGTCGTAGATGGCCGTGTGCAACAGCGCGTAGCTCCGGGCGGCCAGCGTGGGGCCGACCGCGAGATCCGCGACGACGGCCTGCACGACCTGGTCCCAGAGAACGCTGGGCGTCGGATCCGGCGTGTTGACCTGGAGCTGTCCCGGCCCGCCGGTCGCGACCAGGACGGTCTCGGCGGACAGGGTCTCGAAGAGGGCGGACCGCGTGACCGAGACGTCGTCGAAACGCAGCGTCGCGATGTCCTCCAGCCCGGTTTCCACACCGGTGAAGCGGTTGCGGGCCACGAGATCTTCGCCGTCGAACAGGACATCGTAGTCCTGGCGCAGTCCCGGCAGCACCGCCGATCCGGCATCTTCCTCGCGGCGCTCGCGTGCGGCCTCGCGGCGTTCGGCTGCCATTTCACGGGCGCGTTCCGCAGCCTCGGCCGCGGCTTCTCGCGCCGCCTCGCGCCTGTCCTGCGCCTCTTCCCGCCGCGCCTCCCCGATTTCGCGGGCGTCTTCGGGATCTTTCGTGTTCATCATTCCTGTCGCTCCGCGTGTCCGGTTCGGGGGTCATGTGCAGGGTGCGGCGGATCCTCCGGGCGCACCCGAGGGCGCCCGGATCGGGCTCAGCGTTCCCGGAAGGCGCGCGCCAGCTGGTCCTGGAACGGCTTGACCAGGTAGGAGAGCGCGGTGCGTTCCTCGGTGGTGATGTAAAGCTCCACCGGCATGCCGGGGCGCAACGCGCGGCCCCCGAGGCGCGCCAGTTCCGCGGCCGGGGTTTCGACGGTCACGGCGTAGACCGCGCCCGGTGCGTTCTTCTCGGGGGTGGTGGCGGCCGCCGCGACGTAATCGACCGTGCCGAAGATTTCGGGCGTCTTGCTCTGCTCGAAGGCCGGGAAGCGCATCCGGGCCGGGCGGCCGACGGTCACCTGCTCGATCTGCACGGCCGGAACCTGGCCCTTGAAGACCAGCTCGGCATCCGCCGGCACGATCGTGGCCAGCACCTGCGCCGGGGTGATCACCCCGCCGATCGAGTTGACGTTCAGGTCGTTGATACGGCCCGCGATCGGCGCCCGGATCTCGGTGCGCGAGAGCGTATCCTCGATCACGAGGCGCCGCTCGTTGAGTTCCGACAGCTTCGTCTCGATCTCGCGGATCTCGCGCTGCGCATCCGTCCGGACGGTATCGGCCAGCGACAGGATCTGAAGCTCCAGTTCGCTGACCCGGCTGCGCGCGCGGCCCAGCGCCGAGACGATCTCGCCCCGCTCGCCGATCAGGCGCACATGCTCGCGGTTGATGGAGAACAGCGCGTTCTGTGCCTTGAGCTTGCGCGTGGTCAGCGATTCGATCCGGGCATTCTCGGCAGAGACGAGGCCGATTTCGTCCTCCTTGGCGTCCAGCCGCGAGTCCAGCCCCTCGATCTCGACATTGACCTGGTCGATGCTCAGCTCCAGCTGCTCGCGCTGGCTGGTAAAGGACGCCATCTTGCCTTCGAAAATTCGCCGTTCGCCGGCATGGATCGCCGCGATTTCCGCCGCGCTCACGTCGAACTGCCCGAGCCCCGCCGGCAGCTCGAAACGCGCGTGCAGGTCGCGCTCGGCCTCGAGGCGGCTCAGCCGGATCGACAGTTCCACGATCTTGTCGTGCAGGATCGCCTTCTCGGTGCGCGCCGCCGCGTCGTCGAGACGCAGGAGCACGTCACCCTTCGCGACCGTGTCGCCCACGTCCACGACGATGTCCCCGACGATGCCGCCGTCGCGGTGCTGAACGACCCGCAGGTCGCGGTCCACCGATACCTCGCCCGGCACGACCACGGCGCCGGAAAGCTCCGCGCGGGCGGCCCAGCCGAAGACCGCGGCGCCCAGCAGGCCGCAGATCACCACGCCGGAGATCACATGGCCGGTGATCGAGTAGGTTTTCTGGCCGGTTCCGTTGGCTGCTTTCTTCTCGGTCATGCCGCAAACTCCTGGTAAGAGGTCAGAGTGTCGAACGCGTCATCGCCGGTCTCGCGGGCGATGCGGCTCTCGAAGTCGATCTTGTTCATGCCGCGCGGATCGTCCCCGAAGAGGCGATCCGTGACGACCTTGTCGGCCTGCGCCTCGAAGGCCAGCCGGGTCGGTTGCCGATCGGGGGTCGCGCCCGACATCGTCTCGATCCGCGCGGCAAGCTCGGATCCCTCCACCCGGTGGGCCGGGCCGGCAGGGTCGGAGAAATCGTCGAGCCGCATCATGTCGTCGTCGCGCTTCAGGCGATCCCCCACCCCGAAACCGAGCACCTTGTGAAAGGCTGGTCCGTCTTCGTCGCGCCCCTCCATGCCCGGGCGGGTCTCGCCGCCGGGGATGCCGACGAAGCGTTCGAAGGAGGTGAAGAGATCGACGCTGCCGTCCGCCCATTCGATCACGCCTTCGTCCATGTCCACATGGACGAGGCCCTCGGCAGAAGAGAGATCCAGCGTATCGGTCCCGTCGCCGCCGTGGAAGACATCCGGGTCGGCATCGGCCGTGACGACGACATGGTCATCGCCACCGTCGCCGAGGACGGTGTCGCGCCCCGGCCCGTCATGGATGATGTCGTCTCCGGCGCCGCCGCGCACGAGGTCGTCACCAGGACCGCCGAAGAGCCGGTCGTCGCCCGCGCTGCCTATCAGCGTGTCCCGGCCGGCCTCGGCGACGAGGGTGTCGTCACCCGCATCGCCGGCAAGGATGTCGCGCCCGGCACCGCCAAGGACGTGATCGTCGCCGGCGCCGGCGAAAACGGTGTTCGTTCCCTCGCGGGCATCGATCCGGTCCGCGCCCGCACGGCCCAGGATATCGTCGTCGCCCGGCGTGCCGAGGATGAGATCGCGCCCGTGCGTTCCCGTGATCGGGGCGGCGTGATGCGGCATCTCGCCGGCGCAGCCGCGCGCGTCATCGGGGTCTTGCGGGACATGTCCACCGTCACCGCAGATCGCGCCCGGATCGCCGCCGGCCCCGCCAGTCCCGGTGTCGCCGGCACCGACCCCCGCGCCGGGATCGTCGTCTTCACCGGCCGCGGGGCCCTGGGCGCCCGGGGCAGCACCCGCGCCGCCGGCGTCATCATCGTCACCCTGACCGGGCTCCGCCGCCGGGTCCTCGGTGGCACCGCCGCCGGCCGCGCCGTCCTGCGCCGGTGGTTCGTTGTCGTTGGCAGGCGGCGGGACCGGAATCTCGTCACCGCCGGGCACCCCGCCATCCTCTTCGTCCGATCCCCGGGACGGGCGCGCGGCCGGGGGCGGCGCAGAGACCGGGCGCGATCCGGACGCCGAGGCGCCGGGGCCCGGGTCGAACAGGGCGAACTCGTCGAAACCGTCGAGCCGCACTTGTCGCACCGTCACGTCCGGCGGCGGCGGCAGGTCCGAGAAATCGAAGACGGGCGGATCGTCGACGCCGATCAGGAAGCTCTGGTTGTCGCTGCCGGGAATCGTGCGCTGCGTCATGGCGGACGCTTCCTGCCCTGCCTCACCGGCGCCTTGGCCGGCACCGTCGCCGGGCAGGCTTCCGGTCGGCTCGTCGGCGAGGAACGCCTCGCGGACCTCTGCGGGGATCAACGCGTCCCCGCCTTTGTCCTCGGACTCGGGGCGCGGCTTCGGGCGGGCCGCGTTTGCGAAGGCCTCGCCCGGGTCGATGAAGGAGCGCAGATAGGCGATCACGGCAAGTATGGAGCCGAGCAGCACGAACGCCTTGCGATTGGACGTGTCGTCTTCGTCGCGGCGCAGCGAGCGCATGGCGTCCAGCTGTTGCTGGCCAAGGCTCGGCTGCGGCTTTCTGGCATGGACGGGGATCATGGTCTTTCTCCGCGGTTGGACGAGGGTCAGGCCACTTCGGTCCTGGGCTTGGCGTCGGCGGCCGGACTCCGGGCCGCGGTTCGGGACGGCTTCACGCGCATGACCTCTTCCTTCGGCCCGAGATTGACGAGCTGACCGCCCTGGATCACGCCGACGAGGTCGACATGCTCCAGCGCGCTGGGACGGTGGGCGATCACCACGACGATGCCCCCGCGCTCCTTGATGCCGTGGATCGCGGCGTTGACCGCCTGCTCGCCCGCGGCGTCGAGATTGGAGTTCGGCTCGTCCAGCAGGACGATGAAGGGATCGCCATAGAGCGCCCGCGCTAGGCCGAGACGCTGGGTCTGGCCGCCGCTCAGGTTGATACCGCCCGACCCGAGATCCGTCTCGTACCCATCGGGCAGCGCGGTGATCATCTCGTGCACCCCGGCGGCCCTGGCCGCCGCGATGACCTTCTCGGGATCGGGATCGGCCAGCCGTGAGATGTTGCGCGCGATACTGGTGTCGAACAGCGTGTAGTCCTGGGGCAGGTAGCCGAAGGACCGGCCGATGGCGTCCTCGCTCCACTGGGTCAGGTCGCAGCCGTCCATGCGGACATGGCCCCGCAAGACCGGCCAGACCCCGGCCATCGCCCGCATCAGCGAGGACTTGCCGCCGCCGCTCGGGCCGATCAGGCCAAGCGCCTGCCCCTTCTCGAGCGAGATCGAGATATCCGACAGCAGCACCTTGCCCGAGGCCGGCGCGACGACGGTGACGCCGCTGACGTCGAAACGCTCCGTCGGGTCCGGCAGCTGCATCGGCTGCGTCTCGTCGGGCAGGGCGGCGACGGTCTCCTTGACCTTTTCATAGGCCGCCTTGGCCATGATGATGTTCTTCCAGTTGCCGATGCAGGCGTCGATGGGGGCCAGCGCACGGGCCGCGGCCACCGACGCCGCGATGATCGCACCGGCCGACATCTCGCCCATGATCGTCAGATAGGCCCCGAGCCCCAGCACGGCCGATTGCAGCATCATCCGCAGCACCTTGGAAATCGAGCCGACGGTGCCGGTGACCCCGCTGGCCCGGGAATTCAGGCGCAGGTGCTCGTCGTTGACCTTCTGGAAATGCGCGAGCGCGCGCCTGGAAAACCCCATCGCCTTGATAACGTCGGCATTGCGCGCATTGGCCTCGGCCACGGTGCTGCGCGCGACCGCGGCGCGGTTCGACTCGCGGTTGGCCTTGCGGCTCAGCAGCTCGGTCAGCACGGCCAGGCAGGTCAGGAAGACCGCGCCGCCAAGCGTCAGGGCGCCCAGGAACGGGTGAAGGAAGAAGACGAACGCCAGGAACACCGGCATCCACGGCAAATCGAACAGCGCGACCAGCGCAGGCCCCGAGAAGAACCCGCGGAGCGTGTCGACGTAGCGGCCCCGTTCCAGCGCCTCGGCCAGCGAAAAGCCGAAGCGCGGCATGTCCAGCGTCATCTGGTGCGCCGCCGGCGCCACGCGCTGGTCGAACCGCGCGCCGAGCCGCTGAAGGATCTGCGACCGGACGACGTCCAGCCCGCCCTGGAAGGTGTAGAGCCCGAGCGCCAGGATCGAGATCATCACCAGCGTGGGCACGCTGCCGCTGAGCAGGGCGCGGTCGTAGATCTGCATCATGTAGAAGGCGCCGGTCAGGGCCAGAATGTTGATGACCCCGGACAGGCCGAGAATGAAAAGCGCGGCAGAGCGCATCCCCGCCGTGAGTCGCGCCACCCGCGTCTCCTTTGCACGTTGCTTGCTATGCTTTGCCGACATTGGTCACTCCATTTCACGCGCCGTGAACGGCCCCGCGGGCCTGGCGATCTTCACCGGCAAGATGGCATGGGGCGGACAGCCCGGCCTCGGCGCTATGTCCGACCGGAGATGCTACCAAGGTCCAATGGACCCGGGACCATGCGGCGGAGCCTGAACGCGAACAGCCGGCCCGAAGGCCGGCTGCCGCAAGCGGAGATTGGCGTCCGGATCAGAGGATGAAGTTCTCCTCCTTGAGATCATGGTGACCGCTGAGCGTGACCTCGAAGGTCTCGCCGTCGGCTTCGCCGCGGACCAGGGTGACGTCGTGGCCCCCGGCCGAGTCGTGGGCGACGCTCAGCTGTCCCGCGCCGGCGGTCATGCCCGCGCCTGCCAGCGTGAAGGCCTGGTCGCCGTCCATCGATGCATCCGCGTCGATGTCGCTGAAGCAGAGCTGGTCGCCCACGCTGAAGCCGCGGATCATGTCGCCGTCCGCGCCCGACACGGTCTCGAAGATGAAGACGTCGTCGCCCTCACCGCCATCCATGAGGTTCACGGCCTCGCTGGCAACGATGGCATCGTCCCCGGCCCCGCCGATGGCGTTCTCGACACTCCAGAGCGTATCGGTCCCGAGGGCCGAGTCCGCGTCACGGCCGCTGACGGAGCCCCGATCGCCGCCGGCGGACCCGAGGCGAACCTGCAGGTTCTCCTGGATGGCCGAGAGGTCGATCGTGTCGGCACCGGCATCGCCGAAGTAGATGTCGATGCCGTCGTCCCCGGCAGTGGCGAGGAAGGTGTCGTCCCCGTCTTCCCCGTGGATGACATCGTCCCCGGCGCCGCCTTCGACGAGGTCGTCGCCAGCGCCGGCCATCATGCGGTCCGCGCCGTCGCGACCATAGAGCATGTCGTCACCCGCGCCCGCAAGGATGTCGTCATCCCCGGCGCCGCCGAAGAGCATGTCCCGTCCGCCGGCCCCGATGAGCAGGTCGTCGCCATCGTCGCCGCGCAGCACGTCGTCGCCCGCCGCGCCGACCAGGGCGTCGTTCGCCGCGGTGCCAATGAGGATCTCGTCCTCGACACTGGCGGCGCCGGCGCCGGACGTGTCCTGGGCGCCCCCGGTGCCGTGCTGGGTCTCCTGGGTAGCGTCGCCGGTCTCCTCTTCCGTGGCTTCGGCGCTTTCGCCCGTCCCGGCCCCGGCCTCGTCGTCCGCGGCGGGGTTGGCGGCGTCGTCGCCCATCCCGGCCCCGGTCTCGTCGTCCGCGGCGTGGTTGGCGGTGTCGTCGCCCGTCCCGGTCACGTCCTGGGGATCGTTCTGGCCATCGTTCTGCCCATCGTTCTGATCCTCAGGCGCGTTGGCCTCTGCCATGGGCGCATCCGGTGTGGCGGGCTCTTCTGCCTCGTCCGGGTTCTCCGGCTGGTAGCTGAAGATATTCTCGCCGAGCCCTTCGATACCGGTGTTGCGGGCCACCACATCCGCCATCGTGCTGTTGGAGATGAAGTTGGCATAGGCCGGCATCTCGCCCAGGCGGTCGGTGTAGTAGAACCGGTCGCCTTCCTGCAGACGGTCGAGCTGCTCGTGCATCACCACCCAGAAGGTGTGACCCATGACACCGCCCTTGATGTGGCTCTCGGCCAGGCCGCCGACCCAGAGATCCACCCGGTCGATGCCCTTGACGATCATGCTGCCGTCCGGCGCATCCGGATACTCCGCCGGATCGGCGGGGGCCAGGTCGATCCTCGGGTTCACCGACTGGAAGCTCTCGATCTCGTCCGGGGTCAGCAGCAGATCGGGATACGCCGCCTTGAACTGTTCGATCACGGTATCGGAGAGGGTGTTCCGGGTCTGGAAGTCATACCACGAGACGTAGGGGTCCATGGTCATGTCCGAGAGTTCGATGGCTTCGCTGATGTAGCGATCCGTCGAGTCCCGCAGATCCATCTTCACCTGGTTCAGCGTCCCGATACCGAGATCCCAGCCGCGGGCCACGTTGAAGGAGAAGAGGTCCGCGTTGATCCGTACGAGGTTGTCGCGGACGGTATCGACGATATTGAAGTCGATCTCCTCGGAGGGCTGCTGCGCCATGCCTTCAAGCACCGCACCCGCGCCGAGTTCGGCATAGCCGGGCTGCGGGACGTAACCCATCGGCCCCTTTTCCAGCGCATCGACGGCATCCTGGCCGGTCAGTAGTTCGGGCTCGGGTCCCCGTGTAACGAACCTGAAGCCGTCCGCGTCGTTGGACGGGTTCATGAAGGCGTCGAAGAGCTGCACGTCCTTCGGTTGCCCATCGGGTCCCATCACGGTCAGCGTCTCGCCGATCATCGAGTGGCCAAGGCGATAGACCGCCCCCGCGAATTCGTGGCTGATCGAGGCATCGGTCTCGGGGAAGTAGTCGTCGTGACCGTGACGGCCCGAACCCTCGAGCCCGCCGATGAGCGCATCCGCGAAGTCGTTGAAGACGACCTGCTGATACTCCGCCTCGTTCAGGATCTTCGCGGCCTGGAAGAGATCCTCGTCAGAGCCATCGAAGCCCGCGATCTTCAACTGCTCCACGAAGTAGTTGTGGTTGCGCGCAAAGATCGTGTGCATCGAGGTCAGCCCGATGTTCTCGTTTACCCGGCCGTCGCCGCCGATCATGTGATCCAGCGGATCGATGAACGGGTTCATGTCGATCAGCAGCGGCCAGCCCTCGTCCATGAAGTCTTTCACGAGGAAATCAACCTGCGCGGCATCGAAGTCGGCATAGAGACCGTCTTCGGTCCTGGTGTCGGACTTCAGCAGGCCGGGGTAGTACTGCTCCAGCGTCACGATGGTGCCGTCCGGGGCCTCGAACACGGTCCCGGCGTCGATATGGGCCGTGAGCGCCTCGCGCAGCGTCGGCAGAAGCTTGAAGTCCGTGCCTTCGGGCCGCGACGGGTCGAGCGCACCGCCGAGAACTTCGGCGCCGAGGCCGCCGTTCTCGCCGGGCTCGCGCAGCAGCCGTCCGATCTGCGCCGACGAGCCGTAGACCTGGTTCTGGTCCACGAAGGGCGAGGTGATGTTCTCGTGCTGCGGCACGCCGTTCTCGAAACCGACCACCTTGGCACGGGTCAGGTCCGCGAAGTTGTCCCGCATCGGGGTGTCCGGTCCGTCGATATGGACCGGGGCACCGCTGTCCCCCTTCGGGATGAAGGTCAGGCCGTGGTCGAAATACTGGCCGAAGGACATCAGGAACATGTTGGCCGAGGCCGCCTTGGCCGTGCCCGCCTCCTGGTCGCCGATCGCGTCGGAGACGTCGCGCGGATCGATGCCCTCGAAGATCGGGTTGATCTCTCGGTTGACCACGTTGCCGGCTTCGTCCGTCACCTCGCCCTCGCCGTAACGCGCCTCGGTGATCCGGATGAACGGCTTGGTGGCCGCCCCCTGGCCCGGGTTCGCCAGGTTGTTTTCGAACCCCGGCAGGTCGCGGACACCGCGCATCACGGTCGCTTCGCCCGGCTCACGAACCTCGCCGTCCTCGGCCGGCAGCACCGGCGCCTGCTCGGTCGCCCCGACCATGTACTCGAGCGCGTCCACGTCGAGCCTGTCGAGCACCAGCACGCCCTGCGGCACGATCGCCTCGCCGGTGGCCGGGTCGATCGTCGCCCTCTCGAAGGCCGCGGCCTGCGGCGTGCCGGCCCGGACGATGCCCGGCTCGACGTCCGGCGCGGCCGGCGTGAAGGACACGCTGTTGTTGCCGTCCGAGAGCATGACCATGCCCGTCGCGGCATCCGTGCTGCGGGTCATGGCCGACATGTCGAAGGCCTGCGGCAGCATCACCACGTCGGTGTCACGGACAGGGCCCACGATGGTGTTGTCGTTGCCCTCGGTGCGGAACAGGATCCGGTGGACCGAGGTCAGGTTCTCGATATTCACGTTATCTCCTCCATCATCGTCGTCGATGGTGATGGTGTTGAAGTTCAGCGCGGTCGGATCGAAGTTGCCGATAACCTCGACGTTGTCGGCGCCGCCCGCGGTGTTGATCTGGATCTCCTCGATGTTGCGGAGCTGGCCGATCACCTGCTCGCCCTCGCCCGCATCGCGGGTGATGACGATGTCGGTCCCGGCCTCGGGGGCCGCGCCGGTCCAGGCATCCGCCGCGTAGACGCGGAACGTCTCGTCCGAGGCGTCGCCGTTGACGGTGTAGATGTCTTCACCCGCACCGCCGTCGGCCACGTCGGATCCGCCGCCGACGCTCCAGGTCAGGGTGTCGTCGCCATCGCCGGCCTGCAGCAGGTCGCTGCCCGCGCCGCCGGTGATCTCGTCGGCGCCGGCGGCGGCGTCGACCACGACACGCTGCGTCGAGAGGAAGCCCGAGAAGTCGATGATCTCGTCGCCGGCCGTGCCGTTCACGAAGATCGTGTTCGGCGCCAGCGAGGTCTGGGTGAAATCGCCCACGGCGCTGATCGTCTCGGCGCCCTGCACGTTGTTGATCACCACCTCCTCGATGTTGCGGATCTCCATGATCGCCGTCTCGACGCCGTCGACCGTGCGGGTCAGGATGATCTCCGAGGCCGGGTCCAGCGGCGCGGCGCCGCCGGCATCGGTCCAGGCGGCCACGGTGTACATGGTGAGCGCCTCCTCGGTGCCGTCGCCGTTGATCTCGACGACGTCGATATCCGTGACGCCGTCGCGGTTCGCACCGCCGTCGACGATGTCGTACCCGCCCAGCGGGGCATCCCAGACGAAGGTGTCGTTCCCGGCGTCACCGAAGAGCAGGTCGTTGCCCCCGAGGCCGTTGATCTCGTCATCGCCCCCGGCACCGACGATCGCGTCGATCCCGGCCGCGCCGGTCAGTTCGTCGTCGCCCGCCGTGCCGACGATGACGCCGTCTCCGGGCGGGTTGACGCGCAGGTCGACCTCCTGGTCCGCGAAGCGCAGGACCTCGATGTTGGTCAGCCGGTCGGACCCGTCGCCCAGGATCGGGTTGGGATCGCCGTTGATCGGGTCGATCGGGGTCGGACCCTGGGTGACGTTGACATGCGTGACCGTGACGCTGCCATCCGGGTTGCCGCGGATGCTGTAGTTCGCCATCACGTCGTAGAAGACCGCGACGTCCACGTCGCCCTCCTGTCCGCGGTCGACGATCTCGCGGGTGATCTCCAGCTGGCCGGGCGAGATGCTGCCGTCCAGAAGCTGGGGGATGATCTCCTCGAGACTGTCGATGCTCTGCAGCTCGACCGCCGGGTCTTGCGGATCGCGGACCGAGATCCGGGCATCCAGCCACTTGTCGCCGTCGATCACGTCGTCGCCGCCACGGCCCTGGATGGTGTCGCTGCCGCCACCGCCGAGCAGGATGTTGCCGCCGGTGAACAGGTCGTCGGGGCCGACACCCATCATGTCGGCCAGCAGCTCGCGCAGGCCTTCGATGCGGTCCACGCCCTCCTGGGTCAGTTCGTTGCCGAACAGCGTGACTTCGTTGTCCAGGATGGCCCCGTCGACCGGCGGGGCGTTGCCGATCCGGTTGTCGCCCCAGATCAGGTCGTCATGCCCGGTCCCGGACACGGCCTCGGCATCGATGTAGCGATCGCGGAAGAACTCGGTCTGCTCGGTCGTCAGGCGCTTGGTCAGGTCCACCTCGGCATGGGTCGCCATGCCCTTGTGCGCGATCCAGTCATAGCCCAGCTCGGCAAGGTTCACATGGGTGCCCTGGCCCTGGAACAGGATGTCGTCGCCGCTTTCGCCGTGCAGGTCGTTGTCGTTCGGCCCGCCGATCAGAACGTCGTGGCCGATCACCCGCGACCCGCCGAGCGGGTCGTTGTTGTCGCCGACCAGGAAGTCGAAACCGTCGCCGCCCTCGATCCAGTCGTCCCCTTCGCCGCCGTCGACGATATCCGCCCCGGCGCCGCCGATGACGAAGTCGTTGCCCATGCCCGCGAAGGCATGCTTGACGTCGTCGGTGCCGAACATGATGGCGTCGTTGCCCCGGCCGCCGAAGATCAGCTCGCCCGCGCCGCCCCCGGCGGAGATGACGTCGTCGCCCTCGTCGCCATGGAGGAAGCTGATGTCGTCGCCATCCTTGAGGATATCGTTTCCGGCACCGCCGCGCAGCGTGTTCACGCCCGCGTCGCCGATCAGAACGTCGTCACCGTCCCGACCCCAGAGCGTGTCGTCCCCGAGGCCGCCGACAAGGATGTCGCGGTCACCGGTGCCGCCAAGCACGGCGTGATCGCCCCCGTTGAACTGGAGCTTGTTGTCGTAAGCGCGCGCCCCCTCGACCAGCGGCGCACCGGGCTCGGCCGTCGCACGCTCGACCAGGGCGCCGCCCATGCCCGCAAGGAACGGGTCGAAGGCGTCGGATACCGGGTCGGGCTCGACCTGCACCGACTGGTCCACCTCGAGGATGTGGCTCATCGACGAGAAGATGTCGCCCGGGATGCTCGCCCCGCCATCCTTGATGTCGGTGTTGCGCGTGATGATCGACGCGAAGGAGTTGTTTTCCAGCTCGCCCAGCATGTTCATGCCGGCGGTCCGGCCCAGATAGTAGAAGCGGTCGGCGTTCTGCAGGTTTTCCATCTGGTGCTGGAACACGAAGCCGAAGGTCGAGCCGAGCATGCCGCCGAAGGGCATGATTTCCTCGGCCAGGCCGCCGATCCAGAACTCGACATCGTTGATGCCGGTCTCGGTTCCCGCCCAGGCGCCGGTGCCGTTGACGAAGTCCAGCCGGTCGGCCGGGGCGCCGTCGCCGCCGAGCACGAGGTCGGTGGCCGCGTCGCGCTTTTCCACCACGGTCGTGGCGTTCACGATGGTCTCGTGGGTGCCGTAGGCCGCGATGAAGTTGATGATCGACGCCGGGTTCTTGAGGTTCGCGGCGTAGTCCGACCAGGTCTCGTAGGGCTTCAGGAACGCGCTGCCGGTCGCGGCGTAGAACTGCTCGCGCGCGGCGTTGAGCGACGGGACGCCGACATCGCGCCCCCGGGCGATGTTCAGCGCCGACAGGTCGAGCGGCAGCCCCAGCAGGTTGTCGCGCAGGGCGCTGGTCACGAACTCGTCGATATTGGCCCCGGTCTCGCGGGACATGCCGCGCGCCACGGCGCCGGCCGCCTCGTCGGACGTCAGCTGCCGGTCCTGGTCGAACGCGACCGGGTTCAGGAACGCCTCGATCAGACCGTTCGTCGTGGTCTGGCCGTCCGGCGACATGGTCTTGACGTTCTCGGTCAGCATCGAGTGGCCGAAGCGGTACACCACATGCGCGAATTCCGCGAAGATGGCACCGTCGATCTCCTGCGAGCTGTTGACGAGGAACTCGCCGATCGAGGGCTGCACGCGGCGGCCGAATTCCTCGAAGGCGAGGTGCTGATACTGCATCTCGGTGGAGAATTTCGCCGCCTGGAAGAGGCGCCCGCCATCCCAGGCCAGATCCGCCGGGGTCACCACGGCGAGATCGTCCTCGGTGATCGGCACGGCCAGCCACGCGTTGACGAAGTCGATTTCCCCGCTGTCGAGGATGGTCTGCTTCATCTCGGCGACCTGGCGGTTGTGCTCGGAGTGGAACACGTGGTGGACCGCCGTCAGGCCGAAGTTCTCGTTGCCGCGACCGTCGCCCGCGATGAAGTGACGATCCAGCAATTCGTCGTCGTAGGTCTCGTTCTGACCGAACTGGTTGGGGATGATCGCGTTGCCGGTGTCGGAGTCCGGATCCGCGGCCTTGTCGAGGGTTTCGCCGGTCATCCGGTTGGTGAAGGTGCCCGGCACCGCCCCATGCGCGATATCCTCGAGGAAGGCATGCCCGTTGCGGACCGCCTGCGACGCGTCGACCGGGGTGTCGAGGTCACCCTCGACCAGGATGTGCTCGGGGGCGCCGTCGACCGTGCCGAAATCGGGGTTCGGCACGACCAGCTGCGGCAGGCCGTTCGGGCCCGGGACGAAGTTGCCATAGGGATCGGTCGCCAGGAGCGGGCCGTCCAGCACATCGCTGTCGTTGAGCTGGATGCCGAGCTTCTCGGCCGCCTGGGCCTTCACGTCGCCCCAGGTCGACATGCCGCCGGTGACGCCGTGCAGCAGGTAGCCGTTCGACACGGGGGTGCCGTCGGCGGCGAAATCGTACTCGCGCAGGAACACCTGGTGCGAGGGGTGCGAGGTGTAGGTCTGGTTCTGGTCGACCCAGGGCGTCGTCTTGTTGCCATGCTCGCGGATGTCGTCCGCGGTGCCGAGCATCCCGTCCGGGCCGGGCTGGTTGGTGGCGCGGGTCAGCACCATGAAATTGGTCTGCGATGCTGGATCGTAGAGCGGATCATCGGGCTGCAGCGGGATGAACACGGTGCCGCTGCCCCCTTTCTCGACCAGGTCCAGACCGTGATCGAAGAACTGCCCGAAGAGCGTCATCCACGCGTTGTAGGGGGCCGAGAGGCCCTCGTCCGGGGCCACGTCGGGAAGCAGGACGTTCTCGCCGTCCATCTCGATGCCATGGGTCGCCAGCAGGGTGTCGAGCGCGGTCTGCGCCTCGGTCGCGGCAGCCTCGGCCGCGGCAAGGGCGGCTTCGGCGGCGCCGGGCTGATCGAGGGCGGACAGCTCGGCGGATGTCGCGGTCAGGCTGGCCTCCATCTCGCCGTGCGCGGCCTCTGCCGTCGCAAGCTCCTTGTCGGCCAGCGCGGCCGCGTCCATCGCGGACTGAACGGCGGCCGTCGCCTCGGCCACGACCATCATCTGGGCCAGCATGCCCGAGTCAGCCGACTGCGCCGCCTGCAATTCGCCGCGTGCCTGCGTGACGGCCGACTCGGCCATGCCGACCTCGGCGGTGGCGGTCTCCACGACACCTTGGAGGCGGGTTACGTCGGCATCCGCGTCGATGAGGTTGCTTTCAAGGGTCTGCAGCGCGCCATTGGCCGTCACGAGCGCCGACTCCAGGTCGCTGATGGTTTTTTCAACCTCCTGAACGGCCGTCTCTGCCGCCAGGACCGCGCTTTGCGCCGTCACATAGGCCGCGTTGTTGTCCTGCGCGGTCTGGAGCCGCCCCTGCTCGTCCTGCAGCGTGGCCTTCTTGCCCTGAAGGTCCTGCCTCGCAGTCGTCAGCTGGCCGTCAAGGTCGTCGCGCGTGGCGCGTGCAGCGTCCCGCTGACCGGTCAGAGAGGTGACCAGATCGCGGGCGTCGGCCAGCGCGTTCTCGCGCGTCACCACCTCGGCATCGGCCGCCTCGTCGTTGCCCCGGGCGGTGGCAAGCGCCGATTCGGCATCCGCCAACTCGTTCCGCGCCATCGTCCACGCAGACGCCGCCGCGGATTTCTCGGAGAAGGTCGCGTCCGCGTCCAGGAAAACGCTCAGGAAGGCCGCGCGTGCCACGCCTTCCTGGTTGACTTCGATGTCGTAGGTGCCTTGCGCGGCGTCCAGCTCGCCTTGCGTTTGCAGCGCGAGATCCCGCGCCTCCGCGAGGCGCCCCTCGGCGGCGGTCACGTCCGCCTCGGCCGTCGCAAGCTCACTGTCGAGCGTCGAGAGTTCGCTGCGCGCCGTCGCGAGACGGCCCTCGAGGTCCGCGACCGCGGCCTCAGCCAGGCCGACGGCCTCTTCGGCCGCGGCGACGGCTCCCTCGGCCGCAATCACGTCGCCCGAGCTGTCGGTTTCGGCCGCCAGGGTGGTCCGGGCCCGCGACAGGAGATCCTGCGCATCCAGCAGATCCTGGTCCGCCTGTTTTTTCCGGGTTTCAAGCTCGTCGATCTCGCCTTGCTTGGCGTTGCGCATGGCAAGTGCAGAGGCCGCGGTCGAGCGCGCAGAGGCGAGGTCGGACTCGGCCCGGTTCAGGGCGTTCTCGGCCTCGGTCATGAGACCCTGCGCCGTCTCCAGCGCCGTCTGCGCTTCGCCGACGGTGCCGCTCGTCTGCATGGCCATCAGGGTCGCGCTTTCCTGGCCCAGCGTCGTCTCGGCCGCGGTCACCGTCCGGTCGGACTCGGTCTTGGCCTCGGTCTTGGTCCGGACGTCCGCGGCGGCGGACTGCAGGCTCAAGGTCATGGCATCCACGGCTGCCTGAAGCGTCTCGCGCTGCAGCTGCAGCGCCTGGTCGGCATTCGTGGTGGCCGCCCGGGTGTCCAGGGCGCGCTGATGCGCCTGCACGATCTCGTTCGCGACCGTCAGCATCTCCTGCCCGGCGAGACCGGCGTGGCCCAGCGCCGCGGCGACCGCGGCCGGGTTGGACAGCGTCTGGTCCGCGATGAGGTTGGAGATCACCCGCGGCTCGGAGTCATAGACCGACCCGGAGGTCTGCGTGTAGGTCGTCGGCTGGCCGGTGCGCATGTTCGCCTCGGCCTGATGCGCCTCGGCGGGCTGCGTCAGATGCGTCGACTCGAGCAGCCGCGGCATGACCTCGTCCGCGGCGCCGAACCGTTCCTGGCCGGGGGTCAGGTTGTTCATCGAGCCATCGGTGAGGCGCAGGCCTTGCGGCAGCAGGGGATCCGGGACCAGTTCGGCCAGGGGCGTCCCCGCGGCATGCTGCTCCGCGATGCGGATCTGTTCCAGAATATGCTTCAGGTCGTTCGTGTTGACGTAAACCATCTTGACGCTCTCCAGCTTCGGGTTGTCCGGGCGACGGAAGGCACAGTTGCCCCGTCGCGATTGGCGCCAAGATGGGTGAAATCAGGCTTGGGCGGATGCGGCCCCGGTCGCACCGCGTCCCGCACTTTGGGTCCCGGCCCTGTCGGACCTTAGTCGGACACGGCCCCGGCCCGGTGGGCCCGGTCGGAATCGAAAGGGCCCGCGATCGAAACCGCGGGCCCTCTCGAAAGGATCAGGGACCGGTCAGCTGGGCTTGCCGCCGGACCCGCTCTCGAAGTCGAGAAGCGACAGCAGGCTTTCGGCCCGCTTCGAATCGAACGGCTTGGGCAGGAAGCCGTTCATGCCGTTTTCGAAACAGCGGTCCTGTTCGTCCCGCGTGGTATGCGCGGTCAGCGCGATGATCGGCACCCGCGCGCCGGCCGGGGAGTCGGCGCGCAGACGGCGTGTCGCCTCGAAGCCGTCCATGCCCGGCATGCTGAGATCCATCAGCACGACATCCGCGCCCTCTTGGTCAAAGATGGTCAGCGCCGCCTGTCCGCCTTCGGCCTCGAGCACTTCGTAGCCGCGCTTTTCCATCAGCAGCCGCACGACCAAGCGGTTGGTCGGGTCGTCGTCGACCACGAGGATCTTGCTGCCAACACCCAAGCTGTCGCCCTTCCGTCGGAGGTCTCCCGGGCGCCTATGATTGCATCTTGATCGGTATGTGAACATCAAATTTTGTTCCCACGTTCTTCTCGCTCTCGCAGGTGATCGTGCCCCCGAGGCTGCGGGCGATGTTCCTGGCCACCGAGAGGCCGATCCCGAGACCGCGGTGACTGCGCGCAAAGGAGGTGTCGAGCTGGTGGAAGGGCTCGAAGATCCGGCCGATTTCCCGCGGGTCGATCCCGATGCCGGTATCCGTCACCTGCAAATGCAGCCAGGGCCGGCCGCCATCCGCGTCGCGATCGACCCGGACGACAAGGCCCACGCTGCCGTCCTCGGTGTACTTGATCGCGTTCGACACGATGTTCGACAGGATCTGCATCACGCGGTTCCGGTCGGTCTCGATCGCGCCGGGATCGGGCTTCGGCCCCGCGTAGGTAAAGCCGAGCCCGGCTTTGCCGGCCTCTTCCTCGAAGATCAGCGCCTGGCCCGACATCTCGCGCGCCAGGTCGAAGGGGGCCGGCTGCACGGTGATCTGGTCCAGCTCGCCCTCCGCATAGAGCACCATCTCGTCGACGATTCCGTTCAGCTGGCCCGCGGAGCTTTGCGCGACGGTGAGGTAATTGGCGATCTCGTCGGAGGTGCTGTATTCCCGGCACACGGTAAGCATCCCCATCACCCCGTTGAGGGGCGTGCGCAACTCGTGGCTGGCGATGGCGATGAACTCGCTCTTGCGAAGGTTTTCCTCTTCCTCCAGCCGCAGGGCCTCGCGCAGCCGCGCGTCGGAGGCGCGCACCTTGCCGACCATGTTCTTCAGCGCCTCGTTCAGCATCGACATCTCGGCCGAAGAGCCTTCCCGGTCCGGCAGCTTCACGTCGTAATCGCCGGCCGCGATGCGCGAGCCGAGCGTGGTGAAATGCCGGATCGGGCGCACCATGCCGCGCGCGATCTGCCAGCCGATGAAACCCACGATCAGGGCGGCGAGGATCGCGATGGCGTAGGTTTGCAGAAGGCTGCGATTGACCGCGTCGGACAGCTCGCGCACCGGCTGCGGCACCATCACGGCCCAGCCCGTTTCGGGCACGAAAGTGAACCCCGCGATCATGTCGGCATCCATGGGCGGGGAATAGAACTGGTCCACGCCGGTTTCCCGGTTCAGCATGCGCGACACGATCGGGATCCCGGACGCGTCCATCATGTTCGCCTCGATCCGTGGCGAGGGATGCGCAAGCGCCCGCCCCGTGTGGTCGAAGATCGCCGAGTGTCCGAGTTCGCCGAACGAGATCCGCTGCTGAACCTCCTTGACGTAGCGCAGGTTCAGGTAGCCGATCGCGAGACGGTCCCCGGACAGGCGATACCCCAACACGAGATAGCGTTTCCCGCCGATGGACTGCACGTCCGACACCTGGACCCCGCCGAGCGCCCGGTTCGCGCCGATCCGCAGGCTTTCGAGCACGAACTCGCCCGGCAGCCCGATCAGGGCCCCGTCGACGGAATAGAACGACTCGACCGTGTTGCCTGCCGACAGGATCGCGACCGCGTCGAGATCGAAATCCTGCATGAACTGGAAGCTCGGCCCATCGGGCGCGTCCATCGCCAGTTCGGTCTGGGTGTGCAGGAAGACGCGGGCGACATCGTTGATGTACCGCGAGAGCGACAGCGAGAGGTTCTCGGCGATGACGAGATGTTTCTCCTCGGTACGCTCGAGTTCGGTCGCGAAGAAGGTGCGGTAATTCCAGAACTGAAGCGCGGCCGTCACCATGAGGATGGACAGGCAGAACGCCAGCGCCACCTGTCTCTGCAAGGGCCAGAACACCCGCCTCAGTGCGCCGAGAGGCCCCCGGACGGCCCCGCCGCCTGCGGGCGCGGCCCCGGCCGTGTCGATCGTCGCGTTCTGCATGGTCGTTCGTCTCCAAAGGCGCGCCGTGCCCTCACGGCGCTAGGTCCCCGCCGGTCCGCCGGTGCCATCCGCCCGGCGCAGGCTGCGCCGGAACCGGCCCGCCCGGCCGGCCGGTGCGGGCCGCCAGCTGGCCCGGACGAGGCTTTCCGGGAAAGAGCCCAAGGTCCGGCCGGTCATGGGACTTTGGTCCCATTCGCCCGGGAGGATCCGTCCGTCGCGACGTCGCATGGCGTCTCAGAGAGACAGCCGCTGGGCATGAAGGACGATCTCGAGACGGTTGGCGGCGCAGAACTTGCCCTTGAGCGTGCCGACATAATGCTTGACCGTCTTCTCGCTGATCGCCAGCTTTTCTGCGATCTGGCGGTTGGTCATGCCTTCCATGAGGCAGCCGACGACCTGCTCCTCGCGCAGCGTGAGCCGCATTTGCTCGGCCTCCTTGCGCAGCTTCTCGGTCTGGCGCAGATGGTCGAAGATGCGAACGGCGATGTCGGGCTCGACGTAATTGTCGCCCTGCATCGCGCGCCGGATCGCGCTGCGCAGCTCGGTCACTTCGCTGGCCACGGTCAGGATCCCCGCGGCACCGGCGTCGAGCGCCTTCACCGCGAGATCCACCGACTCGCAATTGCAGATCGCCACGACCCGCGTGCGCTCGCAGGCCCGGCGGATACGGTTGATCGGCGCCTTGGGGGCCGTGCTGCCGCAAATGTCCAGAACAACGACATCGGGCGCAAGCACGGCGATCTCGGCGACGGTGGCATCGGACATGCCGGACGCACCGACGACCGCGAAGTCGCCCAAGCTCGATACGGAATGCTGAACGCCCGCCCGCGTAAACGGGCTGTCGCAAACGACATAAACTTCAATCACGCGTCTCTCCAGACTTACAGCAGTCCTGTCCCTGCAAAATTCGTCCGGCGACACTGCCTCAATAATTTTTGTTTTCATGGCCGGATACCGGCCGGTCTTCTACTCGATTCTGTCGCATCGATAACTCGAACGACAATAGCCAGCGGCAAATATCCTGCCAGACGGTAATAGGGTGAGGGGCACACCTATAAGATACCGGGCCGCGAACCCTTTGTGGAAAGGGGGTCGGGGCTCGGCGCGGGCCATGCGGCACGGTGGTCGCGTCGCCAGAGGGTCATGAAAAAAGACGCCCGGGCGAGGGAATTGCCGGGCGCCTTTTGACCGGTGGTCAACGGTCATGCCAACATGCAGGGGAATGCCGACGGCCTTCGTTTTCGCAAATTCCAGCCTGAAATTCCCTTCCCAATAAGAGTGTATAGCGCTCACTTCGACATATTTTCCGGTGTGATTTTCGAAACGCCGCGCCGCAGGTGCACCACGGTCCGGCCGCCCCGGACGCGTCATCGCCGCGCAGGGCGCGCCGCGGCGCGCAGGGAAAAGCCTTGAACAGGGGCGGGCGGATTGGATAAGCACCGGCGGGGCCGTGACGGTGCCGCCTGCGGTGCCTGATCCCACCGCCACGCGGCGACAGAAAGGGATGGACGTGGCAAACCACTTGTATCAGGGCGACCTGCCGGACGGTCTCGATCTGGGGCCGGTCGTCGCCATCGACTGCGAAAGCATGGGGCTGAACCCGCATCGCGACCGGCTCTGCGTGGTGCAGATGTCCGGCGGTGACGGCGACGCGCACCTGGTGCAGATCGCCAGGGGCCAGACCGCGGCGCCGAACCTGACCCGGATGCTGGCCGATCCCGAGGTGCTGAAGCTCTTTCACTTCGGGCGCTTCGACATCGCCATGCTTCTCCAGGCGTTCGGCGTTCTGACCGCCCCGGTCTACTGCACCAAGATCGCATCCAAGCTGATCCGCACCTACACCGACCGCCACGGCCTGAAGTTCCTGTTGCAGGAACTGCTGTCGGTCGACATCTCCAAGCAGCAACAAAGCTCCGACTGGGGCGCGGAAACGCTTTCCGAGGCGCAGCTCGACTACGCGGCGTCGGACGTCCTGCACCTGCACCGGCTGAAAGCCGAGCTCGACGCGCGCCTGGCGCGCGAGGGGCGCACGGACCTGGCGCAGGCCTGTTTCGACTTCCTTCCGACCCGCGCTCGGCTGGATCTCGCCGGCTGGCCGGAAATCGACATTTTCGCCCACTAGATAGGGGCTATGCTCAAGCGCATGGACAAGGACGCCTTTCTCTCCGCCGGCCGCCGGGTCGTGGCGCGCGAAGCCCATGCGCTGGACCTGCTGGCCGACGCGCTGGACGAAAGCTTCGTCGCGGCGGTCGAGACCATGCTCGAGGCCGACGGCCGCATCATCGTTTCGGGCATGGGCAAGTCGGGGCATATCGCCCGCAAGATCGCGGCGACGCTGGCCTCGACCGGGACGCCGGCGCATTTCGTCCACCCCGCCGAGGCCAGCCACGGCGATCTGGGCATGCTGTCCCGGGGCGACGTGGCGCTGGTCCTGTCGAACTCCGGCGAGACGCCGGAACTGGCCGACATCATCGCGCATACCCGCCGCTTCTCGATCCCGCTGATCGGCGTGGCAAGCCGCGCGGGCAGCACGCTGCTGGCCCAGTCCGACGTGGCGATCGTCCTGCCCCCGGCCGAGGAGGCCTGCGACCAGGGCATCGTACCCACCACCTCGACCACCATGACCCTGGCGCTGGGCGACGCGCTGGCGGTGGCGCTGATGGAACACCGCCGCTTTACCCCGGCCGATTTCCGCGAGTTCCACCCCGGCGGCAAGCTCGGCGCGCGGCTGGCCAAGGTGGGCGACCTCATGCACCCGGCCGACGAACTGCCCCTCGTGACGCGCGACACGCCGATGACCGAAGCGCTGCTGGAAATGAGCCAGAAGGGCTTCGGCGTCGTGGGCGTGACCGAGGCGGACGGCGCGCTGGCCGGGATCGTCACCGACGGCGACCTGCGTCGGCACATGGACGGCCTGCTCGAACGCCGCGCGGGCGAGGTGATGACCGGGTCGCCCCTGACCATCGCCCCGGACCAGCTGGCCGAAGAGGCGGTGGCGCTGATGAACCGCTACAAGATCACCTGTCTTTTCGTCACCGGGGCGGGGGATGGCAGCCCGGCCGAGGGGCTGATCCACATCCATGACTGCCTGCGGGCCGGCGTGGTCTAGGCCGATGGCCGGCCGCGACAACACGTATTCTCGCTTCGTCTACTGGTCGAAGATCCTGCTGCCAATGCTGGCCCTCGGCCTGCTCGCGACCCTGTTCCTCTTTTCCGAGGAACGGACCGGCCCCGGAGAGCTGCCATTTTCCGAAGTCGAGCTCGAGGAACTCGCGCGCGGCGAACGGATGGGCGCGCCCCGCTATGCCGGCTTGACCGAGGACGGCGCGGCGCTCGAGGTGCGGGCCCAAAGCATCGCCCCGGACGCGGACGATCCCGGAAAGGTCTCGGCCAGCGACATCGCGGGACGCTACGCGGCTCCGGGCGGCGTGCGGTTCGACTTCACCGCGGCGACCGGGACGCTGCGCACCAGCACCGAGAGCCTTGCACTGGACGGCGGCGTCCGGATCGATACCAGCACGGGGTACCGCATCACCGCCGACAGCATGGCCGCCCGCCTCGACCAGACCCGGATGGAGGCGACCGGCAACGTCGCCGCCGACGGCCCCCCGGGACGGCTGACGGCGGGCCGGATGCTGGTGGCCGGGCCGGGTCCGGGGCAGGGCGGATACGTTCTGGTTTTCAAGGATGGCGTGAAGCTGGTATACGAGCCCAAAGATTAGACGACGGATTTCCATGCTGAAACTGATCCCCGCCGCTGTCGCGGTTTCGTTCCTGGTCGCAGCGCAGGTCTTCGCTCAAGGGGCGCAGGTGCCCTTCGGCGGGCTGAAGCACGACACGACGCTGCCGGTCGAGGTCACCGCCGACCAGCTAGAGGTGGACCAGGCGGACGGCATAGCCGTCTTTTCCGGCAATGTCGTCGTGGGCCAGGGCGAGATGCGTCTCGCGGCCGACCGGGTCCGCGTTGAATATGCCGGGTCCGAGGATGCGACCGGCGAGATCCGGCGCCTCCATGCCAGCGGCAACGTCGTCCTGACCAACGGGGCCGAGGCGGCCGAGGCGCAGGATGCCGTCTACACGATCGCCTCGGGCGACGTGGTGATGACCGGCGACGTGATCCTGACCCAAGGGCGCAACGCGCTTTCCGGCGAACGCTTCGTCGTCGATCTCCAGTCGGGCACCGGTGTCATGGAAGGCCGCGTGCGCACGATCCTGCAACCGGAGGAGTCCGAATGACGCCGCCCGAGGGCCTGAGCCTCGCCGGTGGCGAGGGCGGGCTGCGCATCCACAATCTGCGCAAGAGCTACCGCAAGAAGCCGGTGATCCGCGACGTCAGCCTCGACCTCGAGCGCGGCGAGGTCGCGGCGCTCCTCGGGCCGAACGGATCGGGCAAGACCACCTGTTTCTACGCGATCGCAGGGCTCGTTCTGCCAGAGGCGGGCACCGTCATGCTCGACGGTCGCGACGTGACCGTGTTGCCGATGTATCGCCGTGCGCGCCTTGGAATCGGCTACCTGCCACAGGAGGTCTCGATCTTCCGGGGACTCACCGTCGAGGACAATATCCTCTCGATCCTGGAAATCTCGGAAAAGGACCGCCTGCAACGCCGGGAACGGCTGGAGGAACTGCTCTCGGAATTCTCCATCGGTCACCTGCGGCGGGCACCGGCGCTGGCGCTGTCGGGCGGCGAGCGCCGGCGGGTGGAAATCGCGCGCTGCCTGGCCTCGGACCCGAAATACCTGCTGCTCGACGAGCCTTTCGCGGGCGTCGATCCGATCGCCGTCGGCGATATCCGTGCGCTGGTCGCACAACTCAAGACACGGGGAATCGGCGTGCTCATCACCGATCACAACGTCCGCGAAACTCTCGAGATCGTGGACCGGGCCTACATCCTGCATGACGGCGCGGTGATGATGAGCGGCACCGCCGAAGAGGTCGTCCGGGACGAGAATGTGCGCCGGGTCTATCTCGGTCAGAATTTCCGTATCTATTGACCGGCCGCGGAGCGTGGATTCCGTCCGTGAGACGTTGACATCGGACCCGCGACTGTAGCCAAATGTTAGGAATGAGAGTGCATACCGCCATCGTTCGACCGGCCCCTTCCGACAGCGCCGTACCGAACGCGACCCGGGGGCCCGGGCAGCGGTTCCTGCCTTGCAACCCATGCTCCGCCACGGGCGCCGCCGCGCCGGCAGGCCGGGCCGTGGGCCGCGTATAAAATAAATCCGAGGAGGCACAATGCTTTACCAAATCAGCGGCAAGCAGATCGACATTGGCGACGCGCTCAAGACTCATGTCGAGGACGGGCTCGGGGCCGTCGTCAACAAGTACGCGGAACGCCCGACCGACGCGAACGTGGTGTTTTCGCGGGACGCACATGAATATGTCTGCGAGGCCACGGTCCACCTGTCCACCGGTCTGACCGCCCAGGCCAAGGCCCATGCCACTGAAATCTATGCCTCTTTCGAGAAATGCTGCGACAAGATGGAAAAGCAGCTGCGCCGCTACAAGCGCCGCCTGAAGAATCACCACCGCGAACGCTCTGCCCCGGTTGAATCCTTCGGGGCTTCCACTTATATCCTCGCCTCGTCGGAAGAACCCGAGGAATCGGAACCCGAGTCGCTGCAGCCGATCATCGTCGCCGAGATGGAGACGAAGGTGCCTTCGCTCTCCGTTGGCGAGGCGGTCATGCAGATGGAACTGGCCGGGGCCCCCGTGCTCGTCTTCCGCAACGAAGGACATAACGGGGTCAATGTCGTGTATCGACGCGACGACGGCAACATCGGCTGGATCGACCCCCGCAAGGCTGACTGACACCCGCCAAGGCGGCATACCTGAAAGGCCCGAGATGGACATTTCGGATATCCTCAGCCCTGTGGCGCTGAAGGTCGCGTCCAACGCGACCAGCAAGAAGCGCCTTCTCCAGGACCTGTCGGAACTCGCCGCGACGACCTACGGCTTGTCTGCAAGCGCGGCGTTCGACGCGCTGCAAGACCGGGAAAGCCTCGGGCCGACCGGCGTCGGCCACGGCGTCGCGCTGCCTCATGCGCGGCTCGCCGGCCTCGATGGCGTGCGGGGCGTGTTCCTGCGCCTCGAGAAACCGGTGGATTTCGACGCGGTCGACCGCCAGCCGGTCGACCTGGTCTTCGCGCTTTTCGCGCCGGAAGCCTCGGGCGTCGATCACCTGAAGGCTCTGGCGCTGGTCTCGCGCACGCTGCGCGACGCGGCGGTCTGCGCCAAGCTGCGGGCGAACGAGGATCCCTCGACGCTCTACGCCGTCCTGACGGAACAGAAATCTTCCAAGGCGGCGTAGGCGCAGCCTACCCCGGCGGCGCCCAGGCGCCGAACCCGAACATCATGTAATCCCGCTGATAGGCCGCGCGCGCCGCGGCCTCTAGCCTGGTGTCGTAGATATCGGCCAGGGTGACCGGGGCCACCGGGGGCGGCGGCGCGCCCGCGACCGGCAGATGTGGCCGGTCGGTCATCTCTTCGAGATAGGCCAGCGACGCGGCGAGCCTCTCCTCGCGGATCACCAGATCGGGTGGCGCGGCGGCTGCGAAGCCCTGCACAAGGGCGGTCTGGCTCGCCCAGGCGGGATCGGTGCGAAGACCCGTCTGCGCCGAGAGATTCCGCTTCACGAAGCCGAGGAAGCCAAGCAGCGCCGCGCGGTGCGCCGCGGCGTCGTAGGCGGCCTCGGCCGGGTCTTCGGGCAGGGCCAGGCCGTGATGATTCGCAAGCCGTTCGCGGATCGCACCATAGGTTCCCGGCCCCCGCGCGAGGATGTAGCGGCAGAAGCTTTCATGCGCGCGGGCCAGCGGGTGGCGGATCACCGTGAAGCTGCGGTGGCCCGGGTGCCGGCGTTTCCACTGCCGCAGGGCCTTGCGATCGAAGGCCGGCATCAAGCTGGCCCCGCCCGCCGCGATCTCGTGGCGGGCCAGCCAGTCCACGACCGTTTCGACGGGCGCCCCCAGGATCGGCAGGAACAGGAACGGGGCGCAGGCGCCCGCCTGTATCCGTGGCACCGCCGGGCCGCGGGACGGCTCGAACTCGGGCGGATCGTCCAGACCGAAGCGGTCACGTCGCGCCAGGGCACGTTCCATCGCCCGGGGATTGGTGACGCATTCGCGCAGATCGGCCGGGTTCTGCTTCTTGAGGCGGGAAGAGAGCGCCCTCAGCTGCGCCTCCACCCCCAGGAACCGCGCGAGGCCGTTCAGAACCTCCGGGTCGCCAAGCTCTTCGTAATGGATATGGAACGCGCCCTGCCCGGTTTTCTGAAGCACCGCGCGGACGTGGCGGCGGAAGTCGTCGAGCGCGCCGAGATGGGCCTCGAAGGCGTCGGGGTCGAACCGTATCCTTGCCGTTTTCGCGGTCTTCACGGCGGTGAGCTGCCACTGGCCTGTCTTGGCGGCGATCCCGCGCGAGACGAAACTCTCCAGCGGGTTGCGGCTGAGCACGATCTTGGCCCAGCGCCGGTCCGCGAGCAGGGCAGCCAGGACCCGGGGATCGTGATCGGGAAACAGGCGGAACCCCGTCAGGGCATCCGGCGTGGCCGCGCGCATGGCGGCGAGCAGCCGCATCGGGTCGGCCTCGCGCGCCGCGCGGCTGACACCGAAGGCCGCCTGCTGCCCCGGGGCGCCCAGGAAATGCGGGTTGAACAACTCGCCGTGGCACCGCAGGCCCTCGATCTGGTTCAACCGGTCCGCCAGCAGGTTGGACCCGGTGCGCATCGCGGCCAGCACCACGAACCCGTCGTATCGCCCTGCCATCAGCGCACCACCGAGAGCCGCGGCCGCGGCGTGGGCGCACCCCCGTCCGTCAGCCGGTGAATGGCGGCGATGTCACCGCAAAGCTGCGGGTGCATTCCCTCGTTCCGGAGGCGGTCGAGGAAGGCGCCGAACCCGTCGAGGCAGGCGATCTCGGGCGCGTCGGCCGGCGGCATGCCCGCGGCCAGGCCCGTTCCGGCCAGGGTGCCGTCCAGATGGGTCATCCAGTCCTCCAGGAATTCGGCCAGGGTCCAGACACGCAGCGCCCTGCCTTTCCCCGACCGCCGCAGGCACGCCAGAAAGGCGGTCTCGATCTGCTGGTGGCGGGCGGCGATCTTGCGGGTCCGCGCGAAGTCGAGCCCGGCCTGGAAAAGCGGGATCAGCGAGGCCCCGGTGATGACCGCGACCTGCGCGTTCGGATCCTCGGCGAGGAAGCGGGTGATGGCCTGGTTGTCCTCGGGACCGAACTGAAAGCATTGTCGCGTGCCGCGCGTGTTCCAGAGCAGGTTCGTCAGGAACGCCCGCGGATCGTAGTCGCGCAGCCGCGGATTGTCGCCGAGATTGCCGGCATGGGTTTCGGCGCCCCCGGCGAAATGCACCCTGTCCATAGCGAAAAGCCGGCCATGCACGGCCGCGTCGCTGCGGCGATCGAGCCAGGCCTCGAAGCCGGGAAAGACGGCGTCGAAGCCGTGCAGCACGCAATACTCCGCGCAGCTGCGCCCGTTTTCCCAGCCCCGGTTCGGGTATCGGCTTTGCATGTAGAGCCCGGCGCGCCCCTCGGTCCGGCGGGCCAGGGCGCGGGCGAACACGCGGTCTACCGCCCCGGGGTTCGGTGTGGCCGGGTGCCGGGATGGGGTGGGCGGGGCGAGCAGGGCGGCGTAAAGCCCGGCGGCATGCGGCCAGGCCTTGCGGGCGACGAAACAGTCGGACTGGCGCAGCAGCTCGAGATGATCGTCGTAGAAAACATGCGGCTTGCCCTGGAAGTCGAATTTAGACAGCGTCAGCGACCGGCTCTGGACGTTGAGGGCATGCCGCCGCACGAGGGTCTGGAAATACGCCTCGTCGGGGATCCAGACCCGCCGGAAATACCGGTCGAATTCCCGCCGGCGCGGATCCTCGAGGATCGCCTCGAGGGTCCGGCGGGTCAGGCACCACCATTGCGAGCCGAGATGCGGCTCGATGCCCTGCGGGATGCGGCGCGATACGCCCAGCGCGCGCTGCAGCGCGACATGGCCATCGAAAAGCCGCCTGTGCCGCCGCCAGGAAAACGGGAACCGCAGCGTGAACCTTTCCCGGTCGAGCCCGCCAACGGCCCAGCGCACCTCGTCCGTGGTGACCGACTCGATGAAATCGATGCCGGGCCGGGCCGCGAGGAACGCCTCGAGATCCGCCACCGGGCGGAGCGGCACGCAGGCGCCGCTGGCCAGGAAAACATGGCTGACCCCGGGGTTTTCGGCCAGCATCCCGGCCACCGCCGCCTGGGTCGCGCGAACGATCGAGAAGGTGCCCCACTCGCAGGCCGTCGCGGGCGAGAACAGGCAGTTCCGGCGGTCGGCCAGCCGGGCGCGCAGCGCATCGGCCTCGGGGCGCGGCACGCGCCGGTCGATATGGATCACCACCGGGCTGCCCTGATCGGCCCAGTGCGCCGCCACCTGCCCGGCACGCCCGAGCGCCTCGTGCACCAGCATGACGAAACCGACCGTCATGCCCAGTTGCCCCGCGATATCAGACCGAGCGACTCGAGCTGGCGCCAGTCCTCGTACCGCTCCGACCAGGGGGTGCGGAACCCGAGCGTGCCCGCCCCCGCGCGGTCATAGGCACGGTATTCCCGGCTGGCGGCATAGTGCTCGCGCCGGGCGCTTTCCTCGGCGGCCTTGTCCGCGAAGGTGTCGAGAAACTTGGTGTGCAGCAGGCAGCCTGAGGCCTTTTCGCCGCCCCATTCGTCGTAGACGAGGTTCAGGCCGCGGGGCAGCAGCATGTGGGTGGAACTGGCATAGACATAGGAGCGGTGCCAGCGCACCAGCGGGATCTTGTTCAGCGCGGGGGCATGGGCCGGTCGGTGCGGGAAGAACACGCGCGCCCGCGGCCCGCCCTGGATCCAGAGGTTGCGATAAACCGGATTGGGCCGGATCGTGTAGTTGCCGCTGTCGAACCACGGCAAGCTGTCCACCGGGTTGTCGCCGGCGCGGTACCGGGCCTCGGCGACGGGTCCGTCGGGATAAAGATCCAGAAGCATCGCCCCGAAAGACCGTATCGACGACGCGTCGAGCCAGTCCGTCAGCGCGCGCAGCGGGCGGGTCTCGCAGAAGGGATAGACGAAGAACTCGTCGACATCGACGACCAGCGTCCAGTGGCCGTGCCCGTGCCGGCGCTGCAGCCAGGTGATCCAGTCCATGCCGAAACGGGCGCGCTTGTAGCTGGCGCCGGTGGTCCAGACCGAACAGTCCGGCTGGCCGGCCAGGTAGCCGCCGGACCCGTCGGTCGACCCGTTGTCGACGAACAGGAAATGCCCGATGCCGAGGGCGCGATAATACGCGAGGAAGAAGGGCAGCCGGACACGTTCGTTCCGAAGCGTGCAGAACAGGAAAAGATCGTCGCGCCGGATCCGCGCCGTGCGGTCCGCGACCGGCCGCAGCTCGCGGGATTTGCGCGCGGCTCTCAGCAGACGCCGCTTGCGCTCCAGCCGGAGCCTATAGGTCCTCAGAACACTCACCACGCACACTTCTCACGATGCGACGCGCACAAACGGCCGGGTCAGGTTAGGTCCAAGACCCTGCCAAAATGTTGTCGCCAACTCGGTACGACCGGACCCGCGCCGCCGCCCGGCGCCGTCGTCGGATCGGCCGCCCGGGTGCGCACACAGGATGCCCAAAGATACGGGTCGTCCGGGTCCAGGTAAAGCGGATAGCCGCCCATGACCTCGCGGAAGGCCGGCAGCGGGGCGCAGATCGCCGGCACGCCCGCGGCCGCGGCCTCGACCAGCGGCAGGCCGAAACCTTCGTCCCGGCTCGGGAACAGGAGCGCGCGCGCGCCGCGCAGCAGCGCCGCGACCGCCGCATCCTCGAGGGCGCTGTGCTCGAAGACCTGCCGGCCCATGAAAGGTGCCGTATCGAGACGCGCGAAAACGGCCGCGTTGGCCCAGCCCCGCCGCCCGACGATATGCAGATGCGGAACCGCCTCCGGCGCCATGTCCCGGCAAAGCGTTTCCCAGGCATCCAGAAGCAGTGCGTGGTTCTTGCGCGGCTCGATGGTGCCGAGCGTTACGAAATAGGGATGGCCCGGGCGCAGCGTGGGCGGGTCTCCGGGCGGGACCGGATCGTGGCCGAGATGCGCGACGAAACCGGGCGGCACCCGGCCGCGGCGGCGGAACTGCGCCTCGGCGCGGTGGCGCGTGACCGCCGAGTTGTAGATCACCAGGTCCGCCCGCGCCCCGACGCGGCCGAGACGCCGCGCGAAGCCGGCGGCCATGCCCGGCCGCTGCCACTCGGGATGATCGAGCGGGATCGTGTCGTGGATGAAGACCGTGACCTGGATCCAGGGCAGCCGCGCCAGCGCGTCGAAGAGCGGGACGCCCAGGTTGCTGTGACCGACGTTCAGATAACGCCCGTCCCCGCCGAGATGCCGCGCCAGCAAGGCCGCAAGCCCCCGCCGGCCGGCGGCATCGATCGCGGCGCGGCGCAGATCGGACTCCGCGCGGCGCCGCAAGGCCGGGCTGTCCCTGCCGATCAGCGCGCGCAGATCCATCGGCCCCCAGTCCTGCGGGGCGTCGAGACGGCGGTCGAGCATGACGCCCGCCGACCGGTCCAGCATGAGAAACCGCCCGCCCACGGCGGCAAGCAGCACCAGCGGATCGTCGCGGGACAGCAGCGCCCGCAGATAAGCCCGTTCCACGCGATCGATACCGGTCAGCGGTCCGCGCCCGATGCGCGAGACCAGACGCGTGATATCGAGGCAGCGCGTGGTCATGGCCGGGGACGCGGCCAGCCGGGGCCGTGCCCGCTACTCCGCCGCGGTTTCCTGCGCCGCGACGCTGCGGATATACTCCGAGAACTCGTCGCGCAGATCCTCGCGGGCAAGCCCGAAGGCGACCGTCGCCTGCAGGAAGCCGGCCTTGGACCCGCAGTCGAACCGGTGGCCACGGAACCGGTAGCCGTAGACATCGTCGGAAATCGCGATCTCGGCGGCGATGGCGTCCGTCAGCTGCACCTCGCCCCCCGAGCCCGCCTTGATGCGGTTGAGATTCTTCATGATGTTGGGCGTCAGGATATAGCGCCCGATCACGGCCAGGTTCGAGGGCGCATCCTCGGGCCGGGGCTTCTCGACCATGCCCTTGACCGACAGGAGCGGCCCGTTTTCCTCGCCCACGTCGAGCAGGCCGTAGGCGCTGGCCTTCTCTCTCGGGACCTCCATCGCGGCGACGATGTTGCCGCCCGTCTCGGCATGGGCCTCGACCATCTGGGCCAGGCAGGGCACGTCGCCGGCGATGACGTCGTCGGGCAGCATCACCGCGAAGGGCTCGTTGCCGATCAGCCGGCGCGCGCACCACACGGCGTGCCCCAGCCCGAGCGGCTTCTGCTGGCGGATATAGGCAATGGCGCCGCTGTCCATCGTGGTGGTCTTCAGGATATCGAGCAGGTCGTCCTTGCCCTTCTTGCGGAGTTCCGCCTCGAGCTGGGGGGCGCTGTCGAAATAATCCTCGAGCGCGGATTTCCCGCGCGAGGTGACGAAGATGAATTCCTTGATCCCGGCGGCGCGGGCCTCGTCGATGGCGTACTGGATCAGCGGGCGGTCGACCAGCGTCATGATCTCTTTCGGGATGGACTTGGTCGCCGGCAGGAAACGCGTGCCGAGTCCCGCGACCGGGAAAATCGCCTTCGTAACCTTCTTAACCATACGCTTCACCTTGTCTTCTTCTGGGCTGCCGCCGCGTTTCGCCTGTCATGCCGGAAGAAGCTAACAGAAACCCGAACGGAAAGGCGAGAGCCGGAATCCGCCGGCGGTCACGCCCCGGGATCTCCCGCAAGCGGCTTCGGCGGGGCGCCGTCGATCCCGACCTCCGACACGGGCCGGACCTGCGCGATCCGGCGTGCCTCGGCCATGGCCCGGCCGGAAAGGGTTGCGGGGCGCAGGCGGGGCGCGTCCCGGAGCGCGCGGCCATAGACACCGCCCCGCTGCCACCAATACCCGTCATCCGCGAAGCCGGCCCGGTGGTAGGCCGGGCTGAAGCTCAGCTCCAAAACGGTGACGATCTCGCCCGCGGCGGCCCGCGCCGCCGCCTCCGCGCGGAGCCGCGGCCAGTGGCGGCGCCGCCCGGCCAGCACCACGCCCGCGGCATCCGGACCGTGCGCGGCAAAGGGGCGAAAGGCGGCCGGCGGCCGCGTCAGCCGGGCCATGCGGGGCGCCCGGGACGCGCCCTCTGCGAGGCCGGCCTCGAGGCCCGTCATGAGCCGGCGCACGTCGCGCGGCTCGACCCGGCCCGCGACCATATGCGTCAGGACGCGGCGGCGCTGCGCGGCGTGGAACGCGCCCAGCGCCCGGTCGCGCCCCGCCGCCGTCCCGTGCCGGGTGCAGTAATAGGCCTGGCTGGCCCCGATCTCGAACAGGTCCCGCGGCACGCGATCGGCCCGGCGATAGGGGCCCGCCGCCATCATGTGATGCACCTCGGCCCGGGGGACGATGGCCGTGGCCCAGCCGGCCTCGGCGAGGCGCCAGTTCAGGTCGGTCTCGTCGAGATAGAAGCGAAAGGCCTCGTCGAAACCGCCGAGCCGCACCAGGACGTCCCGGCGAAAGGCACAGTTCGTGCCCTCGGTCTTCACGGCCCAGCCATCACCGGGACGCAGCACGGTCGCGGCCTCCGGATCGACATCGAGCGGGGCATGGACCCCGAAGCCGTCGACCTGCCGCGCCGTCCACTGGAAGGACAGGCCGTTGCGGCCCCGCACGAACCCGCCGGCCGCCCCCACGTCGGGCTCTGCGAGCGGCGCGGTCAGCCGGCGCAGCCACGAGGGTTCCGGCACCGCATCGTCATCGATGAAGGCGACGGCCGCGCCGGCGGCCTGGGCGATCCCGCGGTTGCGTGCCGCCGACAGGTTGGCGGCGCCGAAGGGCGCGTGTTTCACGTCCGGCGCCACGCCCGGCGCCCGGAGGATCGCGGCGCCCTCTTCGTCGCTGACGACGACGACCTCGAACGCGGGATGATCCTGGAAGCGCAGGGCGGTCAGAAGGCGGCGCAGCGCGGCGGGTCGGCCGCGCGAGGCGACGACGACGCTGGCCACCGGCAGGGTCATTCCACGCCCATCTCCACGAGCTTGGCCTCGATGCGGGGAACGTCCTCGGGGTTGTTGAGTTCCCAGAAAGCGCGGCCGCGAGCCTCGACCTCGACGCAGAGAACGGGCGCGCCGTTCTCGAGGAAGCGAAGCTGTTCGAGCCCCTCCAGCGTCTCGAGAGGTCCGGGCGCCCAGCGCGTATAGGCGGCCAGCGCCGCCGGCCGGTAGGCATAGACCCCGACGTGATGGAAGACCGGCACCTCGTCGCCGGGGCCGTAGGCCTTGCCCGTGTAGGGGATGACCTCCTTGGAAAAGTAGAGCGCCCGGCGATCCTGCGCGAAGACCGCGGTGGTGCCGCCGACGCGGCCCTGCCTGCGATCCTCGAGAAACCCGTTCAGCGCCTCGGCGTCGCAGCGCAGCACCGGCGTCGCCATGCCTATGCTGTCGTCGGCGGCGAGCCGCGCGACCAGCGCCTCGACGAACCAGGGCGGCGTCAGCGGCGCATCGCCCTGCAGGTTCACCACGAGGCCGGCCCAGTCCAGCGTGGCGGCGGCCTCGGCGCAGCGCTCCGTCCCGTTGGCGCAGTCGGGCGAGGTCATCACGACCTCGGCCCCGAAACCCTCTGCCGCGTCGCGGATCCGCGCGTCATCGGTCGCGACGACGACCCGATCCACGCCGGAGACGGCCATCGCGGCCTCCCAGCTGCGGCGGATCAGCGGCTTCTTTCCGCCCCCCGCGCCGCGCAGCTCGACCAGCGGCTTGCCCGGATACCGGCTGGAGGCGTAACGCGCGGGAATGACGACGAGCACGGACACTCAGGCCTCCTTCAGATCGACGCCGGGGGCATAGGCGATGAAAAACGGGTTCTCGTATCCCGGCTTGCCGTAGCGCAGCGGCGCGTGATCGTCGAAGCGCACCACCGCGCCCCCCGCCCCGCGCAGCACCGCATCGCCCGCGGCCGTATCCCATTCCATGGTGCGGCCGAGCCGCGGGTAGAGATCGGCCTCGCCCGAGGCGACCAGGCAGAATTTCAGCGACGACCCGGCGCTTGTCATGTCGCGGACCTCGTAACGCCCGATATAGTCGTCGGTGGCCTGGTCGCGATGCGACTTCGAGGCGACCACCATCAGCGCGTCGTTGTCCGGGGTCGAAACCCGCAGCGGATGCGTCTCGCCGTGGAGGCCGGGGGTAAAGCTGCCGGTTTCCTCGACCGACCGGCCATCGGCATCGGTGTAGAAGAGCCGCCTGCGGGCCGGGGCATAGACGATCCCGCGCACCGGGACGCCGTCCCAGACATAGGCGATGTTGACGGTGAAATCCCCGCGGCGCTTGACGAATTCCTTGGTGCCGTCGAGCGGATCCACGATCAGGAAGTCCTGCGCGGCGCGGGCGTGGCTGTCGGCCTGTTCCTCGGTGACGATCAGGACACCCGGAAAGGCCTCCGTCAGCGCCGCGAAGATCAGGGCGTCCGCGGCCTCGTCGGCCTCGGTCACGGGGCTGGCGTCGCTCTTGGCGCGCACCTCGAAATCATCGGCCTCGTAGATCTCCATGATCTTCGCCCCGGCGTCCAGGGCAACACGCCGCAGCGTGGTGGCCAGCTTCGCGTAGTCCAAGTCGCTCTCCTTCCGCCCGGGCGCGGCCCGGTTTCCCGCATCTCGTCCTGCTGTTATATCAACAGCAAGTATCCGCCCCGATAAAGGACGGAATCGCGTAACGAGGTCCGCCATGTTCCAGCGCCAGGCCAAGCGCAGCCGGGTCGCCCGCGTCTTCTCGCTCCTGTCCCTGACCTATCACGCCACCGTTCGCAACGTCCGGAAAGGCAGCGGCAACGCCATTCTCGGGCTGCTGAGCAACATGGCGCAGGCGGTGATCCTCGTCGCGGTCTTCTACGCGATGTTCTCGATCCTCGGGATGAAGGGCGCGCCGGTCCGGGGCGATTTCATCGTCTATCTGATGTCGGGCGTCTTTCTCTTCCTGACCCACAACAAGGCCCTGTCGTCGGTGCTCGGGGCCGAGGGTCCGACCTCGCCGATGATGAAGCACGCGCCCATGAACACGCTGGTCAGCATCTCGTCGGCGGCGCTGGCCGCGCTCTACCTTCAGCTGCTCGCGTTCGGGGTGATCCTGATCGGCGTGCATGTCGCGTGGCGGCCGGTGGAAATCCACGACCCGGCCGGGCTGATGCGCAATTTCATCCTCGCCTGGGCGAGCGGGGCGGCCATCGGGCTCGTTTTCCTCGCCCTGAAGCCCTGGGCGCCGGGGCTCGTCCAGCTGGTGTCGATGGTCTACATGCGCGCCAACATGATCTCGAGCGGCAAGATGTTCGTGGTCAACCAGCTGCCGGGATTCCTCTTGCCCTATTTCACCTGGAACCCGCTGTTCCACACCATCGACCAGGCGCGCGGCGCGGCCTTCGTCAATTATTTCCCGCGCCACACCACCGAAAGCTACCCGGCGATCCTGGCCGTCACCTGCCTGATGCTGGGCTTGATGGGCGAGTTCTACACCCGCCGCCGCGCCTCCGCGAGCTGGGCCGCACGCCAGTAGCCAAGGCGGCGCCGCGCGCTAGTCCACCACCCTGAGCGTCAGGTTGATACGCCCACCATCCGGCAGAAGCGCCGAGCTGCCGAAGCGGATCCGGTCGATCCCGTGATAGACCAGCCGCGCCGCACCCCCCATCACGATCACGTCGCCCGATCGCAGCCAGACCGATTCCGTCTTGCCGCCGCGCGTGGTGTTGCCGATCCGGAAGAGCGCCTCGTCGCCGAGCGACACCGATACCACCGGCCAGCCGAAATCCGCCTCGTCCCGGTCCTGGTGCAGCCCCATCCTGGTGCCCTCGCCGTAATAATTGATCAGGCAGCAATCCGGGTCGCGCCGGGTGCTGCCGACCGCGCGCCAGATCGCGAGGACCGAGTCGGGAATCGGCGGCCAGGGCGTGCCGGAGGGGTGGCAATCGATGTAGCGATAGCCCCGCCGGTCGGAATACCAGCCGTATTTCCCGGCCGACGTCATCCGCACGGACATTTTCCGGCCCCGGCGCGTCTCGGGCGTGAACATCGGCGCCGCCCTTGCGACCGCGCGCAGATCCTCGAGAAGGCGGGCCTGCCCGGCGGCCGAAAGGAACCCGTCATACAGCGCGACACCGCGAATGCGGCGGCTCGGTTCCGGCGGGTCTGCGGGGTCGGTCATCTGGCCTTCGGCTCCTCTGCGGGCGGCGGGCTTCGGAAAATCCTACGGATTCCCCCTCGTCCAGGTGTCATATCGCAGCCTGCGACCGCTTGCAGCCCCAAGGGCTCACTCCTATATAGCCACTCGAACTTGAAGCCGGGCCGACCCGCCCGGTCATGGGGATCGGAGGCCGGAGGCCGTAATCGGATCCGGCGTCCACATATTCGCCGAAAGGAAAGGAACGGACATGGGCAAAGTCATCGGGATCGACCTTGGGACCACCAACTCCTGTGTCGCGATCATGGACGGCTCGCAGCCGCGCGTGATCGAGAACGCTGAAGGGGCGCGCACCACGCCGTCGATCGTGGCCTTTACCGACAACGAACGTCTCGTGGGCCAGCCGGCCAAGCGCCAGGCGGTCACGAACCCGGAAAACACGGTCTTCGCCGTGAAGCGGCTGATCGGCCGTCGCATGGGCGACGCCGAGGTCGAGAAGGACAAGAAACTCGTCCCCTACGCCATCGTCGACGGCGGCCAGGGCGACGCCTGGGTCAAGGTCAAGGACGAGACGTATTCGCCGTCGCAGATCTCCGCCTTCATCCTGCAGAAGATGAAGGAGACCGCCGAGAGCTACCTGGGCGAGGACGTCACCCAGGCCGTCATCACCGTGCCGGCCTATTTCAACGACGCCCAGCGCCAGGCGACCAAGGACGCCGGCAAGATCGCCGGCCTCGAGGTGCTGCGCATCATCAACGAGCCGACGGCGGCCGCGCTGGCCTACGGGCTCGACAAGAAGGACAGCAAGACCATCGCGGTCTACGACCTCGGCGGCGGCACCTTCGACATCACGATCCTGGAAATCGACGACGGCCTCTTCGAGGTGAAGTCCACCAACGGGGATACCTTCCTCGGCGGCGAGGACTTCGACATGCGGATCGTCAATTACCTGGCCGACGAGTTCAAGAAAGAGCATGGCGTCGACCTGACCAACGACAAGATGGCGCTGCAGCGCCTGAAGGAGGCCGCCGAGAAGGCCAAGATCGAGCTGAGCTCGTCGTCGCAGACCGAGATCAACCAGCCGTTCATCTCGATGGACAAGGACACCGGCCAGCCGCTGCACATGGTCATGAAGCTGACCCGCGCCAAGCTGGAAAGCCTGGTCGGCGACCTGATCTCCGGCTCGCTGAAGCCCTGTGCCGCGGCCCTGAAGGATGCCGGGATCGCCAAGGACGAGGTGGACGAGGTCATCCTCGTCGGCGGCATGACCCGGATGCCCAAGGTGGCCGAGGAAGTCGCCAAGTTCTTCGGCAAGGACGCGCACAAGGGCGTGAACCCGGACGAGGTCGTCGCCATGGGCGCCGCGATCCAGGCCGGCGTTCTGCAGGGCGACGTGAAGGACGTCGTGCTGCTCGACGTGACGCCGCTGTCGCTGGGCATCGAGACGCTGGGCGGCGTCTTCACCCGCCTCATCGACCGCAACACCACGATCCCGACCAAGAAGAGCCAGATCTTCTCCACCGCCGAGGACAACCAGTCCGCGGTGACGATCCGGGTCTTCCAGGGCGAGCGCGAGATGGCGTCCGACAACAAGTTGCTGGGCCAGTTCAACCTCGAGGACATCCCGCCGGCACCGCGCGGCATGCCCCAGATCGAGGTCGCCTTCGACATCGACGCCAACGGCATCGTCAACGTGTCCGCCAAGGACAAGGGCACCGGCAAGGAACAGAAGATCACCATCCAGGCATCGGGCGGCCTCTCGGAGGACGAGATCGACCAGATGGTGAAGGACGCCGAGTCCCACGCCGAAGAGGACAAGAAGCGCAAGGAGCTGGTGGAAACCAAGAACCAGGCCGAGAGCCTCGTCCATTCCACCAAGAAGTCGCTCGAGGAGCATGGCGACAAGGTCGACCCGGCCACGGTCGAGGCGATCGAGCTTGCTCTCAAGGCGCTCGAGGAAGCGATCGAGAGCGACGACGCCGACAAGATCAAGTCGGGCATCCAGAACGTGACCGAAGCCTCGATGAAGCTGGGCGAAGCGATCTACAAGTCGCAGCAGGACGAGAGCGGCGGCGCCGAGTCCGGCACCGAGGATGACGGGCCCTCGGGGGTCGACGAGGACATCGTCGACGCCGATTTCGAGGATCTCGACGACGATCAGAAGCGCTCGTAAGACGTAACCGCGAACCTACGGGGGCCGGTCCGGAAAACCCGGATCGGCCCGCGCGTTTGGCAAAGGACCGACACCCATGGCAAAGCGCGACTACTACGAGGTTCTGGGCGTCTCGAAGGGCGCGTCCGACGACGAGATCAAGAAAGCCTATCGCAAGAAGGCCAAGGAACTTCACCCCGACCGGAACTCGGACAACCCCAACGCCGAGGCCCAGTTCAAGGAAGTGAACGAGGCCTATGACGCCCTGAAGGATCCCGAACGCAAGGCGGCCTATGACCGCTTCGGCCATGCGGCCTTCGACGGCAGCATGGGCGGCGGCGGCGGCCGGCCCGGCGGCGGGTTCGGCGGCGGCAACGCCGATTTCGCCTCGGCGTTCTCGGACGTCTTCGAAGATCTGTTCGGCGATTTCATGGGCGGCGGCCGCGGCGGCGGCCAGCGCGCCACCCGTGGATCGGACCTGCGCTACAACATGCGCATCACGCTGGAAGAGGCCTTCAAGGGCATCCAGAAGACGATCAGCGTTCCCGGCTCCGTCGCGTGCGACGTCTGCCACGGCTCGGGCGCGGCCGGCGGCGCCGAACCGACCAACTGTCCGACCTGCTCGGGCATGGGCAAGGTGCGGGCGCAGCAGGGCTTCTTCACGGTGGAGCGCACCTGCCCGACCTGCTCGGGCATGGGCCAGATCATCAAGAATCCCTGCACGGCCTGCGGCGGCGCGGGACGGGTCAACAAGGATCGCTCGCTCAGCGTCAATATACCCGCCGGTGTCGAGACCGGCACCCGGATTCGCCTGGCCGGCGAGGGCGAGGCAGGGCTGCGCGGCGGCCCCACGGGCGATCTCTACATCTTCATCGACGTGGCCGATCACCCGATTTTCGAGCGCGACGGGGCGAACCTGTTCTGCAGCGTGCCGGTCAGCATGACCAGCGCCGCGCTCGGCGGCGAGATCGAGGTGCCCACCATCGATGGCGGCCGGTCACGCGTGAAGATCCCGGCCGGCAGCCAGTCGGGCCGGCAGATGCGGCTCAAGGGCAAGGGCATGCCGCCCATCCGCGGCGCGGGCCGGGGCGACATGTATATCGAGCTTTCCGTCGAGACGCCGGTGAACCTGTCGTCCAGGCAGAAGGAGCTGCTGCGCGAGTTCGAAAGCCTCGGCGACGGCAACAACCCGCAGAGCTCGAACTTCTTCAGCAAGGTGAAAAGCTTCTGGGACGGCATGAAGGGCTGAGGCCCGCCGCCACGGCGGCGCGCCGGCCCGGGCCCCCGGCCCGGGCTATGTCTTTCTGTCGGCGAGGAAGGCCTCGACCTCGTCGCGGGCCGGGATCGCGTCCGCCGTGCCCGGGCGCGTGACCTTCAGCGCAGCCGCGCCCGCGGCCAGCCGCATCGCCTCTTCGACCGGAAGATCGGCGTCGAGGCCGGCGGCGAAATAGCCGAGGTAAGTGTCCCCCGCACCGGTGGTGTCGACCGCGGTCACCGCGATGCCCGGAACCTCGACGATCCCGGCGTCGCCCCGCCACACGGCGCCGTCGGCCCCGTGTGTGACCAGAACCTCGCCTACCGGCAGCGCATCGCCCGCGACGCCCAGCGCCGCGGCCAGCTGCGCGGCCTCAACGGCGTTCAGCACCAGCATGTCGATGTGGTCGGCAACCTCGCGCACGGCCGCCGCATCGAACGGCGCGGCGGAATAGATCACCCTGCACCCCTTTGCCCGCGCCAGACGCGCGGTGTCCCGCACGCATGACGTCTCGTTCTGCAAGAGCAGGATATCGCCGGGCCGCGCCTCGGCCAGGGCCGCATCGATCCGGGCGCGGTCCTGCGCCCGGTTGGCGCCGGGAAAGATCACAATGGCGTTCTCGCCGGCGCCGTCCACGTTGATGATCGCGTGCCCCGTGGGCTGATCCGTCACCGCGACGTGGCGCACGTCGACGCCGTAGGCGCGCAGCCGTTCCACGGCCCAGCCGCCATCCATGCCGACCGCGCCGATATGGGCGACCCGGGCGCCCGCCCGCGCGGCGGCGACCGACTGGTTCGCGCCCTTGCCGCCCAGGCCGGTGTGCCGCGCCGTCGCCGCGACCGTCTCGCCCGGACCGGGCAGACGCGGCACGCCGTAGAACTGGTCGGCGTTGATGGAGCCGAGGTTGAAGATCGTCATGACTCGCCGACGCGGCAGGCCGCCATCACCGCCATGTTCAGGATATCGTTCACCGTCGAGGTGGTGGAGCAGAGCTGCAAGGGCCGGTCGACGCCCGTCAGGATCGGGCCGATCACCGTGGCCTCGCCCATCTCCTGCATCAGCTTGACCGAGATGGAGGCCGAGTGCCGCGCCGGCACCACGAGGATGTTCGCCGGGCCGCTCAGCCGCTGGAAGGGATAGTTGGCCTGCACCTCGGGGTTCAGCGCCACGTCGACGGTCATCTCGCCCTCGTACTCGAAATCGGCGCCCCGCCGGTCGAGCAGCGCCGGGGCCTCGTGCATCTTCTCGGCCCTTTCCGAGCGCGGGTAGCCGAAATTGGAGAAGCTGACGAAGGCGACCCGCGGCTCCAGCCCCAGCGTCCGCGCGACCCGCGCCGTGCTGGTCGCGATATCGGCCATGTCGTCGGCCAGCGGCCATTCATGCACCAGCGTGTCCGCGATCAGGACGATCCGCCCCCGCCGCAGAACCGCCGTCGCCGCCATCGCCCCGCTGCCGGGGGTCACGTCGAAGACGTGGTTGATCAGGTCCATCACATGGGCCGATTTCCGCGTCGCGCCGGTGATCATGCCGTCGCCATGCCCATGCGCCAGCATCAGCGACGAGAAGACGTGCCGGTCACGCGCCGCCATGCGATGAATGTCGTGCTGGTCGTAGCCCTTGCGCTGAAGCCGCTGGTAGAGAAACGCCTTGTATGTCTCGAGATGCGTGGTGTTGGCCGCGTTGACGACCTCCAGCTCCCGCACGGCGTCGCCCAGCCCGGCCGTTTCCAGCTTCTGTTTCACGTCGGCCTCGCGTCCCACGACGATCGCCTTGCCAAGGCCCGACCGCTGCCAGGCCACGGCCGCGCGCAGCACGCGCGGATCGTCGCCCTCGGCAAAGATCATCCGCGCCTGGGCGTGGCGGGCGCGCGCATAGAGCCCCTGCAGGATCGAGGCGGTGGGATCCATCCGCGCCTTCAGGTCGTGCTCGTAGCGATCCATGTCGACGATCGGCCGCCGCGCGACGCCCGTGTCCATGCCCGCCTTCGCCACCGCCGGCGGCACGGTATGAATGAGCCGCGGGTCAAAGGGGGTCGGGATGATGTAGTCGCGCCCGAAGGTCAGCTTGCGGCCATAGGCCATCGCCACCTCGTCCGGCACGTCCTCACGCGCCAGGCGCGCCAGGGCCTCGGCGCAGGCGATCTTCATCTCGTCGTTGATGGCGCGGGCGTTCACATCCAGCGCGCCGCGAAAGAGATAGGGAAACCCGAGAACGTTATTGACCTGGTTCGGGTAGTCGCTGCGCCCGGTCGCCACGATGGCGTCGGGCCGCACGTCATGGGCCTCTTCCGGGGAGATCTCGGGATCGGGATTGGCCATGGCGAAGATCACCGGGTTGTCGGCCATGCTCTCGACCATGTCCTGGGTGACCGCGCCCTTGACCGAGACGCCGAGGAAGACATCGGCGCCCTTCATCGCCTCTTCGAGCGTGCGATGGTCGGTCTTCGCGGCATGCGCCGACTTCCACTGGTTCATGCCCTCGGTGCGGCCCTGGTAGATCACGCCCTTCGTGTCGCAGGCGATGCATTTCGCCGGGTCGGCGCCCATCGCCTTGATCAGTTCGAGACAGGCGATGCCGGCCGCGCCCGCACCGTTGAGCACGATCCGGCAGTCTTCCAGCCTCTTGCCCGACAGGTGCAGCGCGTTGATCAGCCCCGCCGCGCAGATCACCGCCGTCCCGTGCTGGTCGTCGTGGAACACCGGAATGTCCATCAGCTCTTTCAGGCGCTGCTCGATGATGAAGCATTCCGGCGCCTTGATGTCCTCGAGGTTGATGCCGCCGAAGGACGGGCCCAGCAGCTTCACCGCGTTGATGAAGGCGTCCGGATCCTCGGTATCCACCTCGAGATCGATGGAGTTGATGTCGGCGAAGCGCTTGAAGAGCACCGCCTTGCCCTCCATCACCGGCTTGGAGGCGAGCGCGCCGAGATTGCCCATGCCCAGGATCGCGGTGCCGTTGGAGATCACCGCGACCATGTTGCCCTTGGTGGTGTAGTCATAGGCCGTTTCGGGCCGGTCGGCGATGGCCTGTACCGGCACGGCCACGCCCGGGCTGTAGGCCAGGCTCAGATCGCGCTGCGTGGTCATCGGCGTCGAGGCGTTGACCTCGAGCTTGCCCGGCTTCGGCTCCAGGTGATAGGCGAGCGCCTCTTCGTCGGTGAATCTGTTCTTGCGGGCCATGCGTGCCTCTCCTCCGTCCCAGATCGCGTGATACAGGCTCGGCAGCGCGCCCACAACTGATTGCCGGTTTCGGCTTTCCCCCTCCGGGGCGCTTCGCTAGATTCCGGTCCGACAGGTTGGGGGGCCGCGTGAACGTCGAGAAACCGTCCGTAACGCCCATGATGGCGCAGTATCTCGAGTTGAAGGAGCAGTATCCCGACGCGCTGCTCTTCTACCGCATGGGTGATTTCTACGAGATGTTCTTCGAGGATGCCGCGGCGGCGGCCGAGTCGCTCGACATCGCGCTGACCAAGCGCGGCAAGCATCTGGGCCAGGATATCCCGATGTGCGGCGTCCCGGTCCATTCGGCCGAAAGCTACCTTCTGACCCTGATCCGCAAGGGGTTCCGCGTCGCGGTCTGCGAGCAGATGGAAGACCCGGCCGAGGCCAAGAAGCGCGGCTCCAAGGCGGTGGTGAAGCGTGACGTGGTGCGGCTCGTGACCCCCGGCACGCTGACCGAGGACGCGCTTCTGGAGGCCCGCAGCCACAATTTCCTCGCCGCCTTTGCCGAGGTGCGCGACGGCGCCGCGCTGGCCTGGGTCGATATCTCTACCGGGGAGTTTCGCGTGATGCCCTGCGCGGCGGTGCGGCTCGGCCCGCAACTGGCCCGGCTCGCCCCGCGCGAGGTGCTGCTGCCCGAGACGCTCGAGGCCAGCTATCGCGCGGCGGTCGAGGAGACGGGCGCGGCCCTGACCCCGATGGCGCGGGCGAGTTTCGACAGCACGGCCGCGGAAAAGCGTCTGCAGGCGCTTTACGGGGTCGGTGCGCTGGACGGGTTCGGCAGTTTCGGCCGGGCGGAACTGGCGGCGATGGGCGCGATCGTCGAGTACCTGGAGATCACGCAGAAGGGCAAGCTGCCGCTGCTGCGCCCGCCGGTGCGCGAGGCCCAGCACCAGGCCATGCAGATCGACGGCGCGACCCGGCGCAATCTCGAGCTGACCGCCAGCCTGAACGGCGGGCGGGCCGGCTCGCTCCTGGCGGTGATCGACCGCACCGTGACGGCCGGGGGCGCGCGCCTGCTGGAGCGGCGGCTGAGCAGCCCCTCGGCCGATCTGAGGACGGTGCAGACCCGGCAGGACGGGGTAAGCTTCCTGGTCGAGAACGACAGCCTGCGCGACGCGCTGCGCACGGCCCTGCGCCGCATCCCCGACATGGACCGTGCCCTGTCGCGGCTGGCGCTCGAGCGCGGGGGGCCGCGGGACCTGGCCGCGATCCGGGCCGGCCTGACCCAGGCGGCAGGGCTGCCGGCGATCCTCCACGGCGCGGAGCTGCCGGAGATCCTGGCCGAGGCCCTGGCCGAAACGGCGGGCCATAACGCCACCCTCGATCTGCTCGACAGCGCGCTGGTGGCCGAGCCGCCGCTGATGGCCCGCGACGGCGGTTTCGTCGCCGGCGGCTTCGACGGCGATCTCGACGAGGCGCGGACGCTGCGCGACGAGGGCCGCGGCGTGATCGCGGGACTGCAGGCGCAATATATCGACCAGGCCGGGATCAATTCCCTGAAGATCAAGCACAACAACGTGCTGGGCTATTTCATCGAGACGCCGGCCACCCATGCCGGGCGGATGATGAGCCCGCCGCTGTCGGAGACCTTCATCCACCGCCAGACGACCGCCAACGCGGTGCGCTTCACCACGGTCGAGCTGTCCGAGCTGGAGACGAAGATCCTCAACGCCGGAAGCCGCGCGCTGGAGATCGAGAAGCGCATCTTCGAGGCCCTGCGCGCCGCCGTGGTCGACTCGGCCGCCGGCATCGGCGCCGCGGCGCGGGCGCTGGCGGAAATCGACCTCGCCGCCGCGCTGGCGGAGCTTGCCGTCGCCGAGGACTGGTGCCGGCCAGAGATCGACGGCTCGCGCCGGTTCGAGATCGCGGGCGGGCGCCACCCGGTCGTGGAGCGGGCTCTCAAGGCCGAGGGCGCGCCCTTCATCGCCAATGACTGCGCCCTGTCGGATGACGGGGACGGCGCCCATATCTGGCTGCTGACTGGCCCCAACATGGCCGGTAAGTCGACCTTCCTGCGCCAGAACGCGCTGATCGCGATCCTTGCGCAGATGGGGGGCTGGGTGCCGGCCCAAAGCGCATCTATAGGTTTGATATCACAACTTTTTTCGCGCGTGGGTGCATCTGACGACCTGGCGCGTGGCCGGTCCACCTTCATGGTGGAAATGGTCGAGACCGCCGCCATCCTGAACCAGGCCGACGACCGCGCGCTGGTGATCCTCGACGAGATCGGGCGCGGCACCGCGACCTATGACGGGCTCTCCATCGCCTGGGCGACGCTCGAACACCTGCACGAGCAGAACCGCTGCCGCGCGCTCTTCGCGACGCATTACCACGAGCTGACCAAGCTCTCGGCGCGGCTCGACGGGCTGGAAAACGCCACGGTGTCGGTCAAGGAATGGGAAGGGGAGGTCATCTTCCTGCACGAGGTGCACAAGGGCGCCGCGGACCGGTCTTACGGCGTGCAGGTGGCACGGCTCGCCGGGCTGCCGGCAAGTGTCGTGGACCGCGCCCGCGTGGTGCTGGAAGCCCTTGAGAAAGGCGACCGGGAAAAGGGATCCGGCGCCGAAACGCTGGTCGATGACCTGCCGCTGTTTTCGGCCGCGCCGGCGGCGCCCGCCCCGCGAAACAGCGCCGCGGCGCCGTCGCCGGTGGAGAACCGCCTCAGGGCGGCCCATCCCGACGACCTGACGCCGCGCGAAGCCCTGGATCTGGTCTACGAGCTGCGGGGCCTATTGGACGGTCACCCGTCCTCGGACTCCGACCCCTCGTTTTCCTGACCCGCCGGGGTCGAGGACACGCCGACCTGCGCCGGGCGCAGAAGCCTGTCGTGAATGGTGAAGCCCTCGACCATCACCTGCACGATGTTGCCTTGTTTCACGCTGGGCACCGGGGCCTCGAACATGGCCTGGTGAAGCTGCGGGTCGAACGGGTCGCCGACCTGCGGTGAAACGGGCTCGATCCCGTGCTTGGCAAAGGCGTTGACCAGTTCGCGCAGGGTCAGCTCGACGCCCTCGACGACGCTCTTGGCCGTCTCGCGCTCCGCCTCGTCCATCGCGGCGAGCGCACGGTTGAGGTTGTCGTAGACGGGCAGAAGGTCCCGGGCCAGCTTGGTGCCGCCGTAGATCTCGGCTTCGCGGCGGTCGCGCTCGCCACGCTTGCGCACGTTCTCGGCATCGGCCATAGCGCGCAGCAGGCGATCCTTCAGTTCGTCCCGCTCGGCGCGGAGCGCGTCCGTCTCGCCATCCTCGGCCAGGGCGTCCAGCCCCTCGCCTTCGGCGGGGGCCGTCTCTTCCGCGACCGCTGTCTCTTCTGCCATTTCGTCCCGTTTCGGTTCGGACATTCCTGTCACCTCTTGCTCAGCTCTGGTCGGACAGGGCCCTGCCGACCAATTGCGCCGTGTAGTCCACGATGGGAACGATCCGCCCGTAATTCAGCCGGGTCGGTCCGATCACGCCCACGGCGCCGACAATCTTCCGGTCCGCGTTCATATATGGAGAGACCACCAGAGAGGAACCCGATAACGAAAAAAGTTTGTTCTCTGCGCCGATGAAAATGCGCACGCCGTCGCCTTCCTCGGTCAGTTCGAGGAACTGGGCGATGTCGCGCTTGCGCTCGAGGTCGTCGAAAAGCTCGCGCACCCGCGCCAGGTCTTCCGCCGCCTCCATCTCTTCGAGCAGATTCGCCCGGCCGCGCACGATCAGCCGTTCATGCAGCACGCCCTCGTTTTCCCAGACGGCCAGCCCGTTCTCGACCATCTGCTGGGCGAGAATGTCCAGCTCTCGCCGGCGGTCGGCGATGTCGCGCTCCATGACCGCGCGCAGTTCCGACAGCGTCTTGCCCTCGGCCACGGCGTTCAGGAAATTCGCCGCCTCGCGCATCGCGGACGGGGTCTGCCCGATCGGCGGGGTGAAGATCCGGTTCTCGACATGACCGTCGGCGGTCACCAGCACCACCAGCGCGCGGTCCGGACCCAGCGCGACGAATTCCACGTGCTTGATCGGCGCCTCGTGCTTGGGCGCCAGCACCAGGCTCGCACCCTGGGTCAGGCCCGACAGCATCGATCCCGCACGGTCCAGCATGGTCGACATGTCGCGCTTGTCGTTGCCGATCGTGTTCTCGATCTGCATCCGCTCCTCGGCCGAGATATCGCCCACCTCGAGCAGCCCGTCGACGAACAGGCGCAGCCCGACATGCGTGGGCACGCGGCCGGCCGAGATATGCGGGCTGTCGAGCAGGCCGAGATACTCGAGATCCTGCATCACGTTGCGGATCGTCGCCGGCGAGACCTTTTCGGTCATCGACCGCGCCAGCGTGCGCGAGCCGACGGGCGCGCCGGTGTCGAGATACGCCTCGACCAGCCGCCGGAAAACCTCGCGGCTGCGCTCGTTCATTTCTGCCAACAGGCTGGACCCGTCGTTCATTGCCTCGAACCTGCCTGGTGCATCACGGCTGCCGGCCATTAAACCGCGCCCGCCGCCAAGATCAATCGGGACATTGCCCTTTACTCGTGCAGGGCGCTGTGGGTATGTGGCGACAGCCTGCAATACAAGGATTTTTCATGCGTCCCTCTGGTAGACAGATAGATGAAATGCGCCCGATTTCAATCGAGACGGGCGTCACGAAACATGCCGAAGGCGCGGTCATGATCCGCATGGGCGACACCCATGTGCTGTGCACCGCGACCATCGAGGATCGCGTGCCGCCCTTCCTGAAGAACAGCGGCCTCGGCTGGGTCACGGCGGAATACGGCATGCTGCCCCGCGCGACGAACACCCGCATGCGCCGCGAGGCCGCCGCCGGCAAGCAGGGCGGCCGCACCGTGGAAATCCAGCGCCTGATCGGGCGGTCGCTGCGGGCGGGTATCGACCGCGTGGCGCTCGGCGAACGCCAGATCACCGTGGACTGCGACGTGATCCAGGCCGATGGCGGCACGCGCTGCGCGGCCATTACCGGCGGCTGGGTCGCGCTGCGGCTGGCGGTGAACAAGCTTCTCAAGGCCGGCATGGTGACGTCGGACCCGCTGATCGACCACGTGGCGGCGATCAGCTGCGGGATCTATGGCGGCCAGACCGTGCTGGATCTCGACTATGCCGAGGACAGCGAGGCCGCGACGGACGCCAATTTCGTGATGACGGGGCGGGGCGGCTTCGTCGAGGTTCAGGGCTCCGCCGAAGGCGCGCCCTTCTCGCGCGACGCGCTGGATCAGCTGCTCGACATGGCCGCCAAGGGCGTCGACGAGCTTGTCGCGGCCCAGACGGCCGCCGTGGCGGGCTGATCCGATGCGCGCACTGGGCGATACGCTGGTCATCGCGACCCATAACGCGGGCAAGCTGCGCGAGATCGGCGCGCTTCTGGCGCCGTATGGCATCGCCGTGACATCGGCCGGCGAGCTCGGGCTCGAGGAGCCGGAGGAGACCGAAGAGACCTTCGCCGGCAATGCCCGGATCAAGGCCCACCACGCCGCCCGCGAGAGCGGCCTTCCGGCGCTTTCCGACGACAGCGGGATCGAGGTCGACGCGCTCGATGGTCAGCCCGGTGTCCACACCGCCGACTGGGCGGAAACCCCGGCCGGGCGCGATTTCCCGATGGCGATGGAAAAGGTCTGGCAGCGGCTCGAGGAAAAGGGCGCCCCCGAGCCCCGCACCGCACGGTTTCGCTGCACGCTCTGCGTGGCTTGGCCCGACGGCGAAGACGCCCTATTTGAAGGCAAGGTCGAGGGCCGTGTCGTCTGGCCCATGCGCGGCGACAGGGGCTTCGGCTTCGACCCGGTCTTCCTGCCCGCGGGAGAGACCGAAACCTTCGGCGAAATGGACCCGGCGAAAAAGCACGGGATGAGCCATCGTGCAGATGCCTTCAGAAAATTCGTCGCCGCCTTCTTTGACGGCTGAGGACTGGCAGGCCGGGGGGTTCGGGCTCTATCTCCACTGGCCCTTCTGCCAGGCCAAATGCCCCTATTGCGACTTCAATTCCCATGTCGTGGCCACCATCGACCAGGCACGCTGGCAGCGCGCCTACCTGTCCGAGATCGACCGGCTCGGCGCCGAAACGCAGGGCCGCGTGCTGCGATCCGTGTTTTTCGGCGGCGGCACCCCCAGTCTCATGGATCCCGACCTCGTCGCCGCGATCCTGGACCGCGTGCGGGCGACATGGGCCACGGCCAATGACTTCGAAGTCACGCTCGAGGCCAACCCCACCTCGGTGGAAGCCGGACGGTTTGCCGGCTACAGGGCCGCGGGCGTGGACCGGGTGTCGATGGGACTCCAGGCGCTGAATGACGACGACCTGCGCCGTCTGGGGCGGCTGCACAGCGCCGCCGAGGCCCGCGCCGCCTTCGACGTGGCGCGGCAAAGCTTCGCCCGGGTCAGCTTCGATCTGATCTACGCCCGCCAACACCAGACCCTTGCGGCCTGGCAGGCCGAACTGCGCGAGGCGCTGGCGATGGCGGCCGATCACCTGTCGCTCTACCAGCTGACCATCGAACCCGGCACGGCCTTCGGGCGACTCCACGATGCGGGGCGGCTTGCCGGGCTGCCCGACGACGATCTCGGCGCCGACATGTACGCGGCGACGCAAGAGATCTGCGCCGCGGCGGGGCTACCGGCCTACGAGGTCTCGAACCATGCCGTGCCGGGCGCGGAATCGCGCCACAACCTGATCTACTGGCGGTACGGCGACTATGCCGGGATCGGCCCCGGCGCCCATGGCCGCCTGACGCTGTACGGGCAGCGCTACGCCACCGAAACCCCGCTGGCCCCCGGCGCCTGGCTCGAGGCGGTCGAGACCGGCGGCAACGGCGAACGCCCGCGCAATGCGCTGTCCGCATCCGATCAGGCCGCTGAATACCTGATGATGGCCTTGCGCATGGCCGAAGGCGTGGATCTGCGCCGGTTGCGTCAGCTGGATCAGGACTACGTCGATATCAATAAAATCAATAGCTTACAGGAATTGAACATGGTCGAGCTCCGGGAGGAATCGCTCCGCCTCACGCCGGCCGGTCGTCCTGTCCTGAATGCCGTGCTGCGCAATCTTCTGGGCGGGGACTGAGGCATGCGCTGGCTCTGGCTGGCGTTCGGGCTGATCTGTCTGGGAATTGGGCTGGTCGGGACCGTCCTGCCGCTGGTGCCCACCGTGCCGCTGGTGCTGCTTGCCGCCTATGCCTTCGCGCGGTCGTCCGAACGGCTCCATGACTGGCTTGTGCGCCATCCCAGGCTGGGCCCGCCGCTGGAAGACTGGCGGCGCTTCGGCGCGATCCGCCGCCCGGCCAAGCGGATCGCCACGATCTCCGTGCTGATCGCGTTCGGGATCTCCGTTTTGCTGGGTGTACGCCCGGCGATACTGGCGGTTCAGGCGGTCGTGCTCGGCGGGGTGCTCGTCTTTATATGGAGTCGTCCGGGCTGACGTTCCCGAGAAGCCGGCAAAGCCGGTCGAGATCGTCCAGCGTGCCGTAGCGGATCGTCACCGCCCCCGCCTCGCCGCCGGGCTTGTGATCGACCACCACCTTCAGTCCCAGATTCGCGGACAGGTCGGCCTCCAGCGCGCGGGTATCGGCATCTTTCTCGCCGCCCTGCTGGCGCTGCCGCGGCTTGCCGGTCCCCTTGGGTTTTTTCGCGAGCCGCTCCACCTCGCGCACCGAGAGGCCCTTTTCCACCGTCTTGCGCGCAAGGCCGGTCGGATCATCCGCGGTGATCAGTGCCCTGGCATGTCCCGCGCTTATCTTTCCGTCCCGCAGATAACCCAGGATTTCCTCGGGCAGGCCCAGCAGGCGCATGACATTGGCGATATGGCTGCGGCTCTTGCCGAGCGCCCTGGCGAGGTTTTCCTGCGTGTGACCGAAGCGATCCATCAACTGGCGATACCCCATCGCCTCTTCGACGGCGTTCAGATCGGCGCGCTGGATGTTCTCGATGATCGCGACCTCGAGAACCTCGGTATCGTCGAGATCGCGGATCAGCACCGGCAGGTCGTGCAGCTGCGCAAGCTGCGCCGCGCGCCAGCGCCGTTCGCCGGCGACGATCTGGAAGGTTCCGTCGACGCTGGGATCGGGACGCACGATCAGCGGCTGGATGACGCCCTTTTCCCGGATCGAGGCGGCGAGTTCCTCGAGATTTTCCTGCACGAAATCGCGCCGGGGCTGGTCCGGATTCGGGGCAAGTTTCTCGATCGGGACATAGGTGTCGGGGCGCGGCAGGGCGCCCTGCCCCGACTCTTCGGCCGTGTCGCCATCCTGCGCCTCGAGGTTGACATCTGCCATGAGGGCGGACAGCCCGCGGCCAAGTCCCCGGTTTTTCTGGTTTTTCTTGCTCATTCCCACCCCTTCGTCAGGCCGCGACCGCAGCGGCGTGCTTGTCGAGCAGCTCTTTGGCAAGGGCGCGATAGGCCTGGCTGCCCTTGGACTGCGTGTCGTACATCAGCGCCGGCATCGCGAAGGAGGGCGCCTCGCTCAGACGGACGTTGCGCGGGATGACGGTCTTGAAGACCAGTTCGCCCAGCGTGTCGCGGGCATCCGATTCGACCTGCCGGGACAGGTTGTTACGGCTGTCATACATCGTCAGGACGACGCCCTCGATCCGCAGGTTGGCATTGGCCGTCTGCCGGACCTCGCGAACCGTCAGCATCAGTTGCGACAGCCCCTCGAGCGCGAAGAATTCGCATTGCAGGGGCACCAGCACGGAATGGGCCGCAACCATCGCGTTGACCGTCAACATGTTGAGAGATGGCGGACAGTCGATCAAGATATAGTCGAATCCGTATGTCGACAGCGCCTGTTGGCGCAACGCGTTGCGCAGCAGGAAGACACGCCGCTCCTTGGAGACGAGCTCCACATCGGCCGAGCTGAGGTCTGTGGTCGCCGGCGCGATACAGAGATTCTCGACATCGGTTTCCTGCACGACCGACTCGATCGCGGCCTCTTCCAGCAGCAGGTCGTAGGTTGTCATGCGCCGCCGGTCGAGATCGACACCAAGGCCGGTCGAGGCGTTGCCCTGCGGATCGATATCCAGCAGCAGCACCCGTTTCCCCGCCTCGGCCAGCGCGGTGCCCAGGTTGATGGCCGTCGTGGTCTTGCCCACCCCGCCCTTCTGGTTCGCGACCGCGATGATTCTGGGCCGACGGCCCGTTCCGGACTCAGACACGGCTGATGCCTCCGATCTTGAGAATGACGCCTGCGCTGTCGGTGCGGCTTGGATATTTCTGAACCTCGAAGCGCCAGGTTTCAAGGGCCGCCGCGATCTCTTGCGCATGCTGGGCCCCTTTCGGGAGAAGCGCCACGCCGCCTTCTACCAGATGTTGTTGCGCCAAGGGTAACAACCGCAATAGGGGGGCCAGGGCACGTGCCGAGACGACATCCGCCTGCAGGCTCGGCAGCGACTCGGCGCGCGCCGTGCGAATGTCCACGGCGATGCCGGTTTCCTGCGCGGCCCGGACCAGGAAGGCCGATTTGCGTGCATCGCTCTCGACAAGGGTGACGGAAAACCCGGGCCGTTCCGCCGCGGCGAGGATCGCAACGATCATCCCGGGAAATCCGCCCCCGGATCCGAGATCGGCCCAGCGCTGCGCCTGCCCCGGCGCGAGGTCGAAAAGCTGTGCGGAATCAAGGAAATGGCGCGTCCAGAGATCCGCGAGGCTGGCCCTGGAGACGAGATTGATTGCCGGGTTCCACTTGGCCAGCAAGGCCGCGTAGATATCCAGACGCTCCAGTGTTTCACGTGAAACATCGCGCGCGGCCAGAAAGGCGTCGCGGCTCATGCGCTGCGACGGGCCGCGTTCTGCCGAAGCCGCGACAGGATCAGGGTCAGCGCCGCGGGCGTCATCCCGTCGATCCGGCCGGCCTGCCCCAGCGTCAGGGGCCGGACCTGTTCGAGCTTGCCGCGCAGTTCGTGGGACAGCCCGTTGACCGCCGCGTAATCGAAATCCGCCGGAATCGCCTGGGCCTCGTCCCTCTGCAACGCAGCCACGTCGTTTTTCTGGCGTTCGATGTATTGCGCGTAAAGCGCGTCGCGCTCCACCTGCCTGCGGATCTCGGGCGCGATATCCTCGAGCGCCGGCCAGACCTCGGCAAGGCGCGCGAAATCGATGTCCGGAAAGGCCAGGAGATCCATCCCGGTCCGGCGCGTGCCGTCCTCGCCGACCTTCAGCCCGGCCGACCGCGCCTCTTTCGGGGTGAGGCTGTGCGCTTCGAGCGTGGTTCGGGCCGCGTCGAGCTCCGCCATCTTGGTCTCGAAGGCCACCCGGCGCTCGGATCCCACGCAACCGAGCGACAGGCCCAGCGGAGTCAGCCGCTGATCGGCATTGTCCGCCCGCAGCGACAGCCGGAACTCCGCCCGCGAGGTGAACATCCGGTACGGCTCGGTCACACCGCGCGTTACGAGATCGTCGACCATGACGCCGATATAGGAGTCGGCGCGGCTGAAAATGACGGGCTCTCGCCCCTGTATCTCGCGTGCCGCATTCAGACCGGCCACAACACCTTGTGCCGCGGCCTCCTCGTAACCCGTGGTCCCGTTGATCTGGCCGGCCAGGTAAAGACCGGGCACGGACTTGACCGCCAGCGTCGGCGCCAAGGCGCGGGGATCGACGTAATCATACTCGATCGCGTAGCCCGGTTGCACGATGCGGGCACTCTCAAGCCCGGCGATCGAGCGCACATAGTCTTCCTGCACGGCCTCGGGCAGCGATGTCGAGATCCCGTTAGGATAGACCGTGGTGTCGTCCAGCCCCTCCGGTTCCAGGAAGATCTGGTGCGAGTCCTTCTCGGCAAAGCGCACGATCTTGTCCTCGATGGACGGGCAGTACCGGGGGCCCACGCCCTCGATATGGCCGCCATACATCGCCGATTTTTCAAGGTTGCGGCGAATGATCTCGTGGGTTCGGGAATTCGTGTGGGTGATCGCGCAGGACACCTGCCGGACGAAGGGCCGGTCCGACAGGAAGGAGAACATCACCGGATTTTCGTCTCCAGGCTGGGCCTCGAGGCTGTCCCAGTCGATGGTTCGGCCGTCGAGGCGCGGTGGCGTGCCCGTTTTCAACCGTCCCAGCGGCAGATCGAAGGAATCGATCCTCTCGGCAAGCCGGATCGCGGGCTTGTCGCCCATGCGCCCGCCCGGGCGCGAGACGTCGCCGATATGGATGACGCCGCGCAGAAAGGTCCCGGTGGTCAGCACCACGGCCCCGGCGGAAAGCCGGCTGCCATCGGCCAGCGCCACGCCTGCGACGCGATCGCCCTGCATCACGAAATCCGTCGCTTCGCCCTCGACCACGGTCAATCCCGGCGTCGCCGCGATCTCGCGCTGCATCTCCGTGCGGTATATCTTGCGGTCGGATTGCGCCCGCGGGCCCTGCACCGCGGGACCCTTGCGGCGGTTCAGCAGCCGGAACTGGATACCGGCCTTGTCCGCAACGCGCCCCATGACGCCGTCCAGCGCGTCGATCTCGCGGACCAGATGGCCCTTGCCAAGGCCCCCGATGGCCGGGTTGCAGCTCATCACCCCGATGGAGTCGAAGCGCAGAGTGACCAGCGCGGTGCGCGCGCCCATCCGGGCCGCGGCATGCGCCGCGTCCGTTCCGGCGTGCCCGCCGCCGATCACAACCACGTCGAAATCATGTTTCACGTGAAACAATCCTCATTTTCCCAGGCAGAAACTGGCAAAGATCTCGTCCAGCAGGTGTTCGACATCCACCCGGCCGATCAGCGAGTCCAGCGCCCGGATCGCCCGGCGCAGCTCCTCTGCCGCGAATTCTGCCCTGTCCGGGCCCCTACATACTTCACTCCGGGCCGATTCCATAGCCCCAAGGGCAGACTCGATCGCCAGCCGGTGACGCTCATGGGTCGCTGTCGCCGCACCGGAGGCCCGGTTTTCGAGAATGGATGTAATCCTGTCGATCAGCGCCGCAAGACCCGCGCCCGTCTTGCCCGACACCGGAAGGCCCCGGTCAGCGGCCCCCAGGTCGGCCTTGGCCGCGACGAGAATGTCGTCCCCGCCGGGTTCAAGCCCTGAAAACCCGGCCTCGCCCACGCCGAGAAACACCCGGAGATCGGCCTCCCGCGCGCGCGTCACGGCACGTTCAATCCCGATCCCTTCTACTACATCTTGTGTCTCACGCAGGCCTGCAGTGTCCAATATGGTAACAGGCAAGCCGTGCAGATCCATGCGGACCTCGATCACGTCACGTGTCGTGCCCGCGATTTCCGACGTGATCGCCGCCTCCCGGCCGGCCAGCGCGTTCAACAGGGTGGACTTCCCGGCATTGGGCGGACCCACGATCGCGACCTCGAACCCGTCGCGGATGCGTTCGGAAACCCGGGCCCCGGCGGCCTCGGCCTTTAGATCGGCCGCGACGCCGTCCACGAGATCCAGCACCTCGGGCGTGACGTCGACCGGGACGTCTTCGTCGGCGAAGTCGATCGTGGCCTCCAACAATGCCGCCGCGCGGATCAGCCGGGATCGCCAGCCTTCGGCCAGCGCGCCCAGCGCACCCTCGAGGACACGGAGCGCCTGGCGCCGCTGCGCCTCCGTTTCCGCCTCGATGAGATCACCCAGGCCCTCGACCTGGGCGAGGTCCAGGCGCCCGTTCATCAATGCCCGCCGCGTGAATTCCCCCGGATCGGCCAGGCGCACCCCCTGCTGGGAGCCAAGCTCGCGCAGAACGGCCCTGACGATTGCCGGGCTGCCGTGCAGGTGGAATTCCACGACCGGCTCGCCGGTAAAGCTTGCGCCGGTCTCGAAGGCCAGCACCAGCGCTTCGTCGAGATGTGCACCGGATGCGTCGCACAGGGTCCGCAGGCCGGCCTTCCGGGCCGGCGGCAGGGATCCACAGAGCCGGCGCGCGGCATCCTGTGCCGCGGGGCCCGACAGGCGGATCACCGCGACCCCCGCCTTGCCGCGGGCACTTGCCAATGCGTAGATCGTATCCATGGGTCTCGCGCCCCCGGCGCCGGACCGGCGACGCTTAGGTGTTCATGGAGTCGAAGAACTCGTCGTTGGTCTTCGTCTGCTTCAGTTTCGACAGCAGGAACTCGATCGCGTCGGTCACGCCCATCGGGTTCAGGATCCGCCGCAGAACGAACATTTTCTGCAAATCTCCTTTGGGAACAAGGAGTTCCTCTTTCCGTGTGCCGGATTTGAGAATGTCTATCGCCGGGAAGACACGCTTGTCGGCCACCTTGCGGTCGAGGATCAGTTCCGAGTTGCCGGTGCCCTTGAACTCTTCGAAAATCACCTCGTCCATGCGCGAGCCGGTGTCGATCAGCGCCGTCGAGACGATGGTGAGCGAGCCGCCCTCCTCGATGTTCCGGGCCGCCCCGAAGAAACGCTTGGGCCGTTGCAGCGCATTGGCGTCCACGCCCCCGGTCAGAACCTTGCCCGAGGACGGCACCACCGTGTTGTAGGCGCGGCCCAGGCGCGTGATCGAGTCGAGCAGGATCACGACGTCCCGCTTGTGTTCGACGAGGCGCTTGGCCTTCTCGATCACCATCTCCGACACCGCGACGTGGCGCGTGGCAGGTTCGTCGAAGGTCGAGGAGATTACCTCGCCCTTCACGTTCCGCTGCATGTCGGTCACCTCTTCCGGGCGCTCGTCGATCAGCAGGACGATCAGGTAGCACTCGGGATGATTGCGCTCGATCGAATGGGCGATGTTTTGCAACAGCACGGTCTTACCGGTCCGCGGCGGTGCGACGATCAGGCTCCGCTGGCCCTTGCCGATGGGCGCGACCAGGTCGATCACGCGGGCCGAGCGATCCTTGATCGTCGGATCGTCGATTTCCATGGTCAGGCGCTCATCGGGGTAGAGCGGCGTCAGGTTGTCGAAATGCACCTTGTGGCGCGCGTTCTCGGGATCTTCGAAATTGATCTTCGTGACCTTGGTAATCCCGAAATACCGCTCGTTCTCGCGCGGGGCGCGGATCACGCCCTCCACCGTGTCACCGGTGCGCAGCGCGAACTGGCGGATCACATCCGGGCTGACATAGATGTCGTCCGGACCGGGAAGGTAGTTCGCCTCGGGCGAGCGCAGAAAGCCGAAACCGTCCTGCATCACTTCGAGCACGCCGTCGCCGGAAATCTCCCAGCCTTCTTCCGCGCGGGCCTTCAGGATGGCGAACATCATGTCGCCCTTGCGCATCGAGGACGCGGCTTCGATTTCCAGCTCTTCGGCCTGTGCCAGCAGCTCGGCCGGGCTTTGTGCCTTGAGATCGGACAGGAAAAGTTGATTTTCGGACATAGGTCTCGCCTGGATACGGGGAATTGCGTCACCCGAAGGCCATGGCCTTCGACGGGAGCGATATTCTGGATTGGCGTCATGGCCGGACGGCCGGACGCCGCTGCTTTACACCCTCGGGCGTCTGCCTGTCAAACGCAGCTTCAGAATTTGACGATCACCGCGATCACGATGACGATCATCAGGAGCGTCGGAAGCTCGTTCATCATCCGGAAGCCACGCCCCGAGACCGTGCAGGTTCCCGCGGCCAGTTCCTTCCGCCGCAGCCCGAGCCAGTGGTGAAACCAGGTCATCGCGATCACCGCCGCCGCCTTGGCCCAGGGCCAGATCATGCCCCAGTCCACGATGCCGGGCGTGAACACCAGGGCCAGACCGAAGACCCAGGTGGCGATCATCGCCGGGTTCATGATGAGACGCAGCAGCTTGGATTCCATCACCTCGAGCGTTCCGGTCAGCGCGGGTCCCTCCGACGCACGTTCGGTGTGATAGACGAACAGCCGGGGCAGGTAGAAGATCCCGGCCATCCAGGTGATCACCGCGATCACATGCAGGGATTTCGTCCAGGGATAGAGCGTGGCCAGCCAGTCGGTCATTTTCTCAGCTCTTGGCGATCAGGTGTCCGGACCTTCCTTAAAAGAATAAAAGAGTAATTGAAAAGATGATGTTGTTGTATGCGCTGGGGATGAGTGGGAATTCCCGACTTCTGCACAGATCCACATGGCGGGAACCGGGGGTTGGACAGTGCGGGAACAAGGTTATACAGCCTTGGGGATCGTTCCAGATTACGACTTATAATCAATGGTTTAAGTAATTTACCCCCGTGGATGTCACGCCCGTTTTTAGGGTTCCGCCCCCGACTATGCCGCCTATGGCGCGAGAGACTCACAGGCGGGAAAAATATCGCCCACGGTGGATAAGCCGGGTCGGTTTCTTGACATAGCGGGCGCAATTCGCCGATGCCCTGTCAGGGGGCGCAGTTGCCCCCTCTTGTACCGGGGTTCGCATGCCAGTCATCCACAGAGTCTTCCCATGAGCAGCCCGATCGTCCTGGCGTCGGGATCGGCGATCCGCCAGACCCTTTTGGCCAATGCCGGCGTGCGGTTCACCGCGGACCCGGTCCGGCTGGACGAAGACGCGATCCGCGCCAGCCTCACCGCCGACGGCGCGCCGCCGCGCGATATCGCCGATGCCCTGGCCGAAGCCAAGGCGCGCCGCGGGGCGGCGCGGTCGCCATCGGCGCTGGTCATCGGCTGCGACCAGGTGCTGGCGTTCGAGGATCGGATCCTGGCCAAGCCCGCGGATCTCGACGAGGCGGCGGACCAGCTGCGGATGCTGCGCGGCAAGCGTCACATGTTGCTGTCGGCGGCGGTGATTTACGAGGACGGACAGCCGGTCTGGCGGCATATCGGACAGGTGCGACTGGTCATGCGGCCGTTTTCCGATACATATTTGCAGGACTACCTGGCCCGGCAGGGCGCATCCGTGCTGGACTCTGTCGGTGCTTACAAGCTGGAGGAAGAGGGCGTGCGTCTCTTCGCGCAGGTCGATGGTGATTACTTCACCGTGCTGGGGCTGCCGCTGTTGCCGCTCCTGAACTATCTGACCACTCGGGGGGTGCTGGAAGGATGACGGCGCAGGGCGAACAGATCCCGCTGGCGGGCGTTATCGGCCAGCCGATCCATCACAGCAAATCGCCGGCGCTGCACGCTCACTGGCTCGGGCGTTACGGGATCAGGGGTCATTACATCCCGATGCCCGTCGCGGCCGAGGATCTTTCCGACGTGTTGCGCGCCTTGCCCCGGATGGGCTTTCGCGGGGTCAACATCACCATCCCGCACAAGGAAGTCGCGGTGACGCTGGCCGACAGCGTATCGGACCGGGCGGCGCTGATCGGCGCCGCGAACACGCTGACGTTCCGGGCCGACGGCAGCATCCATGCCGACAACACGGACGGCTACGGGTTCGTCGCCAATCTCAAGCAGAACGCGTCCGGCTGGCGGGCGGCCGCGGGCCCGGCCATCGTTCTCGGCGCGGGCGGCGCGGCGCGGGCGGTGATCTCGGCCTTGCTGAACGAGGGCGTGCCCCGGATCGTCCTGACGAACCGGACCCGGGCGCGGTCGGACATGCTCAAGGATCATTTCGGCGGCCGGATAAAGGTGGTCGACTGGACCCGCGTGGCGGAGTTCATGGAAGAGGCCGCGACCCTGGTGAACACCACGTCGCTGGGCATGACGGGCAAGCCCGAGCTGAGCGTCGATATCTCCGGTCTGCCGACCACGGCGCTGGTCACCGATATCGTCTACACACCGCTTCGAACCGGTCTCCTCGAGCGGGCGCAGGCGCATGGCTGCCAGACGGTCGACGGGCTGGGCATGCTGATTCACCAGGCGGTGCCGGGTTTCGAGACCTGGTTCGGACAGCGCCCCGAGGTCGACGACGCGGTGCGCTCGGTGGTTCTGAACGCATGAGCGATGACCGTCCGTTCGTCCTGGGCCTGACCGGGTCCATCGGGATGGGCAAGTCCACCACGGCAGGGCTCTTCCGCGCCGCCGGCGTCCCGGTATGGGACGCGGACGCCGCGGTGCATCGCGCCTATTCCGCCGGCGGCGCCGCCGTCGAACCGATCCGCGCGCTCTGCCCGGACGCGATCGTCGACGGGGCCGTGGACCGCGCCGTGCTCAAGGCCTGGATCGCCGAGGATCCCGAAGCCCTTTCCAGGATCGAGGCGGCTGTGCACCCCCTTGTGGCCGAGGATCGCAAGGCGTTTCTCGCCGATGCCGCGGCCGCGGGCGCGCCGGTTGTGGTGCTGGACATTCCGCTCCTGTTCGAGACCGGTGGCGCGGCGCTGGTCGATGCCGTCGTGGTGGTCTCCGTGCCGCCAGAGGTTCAGCGCGCGCGGGTGCTGGCCCGGCCGGGCATGACGGAGACCCATTTCGATCGGATCCTGGCCAAGCAGATGCCGGATGCCGAGAAGCGCCGCCGCGCCGATTACGTCATCGAAACCCGGACCCTTGATGCGGCGCGCGCGGCGGTGCAAGAACTGATCGGGAAGCTGACGGCAAGGCGGGGCTGAGATGCGCGAGATCGTGCTCGATACCGAAACCACGGGGCTGGACCCGACGACGGGCGACCGGATCGTGGAAATCGGCGCGCTGGAGCTTCACAACCATGTCGCCACGGGGCGCACCTACCACCAGTACATCAATCCGCAGCGCGCCATGCCGGCCGAGGCCTTCGCCGTGCACGGCCTGGGTGACGAGTTCCTGCGCGACCAGCCGGTTTTCACCGACGTGGTCGATGCCTTCATCGATTTCGTGGGTGACGCGAAACTGGTGATCCACAACGCCAGCTTCGACATGCGGTTCATCAATGCCGAGCTTGAATGGGCCCGCCGTCCCGCAATCCCGCTGGAGCGGGCGGTCGATACGCTGGAAATCGCCCGGCGCAAGTTCCCGGGCGCGGGAAATTCGCTCGATGCGCTCTGCCGTCGCTTCGGCGTCAACAATGCCGCGCGCACGCTGCATGGCGCGCTTCTGGACTCGGAGCTTCTCGCGGAGGTCTACCTGGAGCTTATCGGCGGCCGCCAGCCCGATTTCGGGCTGGCCGCGACCACGCGCGGCGGCACCGGCGCCGGCGGCACGGACTGGGCGCCGGGCCCGCGTCCGCGCCCCCTGGCTTCGCGCCTGACCAGGGCCGAGGCCGAAGCCCACGAGGCGTTCGTGGCGGACCTCGGCGACAAGGCGCTCTGGGCCCGTTAGTTGGGCTGCGTCTGCTGGCTTTCCGCCTGGCGCTGCGCGATCTGCTGGCGGTAGAGCTGGACGAAGTCGATATTGTCCAGGTTCAGCGGCGGGAAGCCGCCGTCGCGCGTCACGTCGCTGACGATCCGGCGGATATAGGGGAAGATCATCCGCGGGCATTCGATCAGAAGGTAGGGATGCAGCTGCTCGCTGGGCACGTTCTCGACCTGGAAGACACCGCCGTATTCCAGTTCCAGCAGGAAGATCGGGTCGCCCTCTTCCTTGGTCTTCGACGTGATGGAGATCTTGACGATCACGTCATACTGGTTGTCCTGCTGGCGCTTGCGCGCGTCCATGCCGACCTGGACCGATATTTCGGGCTGGGTCTGGCCCTGCAGGCTCTTCTGCGCCGCGATGTTCTCGAAGGACATGTCGCGGATGAACTGGCCCAGGATCTGCATCCGGGGCTGCTGCGGGGGCTGCGACGCCTGCGCGTCGCCGTTGCCATTGTCTTGGGTCTCGGCCATCGGTCTCTCCTGGCGGCTGGGCACTCGAAATCGGGGGTTCGTCTAGCAGGTTGGGGCGGGACCGGCAATCCGGTGGTTGGCCTCAGGGGCGGGTCCAGCCCGATCCGCCGCGGTGGTCCGTGTCGTCCCGGCCCGGCCGGTCCGCGTCTTCGTCGAGCACGGTGTAGTCCGCGTCCACCGTATCCGGATCCCGTGGCGGAGACTGCGGGCCAGCGCGGTGCTGGCCCTGCATCCGGAAGCTGACGCCGCGCGCGACCACGTGACGCCCCGCGAAGCGGATGATCGCGGCGCGAATGGGCGGGATCAGGAAGGACAGGCCCACCGCGTCGGTGAAAAAGCCCGGGGTCAGCAGCAGGACGCCGGCGACCAGGATCATCGCGCCATGGACCAGCGGGATCGCCGGGTCCTGGCCGCGCTCGAGGGCGGTCTGCAGCCTTTGCAGCGCCTGGAGGCCCTGCGTGCGCACCAGGTAGGTGCCCGCGATGGCGGTCAGGATGACGATACCGAGCGTCGGCCACAGCCCGATCGCGCCGCCGACCTGGATGAAGAGCGCGATCTCCAGGATCGGAACCGCCACGAAAAGAAAAAACAACCACATCCGTTGCACCTGCCATTGTATTGCCCGGGGTGAGGTAGACTCGACCCACCCCGTGACTTACATATGTGACGTCTTGCCCGATACAAAACCCCGTTGCCGCGAAAGGGTCCTTACCGAAATGAGTTCCGCTGTCATTCAGCTGATAGTCCTCGCCGGGATCGCCATCTTCCTGATCCTCCGCTTGAAGAGCGTCCTGGGCACGCGAGAGGGGTTCGAGAAACCGCCCCTTGAGGGTCCGTCGCGGCGCGATGCGCGTCGGGATTTCGAGGTGATCGAGGGCGGCGTCGACACCGACATCGCCGATCACGTCAAGGAAGGATCCGATGCCGCCTCGGCCCTGGCCGACATGAAGGCGGTGGAGCCTTCCTTCAACGTGGGGGAATTCCTGCAGGGCGCGCGCGGCGCTTACGAGATGATCCTCATGGCCTATGAGAACGGCAACATGGAAGAGGTCCGGCCATATCTCGCGGCCGAGGTCTACGAGGCCTTCGAGGGCGCCGTCGCCGCCCGCGAGGCCGAGGGGCTCCGCATCGAGGCGAGCTTCGTGGGCCTGCGCGACATCGGCGTCGCCGATGCCAGTTTCGACAAGCAGTCCGGCGAGGCCGAGGTGACGGTGAAATTCACCGGGGAGCTTACCTCGGTCGTGCGGAACGCCGAGGGCGAGATCGTCGAGGGCAGCCCGACCGAGATCAAGCGCCAGCGTGACGTCTGGACCTTCGGGCGCGTCATGGGCACGGACGATCCGAACTGGCAGCTGGTCGCCACGGGTGAATGAGGTGCGCGCGGCTCACATGGCAGTGGGCCGCGGCGGCCGGGGCGGCACTGCTGCTGATGGCGGGCATGGCCGCGGCCGAGCCTGAGATCGAGGTTCTCGACTTCGCGGCGCTCGACGGCTGGGCCGAGGATGACCACCCTGCCGCGCTGAAGGTTTTCCGCGAAACCTGCCCCGACATGGAGGCCCCGGAATGGGGGCCGATCTGTGCGCTCGCGGCCGATGCGGCGGATGCGCGAACCTTCTTCGAGCTCTTTTTCCAGCCGGTGGTCGTGAGCCCGCGGTCGGAGGCGCTTTTCACCGGCTATTACGAGCCCGAGCTCAATGGCGCGCTGGTGCCCGACGACCGCTACCGCTATCCCATTCATGCCCGCCCCGCCGATCTTCCGAACGGCGAGCGCTGGTATACCCGCGCCGAAATCGCCGAAGGCGTGCTGGCTGGCCAAGGCCTGGAGATCGCCTGGCTCGACGATCCGGTGGACGCGTTTTTCCTGCATGTGCAGGGGTCCGGGCGCATCAGGCTGCCCGATGGGCGGGTCATCCGGGTCGGCTACGCGGCCAAGAACGGCCACGAGTATCGTTCCGTCGGGCAGGAGCTCGTGCGCCGCGGCGTCTATGCATCCCACCAGGTTTCCGCCCAGGTGATCCGCAACTGGGTCCGGCGGAACCCGGCGCAGGGACGCGCGCTGCTGAACCATAACCCCTCCTATGTCTTCTTCCGCAAGCTCGACAACGTGGCCGCCGATCGCGGGCCGCTCGGGGCGATGAACCGCCCCCTGACGGCGCTGCGAAGCCTCGCCGTCGATCCCGCCCATACACCGCTCGGCGCCCCGGTCTGGATCGAGAAGGATGGCGTGCAGCCGCTGCGGCGGCTGATGGTGGCCCAGGATACCGGTTCCGCCATCAAGGGACCGCAGCGCGCGGACATCTTCTATGGCACGGGCGATGCCGCGGGGCGCGAGGCCGGGCGGGTGCGTGACCCGGGGCGGCTGGTGGTCTTGCTGCCGATCGAACAGGCCTTTCGCATGGCGTCGGGGGGCTGATCCCGTGTCGCGTCGCAAGGAGCCCCGCCGCCTGACCGAGGATGAACACGCGCTTTGGCAGCGGGTTGCGGACAGCGCCGACCCCCTCCATCCCGAACGGAAGGCGGCCCCGTCCGAACCCGCGGCGCCGCACGCGGTCCGCGCGGAGAAACCGGTGCGCGGCGACCGGGCGGAAACCGCGATCCCCAGCTTCCGCATAGGGGAGCGGGCGGATGGGAAAACCCCCGGCCATGACCTGGCGGCGCCTCTCGGCGATCGCCTGGCGAAGCGCCCCGTGACGATGGACAAGCGAACCCACGCCCGCATGAGCCGCGGCAAGCTGACCCCCGAGGCACGGCTGGATCTGCATGGCATGACGCTCGACCAGGCACATCCGGCGCTGGTGTCGTTCATCCTCTCGGCACAGGCCACGGGGAAGCGGCTGGTGCTGGTCATTACCGGAAAGGGCCGGCAGGCGCGCGACGAGGGGCCGATCCCGGCCAGGCGGGGGCTGCTGAAGCATCACGTCCCGGGCTGGCTTTCCGCGCCGCCGCTCACGCGGGTGGTTCTGCAGGTAAGCGAGGCACATCAAAGCCATGGCGGCAGCGGGGCCTATTACGTGTATCTTCGCAGGCAAAGATAACGAATAAATATTCAGAAAAGGGCCTGCGCCCTATGCGCGTGCGGGCAGAAGCGGGGCGGACCTGCGGACCGCGACCGCGATCAGGATGGCCGCGAGCACGATATAGGCGGCAATTCCGAACATTTGTTCGGGAAAGCTGTAGCCCAGATCGATCAGCCCCCCGGTCAGCCCGGGGCCGAGCCCGGTGCCGAGCACCATGACGGCCGTCGCGGTGGCCTTGATCGCGCCGATATGGCGGGTGCCGTAGAACTCGGCCCAGAAGGCCTGCGGCAGCGCGGAATTCGCGCCCTGCGACAGGGCGAGCAGGGCCATGGCCAGCGCCGCGCCGGCGATGCTCTCGGCAAGGCTCATCACCACCATGCCGGCGGCGAAAGGCAGTTGGTAAAGCGGCATCAGCCGCGCGGTGCCCCATCGATCCAGCGCCCAGCCCGCCAGCACCATCGTCCCGACGCTGATCGCGGTGAAGATCGGGAAGAGCGCCACGAACTCCACCAGGGCCCAGCCCTTGGTCTCGGCCAGGTGGACCTGCTGGAAGAACAGCGCGGTCCCGAAGGCCGGCAGGGACAGCAGCGCGGGAACCGACAGCCAGAAAAGAGGATGGCGCAGCATCTCCGCACGGGTCCAGTGGCGCCCGCCCATCCCGGCGGACTGGCTTGCCGTGCCCATGGATCGGGGCGTGCGCTCCACCCGCAACAGCCCGGCCAGAACCGGGATCGCCAGCAGCGGCAGGCAGGCCGCCACCACCCAGAGCGTCTGCCAGTGAAGGATCGTCATCAGCGCGACGAAGATCATCGGCAGAAACGCCTCGCCAGCCGCAACGCCGAGCGCCGCGATGGAAATCGCCTTGCCGCGGGACGCCACGTACCAGCGCGCCATCGCGACCATGGCGATATGCACGCTCATCCCCTGCCCGCCGAAGCGCAGCGCGAAGATGACCACGGGCAGGAGCCACACGCCGGGTACCGTGGCCATCGCAAGGCAGGCCAGGGCCAGGAACGCCAGCGCCAGCGCGCCGATGCTGCGCGCGCGGAACCGGTCGGTCAGCCCGCCCGCGAAGACCATCACCGCGGCCGAGGCCATGGTGCCCATGGTATAGATGCCCCCCCATTGCCCGTGCGACAGGCCGAAGGTGGCGCGGATCTCGCCGGCGAATATCGAGATGAAATAGGTTTGCCCGAAAGACGAGCAGAACGTCAGAAGCACCCCCGCGGCGAGCCACCGGGCGTTCTGGCGGAGGAAATCGACAAGCGCCATGCGACGCGCATAGGCGCGGGGGCGCGGATGTGCAAGGGGATCCGGCCCGGTGCGCCGGGCCGGGCGGGGGGTCAGAGCACGTAGCGGCTCATGTCCACGGATCGGGACAACGCGCCCAGGTGCTCTTCGACGAAATCGGCGTCGACCGTAATGGCCTCGCCCGCGCGGTCGGGCGCGGTATAGGAAAGTTCCTCGAAGACCCGCTCCATGATCGTGTAGAGGCGCCGGGCGCCGATATTCTCCACCGCCTGGTTCACCTCGGCGGCGATCCGGGCAAGCGCGGCGATGCCGTCCTCCGTGAAGTCGACCGTGACCTCTTCGGTGCCCATCAGCGCCGTGTACTGCCGGGTAAGCGCATTGTCGGTCTCGGTCAGGATGCGGACGAAGTCGGCCTCGGTCAGCGCGCGCAGCTCGACGCGGATGGGCAGGCGGCCCTGCAGCTCGGGCAGCAGGTCCGACGGCTTGGCGATATGGAAGGCGCCCGAGGCGATGAAGAGGACATGATCGGTCTTCACGGCGCCGTACTTGGTGGACACCGTCGTGCCCTCGACCAGCGGCAGCAGGTCGCGCTGGACGCCCTCGCGGCTGACATCGCCGCCCTTGGCCTCGGCCCGGGCGCAGACCTTGTCGATCTCGTCGAGAAAGACGATGCCGTTCTCTTCCACGGATTTCAGCGCGCTGCGGTTGACGGTCTCCTCGTCCAGCAGCTTGTCGGCCTCTTCGGCGATCAGGACGCCGTAGCTGTCCTTTACGGTCATTTTCCGCCGCACGGTGCGCCCGCCGAAGGCCTTGCCGAAGATATCGCCCAGGTTCATCATCCCCATGTTGCCCCCGCCGGGCTGGCCCGGAATGTCGAGCATTTGCATGGGGTTGGAGCTGTCGGCGACGTCGAGCTCTATTTCCTTGTCGTCGAGGTCGCCGTCGCGCAGCTTGCGGCGGAACATCTCGCGGGTCTGCCCGCGCGCATCGGGCCCGGCCACCGCGTCGATGACCCGGTCCTCGGCGTTGGCGTGGGCCTTGGCCTTGACGTCCTCGCGCATCTGCGCGCGGGTCATGGCGATGGCGTTCTCGACCAGGTCGCGCACGATCTGTTCCACGTCCCGGCCGACATAGCCCACCTCGGTGAATTTCGTCGCCTCGACCTTGATGAAGGGCGCGCGGGCCAGCTTGGCCAGCCGGCGGCTGATCTCGGTCTTGCCGACGCCGGTGGGGCCGATCATCAGGATATTCTTCGGATAGACTTCTTCCTGCATCTCGGCATCGAGCTGCTTGCGCCGCCACCGGTTGCGCAGCGCCACCGCGACGGCGCGCTTGGCGTCCTTTTGCCCGATGATGAAACGGTCGAGTTCCGAGACGATCTCGCGCGGGGTCAGGTCGGTCATTGAGAAATCTTCTCCACGGTCAGGTTGCCGTTGGTGTAGACGCAGATATCGGCCGCGATCGCCATGGCGGTGCGGGCGATCTCGTCGGCATCCTTGTCGCTGTCGATCAGCGCGCGCGCCGCGGCCAGCGCGTAATTGCCTCCCGACCCGATGGCGGCCACGTCATGCTCGGGCTCGAGCACGTCGCCCGCGCCGGTGATGACGTACATCTGCGCTCCGTCCGAGACGATGAGCATCGCCTCGAGTTTCTGGAGATACTTGTCCGTGCGCCAGTCCTTCGCCAGTTCCACCGCCGCGCGCTGCAACTGGCCCGGCGTCGCCTCGAGCTTGGTTTCCAGCCGCTCGAGCAGCGTGAAGGCGTCGGCGGTTGATCCGGCAAACCCCGCCACGACCTCGTAGCCGCCGGGCGCGATCCGGCGCACCTTGCGGGCGGTGCCCTTGATCACCGTCTGGCCCAGGCTCACCTGCCCGTCCCCGGCGATCACGACCGCGCCGCCTTTCTTCACGCCGATGATGGTGGTCCCGTGCCAGCCGGGAAAATCGCTCGTCTCGGTCATGCATCCTCCGTCGCTCGGCCCTATATGGCCTTCGCTGCCGCGGGGCACAAGCCGGGGCCGGAAAATGAAAAGCCCCGGCACGGGGGCCGGGGCTGTTCTCTGTCGGACGGGGCCGGATCAGTCGAGCGAGCGTTCGATTTCCTCGCGCTCGAAAATCTCGATCACGTCGCCCTCGCGGATGTCCTCGTAGTTCTCGAAGGCCATGCCGCATTCCTGGCCCATGTTGACTTCCTTGACCTCGTCCTTGAAGCGCTTGAGCGTCTTCAGCGTGCCCTCGTGGATCACGACGTTGTCGCGCAGCAGGCGCACGCCGGCCGAGCGGCGGGCGAGGCCCTCGGTGACGATACAGCCGGCCACCTTGCCGATGCCGGTCACCTTGAAGACCTGCTTGATCTCGGCATAGCCGATGAAGTTCTCGCGCACCTCGGCCGAGAGCAGGCCAGAGGCCGCCGCCTTCACGTCGTCCACCAGGTCGTAGATGACGCTGTAATAGCGGATCTCGACGCCCTTCTGGTTCGCCGCCTGGCGTGCCGGCGCGTTGGCCCGGACGTTGAAGCCCATCACCGGTGCGCCCGAAGCTTCCGCGAGGCCGATATCGGTCTCGGTGATGGCGCCGACGCCGGAGTGCAGGACGCGGACGCGCACCTCCTCGTTGCCGATCTTCTCCATCGCCTGGACGATCGCCTCGGCGGAACCCTGCACGTCGGCCTTCACCAGGATCGGCAGCTCGGCGACGTTCTCGTCTTCCTTGGCCTTGGCCATGAGCTGCTCGAGCGAGGTCGCGGCCCCCGCGGTCGCGCGCTTCTCCTTGGACTGCTCGGTCCGGTATTCAGAGATCTCGCGGGCCTGTCCCTCGGTCTCGACGACGTTCAGGACGTCGCCCGCCTCGGGCGTGCCGTTGAGGCCGAGAACCTCCACCGGCACGGACGGGCCGGCCTCCTTGACGCGCTCGCCGTGGTCGTTGACCAGCGCACGGACCTTGCCCCACTGTTCGCCCACGACGAAGATGTCGCCCTGGCGCAGCGTCCCCTTCTGGACCAGCACCGTGGCCACCGGGCCACGCCCGACGTCGAGCTGGGCCTCGATCACGGCGCCTTCGGCGGCGCGGTCGGGGTTGGCTTTCAGTTCCAGCAGCTCGGCCTGCAGCGCGATATTGTCGAGCAGTTCGTCAAGCCCGGTGCCGTTGATCGCGGACACTTCCACGTCGAGCACGTCGCCGGACATCTTCTCGACGATGACCTCGTGCTGCAGCAGTTCGGTGCGCACCTTGTCCGGGTCCGCGCCCGGCCTGTCGCACTTGTTGATCGCGACGATCATCGGCACGCCGGCCGCGCGGGCGTGGTTGATCGCCTCGATGGTCTGCGGCATGACCGAGTCGTCCGCCGCCACCACCAGCACAACGATGTCCGTCACCTGCGCGCCGCGCGAGCGCATGGAGGTGAAGGCCGCGTGGCCCGGCGTGTCGAGGAAGGTCAGCACGGTCCCGCCATCGGTCGTCACCTGGTAGGCGCCGATATGCTGGGTGATGCCACCGGCCTCGCCCGAGACCACGTTGGCCTTCCGGATCGCGTCGAGCAGCGAGGTCTTGCCGTGGTCGACATGGCCCATGATCGTGATGACCGGCGGGCGCGGTTTCAGCTCTTTCGGATCGTCCTCGACCTGGTCGATCACGTCCTCGACGTCCGAGTCCGAGACGCGCACGACGCGGTGCCCGAATTCCTCGATGATCAGCTCCGCGGTATCGGCGTCGATCGACTGGTTCTGGGTCGCCATGATGCCGTTCTGCATCAGCGCCTTCACCACGTCGGCGACGCGTTCGGCCATCCGGTTGGCCAGTTCCGAGACCACGATGGTCTCGGGAAGCTGCACGTCGCGGGTGACCTTTTCACGCTGCTGGGTGCCGCCCATCGCCTTCTGGCGGGCGCGCTCCTGCTTGCGGCGCATCGCGGCGACCGATCTCTGGCGGCCGCCTTCGTCCGACAGCGCCTGGTTCAGCGTCAGCTTGCCCGACCGGCGGCGATCGCCGCCCTTGCCGGCCTTCTCGCGGCGCGGCTCCTCGGGCTTGCGCTCGGCCTTCTTGGGGGCCTTGCGATCGGGGGCGCGGCCGGGTTCGGCGTCCGGGGCGGGTGCCGCGGGCTGGGCGGCGGCCGGCGCGGGCTCCGCTTCCTTGCGCTCTGCGTCCGCGCGGGCGCGTTCCTCTTCCTCGGCCTTCTGGCGGGCGCGCTCTTCGCGTTCACGCTCCTCGCGCTCCTTGGCCTCGATTTCCGCCTTCTTGCGCGCGCGTTCTTCCTCGCGCTTGCGCTCGTCCTCGGCGCGGCGCTCGGCATCTTCGGCCTCGCGCGCCTTCGCCGCGGCGAGCGCCTTCATCCGGCGCTCCATCTCGGCGTCGGAAATCCCGTCCGGGCGCGGCGCAGAGGGCGAGGGGCCTTTCGTCTGCTGGCCGCCGCCGGACTTGGCCGCGGCGCCGGGCTTCGGCGTCACCACGCGCTTGCGCTTGGTCTCGACCACGACGGATTTCGTGCGGCCGTGGCTGAAGCTCTGCTTCACATGGCCAGACCGCGGCCCGCCGCGAAGACCCAGGGGTTTCTTGTCCTTGTCGCTCATACGTCTCCAACACCTTTTTCGCCCGGCCGCGTATCGACCGGACGGCTCGTAACCGAGCTCGTCGTTCCGCGGACGCCCGAGAGCCGCGCGGCTTCCTCTACAACACGTGTTGCGAGTCCGCCAGTCATCAGGGCCGCATGTATCACATGTTCACGCCCGAATGCCAAACCGATTTCTGCGGCGCTCAGGCAGGTGACATGCGTGTTTTCGCCCGGTGGCGGGCGCAGTTTCGTCTTGCCCCGCTCCGAGCCGTCCGCGGCCTGGATCAGGGCGACGGCCTCGCCGCTCGCGAGCGCCGCTTTCGTCTTCTCGAAGCCAGCGACCGCATCGCCGGCTTTCCGGGCCATCGAGAGCAATTCGATCACCCGCCGGGCCAGCAATTGTTCGACCCGCTCGGCGAGATCCGCGGGCACGGTCACCCTGGCCCGCGCCGCGCGTGGGAAATGGCCCTTCCGCACGGCCTTTTCAAGCGCTGCCCGGTCGGCCGAGACCCAGATCCCGCGTCCCGGCAACTTGCCGGCGATATCGGGCACGATCTCGTGGCCGGGACCGACGACGAACCGGATCAGCCCCGTCGCAGGTTGCGACCGGCCCGTGGCGATGCAGCGCCGTTCGGGCCCTTCGTCCCGATCCTTATCCCGGCCGCCGCGTGTCACGCGCGCCTCCCGCGGGCCTGCGGCTCAGGCTCCGGCCTCCTCGGTTGTCGTGCCGTCGCCGGGCGCGGACGCGTCGCCGTCCTCGGCGCCGTCTTCGCCGTCTTCCGCGCCGGCCTCGAGATCGGCCAGGTCGACCCAGCCAAGCTGGACGCGCGCGGTCATGACGAGGTTCTGCGCCTCTTCGAGCGAAACGTCGAATTTCTCGAGCAGGCCCTCGTCCTTGACGCGCTCGCCGTCAACGGTGGTCCAGCCGCCGGCGAGTTCCCAGTCGGCGCAGGTGGCGAAATCCTCGAGGGTCTTGATGCCGTCCTGGGCCAGCACCTCGATCATCTGGGGGGTCAGGCCGTCGAATTCAACCAGGCTGTCCTCGACGCCAAGCTCGCGCGCATGGTCCAGCGCCTTGCGGTTGATCTCTTCGAGGCATTCCCGGGCGCGGGTCTGAAGCTCGTTCGCGGTGTCCTCGTCCACCCCGTCGATCACCAGCAGCTCGTCGATATCGACATAGGCCACCTCTTCGAGCGTGGCGAAGCCTTCGGAAACGAGAAGCTGGGCGAAGAATTCGTCCAGGTCGAGCGTTTCCATGAACATCGACGTGCGCTCGGCAAATTCCGCCTGGCGCTTCTCGGACTCCTCGGTCTCGGTCATGATGTCGATGTCGAGCCCGGTCAGCTGGCTGGCCAGGCGCACGTTCTGGCCACGCCGCCCGATCGCGAGGCTGAGTTGCTCGTCGGGCACCACGACCTCGATGCGCTCGGCTTCCTCGTCGAGAACGACCTTCGACACCTCGGCCGGCTGAAGCGCGTTCACGAGGAAGGTCGGCTGATCCTCGTTCCACGGAATGATGTCGATCTTCTCGCCCTGCAGCTCGTTGACCACCGCCTGCACGCGCGAGCCGCGCATGCCGACGCAGGCGCCGACCGGGTCGATGCCGCTGTCATAGGAGATCACGGCGATCTTGGCGCGCGAGCCCGGGTCGCGGGCCACGGCCTTGATCTCGATGATGCCGTCGTAGATCTCGGGCACTTCCATCTTGAACAGCTCGGCCATGAATTCCGGCGCCGTGCGGCTCAGGAAGATCTGCGGGCCGCGGGTCTCGCGGCGGACATCCTTGATGAAGGCGCGGATGCGGTCGCCGTTGCGATAGCTCTCGCGGCCGATCTTGTCGTTGCGGCGCAGGATCGCCTCGCCCCGGCCGACATCGACGATGATGTTGCCGTATTCCTCGCGCTTGACGACGCCGTTGATGATGGTGCCGATGCGATCCTTGAATTCCTCGTACTGGCGCTCGCGCTCGGCGTCGCGAACCTTTTGCAGGATCACCTGCTTGGCCGACTGCGCCGCGATCCGGCCCATCTCGAGCGGCGGCAGCTCGTCGATGATCTCGTCGCCGACCTGCGGATCGTCCTTGAAGGCGCGCGCGTCCTCGACGGTCATTTCCTGGAAGTGGTTTTCCACCTCGTCGACCACGGTCCGCACCCGGGTCATCGTCAGGTCGCCGGTCTTGCGGTCGATATGGGCGCGGATGTCGAGCTCCGAGCCGTAGCGGGACTTGGCGCCGCGGGCCATGGACTCTTCCATCGCCTCGATCACCAGTTCGGGCTCGATCATTTTCTCGCGCGCGACGGAGTCGGCGATCTGGAGAAGTTCCAGGCGGTTTGCGCTCGTGATGCTCATTTCACATCCTCTTCCGGGGTGTCGTCCGTTTCGATTTCGTCATAGGCGCCTTCGTCCAGGCCCTGGGCCTTGCGCTGGCGCAGCATTTCCGTGATCAGGTCGTCGGTCAGCACGAGTTTCGCGTCCGACAGCCAGTCGAATTCCAGCCCGATCGTGCCCTCGGCGACGTCGATCAGGACCTCGTCGTCCTCGACGCCGCGCAGCACGCCCTTGAAGCGGCGGCGCCCGTCGATCAGCTCGGAGGTCTCGAGCTTGGCCTCGTAGCCGGCCCAGTCGTCGAAATCCTTGAGCCGGGTCAGGGGCCGGTCGATTCCGGGGCTCGACACCTCGAGCGTGTAGTGGTCGTCGATCGGGTCCTCGACATCCATCACGGCCGAGACCGCGGTGGAAATGCGCGCGCAATCATCGACCTCGATGCCGCCCTCGGGGCGTTCGGCCATGATCTGCACGGTCTTGGTCTTGCCGCCCAGAAGCCGCACCCGCACGAGCTCGAATCCAAGCCCCTCGATGACGGGCTGAACGATCTCGGCCAGGCGCTGGTCGATGGCGGCTTTCGCGACGAGGTCTGCCACGATTCCTCCGATGAAACGGGTCAAAACAAAAAAACGGGCCCGCGGCCCGTTCGAACTTGTCCGGTGGGACCGGGTTTTGGACGCCCGATCGCCGCTGTTGAGAGCGATATAGGACGAGTCCCGGGGAAACGCAAGCCTTCGCGGTGCAAATCGCGCCGGCCGCGCCCTGCCCGCGTTTCGGGGCGAAAAAACCCGGGCGGGCCATGAGGCGGATGCCGCGGCTTGCGGACCGAATGCAGGGCCGTTGGTCCCGCAAAACAAGGGTTCCGCGCCCGGGCGCCGTTTCCTCCGCTTCCACAGTGCACGGCGAAGGCCGCTACATTGTCTGTTCCGTTCCCAATTCTTGCCCCAATCGCGGGGCATCCATGGGCCAGATTGTTCGCGTACCTGAGGAAGGTCGTATGGATCGACTGACAGAAATGGAAGCCTTCGCGACCGTGGTGGACCAGGGCGGGTTCACCGACGCGGCCCGGAAGCTCGGAATATCGAAATCGGCCGTGTCGAAGCATGTCTCGGCGCTGGAAAGCCGGCTCGGTGCCCGGCTGCTGAACCGCACCACGCGACGCGTCAGCCCCACCGAGATCGGGCTGGCCTATTACGACCGGGCGCGCCGCGTTCTGAACGACGCCGGCGAGGCCGACGCGATGGTGACGGCCATGCAGGACGCGCCGAGCGGCCTGCTCCGCGTGTCCGTCGCCACGGATTTCGGGGTGAATCACCTGTCGCCGGTGCTGGGGGATTTCCTGCTGCGCTATCCCGAAGTCACGGTGAACATGGTTCTCAACAACCGCCATGTCGAACTGATCTCCGAGGGCTACGACCTGTCGATCCGGGTCGGTGAGCTCGAGGACAGCTCGCTGCGGGCGCGCAAGCTGACCGAGACCAACAAGCGGCTTGTCGGTGCGCCCTCCTATTTCAGACAGTACGGGCGGCCCAAGCGGATCGACGACCTGACCGAGCACAAGCTGCTCCATTACACGAACCAGTCGAGCGGGAATGTCTGGAAGCTGACCTCGCCCACCGGCGAGAAACGCCAGGTCCGGGCGTCGGGCTGGCTGACCGTGAATGACGGCCAGTCGCTGCTGAACGCCGCGGTTTCGGGCCTGGGGATCGCGTACCTTCCGAGCTTCCTCTACGCCGACAAGATGGCCGAAGGCCTGATCGAGGAGGCGATCCCGGAGCTGCCGGTAGAGACCCAGTCGATCTACGCGGTCTATCCGCCCGGGCGCTACACGCAGCCCAAGGTGCGCGCGATGATCGACTTTCTCGTCGAGCACTTCAAGGACAAGGGCCCCGAAACCTGGTAGAGTTCCCTGTGCGTTGGTGCACTTACTGGGTCGAGGTGATAACCACCTCGACCCTTCTGTTTTTGGCGCGGCCGGTATCGGTCTCGTTGCTGGCCACCGGGGCCAGGTAGCCGACGCCCTGCGCGTCGAGCCGCGCGGGATCGATGCCGTAGCGCCCCACCAGCCGATCGAGCACCGAGGTCGCGCGCTTCCTCGACAGCGCGACATTGCCGTCGAGCGATCCGGCGAAATCCGTGTGGCCGACCAGCGCGATGCTGTGGCCGGGGTTGGCCTCGAGATATTGCGCCAGCGCGTCCAGCGAGGCGTAGTCGTCGCCGGCCAGCTCCGCCGATCCAACGCCGAAGTCGAGGTCCGAAAGCACCGCGACGCCGGCATCGTTCAGCTGCGCGGCAAGCGATCCCGCTTCGATCGGCCGGGTCGCATCCGACTTGGTCGACTTGGCGACGATCTCGGCGGCCTTCTGGTCATCGGCGATGCGGGTGATCTGCACGTAGCCGGACTCGAGGCTGCGGCTGACCATGAGCCCGACATAATCCGGCTTGCCGTTCGTGACGCGGCGCGCGGCCAGGTAGCGGAAATCACCCAGGTCCACATGCATCTCGGGCTCGGGGATCAGGTCGACCGCGAAGCGGAAATCGAAACCGCCGCATCCCTCGGTCTCGCATTCGAAGAGGATGCTGAAGCCCTTGTCCGTCAGCTGTTCGCGCAGCGTCGACAGCAGCTCCAGCGTGCTGAGCTGCGGCGTGGCGGTGCGCCAGGCGGCCTGGCGGATCGTGCCCTCGGCGCGGATGGTCTCGAGACCGGAGTCCGCATAGGGGCCCACCGGCAGACGGTAGCTGGCGGCACCGACGATTTCCTCGGCGCTCTGGCTGGCGGCGCCCGGGAAATCGAGCGCCAGGTCGGCCGAGGCAGGCAGCGGGCAGGCCAGGGCCGCAAGGGCCAGTATGCGGGCGGTCCGGGTCATCTGTGCGCCCCGTGATACGCCGGATTGGGTTGCATATCCGTTGCCGAGGCAATGCGGTTCGTCATGTTGAAGAACCCGGCCACCGCCGCGATATCCCAGATGTCGCGGTCGCCGAACCCGGCCGCGCGCAGGGCGGCCCGGTCGCTTTCCTCGATCCGGCTGCTGGATTCGGTCAGCTTGGCCGCGAAGTCGAGCATCGCGCGCTGACGCGGGTCGAGCGGGGCGACGCGGTAATTCATGACCAGGGCCTCGCCCAGGACCGGGTCGCCCGACAGCTGACGCACCGCCGCGCCATGGGCGGCCTGGCAGTACCAGCAGCGGTTGATCGAAGAGACCACGACCGCGATCATCTCGCGCTCGAGCTTGCTGAGCCCGCTGTCGGAGAGCATCAGGTCGTTATACATCGCCGTGAAGGCGTTAAGCTTGTCGATGTCGAAGGCATAGGCGCGCAGCACGTTGGGCACGAGGCCGAGCTTTTCCGCGCATACCTCGAAATACCGCCGCGTGTCGTCCGGCAAGGGATCGACCGGCGGCAAATCAAGTGCCGTCACCTTGGATTGTTCTTCCGTCACCTGCCTACGGCCCCCGGCTTACCCGGATTGTTTCGTTCGGTAGTGGTAATTATCCACAGAACGCAGCCCCAGGCCAGAAAAGAGCCGCTGTGCCGGCAGGTTTTCGCCTGTTGTGACCGCTGAAAACCACGCTGCATCATGATCTTGCGCCCATTGCGCGGCGCGACCCAAGATGTTCCGTGCCGCACCGCGCCGGCGAAAGGCCTCCGGCACCTCCAGCGCGTGCAACATGGCGATATCCTCGTGGATCGCGACGAAGCCGACGCCGGCGGGCCGGTCATGGGTGCGCGCGAAGAGACATGTCCGGGGCCCCTGCGCCCGGGCCATCACCGCCAGGCGTTCCGGTCCGATCCCGCCGGCGGCCCACATGTCGCGCATGATGGCAAGCGGCGTTTCGACGGTGAAGCAGGCCATCGGGTCGGGGGCGGCCGCGGCAACGGTCGCGACCGGGGCCAGGAAGACATGCACCGGGTCGACGACGGCATAGCCGCGCTCCGCGAGCAGCCCGTCCAGCGCCGTATCGCCGCGCCGGATCATGAAGAGCGGGGCCTGTCCCATGTCGCGCATGGCGCTTTCCGCCCGGTCGATGTCGTCGCCGGTGACGGCGCCCTCCGCCGTGGCCGCGGAAACGCGCTTGCCGCCGCCATCCCCGCGCCGCAGCGTCCAGGGGCCCAGCCGCCGGAATTCCGCCGCGGGCCAGGTGGCGTCCAGCGCCGCGAAAAGGCGGGCGTGGTCGGGCGTGCTCATTCCTCCACCGCGCCGGGAAACTTGGCGGCCAGCACCGCCAGCGCCGCGCCGATGCGCGCGTCGTCGGTGCCGCGGATAACGATCCGCGTGCCGTAGACCTGCCCCGCGATGAAGGGGTAGGAGCCGAAAGAAAGATCCGCGTGATCGCCGACCACCCCGTTGAGCACGGCCGCGACCTCGCCCTCGGGCTCGTCCACGCGCAGGGTCCGCGAGATCAGGGGCGCCCCCCCGGTCAGCGTCGGCAGGACGGATGCGACCATCGCCTCGAAAACCGACGGCACGCCGGCCATGACATGCACGTTGCCAAGCGAAAAGCCCGGCGCGGCCGAGACCGGGTTCTCGATCAGCGCGGCGCCGTCCGGGATGCGCGCCATGCGCAGACGCGCCGCGTTCAGGTCGCGCCCGGTCTTGGCGTAATGCTCGGCCAGGATGGCCCGGGCGTCTGCGCGAACATCGACACCCACGCCGAAGGCCGCCGCCACCGCGTCGGCGGTGATGTCGTCATGGGTCGGCCCGATGCCCCCCGAAGTGAAGACGTGGTCGCAGCTCTCCCGCAGCGCGTTCAGCGCCGCGACGATCCGCGCCTGCACGTCCGGCACGACCCGCACCTCCGCCAGGTCGATGCCCGCCGCGGTCAGGCGCCCCGCGAGATGGTGCATGTTCGCGTCCCGCGTCCGGCCCGAGAGAATCTCGTCGCCGATCACCACCATCCCCGCCGTCGGGTTGCCCATCGTGCCGCTCCTTGCCTGCCATGCGGGACAGGTATAGGTCCGCGCCATGCGCTTTCAAACCCCTCTCGTGCCGGCCCGGCTGATCCGGCGCTACAAGCGGTTCCTGGCCGATATCCGGTTCGCGGACGGGACCGAGGCCGTCGCCCATTGCCCCAACCCCGGCGCGATGCTCGGGCTGGCCGATCCTGGCGCCCGCATCTGGGTCGAGCCCAACGACGATCCGAAGAAGAAGCTGAAATTCTCGTGGAAACTCGTGGACCTCGGCGGCGGCCATTTCGCCGGCATCGACACCGGGGTGCCGAACCGCGTCGTCCGCGCGGCGCTGGAGCATCGGGCGGTGCCCGGGCTCTCCGGCTATGACAGCGTCCGGCCGGAAGTGAAATACGGCCGGGGCAGCCGGGTCGACTTCCTGCTCGAGGGGCCGGCGGGCGCCACCTATGTCGAGGTCAAGAACGTCCACCTGCGCCGTGACGGCAGCTGGGCGGAGTTCCCCGACTGCGTCACCGCCCGCGGCGCGAAGCATCTCGCCGAGCTGTCCGACATGGTGGCGGCCGGGCATCGCGCGGTGATGCTCTACCTCGTGCAGCGCACCGATTGCGACGCGTTCCGGCTTGCCGGCGATATCGACCCGGCCTACGCGGCGGCGTTCGATCTCGCGCGGGCGGCGGGCGTCGAGATGCTGGCCTTCGGCACGCGGATCGGCACCGATGGCGTCGGTTTCGCGGCCCCCCTGCCCGTCGATCCGGCACAGCAGGCACGGCCCCCACTGGCATAGCGGCGCATTTCGCCTTATCTAGGGCGCGAAATCAACGAAGGAGCGACCCCGTGGACGACCGGCACCGCGGCAGAGTGACGAAAGAGGGCATCCGCATCCACGAGGCGGCGGATTTCGACGGCATGCACAAGGCAGGGCGGCTCGCCGCCGAGATCCTCGACGATCTCTGCTACGTCGTGCAGCCCGGCGTGACGACGGCGGCAATCGACCGCGTCATCGAGGACAAGGTGAACGCGGCGGGCGCGAAATCGGCGACCATCGGCTACAAGGGCTACCGGCACGCCTCCTGCATCAGCGTCAATCACGTGGTCTGTCACGGCATTCCCGGCGACAAGGTGCTGAAGGACGGCGATATCCTGAACATCGACGTCACGGTGATCGTCGACGGGTGGTTCGGCGACACCAGCCGGATGTATGTCGCCGGCAAGCTCAGCCGCAAGGCCGAGCGCCTGATCCAGGTGACGCACGACTCGCTGATGAAGGGCATCGAGGCGGTCAGGCCGGGCAACACCTTCGGCGATATCGGTCATGCCATCCAGGCCTATGTCGAGGCCCAGCGCATGTCGGTGGTGCGGGACTTCTGCGGGCACGGGCTGGGCCGGGTGTTCCACGCCCCGCCCAACGTCCTGCATTACGGCCGGCCCGGCACCGGACCCATCCTCGAGGAGGGCATGTTCTTCACCATCGAGCCCATGGTGAACCTGGGCCGCCCCGAGACCAAGGTGCTGGCCGACGACTGGACGGCGGTGACCCGCGACAAGAGCCTCTCGGCCCAGTTCGAGCATTCCGTCGGCGTGACCGCGGACGGGGTAGAGATCTTTACCCCCTCGCCCGCCGGAAAGTTTCATCCGACCTGGGGCTGACGCGGCGTCGCCCGCCGGGGTTTAACGGTCCATTAACCGGAATCGACGGAGCGTCGGCCCATGAGTCCGCCGCCCCGCCAGTTCTCCGAGGCCCCGCTGCCCGGATTCGAGCCGGTTCGGACCCGGCGCCGGGCCGGTCCCGAACCGCACCAGGTCGCGCATCGCAAGCGGTTGCGCGCGCGCTTCATGCAGGGCGGCGCCGAGGCCATGCCGGATTACGAGTTGCTGGAACTGGTGCTGTTCCGCGCGATTCCGCGCCGCGACGTGAAACCGCTGGCCAAGCAACTGCTGATGGAATTCGGGGATTTCAACGCGGTGCTGGCGGCCCCGTCCGCGCGGCTGACCGCCCTGCCCGGTGTGGGCGAGTCGGTGATCCAGGAACTCAGGATCGTCGCCGCCGCGGCCGAGCGCATGGCGCGCGCCCGCGTGCTCGACCGCGCCGTCATCGCCAGCTGGGACGCGTTGCTGCATTACTGCCGGACCTGCATGGCCCATCGCGAGACGGAACAGTTCCGGGTGCTCTACCTCGACCGCAAGAACATCCTCATCGCCGACGAGCAGCAGGCCAGCGGCACGGTGGACCATGTGCCGGTCTACCCGCGCGAAGTGGTCAAGCGCGGGCTGGAACTCAGCGCCTCGGCGCTCATCCTCGTGCATAATCATCCCTCGGGGGATCCGACCCCGTCGGAGGCCGATATCCTCGTGACGCGGCAGATCGTCGACGCGGCCGAGGTGCTTGGGCTGACGGTGCACGATCACCTGGTGATCGGCAAGGGCCGCGAGTTCAGCTTTCGCGCCGAGGGTTATCTCTGATCGGCGAGCCAGACCTCGACCCGCCGGTTCAGCCGCCGTCCCCAGTCCGAGTCATCGCAGGCAATGGGCGAGAGCTCTCCGAACCCGACGGCGCGGACCGCCAGCCGCGACGGCTCGCCATCGCCCGCCGCCGCAAGCACGGCGTCGCGCGCGGCGGCCGCCCGGTCCCGCGAAAGCCGCAGGTTGACCGCCGCGCCGCCGGCAGAGTCCGAGAACCCCGCGAAGATCAGCGTCTTGCCGTCATAGCGGCCGGCCGCGATCCGGTCGCCCAGAAGCCGGACATTGACCTCTGCCCGCGGGTCGAGCGTGGCCGTGCCGTCCTCGAAGCGGAACCCGGCCGACAGCCGCTGCGCCTGGCCGCGCGTGGCGAGCATCTCGCGCAATTCCGCAAGACCGGTTTCGGCATCGAGGGCGGTCACCGCCTTGGCCAGCCGCTGACCGTCCCGGCCGAGCGGCACCGGCGTGACCGCCTGCCCGACGAATCCCGTGGCCGGCACCAGCGCCTGCGCGGCCTCGGTTTCGAGATAGGCCAGCAACTGGCGCGCGAAACGGGGCAGCCGGCGCGCGGGCGTATAGACCCGGAGCCGTTCGGTCAGGGGATAGTCCTCTGCCTTGATCGCCGCCGGATCGGGCGCGATGCGAAAGCCGCACGCGCCCGCGATGGCCAGCGGCCTGGCATTGCCGATCTCGGAATAGCTGACGAGCCCGATGGCAAAGGGATCGGCGGCCACCCGGTCCGACAGGGCCGGGGCCGAGGGCGCGTAGGACAGGTGCGGCCCGGCGGTGATGCCGCCCGCCCCGGGGAACCGCGCCGCCAGCAGCCGCGTCTGCCCCGCACCGCCCGCGCGGATCACGGGGATGACGGGGGCGTCGGGCCCGCCCAGATCGCGCCAGTTGCGGATCTCGCCGCTGAAGATCGCCGACAGCTCGGCCACCGTCAGGGCCGTGACCGGGTTCTCCGGCGCCACGACCGCCACCAGCGCGTCGAGTCCCACGATCCGCGCGCGGCGGGGGTCGGTCAGCTCTCCGATCCCGGCCTCGCGGGCCATCCCGGCCTCGGCCGCGGTGACCGGGCGCAGCGCAAGCGCGAGGTCGGCTTCGGCGGCGACCAGGTCGGCGATCCCCTCGTCCGTGGTGCTGGCGCGGATCGCGATCTCGGCCACGGGCGTGCCGTCGCCGGCCCGGAGCGCGTAGCTGAAATGGGTCTCGTCGTCGATCCGCTTGACCGCGGTCAGGCCGTGCTGGCGGGCATAGCCCTCGATGAAGGCGGGCATCAGCACCAGCCCCATCTGCCGGGCACCCGAGATCGCCACCCGCGCGACGGCATCCCCCGGGCCGGGACAGCCCGGACCGCTGCACCGGACGCCGTCGGCGGCCAGCGTCATCGGCCCGTAGCGCGTGTCGATGCGGTAGAACTCACCGTCGTATTGCAGCAGCGTGCCCGGCAGGCTGAGACTGCCGTCGCGCGCGGTCAAGGTGACGTCCTGGGCGCGGAGCGGCGCGGCCGAGAGACTCAGTACAAGGACGGCGAGCGCCGCCAAACGGGAAAACAAGGGTCGCACCAGGGGTTCGGATCAGGATCAGTTCCGGGCGATCTTCAGGTCTGGGACGGCGTTTTTCAAGACGAGAGGCTCCTTGCCGCCGCAGGGCGGCAGCGCAAAGCGCAGGCCGACATCCGAGTTCTCGGCGCCCGGTGCCCGGATCAGCGTCATGGCGTCGATCTCGACGGCGCAGTCATCGTCCTCCGCGCTGGCCTCGACTTCCATGCGCACGGTGCCGGCGGGTGTCCAGTCGGTCATCGGCAGGGTGTAGACCTCGGCCATCATCGGGTCGGCCACGTCGGGATCGCCCAGCACGGTCAGGAAGCCGCCGCCGACCCGCACGGCATGATCGGCGCTGCGCGCGTTGCCGGCCCAGACATGGCCGGTATCGGTCCCGGTCGCGCCGAATTCGAGCGCGTGCAGATCGAGATCGGCGGACCCGCGCCATTGCAGCGCCACGCGCTGGATCCTGTCCATGTCCGGGACATGGGTGACGATGGATGCGGTCTGACCGCTGGGCAGGCGGGCCACGATCCTTGCCTGCCGGGCCATCGCGGGCACGAGGACATGGAGCCCGCCATAGATATTGGTCCGCGACGCGACGGCCAGCCCGTCATGGCTGATCTCGACGCGCGAGCGCGGGTGGCAGGGCGCATCCAGCGTGACCGAGACCAGCGCGCCGGGCCGGACCGAGGCCGCCAGCGAGATCGAACAGGGCATGCCATAAGGGCTCAGCGCGCGCTGGGCGTCGCTGATCGGGCGCGTCGGGTCGAACTGCAGCGCCGCGACGCGCGCGGGCAGGCCGGACATGCGGTCGGGCAGGGTGGCGGCGGGCAGCATGACGTCGCGGGGCAGCATCAGCGCGCCGCCCTCGGGATCGAAGGTCAGGATCGGGTCGACCTTGTCGGCCAGATCCGCCGGCGAGTCGATGATCGACCCGGTTTCGATCTGGCTCAGGTCCAGCATGGTCGGGCTGCGGCGCGGGTTCGGATCGGTCATGTCGCCGGTGCGGATCCCGGCGCTGTCCGGAACGGCCGGCTGGCGGACCTGGCCCGCGGCGGTCTCGCGGGCGGTCCCGGCCTGGCGGGCCTGCGCCTCGACCTGCGGGGCAGAGGTGTCGGCCACGAATTGCGGCTGATCGGCCATCCGCGCCAGGAAGGCGATGGCCGCGTCGCCGTTCTGCGAGACGTTCGTCATCGCGACGGCGAAGAAGACCCCTGTCAGGATTGCCAGCTTGCGCTCGGAAAGGCGCATGTTTCGACTCCAGATCCAATTCCGCGTTGGGTCCAGTATGCCGATAACAATCGGAGAAGAGATTGAAACAATTTAGGTCTTTTTGTGGTCGCGGTTTCTGAGCGCGCACCGCATATCTGGCCCGGAACGTCCCCCGGAATCAGATATCTTGTGGACCCGGGACCGGCACCCACGAGACCTGTGACACGGTTCCGCCACATTCGGACGGCCCTCCGGCTTCGGTCAGGCCGTGCGCGCGGGATCGGCCAGCCGGCCGTGGCAGTGCTTGAATTTCTTGCCGGACCCGCAGGGACAGGGGGCGTTGCGGCCGGGATTGCCCCAGGTGGAGGGGTCGTTCTCGTCGAAGGCCGGGGTCGCGGCGGCCCCGCCGCCGGCGCCCGTCTCGGGGAGGGGCGGCTGGTCGGCGGCCTTCTGCATGGCCTCCTGCTGGGCCTTCATCTCGGCGATCATCTGTTCCTGCTCTTCGGGCGTCAGCGGGCGGATACGCGACAGCTTCTCCGCCACTTCGACCCGCAGCGAATTCAGAAGCGTCTCGAACAGTTGGAACGCCTCGGTCTTGAACTCGTTCAGGGGATCGCGCTGGGCATAGCCGCGGAAGCCGATGACGGAGCGCAGATGTTCGAGCCGGAGCAGATGCTCGCGCCACTTGCCGTCGATCGACTGCAGCAGGATCGACTTCTCGATCTGGCGCATGTTCTCGGGGCCGAACTGGGCCGCCTTCTGCGCCATGAACGCGTCGGAGGCGCTGTAGAGCCGTTCGCGGACCTGTTCGTCGTCCACGCCTTCCTCGTCGGCCCAGCCGGCCACGTCGACATCGAGGCCGAGCTTTTCCCTCACCGCGGCCGTGAGACCCTCGATATCCCACTGATCGGCATAGCTTTTCGGGGGCATATGCGTGTCGACCAGGTCGTCGATCACCTGGTGGCGCATATCCTGGACGATCTCGGAAAGATCCTCGGCCTCCATGATCTCGCGGCGCTGGCCGAAGATCGCCTTACGCTGATCGTTCATGACGTCGTCGAACTTCAGCAACTGCTTGCGGATGTCGAAGTTGCGCGCCTCGACCTTGGCCTGGGCCTTTTCCAGTGACTTGTTCACCCAGGGGTGGACGATTGCCTCGCCCTCTTTCATCCCGAGGGTGGAGAGCATCTTCTCGAGCCGTTCGGATCCGAAGATCCGCATCAGATCGTCCTCGAGGCTGAGGAAGAAGCTGGACCGTCCCGGATCGCCCTGGCGCCCGGACCGGCCGCGCAGCTGGTTGTCGATCCGGCGGGATTCGTGACGCTCGGTCGCCAGAACGTAGAGGCCGCCGGCCTCGAGCACCTGTTTCTTCTCGTCGGCGTGCTCGGCCTCGATCTGGGCCCGCAGGTCCTCGGGGTCGGCGTCCGGGGTCTCGTCCAGCGCCTCCATGACCTTCATCTCGACATTGCCGCCAAGCTGGATGTCGGTCCCGCGCCCGGCCATGTTGGTCGCGATCGTCACCGCGCCGAGCTTGCCGGCATCGGCCACGATCTTGGCCTCCTGCTCGTGGTGGCGGGCGTTCAGAACGTTGTGCGGCACGCCTTCCTTCTTCAGAAGGCTGGACAGGAATTCCGACTTCTCGATCGATGTCGTGCCGACGAGGACAGGCTGGTTCTTCTCGTGGGCGGCCTTGATCTCTTCGGCGATGGCGTCGAACTTTTCCTTCGCCGTGCGGTAGATCTGGTCGTGTTCGTCCTTCCGGGCGATGGGTTCGTTCGTCGGCACCTGCACCACGCCCAGCCCGTAGATTTCCGCGAATTCCTCGGCCTCGGTCGCGGCGGTGCCGGTCATGCCCGAGAGCTTTTCGTAGAGGCGGAAATAGTTCTGGAAGGTCACGCTGGCGAGGGTGACGTTCTCGGGCTGGATGCTGGCGCCTTCCTTGGCCTCGATGGCCTGGTGCAGCCCGTCGCTCAGGCGCCGCCCGGGCATCATGCGGCCGGTGAATTCGTCGATCAGCACGACCTCGTCGCCGCGGACGATGTAATCCTTGTCGCGGCTGAAGAGCTTGTGGGCCTTCAGCGCCTGGGTGACGTGGTGCACCAGCGTCGTGGATTCCGGGTCGTAGAGCGACTGGTCCTCGGGCAGCAGGCCCTCTTCGCGCAGGCGCGCCTCGATGAACTCGTTGCCTTCGTCGGTAAAGGTGACGTTGCGGCTTTTCTCGTCGAGGGTGAAATGCTCGTCGGTGATCTCGGGGATGAAGCCGTCGATCGCGGTGTAGAGATCGCTGCGGTCCTGGCTGGGGCCGGAGATGATGAGCGGCGTCCGGGCCTCGTCGATCAGGATCGAGTCCACCTCGTCGACGATGGCGAAATAATGCCCGCGCTGGGCCATGTCCTTCAGCTCGGACTTCATGTTGTCGCGCAGGTAGTCGAAGCCGAGCTCGTTGTTCGTCGCGTAGGTGATGTCGGCCTGGTAGGCGGCCTTTTTCTCGGCGTCGTCCTGGAACGGCACCACCACGCCCGTCGTCATGCCGAGCGCGCCGTAGACCTTGCCCATCCATTCCGCGTCGCGGCGGGCGAGGTAGTCGTTGACCGTCACGATATGCACGCCCCGGCCGGTCAGCGCGTTCAGGTAGGCCGGGAAGGTCGCGACCAGCGTCTTGCCTTCGCCCGTCTTCATCTCGGAAATGTTGCCCTGGTGCAGGAAGATCCCGCCCATCAGCTGCACGTCGAACGCCCGCAGGCCTAGGGCCCGCTTGGCGGCTTCGCGGCAGTTGGCGAAGGCCTCGGGCAGCAGCGCCTCGAGCGACTCGCCATCGCCGTGGCGCTTGCGCAGCTCTTCGGTCTTGGACTTCAGCTCGTCGTCAGAGAACTTCTCGTAATCCGCTTCGAGCGCGTTGATCTTCTCGACGATCGGGCGGGTGGACTTGATCTTCCGGTCGTTCGGCGTGCCGAAGACCTTTTTCGCCATTGTTCCAAGACCCAGCATGTCTGCCTTTCTCTCCGCCCTGACGGCTTCGTGTACCGGACCCGGTTGTCCCCGCTTTCCGCTATACATACAAGGTGCGGTGAGAGGCTGGTCCCGGACCGTGCGACCGTGATCGCATGTAAGGGGCCTCGGAATGGGTGTCAACGGACCGCGCCGGTCAGGACGCCCGTGCGACAGGGTCCGCACGCGGCCCGGAGAGGAGGAATTCCCATGGCAAGACTGTCGAAACTGGTTGCGGGCGCCGCGCTGGCCGCCGGCCTGGCGGCATCGGCTGCGACGGCGCAGGAGACGCCGGCGCCGGGCACCGTGCTGGCGACGGTGAACGGAACCGAGATCACGCTCGGTCACCTGGTCGCCCTGCGCGAACGTCTGCCCGAGCAGTACCAGAACCTGCCCGACGAGGTTCTGTTCAACGGCATGCTGGACCAGCTTGTGCAGCAGACCGTGCTCCAGCAGGAGATCGAGGGCGACCTGAACGCCAAGCAGGAACGCGCCTTCGAGAACGAGCGCCGCGCCTTCCTCGCCAGCGAGATGATCCAGCGCCTGAGCGGACAGGAAGTGTCCGAGGCCGAGATCGAGGAAGCCTACCGGGCCCGCTATGCCGACGCGGCGGCGGGCACGGAATACAACGCCTCTCACATTCTCGTGGAGACCGAGGACGAAGCGCGGGAAATCCTGGGCCTGCTCGAGGATGGCGGCGATTTCGCCGCGCTGGCGCAGGAGCGGTCCACCGGCCCGTCGGGGCCGCGCGGCGGCGAGCTGGGCTGGTTTTCCGAGGGCATGATGGTCGCGCCCTTCGAGGAAGCGGTGCTCGAGATGGAAACCGGCGCCGTGGCCGGCCCGGTCCAGACCCAGTTCGGCTGGCATGTCATCAAGCTGAACGACACCCGGCAGAAGGAAGCCCCGGCCCTCGAAGAGGTGCGGGCCGACATCCTCGGGGAGTTGCAGGGCCAGAAGCTGGACCAGGCCGTGACCGCCCTGACGGAGGCCGCCGAGATCGAGCGCGCCGACGTGGATATTGATCCCTCGGTCATCCGCGATGTAACGGTGTTCGATCAGGAGTAAGGCGCGAAAGGGCGTGGCATGGCCGCCAAGACCGGGAAGAGCGGGACCGCGAAGACGAAGATCAAGGATCTGAAGGCGGAAATCCGCAAGCTGAAGCGCAAGGCCGCCAAGCTGCGCAAGAAACTGAAGGCCGGCGCCGCCCCCGCGGCGCCGGACGTGTCGCCGCTGGCACCCGCCGGCGGCTTTCCCCCGCTGCCCTCGATCGCGGGGGTCGCGCTTTCGGCCACCGCGGCCGGCGTGCGCTATGCCGACCGGACCGACGTGATGCTGGCGCGTCTCGCGCCGGGCACGTCGATGGCCGGCGTCTTCACCAAATCGGCGACCCGATCGGCGGCCGTGCTGGACTGCGAGGCCAAGATCGCCGGCCTGGCCGGGAAGGGTGCAGGCAAGGGCGGCTTCGCGATCCTCGTCAATTCCGGCAACTCCAACGCCTTCACCGGCGCGGCCGGCGCGGCGGCGGTTCAGGCGGTGACCTCGGGCGCGGCCAAGGCGCTGGACGTGCCGGTGCGCCACGTCTTCACGGCCTCCACCGGCGTGATCGGCGAACCGCTGCCGGTCGAGAAGGTCACCGGCGCCATCGCCGATCTGAAGGCCGGGCTCGGCGCGGGCGGGCTGGAAGACGCCGCGCGCGCGATCATGACGACCGACACCTACCCGAAGGGCGCGTCGGCCGAGCTCGAGATCGGCGGCGCGCCGATCCGTATCGCCGGGATCGCCAAGGGCTCGGGCATGATCGCGCCCGATATGGCGACCATGCTGGTCTTCATCTTCACCGATGCGAAGATCGAACAGCCGGTCCTGCAATCTATGCTGTCCAACCTGACCGGTCCCACCTTCAACGCGATCACCGTGGACGGCGATACCTCCACCTCGGACACGCTGCTTCTGGCGGCCACGGGCAAGGCCGACATGGCGCCGATCACTTCGGCACGGTCGGCGGCGGGCCGCGCCTTTGCCGCCGCACTCCGCGGGGTGATGGAGGATCTCGCCAAGCAGGTCGTCCGCGACGGCGAGGGCGCGACGAAATTCATCGAGGTGGCCGTGACCGGGGCGACCAGCCCCACCGCGGCGCGCAAGGTCGCGCTGGCCATCGCGAACTCGCCGCTGGTGAAGACCGCGGCGGCGGGCGAGGATCCGAACTGGGGCCGGATCGTCATGGCCGTGGGCAAATCCGGTGCGCCGGTCGACCGCGACGCGCTGACGATCCGCCTGGGCGACATCCTCGTGGCCGAGAAGGGCTGGGTCGCCGAGAGTTACCGCGAGGCGGACGGCGCGGCCTACATGCAGCGCGACGAGATCCGGATCGGCGTCGACCTGGGGCTCGGCAAGGCGGGCTACACCGCCTGGACCTGCGATCTCACCCACCAGTACATCGCCATCAACGCCGATTACCGCTCATGAAGAAAACCGTTCTGGTCTCGGCCGTCGCGCTGATCGACGCAGACGGCCGCGTGCTGCTGACCCAGCGTCCCGCGGGAAAATCCATGGCCGGGCTCTGGGAATTCCCGGGCGGCAAGGTGGAACCCGGCGAAACCCCCGAGGCCGCGCTGATCCGCGAACTGGAGGAAGAGCTTGGCATCAACACCTGGGAAAGCTGCCTGGCGCCGCTGACCTTCGCCAGCCACGGCTATGACGACTTCCACCTGCTGATGCCGCTCTTCGCCTGCCGGAAATGGCAGGGCACGCCGCACGCGCGCGAGGACCAGGCGATGGCCTGGGTGCGCAAGCAGGCGCTGCGCGACTACCCGATGCCGCCGGCGGACATCCCCCTGATCCCGATCCTGCGCGACTGGCTCTGAGCCGCCCGCGCGCGCCGGTTCAGTCGAGCCAGCCCTTCAGGTTGTCCTCGATCACGGTCGAGAGCACGTCGATATGCGCCGCGTCGGCGTTGAGGCAGGGAATATAGGTGAAGCTTTCGCCGCCCGCTTCCTCGAAGCTCTCCTTGATCTCCTCGTTGATCTCCTCAAGCGTCTCGACGCAGTCCGACGAGAAGGCCGGCGCGATCACGGCGATCTTCTTCTTGCCGCTCTCGGCAAGCCGGGCGACTTCCTCGACGGTGTAGGGCTTCAGCCATTCCTCGGGTCCGAAGCGCGACTGGAAGGTGGTGACGATCTCGCCGTCTTCCCAGCCGAGCCGTTCCTTCAGCAGGCGCGAGGTCTTCTGGCACTGGCAGTGATAGGGGTCGCCTTCGAGCAGGTAGCGCTTCGGCACGCCGTGATAGGAGGTCACCAGGACGTCCGGCCGCTCGTCCAGGTCGCCATAGGCCGTTTCCACCGACCGCGCGAGCGCGTCGATGTATTGCGGATGCTCGAAATAGGGCGCAACGGTGCGCGCGGCCGGCTGCCACTTGGCCTTCATCAGGGACCGGAAGAACTGGTCGTTCGCCGTGGCGCTCGTGGCGCCGGCATAATGCGGGTAGAGCGGGAAGAAGAGGATGCGGTCGCAGCCCTTCTCGATCAGGGCGTTGACCCTGGACTCGGTCGAGGGGTTGCCGTAGCGCATGCAGAAATCGACGATGACGTCGTCGCCATAGCGCTGCTTCATGCGCTCCGTGATCTTCGCCGTCTGCTCCTTGGTGATGGTCATCAGCGGGCTTTCATCCGCCTCGGTGTTCCAGATGCCGCGATAGGCCTCGCCCGAGGAGAACGGCCGCTTGGTCAGGATGACCAGCTGCAGAAGCGGCTGCCAGATCCAGGGCGAATAGTCGATGACCCGGCGGTCCGACAGGAACTCGTTCAGGTAACGGCGCATCGACCAGTAATCGGTCGCGTCCGGGGTGCCGAGATTGGCGATCAGGACGCCGGTTTTCCCGAACCGGACCGCGGGATGGTCGGCGGGGGCGTGGGGCAGGGGGGTCGGCGGCGTCATGTCGTTCATGTCTCGTCCTCGCGGGCCTGTGGCATCCGGCGTTGTCCTAGCTCATGACCCGTCACGGTCAAGACGCCGCGGAGTCGCGGTCGGATCGTATTCCTCGGTGCCGAGCGCATCCGCCAGGCGGGCCGTGGCGGAGCCCGGCCGCTGGGGTTTCTGCTGCGACTCGTGCGGCGCCCAGCCGGTCAGCCAGACGGTTTCGAACGTGGCGGGGACGCGCCCGTCGGCCCCGGCGTGATGCGCGGCATAGATGCGCGCGGCCTCGGTGAAAAGGGCGCGGCGGGCCGGTGCGCGGTGGCGCTGGGCCAGCGCGTTGGTCTCGCCCATGGCGCGCAGATCGCGCATCAGGTGAAAGGCGCTTTCATAGCGCACGGTCAGCGGGGCCGAGTCGGCGACGGGCAGCGCGAACCCGGCCCGCTGCAACAGCGCGCCCAGGTCGCGGATCTCGCCCATCGGCAGCACGCGGGGGCTGAGCCCGCCGGTCAGGCGCGATTCGGCCTCGGCCAGCGCGGCGCGCAGTTCCGCCAGCGTCTGGCCGCCGAAAAGCATGGCCATGAACAGCCCGTCCGCCTGCAGCGCCCGGCGGCACTGCACGAGCTGGCCGACCGGGTCGTCGGCCCAGTGGAGCGCCAGCGCATGCACGACGAGATCGTGCCGCCCCGGCTGCAGGTCCAGCGTCTCGGCATCCGGAACGACGGTCGCGCCCGGCAGAACCCCGGCCCAGGCTTCGGGGAAGCCCGTGACGATGGCGGGCGCGCTAAACGACCTTTTAACCTCGGCCAGTCTTTCATGCAGTTCGGAGGCCGCTCGATCGTGCAGGAAGAGTGCAGAGTTCGGGTCGCGCCGGGCCCGGGCGCGGAAACGCGCCAGCGCGGTGCGGTCTGTCAGGCGTGTCGGTGTCTGCATCGGGCGGTCTCCACCAAGATGGGCGCAACCTAGGACCTTCGCGTGAGATTGCAATCCGCCCTCCGTTTGCTCTACCCGCCGCAATGCCTCGGCTGTGCCGCCCCGGTCGAGACGGAGTTCGGCCTCTGCGGGACCTGCTGGCGGGACATGGCCTTCCTGTCGGGTGCGGGGTGCGACATGTGCGGCCAGCCGCTGGCCGCCGCGGCCGGGCCGGACGAGGATCCGGCCAGCCTCCATTGCGACGACTGTCTCGCGGCGCCCCGGCCCTGGGCGCGCGGGCGCGCGGCCCTGCGCTACGAGGGCACGGCGCGCCGGCTCGTTCTCGGGCTGAAGCACGGCGACCGGACCGATCTCGCGCGCCCGGCCGGGGCATGGATGGCAAGGGCGGCCGCGCCGCTGCTGTCGCCCGACACGCTGATCGTGCCGGTCCCGCTGCACTGGCGGCGGCTCTTCGCGCGGCGCTACAACCAGGCGGCGCTGCTTGCCGTCGCGCTTGGGCGCGAGACGGGCTGTGCCGTCTGCCCGGACTTGCTGGTGCGGTCACGGCCGACGCCGATGCTGGACGGGCTGGGCCGCGACGCGCGTCACGCGGCGCTTTCAGGCTGCCTGCGGCCGCATCCGCGCCACGGGGCGCAGGCGGAAGGGCGGCCCGTCCTGCTGGTCGATGACGTGATGACAAGCGGGGCCACGCTGGCCGCGGCGGCCGAGGCCGTGCTGGCCGCCGGCGGGGCGCGCGTCGATGTCGCGGTTCTGGCGCGCGTTGCGAAGGTTACCTAAATCCCTATAGTCCCCCGAGGAAAGGGTAACCGGATGTCACAGGTCGAGATTTACACGACCCGCTTCTGCGGGTTCTGCATCGCCGCCAAGCGGCTTCTGAAAAAGAAGGGCGTCGGCTTCGCCGAGATCGACGTCGGCCGCGATCCCGAGCGGCGCGCCGAGATGGTGAAACGCGCGGGTGGCGGTTACACCGTGCCGCAGATCTTCATCGACGGCGCCCATGTGGGCGGCTGCGACGAGCTTTACGCGCTGGAACGTGCCGGCAAGCTCGACCCGATGCTGAAGGCGGGCTGACCCATGCGCGCCGGTCTCGTCCAGCTCACGGCCTCGGATCTGCCGGACGAGAACCTGCCGGTGACGGAGGCGCGGGTGCGCGAGGCCGCGGCCGCCGGTGCCGAGCTGGTGCTGACGCCCGAGGTGACGAACATCGTCTCCACGAGCCGAACCCATCAGCGGGCCCATCTTCACCATGAAGCGGACGATCCGACGCTGGCCCGGCTCCGCACCGTCGCGGCGGAGCTGGAGGTCTGGCTGCTGATCGGGTCGCTGGCGCTGCGGACCGATGACCCCGAGGGCCGGTTTGCGAATCGCAGCCTTCTCGTGACACCCGGGGGAGAGATCGCGGCGCGCTACGACAAGATCCACATGTTCGACGTGGACATCTCCGAGACCGAGTCCTACCGGGAATCGAGCGGTTTCCGCCCCGGCGACCGTATGGTTCTGGCCGAAACGCCCTGGGGCGGGCTGGGGATGACCGTCTGCTACGACATGCGTTTTCCACATCTCTACCGCGATCTCGCCAAGGCCGGCGCCCGCATCCTGTCGGTGCCCGCGGCCTTCTCGCCGGTGACGGGTGCGGCGCATTGGGAAACGCTGTTGCGGGCCCGCGCCATCGAGACCGGCTGTTTCGTCCTGGCCCCGGCGCAGACCGGGCAGCACGCGGCCAGCCGCGGCAAGGCCCGGGAAACCCATGGGCACAGCCTGGCGGTGGGGCCCTGGGGCGAGGTGCTGGCCGATGGCGGCACGGCGCCCGACGTGACCCTCGTCGATCTCGACATGGACGCGGTGGACCGGGCGCGCCGGCGCGTGCCCGCGATCGGCCATGACCGGCCCTATGATGGCGCGCCATGAGTGAACCGAACGATCCCCTGGCCGTCGCGCTTTTCGGCGAGATCTTCATGGCCGACCAGCTGGCGCGCAACCGGATCTCGCGGGCGCTGCCCAAGGGGATGGAACTCAGCCATTTCTCGGTGCTGAACCACCTCGCCCGGCTCAACGCCGAACGCACCCCGGCGCAGCTGGCGCGCAGCTTTCACCTGACCCGCGGGGCGATGACCAACACGCTGCACAAGCTCGAGGTGGCCGGATACGTCCATATCCGGCCCGACTGGGACGACGCGCGCCGCAAGCTCGTCTCGATCAGCCCGGCCGGGCGGTCGGCCCGCGACGCGGCGATCGCGGCCATCGGCCCGATCCTGCACGACGTGGTGCGCGCGATCGGCGCCGAGAAGGTGCGCGCGGCGCTGCCGGTGCTGCGCGAGCTGCGCAACCGGCTGGAAGACGACGGCTGAGGCGGGAACCCTGCGGAGGCGCCTCCGGCGCCGCGCCTTTCCTCACCCCGCACCCGCTGCGCGGCCGCGGGGCCCGTTCTTTCTGCCGGGAAAGGCCGGGCAGGGCCCGGCCGATGCCGAGCTTGGGCGGCCGAGCTGCGGTCAGGCGCGCTTCACGCTGGCGGTCACGTAGTTCACCGACAGGTCGCGGGCGGAGAGGCCCCAGGACCAGCTGACCGGGTTGAAGACGAACCCCTTGCGGTCGACAGGCTCCAGACCGGCCTCGCGCAGGAGCGCATAAAGCTCGTCGGGGGTGATGAACTTGGACCATTCATGCGTGCCTTTCGGCAGCCAGCGCATGACGTATTCCGCCCCCACAATGGCCATGGCGAAGCTCTTGGCATTGCGGTTGATGGTCGAGCAGACCATCAGCCCGCCGGGGTTCAGCAGCTGCTGGCAGGCCGTGAGATAGGAGAGCGGGTCGGCCACGTGTTCGACCACTTCCATGTTGAGCACGACGTCGAAGGTCTCGCCCGCGGCGGCCAGGGCCTCGGCGCTGGTGTGGCGGTAGTCGATCTCGAGCCCCGCCTGTCGCGCGTGAAGCTCGGCCACGGGAATGTTGCGCGCGGCCGCGTCCGCGCCGACCACCGCCGCGCCGAGGCGCGCCATCGGTTCGGACAGCAGCCCGCCGCCGCAGCCGATATCCAGCAGCCGGAGCCCGGCGAAGGGCGCCTCTGCGGTCGGGTCGCGGTCGAATTCGGCGGCGATCTGGCCGACGATGTAGTCGAGGCGGCAGGGGTTGAGCATGTGCAGCGGCTTGAACTTGCCGTTCGGGTCCCACCACTCGGCCGCCATGGCCTCGAACTTGGCGACTTCGGCGGGATCGATCGTGCTGGCGGACTGCATGGACATCTCCAACGCGAGTTGCAAAGGTGGCTGGTGGCGTCCCCGCTCTATATAGGCCGTTCATGGAAAAGTCCGTAAGCAAAATGCGCACAGTGCCGACCCTCTACCGGCAGGTGGCCCCCTTCGACCAGCGCGTGCTGGACGTGGGTGACGGACACCGCGTCTATGTCGAGCAATGCGGCAATCCCACCGGGATCCCGGTGGTCGTGCTGCATGGCGGGCCGGGCGGCGGCTGCAGCCCGGCGATGCGGCGCTACTTCGATCCGGCGAGCTATCGCGTGGTGCTCTTCGACCAGCGGGGCTGTGGCCGCTCGCGGCCCCATGCCAGCGTCGAGGCGAACACGACCTGGCATCTCGTCGCCGATATCGAACGCATCCGCGAGACGCTCGGGATCGACCGCTGGGCGGTTTTCGGCGGGTCCTGGGGGGCCACGCTGGCGCTGATCTACGCGCAGACCCATCCGGAGCGCGCCACGGCGCTGATCCTGCGGGGCGTCTTCCTGATGACCCGGGCCGAGCTTGACTGGTTCTACGGCGGCGGCGCCGCGCTCTTCTGGCCCGAGGAATGGGACAAGTTCCTCGCGCCCCTGCCCGAGGCCGAGCGCGACGCGCCCATCGCCGCCTATCACGCGCGGCTTTTCGGGGACGACATGGCCGAGCAGACGCGCTGCGCGCGCGCCTGGGTCGCCTGGGAAAACGCGCTGGCCGCGCTCGAACAGGACCGCCACCCGGGCGAGAGCCCGGCCGATTACGCGCGCGCCTTCGCGCGGCTCGAGAACCACTATTTCCACAATGCCGGCTTCCTGGAACGGGACGGCCAGATCCTGGCGAACATGGATCGGATCGCCCATATTCCCGGGGTCGTCGTGCAGGGCCGCTACGACATGATCTGCCCGCCGGCCTCTGCGCGGAAGCTGTCCCGGCGCTGGCCGAAATCCGACCTGCGCATGGTGCCCACCGCCGGACACGCCCTGTCCGAGCCGGGGATCAGCGGCGAGCTCTTGCGGGTGATGGATCGCATGCGGGTAAGCCTTTCGGCCGGGTAAAGCGGCCCCGACCCTCTTGGCTGTTTGACATGTCGTTTTCAGCCGTTAACGTGTCTGAAAACGACACAAACAACCGGGGGAGCACGGGTGCAATCCGTAGCCCGTATCATCGCGCAGCGCCTGGGACTCGGTCTGGTCACGCTGTTCTTCGTCTCAGTCATCATCTTCGCCGCGGTGAACATGCTGCCGGGCGACTTCGCGCAGGCCATTCTCGGGCAGGGGGCGACGCCGGAAGCGGTGGAGGCCATCCGCCGCGATCTCGGTCTCGATAAGCCGCCGATCACGCGGTATTTCGACTGGCTGGGCGGGGTGCTGCAGGGCGATTTCGGCACCAGCTTCGCCGCCGCGAACTTCCGCAGTTTCACCGGGGCGGAAACCGGAAGCGGGCTTGGCAGCGTGGCGGCACAGGTCGCGCCGCGCTTCGAGAACACCCTTTTCCTGGCCGGGGTGACGGCCGCCATCGCGGTGCCGTTCTCGCTGATCCTGGGGGTTCTGGCGGCGCTCTTCCGCAACTCGATCTTCGACCGCGCGGCCAATATCGGGACGCTGACCTCGATCTCGAGCCCGGAATTCTTCCTCGCCTATATCCTGATCCTGTTCCTCGCGGTGCTGAACCCGATGCTGCCGTCGCTGTCGAACATCTACGCGGACATGTCCTTCGGCGAACGGCTGGAGCGCACGCTGCTGCCGGCGCTGACCCTGACCCTGGTGGTCACGGCGCACATGATGCGGATGACGCGGGCCGCGATCATCAACCTGCTCGCCAGCCCCTATATCGAGATGGCGCGGCTCAAGGGCATTTCGCCGCTGCGGGTGATCGTCAAGCACGCGCTGCCCAACGCGCTGGCGCCGATCATCAACGTCATCGCGCTGAACCTCGCCTACCTGATCACCGGGGTGGTCGTGGTCGAGGTGGTCTTCGTCTATCCCGGCATCGGGCAGCTCTTCGTCGATAGCGTGAAGATCCGCGACATTCCCGTGGTGCAGGCCTGCTGCCTGATCTTCGCGGCCGCCTATATCCTGCTGAACCTGCTGGCCGACATCCTGTCGATCCTGTCCAACCCGCGGCTGAGGCATCCGAAATGAGCGTCTGGCTCCATATCGCGCTCTGGGCCGCGATCCTTTTCGGGGGCGCCTGGGTCTTTCGCTGGGCCGGCCAGCAGCTGCCGCACCCGCGCACCCGCCCCTATTTCCGCGACATGAGTTACGCGGTCGCCTTCGGCTTCCTGCTCGCGGCGGCGGCGCTTTACTGGACGGTGCAGCTCTACTTCGTCGACCGGGTCGTCTTCTTCCGCTGGGCCGTGCAGGGCTTCCTGTTCTTCGCGGCGGCGGGCTGGGCTTTCCGGCTGCTCGGGCGGCATGTCGGCACACCGGGCACCCGCAAGCTGTTCCGCAAGATGCCGCTGACGGCGGCGTTCGGTATCCTCGTGATCCTGGTCTATGCCGTGGTGGCGATCTTCGCCGACGTGCTGGCGCCCTTCGGCCAGGAACAGGTCTTCGAGCGGGTCAACGTCCTGCCGGGCGGCAATCCCGAGACCGGTGGCGATCCGCGGTTCCTGCTCGGCACGGACCAGATCGGCCGGGACCTGCTGAGCCGGCTGATCTACGGCGCGCAGAACACCGTCGGCATCGCCTTCGTCACCACCTGCCTGGCGTTCCTGCTTGGGGCCAGTCTCGGCTTTCTCGCGGCGACGCTCGGGGGCTGGCTCGACCAGCTGCTCAGCCGCGGCGTGGACGTGCTGATGGCGATCCCGTCGCTGATCTTCGCGCTCTTGCTGATGACCATCGCGTCGGCCTGGGCCGGGTCCGAGAAATGGCTGCTGACGGTCTACATGATCGTCATCATCGCGGTGCTCGATTCCACCCGTGTGTTCCGGCTGTCCCGGGCGGTGGGCGCGAATATCGTGGTGATGGACTATATCGAGGCGGCGAAGCTTCGGGGCGAGACGCTGACCTACCTGATCTTCCGCGAGATCCTGCCGAACGCCTATGCGCCGCTGCTGGCGGAATTCGGGCTGCGCTTCTGCTTCGTCTTCCTGACCATCGCCGCGCTGTCGTTCCTCGGCGTCGGGATCCAGCCGCCGCTGGCGGACTGGGGCACGATGGTGCGCGATCTCAGCCAGTTCATCAATTTTGCCGGCGTCAGCCCGCTGACCGCGGCCCTGCCGCTGATGGCGGCCGGCGCGATCGCGCTCTTGACCGTGGCGGTGAATTTCGTCGTGGACTGGATGCTGTATCAGTCCTCGGGCCTGAAGGATTGAGGCGATGAGCACACGTGACCTTCTCGTCCAGATCCGCGACCTGCATATCGAGGGGCGCAGCGACGAGACATGGACGCCGATCATCAAGGGCGTGGATCTCGACCTGCGCAAGGGCGAGGTGCTGGGCCTGATCGGCGAGTCGGGCGCCGGCAAGTCCACGCTGGGCCTGGCCGCGATGGGCTTCACCCGCGACGGGGTGCGGATCTCGGGCGGGTCGGTGGCCTTCGACGGGATCGAGCTGCTCCAGGCCTCGGCCTCGGCCAAGCGGCACCTCCTGGGCAAGCGCATCGCCTATGTCGCCCAGTCGGCCGCGGCCAGCTTCAACCCCGCGCACCGGCTGATCGATCAGCATACCGAGGCGCCGGTGCAGCACGGGGTGATGTCGAAGGCCGAGTCCGAGAAGGACGCGGTGCGGCTTTACGAGCAGCTGCGCCTGCCCAATCCCGAGGAGATCGGCTTCCGCTACCCGCACCAGGTCTCTGGCGGGCAGCTCCAGCGGGCGATGACGGCGATGGCGATGTCCTGCCGGCCCGACCTGATCATTTTCGACGAGCCGACGACGGCGCTGGACGTGACCACCCAGATCGAGGTGCTGGCCGCGATCCGCGACATCGTCGACCAGTACGACACGGCGGCGATCTACATCACGCACGACCTGGCGGTGGTCGCGCAGATGGCGGACCGCATCAAGGTGCTGCTGCGCGGCGACGAGGTCGAGGAGGCCGAGACGCGCCGGATGCTCTCGCATCCGAGCGAGGACTACACCAAGTCCCTCTGGGCGGTGCGCAGCTTCAAGCGGCCCGAGAAGCCGGCGCCGGAAACCGATGCCGTGCCGGTGGTCAGCGTGCGCGGGGTCAGCGCGGCCTACGGTACCCAACCCGTGCTGCACGACGTCAGTTTCGACATCCACCGCGGCCGCACCGTGGCGGTGGTGGGCGAATCCGGGTCGGGCAAGTCGACCATGGCGCGCTGCATCACGGGGCTGCTGCCACCCTTCGAGGGGGTGATCGAGTTCGACGGCGAGGCGCTGCCGCTCGATTACCGAAAACGGTCCAAGATGCAGCTCCGCCAGGCCCAGATGATCTACCAGATGGCCGACACGGCGCTGAACCCGCGCAAGACCATCGCCGAGATCATCGGCCGCCCGGTCGAGTTCTACATGGGGCTCCGGGGCCGCGACAAGCGCCGCCGGGTGGACGATCTTCTGGAGCAGATCGAGCTTGACCCGGCAGAGTTCCGCGACCGCCTGCCCTCGGAGCTGTCCGGCGGGCAGAAGCAGCGCGTGGGCATCGCCCGGGCGCTTGCGGCGGAGCCGAGCTTCATCATCTGCGACGAGGTGACGAGCGCGCTCGACCAGCTCGTGGCCGAGGGTATCCTGAAGCTGCTGGCGCGGCTGCAGGACGAGCTTGGGCTCAGCTACATGTTCATCACCCATGATCTCGCCACCGTGCGGGCCATTGCCGACGAGGTGGTGGTGATGAAGAATGGCGAAGTGGTCGAGCAGGGAGTGAAGCGAGACATGTTCAAGCCACCGCACCATCCCTACACGGACCTGCTGCTCAGTTCCGTGCCCGAGATGGATCCGGACTGGCTGACGAACCTGCTGCGCGAGCGCGGCGTCGAGAACATCGGGGATGCCGCCTCCGAAAAAATATGAGCGATAACGGGATGAGGGACATCCCGGAACCGACCCGGGCACGATCCCGGGACACCAAAATCCGAAGACCCAACAGGAGATGACCATGCCAATCGACTTTTCGAGACGAGGCGTACTCAAGGCCGGTGCCGCCGCCGGCGTCCTGGCCGCAAGTGGACTGCCCGTGCGCGCACAGGCCAAACGTGGGGGCCGGCTTCGCGTGGGCCTGTCTGGAGCCAACAGCTCGGACAGCTGGGACGGGCGCACCCATTCCGACATCTTCATGCAGGCATCGGGCCACGGCGCCGTTTTCGACAATCTGACCGAAGTCGCGGCCGACGGCTCCCTTGTCGGCGAACTCGCCGAGAGCTGGGAGGCGACGCCGGACGCCAAGGTCTGGACCTTCAACCTGCGCCGGGGCGTGACGTTCCACAACGGCAAGGCGTTCGGTGCCGACGATGTGATCGAGTCGATGCAACTCCATGTCGCCGAGGGATCGAAATCGGCGGCCAAGCCCATCATTGCGGCCGTCCAGGAGATGAAGAAGCTCGGGGACTACCAGGTTCAGTTCACGCTGGATTCCGGAAATGCAGATTTCGCGTATCTGATGTCCGATTACCATCTTCTGATCTATCCTGCAGGTCAGATCGAGGAGGCCATCGCCAACGGGATCGGCACCGGTCTCTATCGTGCGCAAACCTTCGAGCCGGGTGTCCGAATGGTCGCGACGCGCGTCGACGGTCATTACAAGGATGGCGAAGCCGGCTGGTTCGACGAGCTCGAATTCATCGCGATCAATGACAATACCGCACGGATGAATGCGCTTCTGACCGGTCAGGTCGACGCGATCAGTCGAGTTGATTTCAAGACGGAGTCACTTCTGCGCGCGAGCCCGACGGTCCAGATCCAGGAAGTGACGGGTAATCAGCACTTTACCTTTCCCATGCTCACCAACGTTGCGCCATTCGACGACGTCAATGTGCGCAAGGCGCTGAAATACGCGATTAACCGCCAGGAGATGGTGGACAAGATCCTGCTGGGTCACGGCCGGGTCGCGAATGACACGCCGATCGGTCCGGCAAACCAGTATTTCGCAGATGACCTGGAACAGCTGAGCTACGATCCCGACCGCGCCAAGTTCCATCTCAAGGAGGCCGGGCTCGACAGCCTTGACATCGATCTCTCGGCTTCCGAGGCGGCGTTCCAGGGGGCCGTGGACGCGGCCCAGCTTTATCAGGCATCGGCGAAGGCCGCCGGCATAAACATCAACGTGGTGCAGGAGCCTGCCGACGGCTACTGGTCGAATGTCTGGCTGAAGAAGCCCTGGTGCGCCTGCTACTGGTCTGGGCGGGCCACCGAGGACTGGATGTTCTCGTCGGCCTACGAGGAAGGCGTGCCGTGGAACGACACGCAATGGGGGCGCGAAGACAGCGACCGGTTCCAGAATCTTCTGCTCGAGGCGCGGGCCGAACTCGATAGCGCCAAGCGACGCGAGATGTACACCGAGATGCAGCAGATCCTGCGCGATGACGGTGGCGTCGTGATCCCGATGTTCGCCAACTGGGTCCAGGCTGTGAACAACAAGGTTCAGACCCCCGAGACGATCGGCAATCTCTGGCAGATGGACAACGCCAGAATGGCCGAGCGCTGGTGGTTCGCCTGATCCGCGCGCGATACCCGTGACAGGAAGCGGCCCGCCTTGTGCGGGCCGTTTTCGTTCGCCGCCTAGAGCGTCGCGGCCAGCCGCGCGCCCTGGTCGATGGCCCGCTTGGCGTCAAGCTCCGCGGCGACGTCGGCGCCGCCGATCACATGCGCGGTCACGCCGCGCGCGGCCAGGTCGTCGGCGAGGCCGCGCTCCGGCTCCTGCCCGGCGCAGAGCACGACGGTGTCCGCCGGGATCAGGCGCGGGTCGCCGCGCTCCGCGCCGAAGGAGACGTGAACCCCGTCGGCGTCGATCCGCTCGTAATTGACGCCGCCGATCATCTCGACGCCTTTCATCCTGAGCGCCGCGCGATGGATCCATCCCGTGGTCTTGCCGAGCCGCCGGCCCGGTTTCTCCGCCTTGCGCTGCAAGAGCACGACCTGCCGGGTCGCGGGCGCCGGGCGGGGGCCTTCCGGCGCCAGGCCGCCGCGGGTCTCCGAAGGATCCCCGACGCCCCATTCCCGCCGCCACTCCGCCGGGTGGACGGTGGGGCTGTCCCCGCCCGTGACGAGGAATTCCGCCACGTCGAACCCGATACCGCCCGCGCCCACGATGGCGACCCGATCGCCGACCGGGGCGCCGCCCTTCAGCACGTCGACATAGCTGAGCACGTTGGGGCCGTCCTGTCCGGGGATGCCCGGGTCGCGGGGCATCACCCCGGTGGCGACGATCACCGCGTCGAAGCCGGTCAGGTCGTCGGCCCCCGGCGCGGTGCCGAGCCGCGTGTCGATCCCGGCGCGGTCCACCATGGTTCTGAACCAGGCGACGAAGCCGTCGAATTCCTCCTTGCCGGGGATCAGGCGGGCCATGTTCAGCTGACCGCCGAGCGTGTCGGCCTTGTCGAAGAGCGTCACGCGGTGCCCGCGCTCGGCGGCCACCAGCGCCGCCATCAGCCCGGCCGGCCCCGCGCCGACCACGGCCACGGTCCGGGGTGCCGGCGCCGGGCTGTAGGCGAGTTCCGTTTCGTGGCAGGCGCGCGGATTGACCAGGCAGGTGGAGATCTTCCCCGAAAAGGTATGGTCGAGACAGGCCTGGTTGCAGGCGATGCAGGGGGCAATCTCGTCGGCCCGCCCGGCCGCGGCCTTGGCCACGAAATCCGGATCGGCCAGGAACGGGCGGGCCATCGACACCATGTCGGCACAGCCGTCGGCCAGCAGGCCCTCGGCGATCTCGGGGGTATTGATCCGGTTCGAGGTAATGACGGGGATGTCCACCTCTCCCATCAGCTTCTTCGTCACCCAGGCGAAACCGGCGCGCGGCACGCTGGTGGCGATGGTGGGCACGCGGGCCTCGTGCCAGCCGATCCCGGTATTGATGATGCTGGCGCCGGCTCTCTCCACCGCCTGCGCCAGGGTCACGACCTCGTCCCAGGTGGAGCCGTCGGGCACCAGGTCGATCATCGAAAGCCGGTAGATCAGGATGAAGTCGTCGCCCACCGCGGCGCGTACCCGGCGCACCACCTCGAGCGGCAGGCGCATGCGATTCTCGTAGGATCCGCCCCAGCGGTCGCGGCGCTTGTTTGTGTGGGTGACGAGGAACTGGTTGAGGAAATAGCCCTCGGATCCCATGACCTCGACGCCGTCATAGCCTGCCTCGCGGGCCCGCGCCGCCGCGGTGGCGATATCCGCGATCTGTTTCTCGATACCGTCCTCGTCCAGCGCCGTCGGGCGGAAGGGCGAGATCGGCGACTTGAGCGGGCTCGGGGCGACGCAGTCCGGGCCGTAGGCGTAGCGCCCGGCATGGAGGATCTGCATCGCGATGCGGCCCCCGGCGTCGTGGACACGGTCGGTGACCGCGCGGTGATTGGCGATGTCCCCGGCGGTATAGAGCCCGGCCGCACCGGGAAAGACGCCGCCTTCGGGATTCGGCGCCATGCCCCCGGTGACCATCAGCGCCACGCCCCCGCGCGCCCGTGCGGCGTAGAATTCCGCCACGCGGCCCCAGTCCCTGGTCTCTTCGAGGCCGGTATGCATCGAGCCCATGAGAACCCGGTTGCGAAGGGTCACGTGGCCGAGATCCAGAGGCGAGAGAAGATGCGGATAGGGCGCGTCGGTCATGGGGCTCCTCCGGGGCAGATCGGCGCCAGCATGACGGCGCGGGGCCGCCCTGTCACGCGCAACGCGGCGTCAGCCGATCAGAGCGCGGCGCGGCGCTGCCGCGACAGGAGGAGATCACCGATCAGGACGCGCCCGGTGCCGAGATCGTTGAAGATCAGGTCGAGCCAGATCCGTTCCACCCGCACCGGGCTGAAATCCATGCAGGCCAGGTCGAAGGTCACGGCGAGCGACCCGCGGGCGGTCGGAACATGGCGGATCGCCTCGACGCGGTCCGGCCCGTTCTGAACGTTGAGCCGCGCGTAGATCTGCGCGGCCGCATCGCCGGCTATCTCGACGTCGCAGCGGAGAAGCTGGTCGCGCGCGATCGCCCGGTGGCCGGCCCCCGGCAGCGTGATCGCTAGCGATAGGAACGACCCGCGGAAGCCGGTGGCCGCGATCCCGACCCCGTGGGGGGGCGGGCCCTGCCCGGCCGCCTGGTCGAGGACGAGCGCGGCGCTGTCCCCGTCGTGAAACAGAACCATGTCCGCCGCGACCGATGTGCCACTGGCGGGCGCGGCCGGGGCCGCCAGCCGGGTGCGCCAGGCCTCCGGACGCCATCCCCAGAGGCTGCCGGGCGGAACCGGCAGCCCGTCGCAATCGGCCGGGGCGGCGTGCTGGGCCTGCAACCGCCGCGCCCTGCGGCGCGTGGCGTAGCGGGCCCAGAGGTGGGCGCGGCCCGGGGTCATACGCGCCGGCATGGAACAGGTTTCGCAGGTTTTGGACGATCGGACATGGGTAAACTCGTACGCGGGGAACCTTACTCTTGGCCTAAACCGGGGCTGCGGGGCGGGGCCCCGTGGCGGCCGCCGCCTCCGGGGCATTGGCCGCGCGAATGCGGGCGGCGAAAGCGCGCAGGGCGGCCAGGCTCTGGGCCCGTGACAGCGGCGCCGCGTCGAAACCGATGGCGGACACCGCGACGATCCGCCCCGCGAGATCGAAATAGGCCCGCCAGTAATCGGGCGACATGCCGGGCGCGAAGCCGGGGCTGGCATCGCGGGCGTGAATGTAGAACACGGCTTCGTTCTGGAAGGTCTCCAGCACCTCGACCGTGGCGGGGTCGCCCGTGCGGCTGAGCGCCCGGCGCCCGGCGGTCGACCGGAAATAGCCGTCCAGCGCGTCGATGGATCCGGCAATGGTGGCCGCGCCCGCGCCCCCCGACACCGTGGCCGTCAGCACCGCGCGCAGATCGGGCTGGGGCAAGTCGGCCCGCCCCGCGATGGTGGCGCAGTTCCCGAAGAGCGTGAAGCCGCTCTCCGCCGTCTCGCGGGTGGCGCCCGGGTCGATGCAGAAGCCCCCGGGCCCGGCCACGGTGACGGCGTTGCCGCCGACCGTCAGCGTGGTGCTGTCCCGGGCGGTGGCGAAGGGGCCGCCCGGCACGCACGCGGCCAGCCCGAGACAGAGGAGGAGCGTCGGCAGGCGTCGCTCAGAGATCCATGTAGACATGGGTCTCCGCGTCGGCGCCGGGATGGGTGACGGCGCCCTTGTAGGTCGGGCCCACCAGCTTGGCGAATTTCCATACCGCGCCGGAGGCGTAGTTGGTCTCACGCGGGCCGGCCCAGGCCGCGCGCCGCTCGGCCAGTTCCGCGTCCGACAGGTCGACCGACAGCGCGCCGCTGACCGCGTCGATCGTGATCATGTCGCCATTCTTCAGCAGCGCGATGGGCCCGCCCTGCGCCGCCTCGGGGCCGACATGGCCGACGCAGAAACCGCGCGTCGCGCCGGAAAAGCGCCCATCGGTGATCAGCGCCACCTTCTTGCCCATGCCCTGGCCGGACAGCGCGGCGGTGGTCGCCAGCATCTCGCGCATGCCGGGGCCGCCGGCGGGGCCCTCGTTGCGGATGACGATCACCTCGCCTTCCTCGTATTCGCGCGCCTTCACGGCGGCGAAGGCGTCTTCCTCGCTCTCGAAGACGCGGGCCGCGCCGGTGAAGACCTGGTTCTCCGCGGCGATGCCCGCGACCTTAACGATGGCGCCCTCGGGGGCGAGATTGCCCTTCAGGCCGACGACGCCGCCGGTCTTGGTGAGCGGGGTCTCGATCGGGTAGATCACGCGGCCATCGGCCTCGCGGTCGATCTTGTCGAGTTCCTCGCCGATGGAGTTGCCGCTCGCGGTGATGCAATCCTCGTGGATCAGCCCGGCCTTGCGCAGCTCCTTCATCACCACGGGGATCCCGCCCGCGTCGAAGAGATCCTTGGCGACGAACTGGCCGCCCGGCTTGAGATCGACGAAGTAGGGCGTGTCGCGGAAGATCTCGCAGACATCGTCGAGGTAGAACTCGATCCCCGCCTCGTGGGCGATGGCCGGCAGGTGCAGGCCGGCATTGGTCGAGCCGCCGGTGCAGGCCACGACGCGGGCGGCGTTCTCGAGCGATTGGCGGGTCACCACGTCGCGGGCGCGGATGTTCTTTTCCAGCAGCTCCATGACCGCGGCGCCGGAGGCCTCGGCATACTGGTCGCGGGACTCGTAGGGTGCCGGCATGCCCGAGCTGTTCATCAGCGCAAGGCCGATCGCCTCGGACACGCAGGCCATGGTGTTGGCGGTGAACTGGCCGCCGCAGGCCCCGGCGGACGGGCAGGCGACCCGCTCCAGCGCGTCGAGCGCCTTGTCCGACAGCTCGTTGTTCTGGTGCCGGCCGACGGCCTCGAACATGTCCTGCACGGTCAGGTCGCGGGTGCGGAAATCTTCCGGGATCTCGTCGATCTGGGGTGCCTTGCCCGGCAGGATCGAGCCGCCATAGATGAAGACCGACGGCACGTTCAGACGGACCATGGCCATCATCATCCCCGGCAGGGACTTGTCGCAGCCGGCGAGGCCCACCAGCGCGTCGTAGCAATGCCCGCGCATCGTCAGCTCCACCGTGTCGGCGATGGCCTCGCGCGAGGCCAGCGAGGAGCGCATGCCCTCGTGGCCCATGGCGATCCCGTCGGTCACGGTGATCGTCGTGAACTCGCGCGGCGTGCCGTCGGCCGCGCGGACGCCCAGCTTGACGGCCTGCGCCTGGCGGCTCAGCGCGATGTTGCAGGGCGCGGCCTCGTTCCAGCAGGTGGCCACGCCCACGAAGGGCTGCGCGATCTCTTCTTCCGATAGCCCCATCGCGTAGTAATAGGACCGGTGCGGCGCCCGCTGCGGGCCCTCGGTCACGTGTCGGCTGGGCAGTCTGGACTTGTCGAAACGGCGCTTGAGCATGGCGGCCTCCCTTGTCGTCGGTCGCCTTCCGGAATAGGCGAGCGGAGGGTTCAGCACAAGCGCGTTTGCCGCGGCAGGGGCGCGGGCTAGCCTCTTGTGCAGAGAGGGAGACGCCGATGTCGCGATTCTGGACCGATGCCTTTTCCGAGATGGTGGCGCCCGCCCGCCATCGCCCCGCGCTCTGGCGGCTGATCCTCGGCATCGTGCTGGCGGTCTTCGTCTACGCGCTCTTCGTCGCGGGCGAGGTGATCGCCGCGCGGCTGATCGGCGGGCCCGGCGCGATCCCGTGGATCGTCGAGGGCTTTCGCGGCACGGGCAGCGCGGCGCAGACGGCGCTCTTGCTAGCGTCGTTCGGGGGCATGGCGCTCGGCGCCGTGGTGGCGGCGCGCGTGCTGCACAAGCGCCCGGCCAGAACGCTCTTCGGGACGGATGCAGGGCTGTTCTGGCGCGACTTCTTCCGGTGTTTCGGGGCGGTGACGGTGCTCATCGGCGGCTCCGGGATGCTTTACCTCGTGTTCGGAAACCCGGTGCCCAACCAGCCGCTCGACCGCTGGCTGGTCTGGATCCTGCCGGCGCTGGGGCTGGTGCTGCTGCAGATCGGTGCCGAGGAGATGTTCTTCCGCGGCTATCTGCAGACCCAGCTGGCCGCGCGGTTCCGCGCGCCTTTCTTCTGGTTCTTTCTGCCCGCGCTTCTGTTCGGCATCGCGCATTACAACGGCGAGGGGGGCGTGGCCTGGGTTCTGGTCGTGGCGGCGACGGTGTTCGGCCTGATCGCCGCCGATCTGACGACCCGGACCGGCAGTATCGGCGCGGCGATGGGATTCCACATGGCCAACAACGTGCTGGCGCTGCTCATCGTTTCGGTAGACGGCACGATCACCGGTCTCAGCCTCTACGTCACGGGCTTCTCGGCCGACGAGATCGACTTCACGCGGCCGATCTACCTGTTCGACGCGGCGGTGATGATCCTCGCCTGGCTGGCCTGCCGCCGCCTCGTCCGCCGCTGATTGCATTTCCGCCGGGCGGGGCTTATCTGTCGGGGCGTCACCGCTTGGCGAGGCCCGCATGAACTGGATTTCCAACTACGTCCGGCCCCGGATCAACTCTCTCTTCTCGCGCCGCGAGATGCCCGAGAACCTTTGGTCCAAGTGCGACGGCTGCGGGACGATGCTGTTTCACCGTGAGCTGACGGAAAACCTGAATGTCTGCACCAATTGCGGGCATCACATGGGCATCACGCCGCGCAAGCGCTTCGCGGCGCTCTTCGACGGCGGTGTCTTCTCCGAGGTCAAGGTACCGACCCCGATCGCGGATCCGCTGCACTTCCGCGACCAGAAGCGCTATCCCGACCGGCTGAAGGCCGCCCAGCGATCCACCGCCGAGAAGGAGGCGATGCTCGTCGCCGAGGGCGAGATCGGCCGCACCCCCATCGTCGCGGCGGCGCAGGACTTCAGTTTCATGGGCGGGTCCATGGGCATGTATGTGGGCAACGCGATCATCGCCGCGGCGGAACGCGCGGTGACGCTCGGGCGTCCGCTGGTGCTGTTCTCGGCCGCAGGCGGGGCGCGGATGCAGGAGGGCATCCTGAGCCTGATGCAGATGCCGCGCACGACCGTCGCCATCGAGATGCTCAAAGAGGCGAACCTGCCCTATATCGTCGTGCTGACCCATCCGACCACGGGCGGCGTGACGGCAAGCTACGCGATGCTGGGCGACGTTCATATCGCCGAACCCAACGCGCTGATCTGTTTCGCCGGGCCCCGCGTGATCGAGCAGACCATCCGCGAGAAACTGCCCGAGGGGTTCCAGCGCGCGGAATACCTGCTGGATCACGGGATGCTGGACCGCGTCACCGACCGGCGCGCGCTGCGTGACGAGCTGGTGTCGATCCTGCGGATGCTGCTTAAGGAGCCGCCGCCGGTGAAGGGCGATCTGCCAAAGCCCGACCTGCCCGAAACCGTCGTCGCCCCGGCCGGTGACGCGGCCGCGCCGGCAGAGACGCCGCAGCCCGCCGAGCAGGAGGCCGACGCCACGTCCGGCAAGGACCCCAAGGCGTGAGCGGGGCCGAGAGCGACGTCATCCTCGCAAGGATGATGTCCCTGCACCCGAAGATCATCGACCTGACGCTCGACCGGGTCTGGCGGCTGCTCGACCGGCTCGGCAATCCGCAGGACGACCTGCCGCCGGTGATCCACATCGCCGGGACCAACGGCAAGGGCTCCACCCTGGCCATGATCCGCGCCGGGCTCGAGGCGCGGGGCGACCGGGTCCATGCCTACACCTCGCCGCACCTGGCCTGGTTCCACGAACGGATCCGCCTGGCCGGGGAGCTGATTTCCGAACCCGCGCTGGCCGAGGTGCTGGAAGAATGCGAGCGCGCCAATGACGGCGCACCCATCACCTATTTCGAGATCACCACGGTGGCCGCGCTCCTCGCCTTCGCCCGGACCCCCGCCGACTGGTGCCTGCTCGAGGTCGGGCTGGGCGGCCGGCTTGACGCCACCAACGTGATCGCGCGGCCCGCGGCGACCGTGATCACGCCGGTCTCGCTGGATCACCAGCAATATCTCGGCGACACGCTCGCCGCCATCGCCGGGGAAAAGGCCGGCATCATCAAGCGGGGCGTGCCCTGCATCGTCGGCCCGCAGGAGGAGGCCGCGCGCGAGGTGATCGAGGCCAGGGCGCACCGTCTTGGCGCGCCCCTGTCGGTGCATGGCCAGCACTGGCACGTGGCCGAGGAACGCGGCCGGCTCGTGTTCCAGGACGAAACCGGCCTGCTGGACCTGCCGCGGCCTGCCCTGATCGGCGCGCACCAGGTGCAGAACGCGGGCGCGGCCCTGGCCGTCCTGCGCGGGCTCGGCGCCGACGAGACCGTCTGCGAGGCGGCGCTGACCCGCGCCGAATGGCCCGCGCGGATGCAGCGCCTCGGCCATGGGCCGCTTGTCGCGGCCGCGCCGGGGGCCGAGCTCTGGCTTGACGGGGGGCACAACCCCGCCGCCGGTGCCGCGCTCGCCGAGGCGCTGGGCCGGCTGCCCGCGCGGCCGACCTACATGGTTTGCGGGATGCTCAACACCAAGGATATCGGCGGCTACATGCGCCCGCTGGCCGGGCGGGCGGAACGGCTCTACGCCGTGGAAATCCCGGGCGAGACGGCGACCCTGCCCGCGGCCGAGACCGCCGCCGCCGCCCGTGCCGCGGGCCACGATACGGCCGAGGCCGCGTCGGTCGCCGACGCGGTGGCGCGGATCGTCGCGGAGGCGCCGACGGCGCGCATCCTGATCTGCGGCTCGCTTTACCTCGCGGGGCGGGTGCTGCGCGAAAACGGCTGACGCCCAAGAAAAAGGGCGCCCGGCGGGCGCCCTGTACCGGCCGGAACCGCGGCGCGGCTCAGATCGATTCGTCGATCCAGCTCTGCAGCGCGGCCTTGGGCGCGGCGCCGACCTTGTTCGAGACGACCTGGCCGTCCTTGAACATGAAGAGCGCCGGGATGCCGCGAACGCCCAGCTGCGCGGGGGAGTTCGGGTTCTCGTCCACGTTCACCTTGGCGATCTTGATCTTGCCCTCGTACTGGGCCGACAGCTCTTCCAGGGCGGGTCCGATCTGCTTGCAGGGGCCGCACCATTCCGCCCAGAAATCCACGATGACCGGGATGTCGGAATTCTTCACTTCGGCGTCGAAGGTGTCGTCGGTGACTGCAACTGTTGCCATGGGGGCCTCCTGGGCTCTGGATGGGGTGTTGCCCGCGAAGGTATGGGCGCCCCCGGGAATGGTCAAGGTGCCGGGGCCGATCCGAGCGCCGCAATCACGCGCTCGTGCGGCAGGGGCATCAACACGCCCGTGCGGGTCCAGAGGATCGCCGTCTCGACGCGCCGATCGGGGTAGACCTGCCCCAGCGCCGCCGCATAGGCGCCCATCTGCCGCAGCAGGCCTTCGGGGGTCTCCTCGGGGCGGGCGGGCGTCAGCGCGTTGGTCTTGAAATCCACCGCCATGACGCGGTCCGGGCCCACGATCAGGCGGTCGATCTGCCCCATGATCCGCTGGCCGCCCAGCTCGGCCAGTTCCGCCGTTACGGACACCTCCGCCAGCGTATCGGTCGCGAACAGCGTCTCTAGCGCGGGATCGGTCAGGATCGGCCGCACCTCGTCCAGCAGCGCCTCCAGCTCGGCCGGCGTGGCGGCGTCGATGCCGCGCGACAGCAACCGCGCGGCGATTTCCGCCCAGTCCGCCCGCGGGTGTTCGGGCAGCACCTCGAGCAGCAGGTGCACCTGCCGTCCGCGGCGCTTGGCGGCGTCCTCGGACAGGCCTTCCGCCTCGCCGGGCAGGATCTTCGCCCCGCCCAGGTCCGAGGGCGCCCGTGGCTCGGCCGGGCGCGGCGGGGTGGCCGCGGGCCGGTGCGCCCATTCGGGCAGGGGGCCGCCACCGCCGGCCCGCGCCGGGCCGGGTCCGCCGGCCGGGGCCGGCCAGGAGCCGGCGGCAAAGCGCAGCCCGCGCCCGCCGGTGAAATCATGGGCCACGGCGCCGGCGCGCTCGGTGCCGTCGGCCACCAGCCCGTACCAGCTGTCGGCCGGTGCCTTGCCGGCATCGCCCGCGCCGCAGACGATCAGCCAGTTCTCCGCCCGGGTCATCGCCACGTAGAGCAGCCGCATGCGCTCGTCCTCCTGCCGGGCCCTGAGCGCGGCGTGACGCTCGGCCATGGCGGGCGGCATGTCGGGCCGGGAGGTCGCCCAGGCCGGCAGGCCATCGGCCAGCCGGTAGACCTGGTCCCTGACGGTCACCGGTCGCCGGGCCGTGTCGGGCAGGATCACCACCGGGGCCTCGAGGCCCTTGGCGCCATGAACGGTCATCACCCGCACCTGGTCGCCGGCACTGTCCATCTGGCGCTTGATTTCCACCTCGTCGGACCCGAGCCAGGCGAGAAAGCCGGTCAGGCTCGGCACCTCGGCGCGTTCGTAGGAGAGCGCTTCGGCCAGGAGCGCGTCGATGCCGTCCTCGGCCTCGGCCCCGAGCCGCGCGATCAGCCGGTCGCGGCCGCCGTGGCGTGTCAGGATGCGTTCCAGCAGCTCGAACGGCCGCTGGAACCCGGCGTGGTCCCGCAGATCCCGCAAGATGGCGAGCGTCCCCGGAAACGCGTCTTCCCGTGCCCGCAGGCTTTCCCAGAGATAGCCCTTGCGGCCATGGGCCAGCCGGAAGAGATCGGCTTCGGACAGCCCGAAGAGGGGTGAGCGCAGCGCGGCGGCGAGCGAGAGGTCGTCCTCCTGGGTGGACAGGAAGGAGATGAGCGCTGTCAGGTCCTTCACCGCCAGCTCGGCGCCGATTTTCAACCGGTCCGCCCCGGCGACCGGCAGCTCCGCGGATTTCAGCGCGCGGATGATCTCGTGGAACAGGTCCGAGCGCCTTTGCACGAGGATCAGCACGTCGCCGGGCGTGATCCGGCGCGGACGGGGGCCGTCGCGGTCCTGTTCGACGAGTTGCTCGCCCCGGTCGATCATCCCGCGGATTTCCCCCGCGATCCGCCGCGCCAGTTCCAGGCCCGGGTCGTCGTCGGCCGGCGTATCGACGGGCTCGTACCAGGCCGGGGGGTCCGCGCTCTCGGACTTGGGCAGGAACGGCCACACATCCACCCGGCCCGGCATCTCGGACTTGAAGGCGCGGTGCGTGATCTCGGCCGACACGCCGCGTGCCGCCGGTCCCTCGAAGGTCATGTCCACCACCCGCAGGATCGCCGCCGCCGAGCGGAAAGAGAAATGCAGGTCCGTGCGGTCCAGGCGCTTGCCGATATCGGCGAGGTGGCGGTCGAAACGCGCCCGCATCGCGCCGAAGGCATCCGGATCGGCGCCCTGGAACGAATAGATCGACTGCTTTTCGTCGCCCACGACGAAAACCGTGCGCTCGGTCTCGGGGCGGGCGCCGTGACCGGCGGTGAATTCCTCGGAGAGGCGCCAGATCACGCGCCATTGCGCCGGGCTGGTGTCCTGCGCCTCGTCGACCAGGATGTGATCGATCCCGCCGTCGAGCCGGAACAGCACCCATTGCGCCACCGCGGGATCGGACAGCAGGGCCTGCGCCCGGTGGATCAGGTCGTCGAAATCGAGAAGGCCCTGCGCCTGCTTGCGGTCCGTGTAGGCGGTGAGAAACCGGTGTGCGAAGCCATGCAGCGCCAGCGTCCGTTCCGCGGCGGCGAGGCCCAGACGGCGGGGACGGGCATCGGCGATGCGCTGCATCAGCGAGTCGAGCACATCTTTCCGGTCGCCCAGCGTCTCGCGCGTGGCCTTGGTCGGGAAGGAATCGATCTTCGCCCCGAAGGGCAGCGCGGCATTCTCTCCGAAGAGCAGCACGCCTTCGAGCGCCTGCAACGCGCCCGGCGTGGGCGCGGAAAGATCGACCTCCGCCAGTTTCGCCGCCGCCCTGGCGTCGGTCTTGGTGCCCGCGGCGAGCAGCGGGATCACCTCGGCCAGAAGGCGGGCATCGCCGGGGCCGATGGCCTCGGCCCAGATGTCCGCGAACGTCGTGCCGGGGGCCAGTCCGAGGGATCGCCAGATCCTGTCGGCCTCCGGCGGCGCCTCGAAAGCGTCCCCTTGCCGCACGATCTCCGACAGAAGGGCGTCGAGATCTTCGCCCGACAGGTGCCGCGCCAGCCCGTCGAAGAGGGTCGGGTCACGTTCCGCCAGGTCCTCTGCGATCTCGGCGCGCAGCCGTTTGCCGGCGCGGTCCTCCATCTCGGAGAACTGGGGCGAGACGCCCGCCTCGAGCGGAAAGCGACGCAGGAGCGCGGCGCAGAAGGAATGGATCGTCTGGATCTTCAGGCCACCCGGCGTTTCAAGCGCGCGGGCGAAGAGGGTGCGCGCCCGGCGCAGCGTTTCGCTGTCGATCGCGCCGGGGGCGACGCCAAGGTCCTGCAGCTTGGCCGTCAGCTCTGCCTCGTCCAGCATCGACCAGCTGCCGAGCCGCGCGAAGAGCCGGTTCTGCATCTCGGCGGCGGCGGCCTTGGTATAGGTCAGGCACAGGATACGCGCGGGGGCCGTTCCGCCCAGAAGCAGCCGCGCCACCCGGTCGGTCAGCACCTTCGTCTTGCCCGATCCCGCGTTGGCGGACACCCAGACCGAGCTGTCCGGCGCGGCGGCACGGTTCTGCGCGACGGTCGGATCCGCGGGGGCGGTCATTCCACGTCCTCCGGTGTCGGGGGGGCGGTGTCGTCCCATTCGCCGTGCCGGGCAAGGTGATCGTAGTCGCCCGTATCCGTCCGCCGTTGCAGACGGGCGCGCGACGCGTAGCCGGTCTCGCGCGTGGCGTAGGCCGCGACAAGGCGATGCAGCTCGTCCCAGGTGGGGCGCACCAGATCGGTCGAAATCGCGACCTGGCCCGGCTTCGCGCCGAGCCCGATATAGCGCAGCCCGGCCACCGGCGCCGGTGCGAGTCCCTCGAAGCCGCCGCGCTCCGCCATCGCCGCCTCCAGCGGCAGCTGGCGGTCGAAATGGGTGACCTCCTTTTCCGAGGGCGGCGCGCCGGTCTTGTAGTCGTAGATGAGGAGTTTGCCGTCCGGGGTCCGGTCGACCCGGTCGGCCTTCACCGTCAGCGAGAAGTCGATGCCGTCCAGCGCCTGCTTGCCGGGCACCTCCAGCGCCAGCGGCGTCGCCTCCGCCCGGCGCGCGGCCTCGTCTTGCAGGAATGCCGCGGCGACGCGTGCAAGCTGTGCCAGCCATATGCGCCGCGCGGCCGGCCAGGGGGCGCCGCGCTCCATGACCGCGGTCGCGATCTCAATCAGCCGGGCTTCGGCATGCGCGGGCAGCCCGGCGCGGGTCTCGTCGACGAAACGGTGCAGAACCTCGTGGACCAGCGTGCCGCGGAGCGGCGCGTCGGGTTGCGGGCGCAGCGGATCGAGCGGTTTCAGGCGCAGCACGTCCCGCGCATAGATCGCGTAGGGATCGCGGATCAGCGTCTTGATGCGTGTCACCGACAGCGCGGCCGGTCGTGCGGCGACCGGCGGGCGCGGGGCCGGGCGCGGGGCCGGCGGCAGCGGCGTGACCGGGGTTTCCAGCGCGGCCGCCCGGTCGAGCCAGACCTGGCCGCGGGCTTTCATGTCCTCCAGCGACCGGGCGCCGTGGGCGCCGATCCCGCCGAGCAGGTTCGTCAGGCGGTTGAGCCAGCGCGAGGCGACGGTCGGGGCCTCCGCGTCGCGGATGGCGCGGGTCAGCATCACCTCCGGCGCGGCGACGGCCTGCTGGAAATCATGCGCCGAGAGCCCGATCCGCCGTTCGGGCAGCAACAGGCCCGCTGCCTTGCGCATCTGGCGGTTGAGCCAGGGATCGGGCGGCGGGATCTGCGGCCAGATCCCCTCGTTGAGACTGCCGAGGATCACGACATCGGCCCCCTGCACCCGGGCCTCGAGCGTGCCCCAGATCATGATCGCGGGATGACCCTGCACGGCATTGCGCACCTCTTCCCGGTCCAGGACCGAGCGGAACAGCGCGGCGTAATCGGCGGGCGAAAGCGACCCGCCCGCGTCGGCCTCGGCGACGAGCGCGTCGATGGTCTTGCGCGCCTCCTCGCCGGCGGACTCCTCCCAAAGCCGGCCGGTGGTCCCGGCCGCCGCACCAGCCCCGGCGGCGAGCCGCTCGGTCAGGGCGACATGCTGCGCGACGTGGTCGGTCAGCGGGCGCGTGCCGATCCGTTCCAGCCCGTCCAGCGCGGCGGCCAGCCAGTCGGCCCAGGCGATCGCCCCGGGATCACGCACCTGGCGCGCCGCCCAGGCGCGCAGGTCGGTGCCGGTCGGGAAGGCGGGGCCGTGACGGCGAAGGTCGAGCTCCAGCCGCTGGGTCCGGAGCGTGTGGTCGTCACGGGTGCCCGGCGCGGAATGGACAAGCGGGTGCTTCAGCAGCGCCAGCAGATGCTCCACCGTCAGCCGCACGCCGAACAGCGCGGCCACCTGCCGGAAGAGCCGCCCCGGCGCCGAGAGCGGCAGGGGCTGTCCGGCGCTGTCGTCGGGCACGATCCCCCAGCGATCGAGCGCCGCCGTGACCTGCCGGGTCAGCACACGGTCCGGGGTGATGAGCGCGGCGGTCTCGCCGGCTTCGGCGGCGGCCCGCAGGCGCAGCGCGATGGCCAGGGCCTCGGCCCGCGGCGAGGAGGCCTCCACCAGCGTCATGTCGCGGGTTGCGCCGTCGATATCCGGCAGGTGCGGGCCCTCGGCCAGCCACTGGTCGGTCACGGGCGCAGGCCGCAGGGCCAGCGACACGAGCCGGTTGCGGGCCCGGTTGGCCGGGGCCGTGTCAGACCAGGGCCGGATATCCTCGGGGGCGATCCCGGCCCCCTGCATCAGGCGGCGGAAGCGGAATTGCGGATGGTCCTCGCCGGTCAGCGCGTCGTCGAGCGCGCCCCAGACCTGCATGCCCATGTCGAAATCGAAGCCGGGCAGCACGACCGCCCCCTGCGGCAGGCGCGCTACCGCCTGCATGAAGAGCGCCGTCGCCCCGCGCGACCCGGTCGAGCCGGCCACGATCACCGGGTGGTGCGGCGGCGCCTCGCGCCAGCGTGCGGCGAGATGCTCGACCACGTGCCGCTGGCGTTCCTCCGTGTCGGGCGGCTGGTCCGGCGTCCAGTACCGGGCGATCACGTCGATGAAGGCCAGGCTCCGCTTCCAGTGGGCCGAGAAATCCGACACGTCGAGCCGGCGCAGGTCTTCGGGTGCGATCCCCTCGCCGCGCATCTCGTCCATGAGCCCGGCGAGGCTGTCGGCGAGATCGTAGATCGCGGCCCGTGGCGCGAGATCAGGCTGGCTGTCGAGCAGCTGCGCCACCGCCTGGGCGAGTTCCAGCCGCCGGCGCAAGGCCGGTACGGGCGGCGGCAGGTCGGCGAGATGCGGGTCTTCGGCCAGGTCGGTGACCAGCGCGATCCGCGGCAGGAACCCGGCGCCCGACTCTGCGAAGAGCGCCTTGAGCCGCCGCTGCATGCGCCGCGTGTTGACGTAAAGCTCGACGCGCGCGATGGCCTCGGGGGCGGCATCGGACAGGCGGGTGCGCAGGCCCTCGACCAGGGCGCGGGAATAGTCGCAGCCGGGGGGCAGCGCGAAGAAACGGGGCGTGTGCCGCGGCTCAAACATCCGCCGCCTCCGCCAGCATCGCCTCGGCGAGCGGGATGCCCTCGGGCGTGCCGACATCGGCCCAGCCACCGGGATGTGTCAGGCCGAAAAGCCGCCCCTCCGCGATCATCCTGTCCCAGAGAAGGTTGAGCGAAAAGACCCTGTCCGCGACGTCCGCCAGGCCGTCCGTCCGGATGATCTGCGCCCCGGTATAGACCAGCGCCCGCCCGGCGCCGCCGGTGGTGCGGGTCAACCGCCCCTCGGCATCCGGCAGGAAGTCGCCCGTGCCCGCATGGCCGCGGGCCGCCGCGGCGGGCACCAGCATCAGCAGCGCGTCCATGCGGTCCGGCGCCCATGCGGCGGCGAGCCGCGCCAGCGGGTTCGGCCCGGTCCAGACGGCGTCCGAATTCAGCGTGAAGACCGGGCCGGCCCCGAGCAGGGGCAGGGCATGCCGCAGCCCGCCCCCGGTATCGAGGATATCGGGCGTTTCCTCGGACAGCGCGACGCCGCGCCCCGCCAGGTGGGCGCGCAGGGTTTCGGGCTTGTAGTGCAGGTTGACCACGATGCGCCCGATCCCGGCGGCGGCGCCCAGCGCCAGCGCGTGGTCGATCAGCGGCCGGCCGGCCACGTCGATCATCGGCTTCGGCCGGTCGCGCGTCAGCGCGCCCATGCGGGTGCCGAACCCGGCGGCGAAGATCATCAGGGAGTCGGGGCGGGACATTGCGCTTTCATCCTGGCCTGCAGGTCGGGATCGGGGGCGGGAAGGTGATCGTCGACGATCGCGCGCAACGCCGCAAGGGCCGGGTGGGCGAGATCCCGCTGCAGGTGGTCCCAGACCCGCGGCATCAGGTCCACATAGCCGGGTTTGCCGTCACGCAGGCAGAGTCGGGCGAACACGCCGAGGATGCGCAGGTTGCGCTGGGCGCCGAGGATCGCGACGGCCCGCGCAAGGCTCTCCGGATCGGTGCCGGTCTCGGTGGCGTAGCGTGCATACATGGCCGCGCGGAGCGCGGCGGAGGTATCGCGCCGGGCGTCCTCGAGCAGGGAAACCAGATCGTATGCGGGGTGGCCCGCCATCGCGTCCTGGAAATCCAGCAGCCCGACCCGGGCCGGCCCCTGCCGTTCGGGCAGCCAGATCAGGTTCTGCGCATGGTAGTCGCGCAGGACCAGGACCGGGCGGTCCGTGGCCAGGGACGCGGTCGCGGCCTCGACGGCCGCGCGCAGGGCCTCGGCGCTTTCGGGCGCGGGATGGCCCAGGGCCGCGGGCAGGTACCAGTCGAGCACGAGGCCCGACAGCCCGGCCATCAGCGGCGGATCGTAGGCCGCGATCCCCGGGGGAACGGGATGGGCGTGCAGTTCGGCCAGCACCCCGACCGCGGCGGCGTAGAGCGTCTCTTCCAGCTCCGGCTGCGCCTCCGCGACCGTCGAGAAGAGCGCGTCGCCCAGGTCCTCGAGCAGAAGAAAGCCGTGCTCGGGATCTTCTGCCAGGATGGCGGGGGCGGACAGACCGAGCCGGGCCAGGTGCCGCGCGATCCGGGTGAAGGGGCGGATATCCTCGCCCCGCGCGGGCGGCGCATCCATGAGAACGGCGCTCTGCGCACCGCGGCGCAACCGCGCGTAGCTTCGGTTCGAGGCGTCGCCGGCGAGATGCGCGCGCGCCGCGTCGGCCCAGCCTGCCCGCTCGAGAAAGGCGTGTTTGCAGGCGGCGCGATCAGCCATGGGCGGGTCCCTCCGCCATAAGCCTGCCGACCCAGGACCAGCGCGCCGGGCCGCTGGCGGCCAGCGCCCGCGCATCCGGGTCGCTCCCGACCAGCGCGAAATCGAGCCGCAGGGCATCCGCCGGGGCGAGATCGCCCAGCCGGTCCGGCCACTCGACAAGGCAGAGCGCGTCGTCGAACGCCTCGTCGAGCCCGAGTTCAAGCACGTCGTCGGGCCGGGTCACGCGATAGAGATCGCAGTGCCAGATCTCCAGCCCGTCCGCGTGGTAGGTCTGGACCAGCGTGAAGGTCGGCGACGGCACGTCCTCGGCCACGCCGCGGGCCTCGATCAGCGCCCGGGCGAAGGCGGTTTTCCCGGCCCCGATCGGGCCGCCCAGAAGCAGCGTGTCCCCGGCACCCAGCCGCGGGGCCAGCGCCCGGGCGAAGGCATCGGTGGCGGCGGCGCCGGCCAGGCGGCAGCTGGCAGAGAAAGCGGGGGCGTCTGCATCGGCGGCGGTCATGGCGCAACTCTATCGCCGTGCCCCGCCCCCGCAAGGGCAGATCAGTCCGGTTCGACCAGCGCCGGTGCATCGGCCCGGTCCGCCCGGCCCGCGGCGGTGTCCGGCATGAAGGTGCAGAGCGTGGCGCCCCGCGCCAGCGGCACGAAACGGCAGTGAAGCTTTCCGGCCGCGTCACCCGGCATACAGACCTGGGCCGTCCAGACCTGGCGGCCGTTCGAGCGGCTGGCAAAGTTGTGGACCCGCGCCCAGGCCTCGCATGGTTCGGTCGCGGCCTCCCAGGCGCGGATCGACTCGAGAATCCCGATTTCGCCCAGCGTGGTGCTGGGATCCACCCCCCACAGGCCGGCATAGGCGGCGTTGGATACCACGAGCCGTCCCGAGGACGAGAAGACGGCGACCGCCTGTTCCAGGCTGTCCAGGACGGACTGGCTGAGTTCCAGCTCGAAGCGGAAGCGGCGCTTCAGCGACACCTCGGCGGTGATGTCCTCGAAGAGGAAGGCCACCGCGCCCTCCGGATGGGGACGGCCGATGACGCGGTAGGTCTGACCCGTGGGCAGGAGCCAGGTTTCCTCGTAGGTGCCATCGGTGGCGGCTTTCTCGAGATCGGCCATGCGCTGGCGCCAGCTGCCGTAATCCTTGGGTTCGGGCATCATGCGCATGTCCCTCAGCCGGTCCAGGACGGCGTAGAGCGCGGGCCGGGTGCTGAGCCATTCCGGCTGCAGCCGGGTCAGTTCGCTGAGCGCGGGATTGAACAGCGCGAGCTGCCGGCCGCGGTCGAAGATCGCCAGCCCGATCGTCAGATGCGCGAAGGTCTGGGTGAGGGTCTGCACGAAGTTGCGCAGCGCGTCCTCGGCCCGAACGACCGGGTTGGCATAGACCGCGTAGCGCAGGACGCTGCCGTCGGCCGCCTGCTGGACCTGGCATTCGAACCACCATGTCCTTTCGCCGGTGCGGTGATGCACGGCCACGCGGCCGGGCGGCCCGTCATCGACCTGGTTTTCCGGGTCGGGTGGAAACAGGTGGACGAGCGGCATCTCGCCCGCGGTGTCGGGTTCGCCATACCCGGCCTGCACGACGAGCGCGCGATAGGCCGCGTTGGCCCAGGTGATGCGTCCCTCGGGCGTTTCGTGCCAGACCAGCATCGGTGCGTCTTCGACCGTCTGCAACAGCCGGGCGTTCCAGGCATCGCCGCCGCCGAGCCCCTGGTCAGCCGTATCGGTGCCGGGCGTGGCGGGGTCGCGGCGCATGCGGTGCCGATCGGCCCGGAGGAGCAGCGCCAGCACGCCGGCACCCGTCAGGATACAGGTCGCGGCGATGTAAAGCATCGTCTGAAGATCGAGATGAACCATGTCCCGCCTGCCGCGTATCCCCGCATCAGGTGGAGGCTAGGAAAGGTTCGTTAACCAAAAGTTACCGGTCGGCGCGTGCTGCCGCGCCGGTGTCGTCGCCGGGCTCGGCATCCGTGTCGCGCCGCTCCATGATCCGGAAATAGCGCTTCTCGGCCCATGCGAAGGGCATCGAGGTATAGATCGCCGACAGGGAGAAGATCGTGGCCAGTTCCGCGCGCGGATGCATTTGCCGGACAAAGTCGAACCCCGGGTCGCTGATCAGCCATGTCACGACCGGGACGCAGAGGAAGAAATATATCGACGCCCCGGTCATGATGATGGCGAACATCACGGCAAGATGCATCTTATCCCCCTTGGCAAGCTGCGCGCGTCACGGACCCTAGCCCGCAAGCATGACAATGAAAGCGTAGCATGAAACGCCGGGCTGAGCACGCCGGGGCCGCCACGATGGTTTACGGGGTCTTTCGCGCCATGCCGGCGCCGGTCTGCACGGCCCTCAGATGCGGATCGGCTGGTTTTCTCCCAGCGGGGCCTTGAGCGCGTCCGGATCGACGATCACGGCCGCGGCCGGCCAGAGGACCTCGACGATTGCGCCGCTGCGTTCCGGGCGCTCGGACGGGTCGAGGAAGGGGTCGGACGCGTTGGCAAAGGTGACCTCGGCGCCGGAGCGTTCCAGGAGCGTCTTGGCAATGAAAAGACCCAGCCCCATCCCCTCGTATTCGGGGCGCTGCGCACGGTCCTGCGCCGTGCGGCGCCGGCGCACGAAAGGATCGCCGATCCGCCCGAGGAGATCGGGCGGGTAACCGCGGCCGTCGTCGAAGATCCGGACGGTCACGGTATCCCGGCCCCAGCGCGCATCGATCCAGACATTGGCCTCGGCGAAATCGACGGCGTTCTGCACCAGGTTGCGCAGGCCGTGAATGATCTCGGGTTGCCGCCAGATTTCCGGCTGGACCCCGTCGGCGCCCCGTTCGGGCGCGAAATTGAAATGGATCGACTTGCCGCGTTCCGAATGCGGGTCGGCGGCCTCGCGCAGGACGGCGCCCAGCGGCGCGTGGCGCAGGTGCAGGTCGTCCTTCCCGGCCTGCCCCATGCTGCGCATGATATCGCGACAGCGATCGGCCTGGTCGCGGATCAGCGCCGCGTCCTCGGCCAGCTCGGGACGGTCCGAGAGTTCGTCGGCCAGTTCGGAGCTGACAAGCTTGATGGTTGCCAGCGGCGTGCCGAGTTCATGGGCGGCGGCGGCAACCACGCCGCCGAGATTGGTGAGGTTCTGCTCGCGCGAGAGGGCCATCTGCGCGGCCAGCAGCGCCTGGGACATGGCATGCATCTCCACCGTGACCTGCCGCGCATAGGCGCCGAGGAAGGCGATGCCGATCACCAGCGCGATCCAGAACCCGTAGACGAAGAGCTGCGGCATCCGCAGCACGAATCCCTGTTCGGTCCGGAGCGGCACGTGCCAGAGCGCCACCACCGAGATCAGCAGGATCGCCATCATCCCGAGGAACAGCGTCGCCTGCAGCCGCAGCGCGGTGGCCGAGATGGTCACCGGCGCCAGGATCAGCAGCGCGAAGGGGTTGTTCAGCCCGCCCGTCAGGTAAAGCAGGAAAGCCAGCTGCGACAGGTCGAACAGCAGCGTCAGAAGCGCTTCGCGTTCGCTCAGGCGCTTGGTCTCGGGGTAGACGAACATCGCCACGAGATTCGAGATCATCGAGGCGCCGATCGCCATGAAGCAGAGCCCGATGTCGATCTGCAGCTTGAGATAGAGCGTCGAGAACAGGATCGCGGCCGACTGCCCGGCGATGGCCAGCCACCGGAGCAGGATCAGCGTGCGCAGGCGCACCCACTCGCTGCGCGATTCGGTGGCCAGGACGGAGGCAGAGAGATCGGCCATCAGGCGGTCATGGGATGCATTGTCACACTCGGATTGCAGGTTCTTGATAGAGCGCCGATCTTAACCGATCAACGGGAACGCATTTCGGGAAGGCATTTCCATGAGCAGACTCTACGCTTTGACCGCCGGTGCCCTGGCCGTCGCCATGCTCGGCGCCATCGCGACCTTCGTCTACATGGGCCGCGGCGACGACCCCTATGCCGCCTGCCGCCAGGGCCAGATCGCCGGGTCGGGGGATATCGGCGGGGCGTTCGAACTGGTGAACGGCGCCGGCGAGACGGTCACGAACGCCGACGTGATCACCAAGCCGTCCCTGCTCTATTTCGGCTATACCTTCTGCCCGGATGTCTGCCCCCTGGACGTGTCGCGCAACGCCGCCGCGATCGACGTCCTGGCAGAGCGCGGCTACGACGTGCAGCCGGTCTTCATTTCCATCGACCCCGAGCGCGACACGCCCGAGGTCGTCGGGGAATTCGCCGAGGTGATGCATCCCGAGATGGTCGGCCTCACCGGCTCGCCCGAGCAGGTGAAGACGGCGAGCCAGGCCTATCGCACCTATTACCGCAAGCAGGAGAGCGACGACCCGGACTATTACCTGGTCGATCACTCCACCTTCAGCTACCTGGTGATGCCCGAAGACGGTTTCGTCGACTTCTTCCGGAGAGAGCTGACGCCCGAACAGATGGCCGACCGTGTCGGCTGCTTCCTCGACGCCGCGTCGTGACATTTGACCGCAGCACCGCCGCGCTCTAAAACGTCGTGAATGTTACAGTTTCGAGGGGTTGGGGCGGCATGACGGAACGAACACAGCGGGAGATCGGCGAAGACAATTCGCTGTTGCTCGTAGACGATGACGAGCCGTTCCTGCGCCGGCTGTCGCGCGCGATGGAAAAGCGCGGTTTCGCCCCCGAAACGGCCATGTCCGTGGCGGCCGGACAGGCGATCGCGACCGCGCGGCCGCCGGCCTACGCGGTGATCGACCTGCGGCTCGAAGATGGCAACGGGCTGGACGTCGTCGAGGTGCTGCGCGAAAAGCGACCCGACGCCAAGATCATCGTGCTGACCGGCTACGGTGCCATCGCGACGGCGGTCGCGGCGGTGAAGATGGGCGCGACCGACTACCTTTCCAAGCCCGCCGACGCCAACGACATCACCAACGCCCTTCTCGCGGAAACCGACGATCTTCCGCCGCCGCCCGACAACCCGATGTCGGCGGACCGCGTGCGGTGGGAACACATCCAGCGGGTCTACGAACTCTGCGACCGCAACGTCTCGGAAACCGCGCGGCGGCTGAACATGCATCGCCGCACCCTGCAGCGCATCCTGGCCAAGCGCAGCCCGCGCTAGGCGCCGGCGGCTACAGGTCCCGGCGCATCAGGATGCGCGGGGCCACCGGCGCGTCCGGCCAGTCCCGCCAGTGCACGAAGCCCCGCGACCCGTAAAAGGCGCGTGCCCCGGCGTTGTCCCTGCGGACACAGGCGTTGATCCAGCCGTAATCGCGCTCGCGGGCGGCCTCGAGCGTCACTTGCAAGAGGGCGGTTCCCAGTCCCCGCCCCCGCTCGGCCAGCGACACGAAGGTCGCGATGTCACAGGCCTCTGGCGGCAGCTCGGGATGGGGCGCGATCCACTGGACGCCCCGTATCGCGCCATCGGCCCGCGCGACGACATGCCAGGCGGACCTGTCGCCGGCCGTGCGCATCCAGTCGCCGATCTCTTCTGCCGATACCGGCCGTGTCCGGGCCGTCAGACCGCCGGCCCGGATGATCCGGTTCAGGATGCCGGCCATCGCATCGCGATCCGCGGGACCGGCGGGACGGATGTCACGGGTCATAGCGCCGCGATGAGCGCGGCGTGGCGCGCGGTGTAGGCGGCGCGCACCTCGACCGGGGGCCGCAGGGCGATCCGCAGACCCTCGATCTGTTCGGGTCGCGGGCGGCCGAAGAAGCGGTTCGCCTCGACCTGGCTGAACCCGGCGATCTGGGTGGCTTCCAGCCAGGCGGAGATGCGGTCGGCGCGCTTGATCTGTTTCTTGACCGTCGCGGGCAAGGTGGCCGGCAAGCCGAAACGCAGGTGGATGGCGGCGGCCAGGCGCGCCTCCAGCTCGCCGTAGCCGGGACCGACGGCGGCTTTCACGGGTGAGATCATGTCACCGATCACGTATTCCGGGGCGTCGTGCAAGAGCGCCGCCAGCCGCCACCTGACCGGCGCCTTGGGCTGCAGCCGGCCGAGGATCTGTTCGACCAGCAGCGAATGCTCGGCGACCGAATAGGGGAAGTCGCCGAAGGTCTGGCCGTTCCACCGCGCCACGAAGGCCAGGCCATGGGCGATGTCCTCGATCTCGATATCGACCGGTGTCGGGTCCAGCAGGTCGAGCCGGCGGCCCGAGAGCATGCGCTGCCAGGCGCGGGGTTCCTTGGCCATGTCCTGATCCGTTCGCGGGGCGTCCGATCCGGAGGTAGCCGCTCTGGCCATCGCTGTAAATGCACGGGGCGAGTTGCCGGCACGCGGCGGCGGTGCTAAGTGCCGGTCAACGGTTTTCAGCATGACGGAGCCCCCCATGCCCAAGGATTACATCGTCAAGGATCTCTCCCTGGCCGAGTACGGCCGCAAGGAGATTGCCATTGCAGAGACGGAGATGCCCGGTCTGATGGCGCTGCGCGAGGAATACGGCGCGTCGCAGCCTCTGAAGGGGGCGCGGATCGCGGGGTCGCTTCACATGACGATCCAGACGGCGGTCCTGATCGAGACGCTCGTGGCGCTGGGCGCCGAGGTGCGCTGGGCGTCGTGCAACATCTTCTCGACGCAGGACCACGCGGCCGCGGCGATCGCCGAGTCCGGCGTGCCGGTCTTCGCGGTGAAGGGCGAGACGCTGGCGGAATACTGGGACTACTGCGACCGGATCTTCCAGTTCGCCGACGGCGCGAACATGATCCTCGACGACGGTGGCGACGCGACGCTCTACATCCTGATCGGCGCGCGGGTCGAGGAAGGCGAGGAAGACCTGATCGCCCGGCCCGAGTCCGAAGAGGAAGAGGCGCTGTTTGCCCAGATCCGCAAGCGCCTCGCCGAGAGCCCCGGCTGGTTCGTCAAGCAGCGCCACGCGATCCGCGGCGTCACCGAGGAGACGACGACCGGCGTGAACCGGCTCTACAAGATGATGGAGAAGGGCCACCTGCCGTTCCCGGCGATCAACGTGAACGACAGCGTGACCAAGTCGAAATTCGACAACAAGTACGGCTGCAAGGAGAGCCTCGTGGACGGTATCCGCCGCGCGACCGACACGATGATGGCGGGCAAGACGGCGGTGGTCTGCGGCTATGGCGACGTCGGCAAGGGCTCGGCGGCGAGCCTGCGCGGCGCGGGCGCGCGGGTGAAGGTGACCGAGATCGACCCGATCTGCGCGCTGCAGGCGGCGATGGACGGCTTCGAGGTGGTGACGCTGGAGGATGCCGTGGACAGCGCGGACATCTTCATCACCACGACGGGCAACAAGGACGTGATCCGCATCGAGCACATGCGCGCGATGAAGGACATGGCGATCGTGGGCAATATCGGCCACTTCGACAACGAGATCCAGGTCGCGTCCCTGAAGAACCACAAGTGGACGAACATCAAGGACCAGGTGGACATGATCGAGATGCCCTCGGGCAACCGGATCATCCTGCTGTCCGAGGGGCGGCTGCTGAACCTCGGCAACGCCACGGGCCACCCCTCCTTCGTGATGAGCGCCTCCTTCACCAACCAAGTGCTGGCGCAGATCGAACTCTTCACCAAGGGCGACCAGTACGGCAACGAGGTCTACGTCCTGCCGAAGCATCTCGACGAGAAGGTCGCGACCCTGCACCTTCGGAAAATCGGGGCCAGGCTGACCGAGCTCGCCCCCGATCAGGCGGATTACATCGGCGTCTCGGTCGACGGGCCCTACAAGCCCGAGCATTACCGCTACTGACAGGCCGGCGGGGCCGGCGGACCGGCCGGCCCCGGATCGCGCGGAGTTGCCTCAAATCCGAAACGCTTCGGAGTTGCCGGCCGCGCCCGGTCCGCGTAGACAGGTCGGGCAGGCCAGGACGGCCGGACCTTTTCAAGAGCGTGTGGTGCCCGATGGGAGCACGTGGGGTGAGGAGGGTTCCGGCGACGGGGCCCTCCTTTTTCCATGCGTCCGACGGAATCAGAACAGCGTCAGCCCGACCCCGATGATCGCGTTGCCGATCATGGCGTAGATGCCGTCGATCAGCATCAGGTGCATCGGCTGCTTGGCGAACATGTAGCTGCTGGCCATCCATGGCACGCCGACGAAGAGCCCCAGCCCCAGCCCCGTCCAGAACCCCTCGCTCACGCTGTCCACGCCGGCAATCACGAAGACGTAAGACGTCATCCCCGCGACGAGCGTCAGGAAAATCAGGCTCAGCAGGTAGGGCAGCGGATCCTTGCGATCCACGTCGCGGTCCGAAAGGCCGGTGGCCTGCATCCAGGGGCCGGCCATCAGCATGTACCAGACAGCCCCGAAGAGCCACGCGGCGCCGGCACTGGCGATTATCGGGAGAAGATCCATAGACGATCCATATCTTGTTGTCTGGTTAGAGTATGCGGCAAGATATGCTGGAAATCTAGAGTCCGCCAAGCTGGCAGACGATCTTCCATTCGGCCGCGGTCACCGGCTGCACCGACAGGCGCGAATTCCTGACCAGCACCATCTCCGACAACCGCGGGTCATCCTTGATCACGTCCAGCGTGATGGGCCGCGGCAGCGCCTCGACGGCCTTCACGTCGACGCATTCCCAGCGCGGGTCGTCGGTGGTCGAGTCCGGATGCGCCTCGGCGATGACCTCCACGATGCCGACGACGGCCTTCTCGGTCTGGCTGTGATAGAAGAACCCGCGGTCCCCGACGCGCATCTCGCGCATCATGTTGCGGGCCTGGTAGTTCCGGACACCGTCCCATTCCTCGCCCGCGGCGCCCCTGGCGACCTGGTCGGACCAGGACCAGGTGGCGGGCTCTGACTTGAACAGCCAGTACGCCATCAGCCGATCACCTTCTTCCAGGTGTCCAGGGACACCGTCTCGAACAGCCCGGCCCTGGCATAGGGATCGCCGGACGCCCAGGCCTCGGCCGCCGCCATGTCGGGGACGTCCAGGATCACCAGCGAGCCGCACATCTCGCCGTCGGTGTCCAGCAGCGGCCCGGCCTGTGCCACGACCCCGGTTTCCTCGACATAGGCGAGGTGGGCCGCGCGGTTGGCCTTGCGGACCGACAGGTGGCCGGGCTTGTCCCGGGCGGTCAGGGCGACGAGCATCAGTCTTCCTCCTTCAGCGGGCGGGCGAGCAGGGCATCCATGGCCTCGGCGATGGTGACGCTCTCTTCCAGGACGGCGGATACCATGGTCGTGATCGGCATGTCGATGCCACGCGCGGCCGCCAGCCCGGCCACGGCCCGCGCGGTGGCCTTGCCCTCGACCGTCTTGGCCGGGTCGAACGCCGTGCCCTGGCCCAGCGCGTGGCCGAAGGCGAAGTTGCGGGACTGGAGCGAGGTGCAGGTCAGCGCCAGGTCACCCAGCCCGGAAAGCCCGGCCAGCGTGGCCGGCTCCGCGCCGAGGGCCGTTGCCAGGCGCACCATCTCGGCATAGCCCCGGGTCATCAGCGCGGCGCGGGCGCTGTCGCCCAGATCGGCCCCGATGGCGATGCCGCAGGCGATGGCGATCACGTTCTTGAGCGCCCCGCCAAGCTCGGCCCCCGCCAGGTCCGTGGTGCGGTAAAGCCGCACCGTTTCGGTCGAAAGCTCCGCCTGCAGGCGCCTGCCGGTCGCCGCGTCGCGCGCGGCGAGCGTCAGCGCCGTCGGCTTGCCCCGCGCGATGTCCGCCGCGAAGCTCGGCCCGGTCAGGACCGCGGTCTCGGCGTCCGGCAGGGCGGCGGCGATCACCTCGCTGGGCCGGAGCCCGGTCGAGAGCTCCACGCCCTTGCAACACGAGACGAGCCGCTGGCCCGACAGCCGTGATCCGTTCCGCTCGAGAAACGCGCGGAGCTTCTGCGCGGGCACCGCGATCAGCACCGTCTGCCCGGGCGCCGGCGCAAGATCCGCGACGGGGGTCAGCGCCTCGGGCAGCGTCACCCCGGGCAGGGACCGGCGGTTTTCGCGGTCCGCGATCATCCGGCCGACCTGCGCGGCGTTCCGTGCCCAGAGCCGGACGGCGCGCCCCTCGGCCGCGAGCGTGACGGCGAGCGCGGTGCCGAAAGCGCCCGCGCCGGCGACCAGGACGCCGCTCATGCCTTGGCCCCCTTGCGGCCGGATCCCACGAGCGCCGGCGCGGCGGTGTCGAGCGGCCAGCGGGGCCGCGCGGTCAGGTCGAACCCGTCGCGCTGACCGGCCCGGAAGCGTTCGAGCCCCGCCCACGCGATCATCGCGGCATTGTCGGTGCACAGGCTGAGCGGCGGCGCGACGAAGGGCAGCCCGTGATCGGCGGCCACGGCCTCGAGCCGGGCGCGGATCGTGGCATTGGCCGCGACGCCCCCGGCCACGGCGAAGGCGGTGGGCCGGTCGTCGCCGGTGGCGGCCAGCGCGCGGCGCGTCTTCTCTGTCAGCACGTCGGCGACCGCGGCCTGGAACCCCGCACAGAGATCGCGCCGGTCCTGTTCATGCAGCCCGCCCTGCGCCGCGACCAGCTCATCCCTGGCCCGCATCAGCGCGGTCTTGAGGCCCGAGAAGCTCAGGTCGCAGCCGGGCCGGTCCAGCAGCGGGCGCGGGAAGGCAAACCGCGCCGCGTCGCCGGTGGCGGCCGCGGCCTCGACCGCGGGGCCGCCGGGTTGCGTCAGGCCGAGAAGCTTCGCCGTCTTGTCGAAGGCTTCGCCCGGCGCGTCGTCGATGGTGCCGCCGAGCCGGGCGAAGCGCTCGGCGCCGCGGACCATCAGGAACTGCGCGTGCCCGCCCGAGACGAGCAGCATCAGGTAGGGAAAGGCCAGGCCGTCGGTCAGCCGCGGCGTCAGGGCATGCCCGGCCAGGTGATTGACGCCCACCAGCGGCAGGCCGGCCCCGGCGGCGATGCCCTTGGCGCACATGACACCGGCGAGCACCCCGCCGATCAGGCCGGGCCCCGCGGTCACGGCGATGGCGTCGAGATCGGACAGGTCGAGAGCCGCCTCGGCCAGCGCGGCCTCGACGCAGAGATCGAGTTTCTCGGCATGGGCGCGGGCCGCGATCTCGGGGACGACCCCGCCAAAGGCCGCATGCAGCTGCGCCTGGCCCTCGACGACCGAGGCCAGGATCTCGGGCGCGGCGCCCTCGGCCTGGCGCACGACGGCCGCCGCGGTCTCGTCGCAGCTGCTCTCCAGGCCGAGAAGGGTGAGTGTCCGGGCCATGCGCGCCCCGTTGTGAATGCGGTCCGAGGCAGGTAACACCGGGAGCGTGTCCAGACAATCCCGGTGATGCCGTGCCCGACCCGCGCCCCGTCCTGCTCGTCACGCGCCCAGAGCCGCAGGCGTCGCGCTTCGCGGCCGAGGTCGAGGCGCGCTGCCCGGGGCATTTCGACATTGTCCTGTCGCCGCTCATGGACATCGCGCCCGTTGTCGCGGATGTGGACGTCGCCGGTGCCGCCGCGCTGGTCTTCACCTCCGAATCCGGCGTGCGGGTGGCGACGGCGCGCTGGGGGTTGGCCGGGCGTCCCGCCTTCTGCGTCGGAGACCGTACCGCCGCCGCGGCCGTGGACGCGGGCCTTGCGGCCCGGTCCGCCGCCGGTGACGTCGACGATCTCGTGGCCCTCGTGACGCGCGACGGCCCGCGTGACGGCCGGATCCTGCATCTTCGCGGGCGGCATCGTGCCGGCCAGCTGGTGGAACGTCTTCGCGCGGCCGGCTTGGCGGCCGAGGACGTCGTGATCTACGCGCAGGTCGCCCGCCCGCTCACGGCTGGTGCGGAGGCCGCGCTCTCCGGGGCGGGTCCGGTTCTGGCGCCGCTCTTCTCGCCGCGTACGGCGGATCTCTTTGGCGAAGCGGTGCCCGCGGCTGCCCGCACCCGGGTTCACCCGGTCTGCCTGAGCGCGGCCGTCCGCGCGGCGCTGCCCGCCGATCTCGCCGCGCGGGCGGAAACGGCGGCGCGGCCCGACGGTGCGGCCATGCTGGAACTCCTGGCTGGATGGAAATGACGCAGACCGGTTGCCTTGTGGCGGTATGGCCGCTGTTCTAAGCTTGCCTCGACTGCTCGCCTGCATCGATTCCGACCGAAAGGACCGCCGACGTGGCACGACCGACCTCTTCCAAAGGCAATACGGGCAAGACGAAGACAGGCGACACCGCGCCGGACAAGACCACACCGGACACCGCGCCGAAACCCGGGACCGCCCCGGCGCAGAAACCGGCAGCCGCCGATTCGGGCAAGGCCACGCCCACGGGTGCGGACACCCGGGCCAAGAGTGATCCGGCCAAACCGGCGACCGCGGCGGACAAGACAGCCGAAAAGACATCGACGGTGCCAAAGACCCCGAAAGCGTCCGGTGCCACCGGCGCGCCCCCGGGAAGCGCCGGGGCCAAGACGTCCAAGGCCCCGGACAAGCCCGGGAACGCCGGGGACAAGGCCGGGACGGGATCGGGCGCGGCCAAGACCGCCGAGCCGGCCAAGGCAGAGGCCGGCAAGGCCTCGGGCGCGGACACCAGGGCGCCCGCCGGGGACGCCAGGCCGGCCGCCACCGGCGGCGGCGGCGATTCCGGCGCCAGGCCACCCGCCGATAACGGGGGTGGCGGCGGCGGCGGGTTCGTGCCGCTGGTTCTGGGTGGCGTGGTCGCCGCCGCGATCGGCTTCGCCGCCGCGCGCTACGTCATTCCCGAAGGCTGGCCCACCGGTGGCGACCCCGCCCTGCAGCAAGAGGCCGCCGAGGCCCGCGCCGCCCTCGAGACACGCCTCGCCGAAGTGGAAAGCCGCGTTACCGCTGCCGAAAGCGCGGCGGCCGAGGCGCCGGATACGGCCGCCCTCGAGGGTCGCCTCGCCGCCCGGATCGACGAGGCCACGGCCGTCTTCGACGATCGTGCCGCGGCGCTTTCGGATCGGCTGGCCGGCGTAGAGGAGCGCCTCTCTTCGCTGAGCGACCGCGTCGACCGGATCGCGGCCGAGGGGCTCGATGCCGAGGGCGCAGAGGCGGCCGCGTCGGCGATCAGCACCTATCGTGACGAGTTGCAGGCGATGCAGGCGGCGCTGGAAGAGCAGCGCAGCCGGAACGAAGCCCTGGCCGAGCAGGTCGAGACCGCGGCCTCGAGCGCCGCCGAGCGGATCGCCGCCGCGGAGGCCCGCGCCGAGAGCCTGGCCGAGACGGCCCGCGCCGCGGATCGCGGCGTCGCTCTCAGCCGGCTGCGCGCGGCGATCGAGACCGGCCAGCCCTATGCGGGCGCGATGGCCGATCTGGGCGACGCGGCCGGCGGCGATCTGCCCGCCGCGCTGACGGACCATGCCGCGGGCGGCATCGCGACGCTGGCCGACCTGCAGCGCCGCTTCCCCGCCGCCGCGCGCGACGGGCTGCGGGAATCGCTCAAGGTCACCGTGGGCGAAGGCTGGGGCGACCGGTTCAGCGCCTTCCTGCGGGCCCAGGTGGGCGCACGGTCGCTGGCGCCGCGCGAGGGCGACGACCCGGACGCGGTGCTGTCGCGGGCCCAGGCGGCACTCGAGGCCGGTGACCTGGGCGGCGCCATGACCGAACTCGAGGCGCTTCCCGCCGAGGGCCGCGCGGCCATGTCGGACTGGATCGCGGATGCAGAGGCGCGCCGCGCGGCGATGGCCGCGCTGGCCGGGCTCGGCACGCCCGCGGGCACGAACTGAGAAAGGCGCGCGGATGCTCTGGTCCCTTCTGAAAATCATCATATTCGTGGGCCTCGTGGCCCTGCTGGCCTTCGGGGCCGGGTTCCTGATCGAGACCGGCGGGGCGATCCGCGTCGCCGCCGGCGGCATGGAATTCACCCTGACGCCGCTGGCGGCGGTCATCGCCTTCATCGTTCTGGTGATCGTGCTCTGGATCGGTCTCAAGCTCGCGGGGCTGGTCGTCGCGGTGCTGCGGTTCGTCAACGGGGACGAGACGGCGATCACCCGCTATTTCGACCGCAACCGCGAACGCCGCGGCTTCGAGGCGCTGGCCGACGGGATGATGGCGCTCGCCTCGGGCGAGGGGCGCCTGGCCATGGCCAAGGCCGCCAAGGCCGAACGCTATCTCGGGCGGCCGGACCTGACCAACCTGCTGACGGCGCAGGCCGCCGAGCTTACCGGCGACACCAAGAAGGCCATCGAGGTCTACAAGCGCCTGGTTCAGGACGAGCGGACGCGCTTCGTCGGGGTTCAGGGCCTGATGCAGCAGAAGCTGGCCGAGGGCGATACGGACACGGCCCTGAAACTGGCCGAGAAGGCCTTCGCGCTCAAGCCCAGGCACGAGGCGACGCAGGACACGCTCTTCCGCCTGCAGGCCGACAAGGAAGACTGGCATGGCGCCCGCAAGACCCTGGCCCAGAAGCTGCGGTCGTCGAACCTGCCGCGCAACGTCCATACCCGGCGCGACGCCGTCCTGGCGCTGGCCGAGGCCCGCGAGGCGCTGGCCGAGGGGCAGACCGACAGCGCGACCCGGACCATCCTGCAGGCCAACCGCATGTCGCCCGAGCTGGTGCCGGGCGCGGTGATGGCCGCGCGCGCCAAGATCAGCGCGGGCGCGAAACGGGCCGCGGTCAAGATCATCCGCAAGGCCTGGGACGCGCATCCGCATCCCGATCTCGCCGCCGCCTTCGCCGAGATCGAGCCCGAGGAAACGCCCGAGGCCCGGGTCAAGCGCTTCCAGGTACTGCTGCGCGCCAAGCCGGACCACCCGGAATCGAAGATGCTGGCCGCGGAACTGGCCATCGCGGCCGAGGATTTCCCCGGCGCCAAGCGGGCCCTGGGCGATCTGCCCGAAACGCACCCGACCCAGCGTGCGCTGACCATCATGGCCGCGATCGAGCGCGGCGAGGGTGCGCCCGACGCGATCGTGCGGGCCTGGCTGACCAAGGCGCTCGCGGCACCGCGTGGTCCGCAATGGATCTGCGAGAACTGCAACCACATCCACCCGGCCTGGGCCCCCGCCTGCGAGAATTGCGGCGCGGTCGACACCTTGGCCTGGAAGGAGCCGCCCGAGAGCGCGGAGGTCGTCGCCGGCACCGCGGAAATGCTGCCCCTGATCGTCGGCTCGCTCGACAAGCCCGCGCCGGGCACACCGGAGGCCGGGGTCGAGGACATCACGCCGGAGAGCGCGCCCGAAGAGCCGGCCCCGGACGAGACCTCGGCGCAAGAGCCCGCCACCGCCCCCGGCGACGGCGCGACCGGGCCGGCCGGAGAGACCGCCGCGCCCGTGGAACAGACCGCCGGCGACGAAGAGGAAAAAACGAAAAATTAGGGCTACACCTCGGCGCCGGAACTTGCTAAACGCCCGCTCACCCCGTGCCGGTGTAGCTCAGCTGGTAGAGCACGTCATTCGTAATGATGGGGTCGGGGGTTCGAGTCCCTTCACCGGCACCACCTCACCTCCAGCCAGCGCCCGCGTTAAGGTGCCGTTCACATGCCTTTGCTAGCCCGGTGACGGGGTATGCGAGAGGGGTGTGCGATGGCGCAGGACAATCTGCGGCCGGTCATCATCAAGCGGAAGAAACTCGTCGGGGGCGACGGGCATCACGGCGGGGCCTGGAAGGTCGCCTATGCCGATTTCGTCACCGCGATGATGGCCTTCTTCATGCTGATGTGGCTTTTGAACGCGACGACGGAAAAGCAGCGCAAGGGCATTGCCGACTATTTCAGCCCGACGATCCCGGTGCACCGGGTCTCGGGCGGCGGGCAGGGGGCGCTCGGCGGCCAGAGCGTCATGTCCGAGGACACGCTGGCCCATGACGGGACCGGTGCCAGTAACGCCAACCCGACGGCGCTCAACCGCGCGCGTGGCGAGGTTGCCCGGGATGAAACCGCGGCGCTGGAGGCCATCGCGGAGCAACTTGCCGCCGACAGTGGCGAGAGCGCGGTCGCCGACAGCCTGCGCGACCATATCCGCACCCGCGTCACCGACGAGGGCCTGATCGTCGAGCTTTTCGACCTGCCGGGCAGCCCGCTCTTCGCGCCGGGGACGACGACGCCGCGCCCGGTGCTCGAGGCGCTGTCGGCGATGCTGGCCGAGGTCTTCGCCCTGGTCTCCAACGAAGTGGCCGTCGCGGGCCACAGCAGGGCCCACCCGGTCGTGCTGGCCAGGAACCCGGTGTGGGATCTCTCCACCAGGCGTGCGCAGGCCATGCGCCTGCAGCTCGTCGGGGACGGCCTCGGCGCGGAGCGGGTGCAGCGGGTCACAGGCTGGGCCGATCGCCGCCCGACCGAGCCCGACCGGATGGACGTCCGCAACAACCGGTTGGAAATCACCCTGCTGCGCAGCGGCGCAGGGACCCGGTAATCCGGCGCATTTTATCTGTTAGCGTCCTGTTAAACCGCCATGCGGATAGTCGGTGCAGGCCCTGACCTTGCACAGAAAGGCGTGCGCATGACGATCTCTTCTTCGCTCAATGCCGGGGTGGCCGGGCTCAACGTGAATGCCAGCCGCCTCGCCACGATCTCCGACAACATCGCGAACTCCTCGACCTTCGGCTACAAGCGCTCGGTTGCCGAGTTCCAGTCGATGGTGATCGGCGACACCAGCGGCCGCTACTCGGCCGGCGGTGTCCGGGCGACCACGACCCGCGAGATCGATGAGCAGGGCACGCTGGTCACGACGGACAACCCGACCGATCTTGCCGTGGCCGGGCGCGGTTTCCTGCCGGTGACCACCGCCACGGCGGTGGACAACGCCACCGGCGGCTACCCGCTGCTTCTGACCACCACGGCCTCCTTCCGCCCGGATTCCGAGGGCATCCTCCGGACCGAGGCCGGCCAGGTGCTGCTCGGCTGGCCGGCGGCGTCGGATGGCAGCATCCCGGCCTATGCGCGCGACAGCATGTCGGGGCTGGAACCGATCCGCATCAACCTCAACCAGTTCGAAGGCGATCCGACCACCCAAATCGGCCTCGGCATGAACCTGCCCGCGACCGAGACCCGGGCGGGTGCCACCGGCGGTCCTTTCGGTATCGCGATAGAATACTACGACAATCTCGGCACGACCGAGACACTCGACATCAGCTTCACGCCGACGATCCCGGGCACCGGCGCCTCCAACGAATGGACGGTGACGATCACCGACAGCGCCAGTGGCGGGGCCACCATCGGCGAATACGTGGTGACCTTCGATGACAGCCGGATCGATGGTGGCACCGTGGCCTCGGTCGCCACCACCACGGGCGGGGCCTATGACCCGGCAACCGGGCTGGTCACGGTCACCACGGCCAGCGGGCCCATCGACGTCGACATCGGGGCGCCCGGCGACCCCAGCGGGCTGACGCAGCTCTCCGACGATTTCGCCCCGAGCGGAATCACCAAGGACGGCTCGCCGGTCGGGATCCTGACCTCGGTGGAGGTCGACGAGAACGGTCTCGTGCAGGCGATCTACGATATCGGCTTCACGCGCACGATCTACCAGATCCCGTTGGTCGACGTGCCCAACCCGAACGGGCTGACCTCGGAAAGCGCCCAGACCTACCGGATATCCGGCGAGAGCGGGTCCTATTACCTCTGGGATGCCGGGGACGGTCCGGTGGGTGGTCTCATCGGCTTCGCGCGCGAGGAATCCGCGACCGACGTGGCCGGTGAGCTGACGCAGATGATCCAGACCCAGCGCGCCTATTCCTCGAACGCCAAGGTCATCCAGACCGTCGACGAAATGCTGCAGGAGACAACCAACATCAAGCGGTGACCCCGCAAGGGGCCCGGTCTTGCAAGCGGAGTGAGAGATGAGTATCGCCAGCACCCTGAACAACGCCCTCTCCGGCCTGACCGCCGCTGCGCGGTCGACGGAAGTCGTGTCCAACAATATCGCGAACGCGATGACCGAAGGGTATGGCCGGCGCGAGATCATGCTTTCCTCCGTGGCGGTCGCGGGCCAGGGCGCGGGTGTGCGTATCGACGGCATTCAGCGCATCGTGGACCAGACCGCCATCGCCGGACGCCGGCTCGCCGCGGGCGCCGAGGCCCATGCATCGGTCGATGCCGGGTTTCACGCCGGCCTCGAGCGCGTGACCGGCCTTCCGGGCGATCCTGGTGCGCTCGGGACCCTGTTCGCCGAATTCTCCGCCACCCTCGCCGAGGCCCAGAGCCGGCCGGACGATGCGTCCCGTCTCGCCGCCGTGGCGGGGTCCGCGGATCGCCTCATCGGGCAATTCAACCTGATCTCCACCGAGATCCAGACCGCCCGCATGACGGCGGACCGGGAAATCGCGAACCAGGTGCGCGAGGTGAACGATACGCTGGCCCGGATCGCGGATCTGAATGGCCAGATCCGCTTGCTGCAGGGTGCCGGGCGCGATCCGAGCGGCCTTCTCGACGAGCGACAGCGCCTGATCGACCGGGTCTCCGAGATCATCCCGATCCGCGAGGTTCCCAGGGAAGGCGGGCAGGTCGCGCTTTACACGCCGAACGGGTCGGCCCTGCTCGACGGGCGCCCTGCCGAACTGGGCTTCACCGCGACCGGCTACATCGACCCGGCGATGACCATCGGCAGCGGGGCGCTGTCCGGTCTGACCCTGAACGGCCGGGCGGTGGCGACCGCGGGCGATTCGGCGCCCTTGGCAGGTGGATCGCTGGCGGCGCAGTTCTCGGTGCGGGACGAGTGGGCGGTCACCGCCGATGCGCAGATCGACGCGCTGGCGCGGGACCTGATCGAGCGGTTCGCCGACCCGTCCGTCGACCCGACGCTCGCGCCCGGAGCGCCGGGCCTGTTTACCGATGCCGGGGCCGCGCTCGATCCTGCCGAGGAACCGGGCCTGGCGGGGCGGCTCGCGCTCAACGCCCTGGTTGACCCGGACCAGGCCGGCACCCATTGGCGGCTGCGCGACGGGCTGGGCGCGGCGGCCCCGGGACCGGTTGGCGAGGCCGGCCTGCTGATCGCCATGTCCGATGCGCTGGCGGCCGACCGGACGCCCGTAACCGGCGATTGGGCCACGCCCGGCGACGCGGCCGGGCTGGCGGCGGCCTTCCTCTCGGACGTCTCCGCGCGCCAGCAGTCGGCCGAGGCGGACCAGACCCATGCCGCCTTCCTCGTCGAGGGATATCTGCGGGACGAGCGGGCGCTCGGCGTCGATACCGACCAGGAGATGCAGAAGCTTCTGCTGATCGAGCAGGCCTATGCCGCGAATGCCCGTGTGATGCAGACCGCCGACGACATGATCGCGCGCCTTCTGGAGATTTAGAGATGACGTTTCAGTCCATTGGCGATCTGGTGCAGCACTTCCAGACCCGGCGGGATACGGCGCGGATGACAGCGCAGGTCGCCCGGCTGACCGACGAGCTCGGCTCGGGGCGCAAGGCCGATCTGGCCGAAACGGTCAGGGGCGATTTCCGGCCGCTTTCGGCGATCCGACATCGGCTGACGCTGATGGAAAGCTTCGCGCGGGTGCGCGCGGAAGCCGCGCTTCGCGCGGAGATGATCCAGACGCATCTGGAGTCGGTTCAGACGGCCGGGCGCACGGCGGCGGATGCGCTGATGGGCGACGCCGCCGATCGCGGTGCGGGCCTGTCGGCTGCGGGCGAGACCGCCCGCCATGCGTTCGAGACCGCGATCGGGGCGCTCAACGGGGATGCCGGCGGCCAGACGTTGTTCGCGGGCCAGGCCGTCGACCGCGCCGCGCTCGTCGCGCCGGACGACATGCTTGGCGACCTGCAAACGCTGGTGTCCGGCGCCGTCTCGGCGGCGGATGCGCTGTCGCTGGTCGAGACCTATTTCGGCGCGGGCGGCGGCTACGAGACGACCGCCTATCTCGGTGATGCGCAACCGCTTCAGCCGCTGCGGCTGTCCGAGAGCGACCGCGTCGCGCTGGACGTCACGGCGCTGGCACCGGAGATCCGCGCGACGCTGGCGGGCCTTGCCGCCGGGGCGCTCATCGATGGCGGGGTTCCCGGGCTCAGCGACCTGGAACGCGCCCGCCTCGCGGATCTCGCCGGTGCCAAGCTGCGCACGACCGAGGAAGATCTCATTGGCCTGCGCGCCGGTATCGGCGCGGCGGAAGACCGGATCGACCGGGTCGATGCCGCAAGCGCGGCCGAGAAGGCCTCGCTCGAACTCGCGCGTGGACGGATCGAGGATGCCGATCCCTACGCCACCGCGTCGGCGCTGGAGGCCGCGCGCCTCCAGCTCGAGACGCTCTATGCCGCGACGGCGCGGCTGTCCGATCTCTCGCTGACGCGTTACCTGCGGTGATGGCGTTAAACCGCGTTCGCACGGCTCTCCTGGCACTGGTCGCCGGCCTGGCCCTTTTGGCGAGCCCGGCCTGTGCGGGATCGATCCGCATCAAGGATCTCGTCAGCTTCGACGGGGTGCGGGGCAACGATCTCGTGGGCCACGGCCTGGTGGTCGGGCTGAACGGCACCGGTGACGGGCTCAGGAACGCGCCCTTTACCGAAGAGATCATGACCAACATCCTCGAACGGCTCGGCGTGAATGTCAGCGGCGAGCAGTTCCGCCCCCGCAACGTGGCCGCGGTGCTGGTCACCGGCGTGCTGCCGCCCTTCGCCCGGGCCGGCAGCCGTATCGACGTGACCGTATCGGCCATCGGCGACGCCAAGAGCCTGCAGGGCGGCACCCTGATCATGACCCCCCTCAACGCCGCCGACGGGCAAATCTACGCCGTCGCCCAGGGCACGATCCTGGCCGGTGGCGCCGCGGCAGAGGGTGACGCCGCGCGCGTCGTCCAGGGGGTGCCGACGGCTGGCATCATTCCCGCCGGCGCCCGCGTCGAACGCGAGGTCGATTTCGATTTCGCCGCGCTCGACACGCTGCGCCTGGCGCTGCGCGATCCCGACTTCACCACGGCCATGCGGATCGAGTCCGCGATCAACGCCGCCTATGGCCGGCCCGTCGCGCGGATGCTGGATGCCGGCACCGTGCGCATCGACCTTGCAACGGCGCGGGCTCCCTCGCCGGCGCATGTGATCGGGCAGGTGGAAAACCTGCGCGTCGCGCCCGAGGCCCGGGCCCGCGTGGTGGTCGACCAGGCGTCCGGCACCATCGTGATGGGGGCCGACGTGCGGATCAGCCGCGTCGCGGTTTCCCAGGGCAACCTGACGCTGCGGATCAACGAAACGCCCGCCGTCGTGCAGCCCAACCCGTTCGCCGAGGGCGAGACGATCGTGGTGCCCCGCACCGATGTCGGGATCGAGGAAGAACCCGGAATCGGGCTGGCCGAGATCGCCGAAGGTACGTCGCTCTCGGACGTGGTCTCGGGTCTCAACGCGCTCGGGGTCTCGCCGCGCGACATGATCGATATCCTCAAGACCGTAAAGGCCGCCGGCGCGCTGCATGCCGACCTCGAGGTGCGGTGATGCCCGCGGGCGGCCCGTCGCGCCTGCCCCGCGCGGCGGGCACGGCGCACAGGGCCCGGCGTCCTGCCGGGCCGGCCGCGTTCGGACGCCTTCAGAAGTAGCTGCGCACCAGCGCGCCCGAGAGCAGCGCCCAGCCATCCGCCATGACGAAGAAGGCGAGCTTGAAGGGCAACGCCACGATGGCGGGCGGCACCATCATCATGCCCATCGACATCAGCACCGCCGCGACCACGAGATCGATCACGAGGAAGGGCAGGAAGATGAGGAACCCGATCTGGAAGGCGCGTTCGACCTCGCTCAGGAGAAAGGACGGCACCAGGATCGACAGGGGCGCCTCGGCCATCCCGCCCGCCGGGGCCGTCGTTTCACGCAGGGCCGCCAGGGTGTCGAACGTTGCCGGGTCGAGCCGCGCGGCCATGAAGCCGCGGAACGGGTCCAGCGTGCGTGGGATGGCCTCCTCCACCGCGATCTCGCCATCGATCAGGGGGCGGGCGCCCCCGGACCAGGCCGCGGTGAAGACCGGTTCCATGACGAACCAGGTCAGGAAGAGCGCCAAGCTGATGATCAGCATGTTGGGCGGTGCCTGCTGCAGGCCGAGCGCCTGGCGCAGGATCGAGAGCACGGTGACGATGAAGGGAAAGCAGGTGACCATCACCGCGATGCCCGGCGCGAGGCTCAGAAGCGTGATCAGCACGAAGAGCTGGATGCTGCGCAACGTCAGCGAATCGCCCTCGCCCAGGGACAGGGTGATGTCCTGCGCCGTCGCGGGAACCGCCGCCAGCGCGAGGACCAGGACGGAAGCCGGAACCGCGGCGCGCATCGGTCAGAGGCCCGAGCGCAAGTCGGCGATCTCGGTCAGGCGCACGGCGAGCCCGCCGTCCGCGGCGCTCTCCTCGAGCCGGCCGCGCGCGATCAGCCTGTCGCCCGCGTAGAGTTCCACCGGGTCGTCGACCCGGCTGTCGAGCGCGAGGACCGCGCCTTCGCCAAGGGCCATCAGCTCGCCGATCAGCGGCCGCGCGCGCCCGACGGAGACGGTGATTTCCAGGGGCACGTGATGCAGCGGGTTCCCCGTCGGCGTGCGGGGCGCGGCAGGTTCCTGTTCCGTGTCGTCAGCCATGGGTCTGCATCTCCTCCGTCAGGGTGTCGAAATCCGCGATGCGCCCGGCGATTTCCGCCAGCGCGCCGTCGATGTCGATATGCCGCTCGAGCGCGCCGGCGCCGAGAAGCACCTCGTTCGGGCCGAGCGACGGATCCTCGACGATCTCGGGATCCGCGACCGTGCCGGCGGTCTGGGCCGCGAGGGCATCGCGCTGCCCGGGGGCGACGCGCAGCGTAACCCGCGCGCCGGCCGTGCGTTCGGCCAGCGTGTGGAGCTCGCGTGCCAGGTGGTCGGCGAGGCCGGTCTCGGCCATGCGGGGCACCAGCACATGCGCCAGTGCGGTCACGAGCGGGCGCAGCGACTCGATCACCTGGCGGCGCGCGGCGGCATGGGTGAAGTCCAGCGCCTGCAGCGCCTCCGCGATATCGCATCTCGCCGTCTCCGCGGCGGCCCGCTGTTCGTGGCGCTCCATCTCGCGCCCGGCCTCGAACCCCTCGGCGAAGGCCGCGGCGCGGGCCGACTCCCAGGCTTCGCCGGTCCGGGTGATGAGCGGTGACGCGGCCGCGCCGTCCTGGTCGAAATCGTCGAGCTTCAGGTCCGGGCCGGTCATGTCTGCTCCTCCCGCGATTCGATCCAGCTGCGCAGGATCTCTGCGGTGTCGTCCTGGCGTTCCGCGATAAGCGAGCGCAGCCGCGCGACCGGGTCTTCCTCGATCAGTGCGACGGCATCAGGGGCCGTGACGGGGTCCTCCTCCGGCGGCGTGGCGCCGGCCGGCAGATCCGTGTCGGGCAGCGGCGGACCAAGTTCAGGCAAGGGTCCCGACGCCGGGCGGGTAAGGATCGGGCGCAGCACGAAAAGCCCCAGCAGAAGAGCGACGACGGCCAGCACCAGAAGTTGCACGATGCTCATGACGTCGAGCCCGAGCCGCGCCAGCAGCCCGGGCGCGGCCAGCGTGCCTGCCGCGGGACCCGTGCTGAAGGCCATGGTCTTGATGGTGACGACGTCCCCGCGGCCCGCGTCGAACCCGACGGCGGATTTGACCAGCTCCTCGAGCGCGGCGAGTTCCGTGTCGCTGCGCGGGGTCAGGATTTCCTCGCCGTCCGGGCCGGTCTCGCGCAGCTGGTCCACGAGCACGGCCACGGTCAGCCGGCGTATCGCGCCGGGGGTTCGCAGCAGCTCGCGCTGGGTTTCGGAGACCTCGTAGTTCACGCGTTCCCGGGTCTCGGCGCCCTGGCGCGACGCGTTCTGTTCGGCGGCCGCATCCCCGTCCGGCAGGTTGCTCGCGACCGTGACGGCGGCCGGGCCGGTGTTCTGTTCGGTGTTCGTGCTTTCCTCGGTCTCGGTCGAGATGGCGACCCGGCTTTCGGGGTCGAAGCGCCGTTCGATGATCTTCTCCTGGTCGGTCACCGGCTCGATCGAGACCTCGACCATGGCCCGGCCGCGCCCGACGCGGGCCTCGAGCAGGCGCTGAACGTTTTCCTTGAGTTCGGCGGCGCGGCTGTCCGCCGCCGGGGCCGCGCCGGCATCGCCGGTGCCGACCAGCCCGGTCTCGCTGTCGATGACGGAGACCTCGGCGGCCGAGAGGCCGGGCACGGCCGAGGCGACGAGGTGGCGCAGCGCGCGTGCGGTCTCGGCCGTCAGGCCGCCGGCCCCGGCGGTGACCGTGACCGAGGCCGTTGGCGTCAGGTCGCGGCGAAAGGGCTGCGAGACCGGGTTGGCGATATGGACGCGGGCCGCCCGGATGGAGGGAACCGATATGATGGTGCGGGCGAGTTCGCCTTCCTTCGCGCGCCAGTAGGCGGCGTCGAACATCTGGCTGGTGGTGCCGAAACCGGAGAGCCCGTCGAGAATCTCGTAGCCGGAGGGGCCGGAGGCCGGCAACCCGCCGGCCGCCAGTTCCATCCGCAACGAGTCGCGACGGGTCGAATCGACGTAGATCGCGGTGCCGCGCACCTCGTGCGCGACGCCGCGCGTCTCGAGTGCGGTCACCACGTCGCCCGCCGCGGCCGGGTCCAGCCCCGAATAGAGAAGGGCCATGCCGGGCGCGGAGGCCAGCCGACCGAGCAGCAGCACCGCCACGACAATCGCGACCGTTGCCAGCGCGACGATCGCGCGGCGCTGCGGCGTCAATGCATTCCAGACCGAGAGCAGTTGCTGCACGGGACGTCCCCTGTGGTTCCGGGCCTTCTGGCCCTGTCTGTCAGCGCGATCATTCGGGGATCGGCCTTAAGAATCGGTTAGCCACCCCGGGGGTATAGACGCCTTGTCCGGCAGAAGCGGGAGACAGGCAGAGATGGCGAACGAAACCGAAACCGAAGAGGCCCCGGCCCCGAAACGCGGTCGCAAGGGCGCGATCGCCGGGCTGGTGCTGGCGCTTGTGCTCGGGGCGGGCGGGTTCTACGCGGCCTATTCCGGGCTGATCGCCTTTCCATCGGGGGCCGAGGCCGAAAAGGCCCAGACGGCCGAGCCCCCGCCGGACCCCCTGCCCGACATCGCCTTCGTCGACCTGAAGCCGCTGGTCGTCTCGCTTGGCCCGGGTTCGGCGAATCGGCATTTGCGGTTTCATGCCCAGCTCGAGGTGCCGGGCACCCACGAGGCCGAGGTCAAGAGCCTGCTGCCCCGCATCCTCGATGTGCTGAACGGGTATCTGCGGGCGGTGGACACCGCGCTGCTCTCGGATCCCGCCGCGCTGGTGCGGCTGCGCGCGCAGATGCTGCGCCGGGTCCAGGTGGTCACCGGCGAGGGCCGGGTGCGCGATCTGCTGATTACCGAATTTGTCCTGAACTGACGGAGGCTGCCATGACCCTGATCGCCGATTTCCTGATGATGGCCGGGGCGCTGGCAGCGGCCTTTTACTGCCTGATCCTGTCGCGCCGTCTCCGGCGCCTGAACCGGCTTGACGATGGGCTTGGCGCGGCGATCGCCGTTCTGTCGCAGCAGGTCGGCGAGATGACCCGCGCGCTGGAACGCGCGGAAACCGCGGCAGGGGCCTCCGGCGACGCCCTCGCGGCGCAAACAGAGCGCGCAGAGGCCGCCGTCGCACGGCTCGAGGTGCTGATGGCCGCGCTGCACGATCTGCCCGATGCGGACCCGGCGCCGAAACCCGACGATGCCCCGCGCGCCGCGCGCAAACCCGGACGTAAAAGGCGCGGGGATGCCGGGGCCTTCGCCTCGCGCCGCCACAGCCAGATGGAATCGGAGGACCTGGGATGAGCGCCCTGCGTCTGCGCCGCCGCGCCGTCGCGCTGCCGCTGATCGCGGTGCTTCTGGCAGGATCCGGCCTCTTGCGGCTCGGCACGGCCGACTTCGCCACGGCCCGCGCCGCGGTCGAGGCCGCGGTCGGCAGCACCGCCACCGATGCGGCGGCGGAGGCCGCCGCCTGCAGCTTGCCCGGGGAGATCCCGGAACTGCTAGAGGCGATCCGGACCCGCAGCGCGGCGCTGGACGCGCGCGAGGCGCGGCTCGAGGATCGTCGCCAGGCGTTGCGCCTCGCCGAGGAAGCGGTGGAGCGCAAGATGGCCGAACTCGTCGCCGCGGAAGAGGAACTCGCCCGGACGCTGGCCATCGCCGACGAGGCGGCCGAGAAGGATCTCGCGCGGCTGACCGCGGTCTACGAGAACATGAAGCCAGCCGTCGCGTCGCAGGTCTTCGCCAGCATGGCCCCGGATTTCGCGGCCGGCTTCCTTGGCCGCATGCGTCCCGAGGCCGCGGCGGAAATCCTGTCCGGCCTGGAACCCGGCGTGGCCTATGCGATCAGCGTGATCCTGGCCGGCCGGAATGCCGCCGCGCCGACCGAATGACGCACCCCGGATGAGGGTTTCTTAACCCGTGGCTGAGAGGATGCCGCTGCGCCACGGGACCCGCAGGGAGAGAGGTACATGATCGGCATCATCGGCATCGTCGTGACCTTCGCCATGGTTTTCGGTGGGTATCTCGCGGCCGGCGGCAAGCTGGGAATCATCCTGAAATCCCTGCCCTTCGAGATGATGATGATCGGCGGCGCGGCGACCGGCGCCTTCGTGCTGTCCAACGACATGGCCGGGATCAAGCACACCCTCAAGGACGTCGCCAAGGTCTTCAAGGGCGCGAAATGGAAGCCGCAGGACTACAACGACCTGCTCTGCCTGCTCTTCGAACTGATCCGGCTCGGCCGGCAGAACGCCGTCGCGCTGGAGGAACATATCGAAACGCCGGAGACCAGCGAGATCTTCGGCCGCTATCCGAAGATCCTGGCCGACCGGGAGGCGGTCGAACTGATCTGCGACACGCTGCGCGCGGCCTCCATGAACTACGACGATCCGCACCAGGTCGAGGAGGTTCTCGAGAAGCGGATCGAGACGCATTTCAAGCACGCGCTGCATTCCAGCCACGCGCTGCAGACCATGGCCGACGGCCTGCCCGCCCTCGGCATCGTGGCCGCGGTGCTCGGGGTCATCAAGACGATGGGCTCGATCGACCAGCCGCCGGAGATCCTCGGCAAGATGATCGGGGGCGCGCTGGTCGGTACCTTCCTCGGGGTTTTCCTGTCCTACGGCTTCGTCGGTCCCGCGGCCGGCAAGCTCAAGACGGTGACCGAGGAAGAACAGCACTTCTACCAGCTGATCCGCGAGGTGCTGGTCGCCAATCTCTACAACCACCCGACCAATATCTGCATCGAGGTCGGCCGCCAGAACACGCCCGAGCCCTACCGGCCGAGCTTCAACGCGCTGGAAGAGGCGCTGAAAGACCTGAAGAAGGCCGCCGCATGAGGGGATCGATCGCCGCAATGATCCTGGCATTGGCCGCCGGGCCCGCCCTGGGCGACGCGGTGCCGGTGCGTTCCGGCGAGCACGGGGCGTTCACGCGGCTCGTGCTGGCCTTCGAGAGCTATCCGGCCGGCTGGCAGCTGGCGCGCGGGGCGCGCGGCTACGAGCTGACCACGGGTGGATCCCACCGGTTCGACAGCGCGGCCGTTTTCGAACGGATCGGGCGCGATCGCATCGGCGGGCTGCGCCAGCCGGGGCCGGGGCGCCTCGTCATCGATCTCGACTGTGACTGCACGGCGCGCGGCTTTCGCTTCGGGCCGTCCTGGGTCGTCGTCGATATCGAGGGTCCGGCGGACAGCGCCTGGCCCCGACCCGCCGCCGCGGCCGATGCCGCCCTCCCCGATCCCGTGCTGCCCATCACCCTCCGCCCGGAACTGCGCGGCGAGGCCGGGCTCGACGGGTCGCTGGCGCCTCGGCCGGCGCCGCCGGCCCGGCCGCCCGTGCCGGCGCCGGAACCGGAACCGGTAACCGACTCCGCCCGGGTCGATGCGGCCCGGCAGATGGTGCTGGAACAGATGCAGCGGGCCCTGTCCCAGGGCCTCGTCGATCCCGCCCCGGAGGCCCCGCTCGACCCGGCCGATCCCGATGCCGGGGCCCTGCCGCCGGACCCCGACCGCGAAGTCGACAACGTCGCCGCCGAAACCGCGGTCGACCGCGACCGGGCCAAGCCGCTGCCCGACACGCCTGCGCCCGCCCCCTGCACCGCGGAAGCGGAGCTGGACCTCGCCGGCTGGGGCGGCACGGGCGAGGCCGCCGCCGACATCGCCACCGCGCGCCGGGCCGTGATGGGGGAGTTCGATCGCCCGGACCCCGTCGCGGTGCGAACCCTTGCGCGGGTCTACATCCATTACGGCTTCGGGGCCGAGGCGCGCGCGGTCCTCGCGGAATTCGCGGAGGATGATCCCGAAGCGCCGCTTCTCGATGCCCTCGCCGCGATCATGGACGCGGGCAGGGCGCCCGCCGGCAACCCCCTGCAGGGGCAACTCGCCTGTCCCGGACCGGCGGCGCTCTGGGCGGTGCTGGCCCGGACCGAACTGGCGCCGCTTGCCCCCGTCAACGCGCCCGAGATCCGCCGCCATTTCTCGGCCCTGCCGCTCGCGATCCGTCGCCATCTCGGGCCGGTCCTCGCCGAGCGGTTGCTCGATGCCGGGCATGACGGGCTGGCGGCGTCCGTGCGCGCCGCGATCGAGCGCGCCGGCGGTGCCGAGACCAGCGGCCTTGCCGTCATGCAGGCCCGTTTCGACCGGGAAAGAGGCGATGCCGACAGCGCGGCGGCACGGCTTGACACGGTCGTCGCGGCCGATGATGCGCTCTCGCCCCGGGCCCTGATCGACCTGGTCGAGTTGCTGGTCGCGCAGGATCGCGCGGTTCCTGCGCGGCTCGTGGAAACCGCTGCCGCCTATGCCTTCGAGCGGCGTGGCACCGGGGAGGGTGCCGAGCTCAAGCGGGTGGAGCTTCTGGCGCTGGCGCAGAACGGGGCGCATAACGCGGCGCTGGACGAGCTTGCCCGCGTGACCGCGGCGCCCGGTGACGCCCCGGCGGCGATGGCGGCCCTGCCGGAGATCCTGTCTCGCATGATCTCGGACGCGCATCCGGCGGACCTGGCCCGGGGGGTCTTCGCCCATCGCGACCTGTTGACGGCTGAGGTCGTGACCCCGGCGCAGAGGCGCGATCTGGCCCGCCGGCTGATGCAAGCCGGGCTTGCCGAGACCGCCCTTGCGCTGCTGAAGGACAGCCCGGATCCGCCCGATCCGGAGGACCGGCTGCTCCGGGCCGAGATCCATCTCGCGCTCGACAACCCCGAGGCCGCCTTGTCCGCGCTCAACCGCCTTGCAGGCGCCCGCACCGAGGCGGTCCGCAGTCGCGCCCTGGCGCGTCTCGGGCGCCATGACACCGCCCTCGCCGCGGCCGAGCAGGCCGCCGATGCGGCCGATCTGTCCGCCTTCGCCTGGCGGGCCGGCCGCTGGGACCAGGTGGCCGAAATCGGAACGGCCGAACAACGCGAGGCGGTATCGCTGGTTCTGGACGCGGCCCCGGCCCCGGCCGGCCCCGGCCCCGGTCTCGCAACCTCGCGGGCGCTCCTCGACGAGAGCGCCGAGACCCGCCGCGCGCTGCGGGCGCTGCTGGACAGCGTGCCCGAAGACAAGGCACCCGCCCCGCCGGAGTGACGTCGCTTACCGAATCTCAACGCCGGGCCGGTAGCCCGGTCCAGAGAGAGATCGGCAAGAACTGACGGTCCATGCCCCAGACACCGCACCCGCGCCCCACACCCCTGACCGGAATCCGCTGCCTCTTGGGGGTCGCGGTGCTGATGGTGCTCGCCGTGCTGCCCGCCCGGGCGGCAGGCGATCCCGCGCAGCTCTGCGACCGCGCCGCCCGGATGGCCGCCAGCCGGACCGGGGTTCCGGTCGCGGTGCTGCGCGCCATCGCCCTGACCGAGACCGGCCGCGCGCGTGACGGCCGGATCAGCCCCTGGCCATGGACCGTCAACATGGAAGGGGCCGGTCACTGGTTCGATAGCCGCGCAGAGGCCGAGGCCTATGTCCGGCGCCACCAGGCGCGCGGCGCCCGCAGTTTCGACATCGGCTGTTTCCAGATCAATTTCCGCTGGCACGGGGCCGCGTTCGACTCGGCCGCGCAGATGTTCGAGCCCGAGGCCGGCGCCCTCTATGCCGCGCATTTCCTGCAGAAGCTTTATGCCGAGACGGGCACATGGCCCGCCGCGGCGGGGGCCTACCACTCGCGCACCCCCGCACTGGCCAGCCGTTACCGCGCCCGCTTCGAGCGGCACCTCGCCCGTGTCGCGGCGGCGCCGCCGGCGGAGCGCGCGCCCGAAGCGCCGCCCGCCCCCGTGTCGCGTGCCGGGGCCAACCGCTATCCGCTGCTGCAGCCCGGCCGGACGGAAACCGCCACCCGCGGCTCGCTCGTACCGCTGCGCGAGGCCGCGCTGTTCGGCCCCTTCGTCGGGGCAGGAACGCGCTGATGCCCGCCTTCGACCCCGCCGCCCTGTTCCGCCCGACGGTGCTGCTGGCGCTGGCGCTGATGGCGGTGATCGTGATGATGATCCTGCCGATGCCGGCCTGGGTGCTCGATACCGGTCTTGCCGCGTCCTTCGGACTGGCGATCCTGATCTTCACGGTCACGCTCTTCGTCGAACGGCCGCTGGATTTCTCGGCCTTTCCGACGGTTCTGCTGGCCTCGCTGATGCTCCGGCTGTCGCTCAACGTCTCGTCGACCAAGCTCATCATCGGCGAGGGCCACAGCGGCACCGCCGCGGCCGGCGGGGTGATCGAGGGCTTCGCCATGTTCGTGATGGGCGGCAGCCTGTTTCTCGGGCTGGTGGTCTTCGGCGTCCTGATGATCGTGAACTTCATCGTCATCACCAAGGGGGCCGCCCGCATGGCCGAGGTCGGGGCGCGCTTCGCGCTCGACGGGATGCCAGGCAAGCAGCTGGCCATCGACAGCGACATGTCGGCCGGCGCGATCGACCATACCGAGGCCAAGCGCCGCCGCGAGACCGAACAGGCCGAGACGACGTTCTTCGGGTCGCTCGACGGTGCGTCGAAATTCGTCAAGGGCGACGCGGTGGCGGGGCTGCTGATCACGCTTCTGAACATCGTGATGGGGCTGGCCATGGGCACGCTGATCCATGACATGCCGCTCTCGCAGGCCTTCGAAACCTATGCGATCCTGACCGTCGGCGACGGGCTGGTGACCCAGATCCCGGCCGTCATCATCTCCATCGCCTCGGCCCTGCTGCTCGCCCGCGGTGGTGCGACGGGTGCGACCGATTTCGCGATTTTCAGCCAGCTCGGCCGCCACCCGGCCGCGCTGGGCACGGTCGGGCTGCTGATGGCGCTTTTCGCGCTGGTGCCGGGGCTGCCCTTTTTGCCGTTCATCGGGGGCGCGGCGGTGCTGGGCGCGGCGACCTGGTGGGTCGGACGCCGGATCGCCGCGCAGGCCGCGGCGGCCGAGGTCACCCCGGCGCCGGAGCCCAAGCCCGCCGGCAGCGAGATCGGCGACGTGCTCGATCTCGACGAGATCCACGTGGAATTCGCGACCGACCTCGTTCCCATGGCGATGGATCCGGCGACCGGGCTGGACGCGCGCATATTCAGCATGCGCAATCACATCGCCGAGTCCTTCGGGATGATCCTGCCCGAGATCCGCCTGACCGATAACGCGAGTCTGCCGCGCGGAACCTATGTCGTGCGGATCCACGGGGTCGAGCAGGCCCGTGACCGGCTTGAACCCGACCGGGTCCTGGTGCTCGAGCAGGGTGCCGCGGATCCCGGGGCCGAGGACCGTGTCCGGGAACCTGTTTTCGGGGCGCCCGCGCGCTGGATCCCGCCGGAGGCCAAGGAAGAGGCCGCGCTGGCCGGCGATACGGTCGTGACCGCGACCGAGGTGCTGGCGACGCATCTTCTCGAGGTCATAAAACGCAACTTCTCGCGGTTGATGACGTTGAAGGCCCTGCGCCGGCTGCTGGACGAGTTCTGCAACCTTTCCGATCCGGCGCGGGCCGCGGCCAACAGGCGGCTTCTGGACGAACTGATCCCCGACAAGGTGCCCGTCGACGTGCTGCTGGCGGTGCTGCGGTTGCTGCTGGAAGAACAGGTTTCGATCCGCAACCTGCCCTTGATCCTCGAGACGATCGCCGAGGCCCGCCCCGGCGCCGCCGGTCCCGACTCCATCTGCGAGTATGTGCGCCGCCGGCTCGGCTTCCAGATGGTGGCCGGGCTGCGGCGCGAGGACGGCACGCTGCCGCTGATCCAGCTCGCCTCTGACTGGGAGCAGGTCTTCGAGACCTACCAGACCGGCGCGGAGCGCGGCGCGCCGGACGTGGCCCTGCCGCCCGAGACCTTCAACCGCCTGGCCGCGGCCGTGGCCGAGAAGATCGCCCGCGCCGGCGAGGGCGGGGCCTACCCGGCCATCGTCACCAGCGCCCATCGCCGGCGTTTCCTGCGCAGCGTTCTGTCGGCCAAGGGGATCGCGAACCCGGTGCTCTCCTTCGAGGAGGTTGGCACCCACGCCAAGCCCGCGCTGATGGGAATGGTGGCGGCATGACCGGGGCGCTGGCGGATCTCGCGGCCTGGACGCGCGAGGGCCTCGCGCTCGCATTCGTGGTCTTTCTGCGGGTGGGCGCGGTCATGGCCTTGATGCCCGGCTTCGGCCAGCAGGGTGTGCCGCAGCGCGTGCGCCTGGTGCTGGCACTGGCCTTCACGGCGGTGGTCTTCCCGGCGGTGGCGCCGACCCTGCCGGCCGACATGACCGGGGCGATGCCCTGGCGGTTCGTCCTGACCGAAACCGTGGCGGGGCTGTCGCTCGGCATCGTGATGCGGCTCATCATCGTCGCGCTGCAGTTCGCGGGTGCGCTGGCCGCGCAGGCGACCTCTCTGGCACAGCTTTTCGGGGGCGCGGCGGCGGAACCGCTGCCCGCGATGGGCAATCTCATGGTCGTCTCCGCGCTGGCGCTGGCGGCGATGCAGGGGCTGCACGTCAAGATCGCCGCGGCGCTGATCCTGTCCTACGACACGCTTCCGGCCGGGCAGATGCCGCTGGCCGGGGGGGCGGCCGAGTGGGGCATAGGCCGCATCGCCGAGGCGCTGGCGCTCGGCTTCTCGCTGGCCGGTCCGTTCCTGATCGCCTCGCTCATCTACAACGTGGCGCTGGGCGTCATTAACCGCGCCATGCCGCAGCTCATGGTGGCCTTCGTGGGGGCGCCGGCGATCACCTTCGGCGGGCTCGTCCTGCTGGCGGTCACGCTGCCGCTGATGCTGCCGGTCTGGCTTGCCTGGGCCGACGGCCTGCTGGCCAATCCCTTCGAGGCCCGCCCATGAGCCAGATGCCCGAGGACGGCGCCGAGAAGAGTTTCGAGCCGACCCAGAAGAAACTCGACGACGCGCGGCGCCGCGGAGAGCTGGCGCGGTCCACCGACCTGAACGCGGCCGCGGGGCTGGCCGGGCTGATCCTCGCCTTTGCCGCGGGCGGGGCCTTCACCGCGGATCGGGCCGGCGCCGCGATGGCCGCCTGGCTCGAGCGGGCGGCGTCGGGCGGTGCGCCCCCGGCGGGCGCGTTCCTGCGCGAGATCGGCGTGGCACTTGCCCCGGTGCTGGGGCTGCCGTTGCTTTTCGTGGTCGGCGCGGTCGCGGCGCAGCGCGGCTTCGTCTTCGCGCCGGAGAAACTGACGCCGAAGCTCTCGCGCATCTCGCCGGTTTCGGTGGCCAAGAACCGCTTCGGCCGCGCCGGGCTCTTCGAGTTCGCCAAGAGCGCGGTCAAGCTCTTCGTCACCTCCGCCGCGGTGGGCATGTTCCTGCTGGCGCGCCGCGACCCGCTCGTCGGCAGCCTGCGCGGCGATCCGGGACAGGTGAGCCTGTTGATGGGCGAACTTCTCCTCGGGTTCCTGGGTGCCGTTCTGGCGCTGACGATCGCCATCGCGGCGGTGGATTACCTCTGGCAGGTCGCCGAGCACCGCCGCAAGAACATGATGACCCACCGCGAGCTGACCGAAGAGTCGCGCCAGACCGAGGGCGATCCGCACATGAAACGCGAGCGCCGGCAGCGCGGGCAGGACATCGCCACCAACCGGATGCTCAACGACGTGCCGGGGGCGGACGTGGTCGTGGTGAACCCGTCGCATTTCGCGGTCGCGCTGCGCTGGAACAGGCGGTCCGGGCGCGCCCCGGTCTGCGTGGCCAAGGGGGTCGACGAGATCGCGGCGCGCATCCGCGAGACCGCGCAGGCCGCGGGGGTCCCGATCCACCGCGATCCGCCCTGTGCCCGGGCGCTCCATGCGAGCGTGGACATCGGCCAGGAGATCCGTCCCGAGCACTACGAGGCCGTCGCCGCCGCGATCCGCTTCGCCGAGGCGATGCGGCGCCGGGCCCGGGCGCGGCAGGCATGACGGGGCGGCGGGACATGGCGGCGCTGGGCCGGCTGACCGCGGCGGCGTCCGATGCCGCGCTCGCCGCGCTGCGCCAGGCCGTGGCCGAGCGCCGGCGGCTGGAGTCCGAGATCGACGCGCTCGATGCCGAAACCGCGCAGGCGCTGGGCTGGGCCGGCGATCCGGCCGTGCGCGCCACGATCGACCGGGCATGGCGGGCACGTCATGCCGCGCGGCGCGCGGAGCTCAACACCGCGCTTGCCGCAGCGCTTGCGCACGAGGCGGGCGCGCGGGCGCGGGCGGCGCGGGATCTCGGGCGGCAAAGGGTATCCGAGCGGCTGGCCGAGGCCGAGACCGCCGCCTTTATCCGCAATCGCGCACGGCGGCGCGCGGCCGACGGCTCTCAGCTGTCCTGACGCAGGATATCTGTCACGAGAACGTCGCTCACCTCGGGGCCGAGCGTGTTCTGCGCGGCTTCCAGCAGCGCGCGGCGCAGCGGGCCGAGGCTCTCGATCCGGGTGAAGTTGCCGGTGAATCCGCCCGCATTGGCATGCTCGAACATGACTTGCAGGAACGCGTCGCGCAGCCGTGGCTCCTGTTCATAGACCCGTTCGGCGGCGGCCGGTGCAACCTCGAGGCTGAGCGAGAGAACCATGAGCGCCGTGACCGCCCCGTCCGACACGAGCGGCACCACGAACTGGTTCGTCAGCTTGGCGTAGTTCCGCGGCGAAGAGTCCGGCGGCGGCATCTTGTCCGGCGTGGCCTCCGGCCCCGGCGCGGGGCAGTCGGCGGCGGCGGTCTCTTCCGGCGGCGGGTCCGGGACACGCAGGAAATACCCGGCCCCGATACCGGCGCCGAGACCGAGCAACGCGAACAGAACGGGAAGAACCTTGGCCATCCGGAACCTCAGAACGGCAGGAAGATATCGGCCAGCTGCTGGCCGATGCGCGGCTGCTGAACGTCGGTGATGTGTCCCCGTCCGCCATAGGAAATCCGCGCCGAGGCGATCTTGTCATAGGTAATCTCGTTGCGGCGCGAGATGTCCGCGGGTCGCACGAAGCCCGTGACGAGCAACTCGCGCAGCTCGAAGTTGACGCGCACCTCCTGTGTGCCGCGGATCTTCAGGTGGCCGTTGCCCATTACCTCCACCACGGTTGCGGCGACGCGCAGGGTCAGCTTCTCGTTACGGCTGACAGAGCCGTCCCCGCTGGAACTGCTGGAGGAATTGGCGCTCACCGCGGGATCCATCCCGGCGCCATCGGGCAGCTCTTCGGCCAGGCGCTGCGGCAGCCCCAGGAATTCCGGTACCGACATGCTCTCGGAGCCGGAGCGCGACCGCGCGGTGCTGTTGGCGATCTGCGCGCTTTCGTCGATCTCGATCACCACGGTCAGGATATCGCCGCGCTGCTGTGCGCGCCGATCGCCCAGCAGCGAATCCCGCCCGCCGCGCCAGAGCGAGGCCGGTTCGCCGCGGATGCCGCTCCGTGCGCCATAGGCCGGGCCGCCATGGGCCATGGCGGCGTATTCGCGGCTTGCCGAGACGGGCGAGAAATCCGGGGCTTTGCCGACATGGTCCAGCCGCGCGCAGCCGGCGATCATGCCCAGGACCAGGACGGGAAGGATGCGGTGCATGGCGGGCCTCATTTCTGTGGACCGGAGGCGACGCGGACCGCCCCGGTGCCGGTGACCTTGCCGGTGACGGTGGCGCGCGAGGCGAGGTTCATCACCTGGAGCCGCTCGCCTTCGGCCGCCCGGCCGAGCGCGCGGCCTTCGGCCAGGATCTCGAGATCGCCCCGGCGGTAGACGATGGTGACCAGCTGGTTGCGTTCGATCAGGGCGGGCGGGCCGATATCGCCCGGGCGGATCGGCCGCCCCGCATAGAGAATGACCCTGGCTTCGCGGCCGATGGCCTCTGCCGGGTCGTCGAGCGCGCCGGGTACACGGCCCGGATGCAGCGAGAGGTCGGCCGGCCCGATCACCGCATGGCTCGGGATCGTGCGGGCGGCGATCACGGTTTCGGCCCCGGCGGGCGATGCAAGGGCGAGCGTGGCGAGGAGGAGAGCGGTGGCCTGGATCATCGGATCTGCGTCGTCGCCCCCAGCATCTGGTCGGCCGCCGTGATGACCTTGGCGTTGAGTTCGTAGCCGCGCTGCGCCTCGATCAGTTCCGTCACCTCGCGCACCGCGTCGACCGAGGAATCCTCGAGATAGCCCTGGCGGAAGGTGCCGAGACCGTTTTCCCCGGCCGTGCCGACCAGGGCGGCCCCCGAGGCCGGGGTCTCCAGGAAGAGGTTGGAGCCGATCGCTTCGAGGCCCTTTTCATTGGAGAACCCCACCAGAGAGAACTGGCCGAGCAATTCCGGTTCCACCTGGTCGGCGAAATAGGCGTAGACCTCGCCATCGGCATTGATCGACAGGCTGCGCGCGTCGTCGGGAATGGTGAGGTCGGGGGCCACCGCGTGGCCGTCGGCGGTGACGATCAGCCCGTCGGCCGAGCGTTTGAGCGCCCCGTCGCGCGTGTAGGCCGGCAGGCCCGAGGGCAGCGTCACTTCCAGGTAGCCCGGCCCGTCGATGGCGAGGTCGAGATCCCCGTCGGTCTGCGACAGCGAGCCCTGGGCGACGTTGACCGTCACGGCCGAGGGCCGGACGCCGAGGCCGAGCTGGACGCCCGCCGGCAGCACCGTGCCGTCGGACGCGTTGATCGCGCCGGCCCGCGCCACCTGCTGGTAGTGCAGGTCGGCGAATTCGGCGCGGCGCGCGTTGTAGGCGGTGGTGTTCATGTTGGCCAGGTTGTTCGAGATGACCTCGACCCGGGTCTGCTGGGCGCTCATGCCCGTGGCGGCGATCTTGAGGGCGCGCATGGAATGTCCTTTCGGTTACTTGCCGAGCGTCCGGAGCACGTTGCGAATGCGCTCGTCCTCGCGCTCGAGGAAGGCCTGGCCAAGCTCGTAGCCGCGCTGGACCTCGATCATCCGGGCCGTCTCGATCACGGGGTCGACGTTCGATTGTTCCAGGAAGCCCTGCTGGATCACCGGGCTTTCGACCGGCGCCAGCGGCCCTTTGGCACGAAACCGCACGCCATCCTCGCGGCGGAGGTCGACGGGACTCTCCGGCTGGACCAGGCCGATCTGGGCCAGCGGCCGGCCATCGGCGCTGAGCGTGCCGTCGGCCGCGATCGTGACCGCCGCCGCATCCGGGGGCACGAAGATCGGTGCGCCGCCGGCGTCGAGCAGCCGGTAGCCATCGGGCGTGGACAGCTCCCCGGCGGCGTTTGGCAGGAAGGCCCCGGCGCGGGTCAGGCGCGGGCCGGCGGGTGTCTCGAGCTGGAAGAACCCCGGCCCCTCGATCGCGAGATCGAAGGCCCCGCCGGTTCGGGTCAGCGCGCCCTGCCCGGCGGCGGTCGCGTGGGCCGCGGCGGTCGCCATGGACAGCGAGCCCGCGCTCTCGCCCAGGGCGCGCACATGTTCGGTGAAGATGACGCTCTCGGCGCGGAAGCCCGTGGTGCCCAGATTGGCGATGTTGTTGGCCAGCGCCCGCATCTCGTGCATCAGGCCGGACTGGCGCGTCAGGGTGGTGTAGCCGGTGGTGTCCATGGGTCAGCTCCCGGCGATCAGGGGCAGAAGCTGCCGGCTGAAGAAATTCGTCAGCAAGGCACTCATGAAGCCCATGCTCACCCAGAAGACCGCGACGATCGCCAGCAGTTTCGGCACGAAGGTGAGCGTCAGTTCCTGGATCGAGGTCAGGGCCTGGAACAGCCCGACCGCGACACCCGCGATCAGCGCGACGCCGAGGATCGGCGCCGAGATCAGCACCGCGACCCAGAGCCCCTGGCGGAGCGTGTCGTAAAACAGGGCTTCGGTCATCGTCAGACCGGCATCCGCAGGATTTCCTGGTAGGCCTCGACGACCTTGTCGCGGACCGTGACCGCCGTCTCGACCGCGAGCTCGGTCGCGGCGAGGGCCTCCACCAGCGCGTGGGCGTCGGCGTCACCGACCATGGCTGCCTTGGCGGTGGTCTCGCCATGGTGCAGCGTCTCCGCGAAACCCCTGGCGGCATCGCCGAGGCGCGACGCGGCGTCGGCCTGGGGGGTCGGGGCCGTCGCGGATCGCGCGGCGGAGTAGAGATTCGGGGCGATGGTGCTTGCCGGGGTCATTCTGGATCCTCCTAGATCAACGGCGGAGCAGTTCCATCAGGCCGCTCGACATCTGCCGGGCCTGGTCGAACATCTTGAGATTGGCTTCGTAGCTGCGCTGGGCCTCGCGGGCGTCGGCGATCTCGACCAGGAGATCGACGTTCGAGCCGCGGTAATGCCCGGTCGCGTCGGCCAGCGGGTGGGCGGGGTCGTAAATGCGGTCGGGCGCGGTCGGGTCGAGCCGGACCGGGCCGAGCGTGACCCGGTCGCCCTCGACCGCGTCGCGGAACATCACGGTCTTGCGGTGAAAGCCGGGCGTGTCGGCATTGGCAATGTTCTCGGATGTCAGGCGCAGGCGGGTGGCCTGGGCCTGCATGCCGCTGGCGGCCAGCGCCATCGAAGTGTTCAGAGCATTCATTTCGGGACCTATCGGATGCGGCCGAGGCTGGCGCGGAGAATGTCGAGGGACTTGCCGTAGACCGCGACCGCGCGGTCATGGGCGCGGCGGGACTCGATCGCCTTCATCATCTCGATCTCGAGCGCGACGGTATTGCCGTCGGGCGACTCGACCGGGCGGGCGGCGTGGTCCGCCCGCGGCAGGTCCGCGCCGGCCTGCGAAATATGGCCCGGGCGCGTGGCGCGCAGCCGGGCCGGCTGGACGGGCTGGTAGACCTCGCTGAAGGGCGGCAGGTCGACGGCGCGGTAACCGGGCGTGTCCGCATGGGCGATGTTGCGGGCGATGGCGGCGCTGCGCGCGGCGGCGTGCCGCGCCATCGACTGCGCCATCTGGATGATCTCGAGCTGCTCGGGCATCGGGGCTTCTCCCTCGATCGGTTTCAACCAAGGCTTAAGCGCGATTCCTTTAGAAACGGTTGGCGAGAAAACAGGGATGGAGACCCGCATGACCTTCACCGACTACGCGCCGCTCGCCGCCGAGATCGCGGCCATAAGACCCGCGCATGCCCTGGGGCGGGTCACCGCCATCGCCCGCGGCGCCGTCGAGGTGGGCGGCCTTGGTACCTCGGTCGCGCTCGGGGACATGCTGCGGGTGGAACCCGTGGCCGGCGCCCCCGTCGAGGGGGAGGTCGTCGTCCTGTCCGGCGATACGGTGACGCTGCTGCCCGGCGGCGCGGTGGACGGGCTGTCCGTGGGCGACCGGGTACGGCTCCTGGGCCACCCGTCGCTGGCGCCGGATGACGGCTGGATCGGGCGCATCGTCGATCCTTATGGCCGGCCGCTCGACGGGCGGCCCCTGTTTCGCGGATCGCAGGCGCGGCGCTATCGCGCGGCGCCGCCGGATGCCGGCCAGCGCCGCGGACTGGGCGCGCGGCTCGAGACCGGGCTCGCGGTCTTCGACACCCTGCTGCCCGTCGTGCGCGGTCAGCGGCTGGGTCTCTTCGCGGGATCGGGCGTGGGCAAGTCCTCGTTGCTCGGCGCGCTCGCGCGTGGCCTGGCCGCCGATGTCGTGGTGATCGGTCTCATCGGCGAACGCGGGCGCGAGCTGCGCGATTTCGTCGAAACGGTGCTCGGCCCCGCGGGCATGGCGCGGGCGGTCATCGTCACCGCGACCTCGGACAAGTCGGCCCTGACGCGCCGGCGCTGCGCGCTGGCGGCGATGACGGTGGCCGAGCATTTCCGCGACCAGGGGCGGCACGTGCTGCTGCTGGCCGACTCGATCACCCGCTTCGCCGACGCCCATCGCGAGGTCGCGCTCGCCGGGGGCGAATCGGGGTCGCTGCGGGGCTATCCGCCATCGACCGGGCACATGATCATGTCGCTCTGCGAACGGGCGGGGCCCGGCACGGGCGCGCAGGGCGATATCACGGCGGTCTTCACCGTGCTCGTGCCGGGCTCGGACATGGAAGAACCGGTGGCCGACATCCTGCGCGGGGTGCTTGACGGCCATGTCGTGCTCGACCGCGCGATCGCCGAGCGGGGCCGCTTCCCCGCCATCGATCTCCTGCGATCGGTGTCGCGCAGCCTGCCGGCCGCCGCGACGACCGCCGAGAACGCATTGATCTCGCGGGCGCGGCGCGTGCTCGGCACCTATGACCGGTCCGAGATGATGATCCAGGCCGGGCTCTACACCACGGGCAGCGATCCGCAGATCGACGAGGCCGTGGCGCTCTGGCCCGGGCTCGACGCCTTCCTGGCCGAGCCCGCACCGGACGGCGTCGCGGCGAGTTTCGCCCGGCTGGAGACGCTGCTTGCGCGGCCGGACCCGGCGAGCGGTGCGGATCAGTAAAGCGCTTCGAGGATCGACCGCGCGCTGCCGGTCGACTGCAGGAGAGACAGCGCCGCCATGCCGGGCGCCGATGCCGGCGGGCCGGCCGCAAGCTGTGCCTGCGCGAGGAAGCGACGGACCAGCGCCTCGACCCGGTCCGGGTCGGAGAACTGGCCGATGCTGTCCCCGCCGAAGGCGCGCGCGGCGCGCGCCTGCATCTCGTCGGCCTGGCGGTCGATATCCAGCGTCGCGAAAGCTGCCGGCAGCCCGAACGCGGTCTCGAACACCTTGCGAAGCGGCGGTGCCCCGAGCACCTGGAACCACTTGGTGCGCTCGGTCGCGTCGCTTCCGGCGATCTCGCCCAGCGCGCGCCGGGCCTCGAGCGCGAGCCGCAGCGACTCGTCCTGCCGGCCGACTGCGACCTCGAAGCTGCGGGTTTCGTAGCGCGCGACGATGTCGTCGGCGAAGTCGCTCAGCTGCGTGCGCGGCGTTGCGAAATCCCCGAAGCCAAAGGCGCGCGCGAACTCGGCATACCGGGGATCGGCCAGCCTGTTGGCCAGCGCGTCCGCGGAAAGGGTGCCCTCTTCCAGCACCTTGCGGATAAAGAAGCGGTTGCCGAGATCGTCCTGCAACCCGAAGGCACCGAGCGCCACCTCGAGAACCCTGCGATCCGAGACCAGCGCGGCGGCGGTATCGATCTGGCCGATCCGGGCGCGGAAATGATCGGTGTTTCGCTGGATCTCGGGGGCCTGGACGAACGCCGCGCTCTGCCGGTCCAGGGTGCGGTCGAGAAAGCGCAACCCGGCCAGCCCGCCCAGGGGAAGGACGGGCTGGAAGCTCATCTCTTGCTTGCGGCCATCAGCCGCTCCTCCCGGGGCAGCAGCGCCCGCAGGGCCTTGAGGGCCGGGTAGAACCGGTCCTGCAGGATATCCTCGGTGGCGCGGTCCAGGTACTGGCGGCTGTCGGAATCGGTGAAGACCTGGCTGAGTTGCTCGATCCCCCGCACCAGCTGGATGCGCGCGGCGTCCGGCTCCGCGTCGCCCGACAGGACCAGCTGGGCGATGTAGCAGACCCGCCGCACGGGCGTGTTCGCGGCCTCGGGATGGATCGCGTCGCGCAGCCGCAGGATCTTGGCGCCGGGCGTGAGCACGCTGAAGCGGCCGCGCCGGGCGCCGTTCTCGATCACGGCACCGTTGACGAGCACGCGTTCCTGGGGCCCGAGTTTCAGGACGAGACCGGTCATTCCGGGACTCCTTCCGGCCTCAGTCCGCGCATCACGGCGGTGTTGATCTCGACGAGAACGTCCGGCTGCGCCTCGCCGCGAAGAATGCGCTGCGTGTGCTGGCGGGTGAACTCGGCGAGCGAGACGAGCTGGGCGCGCAGCGCCTCGGGCAGGGCGTTGTCGTCGCCGGCGAGATCGGCGGCCAGGATCGCCCAGAGCCGGCGGTTCTGGTGCAGCGCCTCGGCCATCGGGCCGAGCCGCGGTTCGGCCGCGTCGGCGGCATCTTTCAGGCGGCGGGTGACACGGGCGAAGATCTCGTACTCGGTGCTGCGCGCGCTGCGCACGGGCGCGGCCGGGCCGCCATAGGCCGTGCGCGCCATGTCGGTGGCGTTCATGGGGGACTCCTCCGGTCCTGTGGGTGTTCAGGGAAGGGGCGGGGCGGCGGTGCCGCCCCGCCCCGTGGCCCTTACCGGAAGAGCGAAAGGATGTTCTGGGGCGACTGGTTGGCGATAGACAGCGCCTGGGTCCCCAGCTGCTGCTGGACCTGGAGCGCCTGCAGCCGCGCCGAGGCTTCTTCCATGTCAGCATCGACGAGGGAGCCGATCCCGGCGGTCATCGAGTCCGTCAGCTTCGACACGAAGCTTGACTGGATGTCGATCCGGGTCTCGGCGGTGCCGAAAGCGGCGGAGGCATCGACCGCAGTCTGGATCAACGACTCGATGTTGCCCAGCGCGTTGGCGGCGCCGACCTGCGAGGAGACGTCGATCCCGGCCAGAAGGCCGAGCCCGCCGGACCCCGCATTCTCGAACTGGGCGCTGATCGCGACATCCTCGCCCGTGTTGTTGGTGAAGACCAGGGTGCCGGGCGTGCCGCTGTCGTAGTCGATGTCGAGCGCGCCGGTGGCGTCGCTGATGCCCAGCGCGTCGACCGCGGCCTTGAGACCCAGCGCCACGATATCGCCGGTGGTGGAGGCGGCGGCGTCCTCGGCGGTGACCGTGTAGGCGACGGTCTGGTCTTCGACCGACAGGATGATCCGGTCGCCGGCCGCGAAGGTATCGCTCGATTCGTTCGTGACGATGTTGCCGGTGGACCCGCCGGTGTCGATGGTGAAGGCCGCGCTGTCGGCATTGGTCGAGGCGCCGGTCGAGCCGGTCAGAACGTCCTTGGCCGCGTAGCCGCCGGTCGAGAGATCCTGCGCGCTCACCGTGATCGAGGACGAGGTCACGTTGCCCGAGGCATCCCGGTCGAGCGAGGACAGCACATCGGTGCTGGCGACGCTGCCATCGACCAGGTTCAGCCCGTTGAACTGGGCCGCGCCGACGACGGAGGCGATCTGGTCGCGCAGCGCCGCGACGTCCGACTGGACCTTGGCGCGGTCGATGTTGTTTTCCTGCGCAGCGACGATCTTCTCTTTCATCTGCGTCAGGAGATCGGTGACCGTCTCGGCCGCCTGGCGCGCCACGGCGACGGTGGACTCGCCGAGCGACAGGCTTTCGGAGATGGCGGTGAACCCGCTCACATCGGATTCCATCACCTTGGAGATCGCCCATACCGAGGAGTTGTCCTTGGCCGTGGCCACCGCCTTGCCGGTGGAGATCTGGCTCTGCGTGGATTCGAGATTGGCGTTGATCCCGCGCAGGGTCTGCAGCGCGATCATCGCGCTGGTGTTCGTGAGGATGCTGGACATGTGCATTTCCTTCCATGCGGCGATGTCTTTGACACCGCTGTTCCTTTCGCCGCCCGGGGGCGGCCGCTCACGTCCTTCTGACTTTTGCGGGTCACGGTGTTCCGCGGGCCGCGCCATCCGCTTCGGGATGCGGGGGCGAGACTGCGGCGCAAATCCTAACGGGTTATTAACGGGTTGGGCCGCGGAAGCCGCTGATTTTAGGCGAATTGCGGACCATCCCCTTCAGGCCTTGTGATCGTGGCGGATCCCCGCGCCGCCCAGCGTCTGCCGGCGACCGCCGCGGTCGTAGGTCTCGAGGTTCGGGGGCGTGTCGCGCGCGGCGGAAAGCCGGAGCTGGGCGGATTGTATGCCGCTCAGCGCGGCGGCCAGCAGCCGGGCGTTGCGGTGGGCCGAGCGCGAGAGCGCCTCGACGGTCTCGCGGTCGACCCCGGCGCTTGGCAGGGCCGCGGCGAGCCGGGTTTTCTCGGGCACGAGACGGGCCAGGGCCGCGAGATCGCCGGATAGCAGGAGCCGGCGCTCCCGATCCATCAGGCTGGCCAGTTCGCGAACGTCACGCCGGGTCATCGGCCCGCCCCTTGAGCGACTCGAAGATCGACTCCGCCAGGCCGAAGCCGCCGGCCTCTGCCAGGGCGCGGGCCTGGGCGTCGCGCAGGAAAGACGCGAACTGGTCTTCGCCCGCGCCGCCGCCAAAGGCGGACGGGGTCTCGCCGAGACCGGCGGATTTCAGCATCTGCGAGATGAAACTCGCCTCGAGCGCGCGGGCCGCGTCGCGCAGCCGGTCCTCCGTCTCGGGGCGCAGGGCGGGCGGCGGGGCGGCGGGATGTGGCGTGATCTGCATATCGGCCTCGATTCCTGACAAGTTTCCGGATTTTCCCCCGCACGGGTAAAGAAGCGGTAACCCGCGCCATGCAAGCTGCCCCGGTGACAGAAATCCGGAGGCGCATGTGCATATCCTGATCCTGCCGACCGAGCCGCGCGGCGACGCCGCACCGTCCCGCGCCAGCGGCGACGGGCCCGGCGCCACAGCTGTGCCGGCCGACGGCTCCGTGCCCGTCGTCCGGGTGGGATTCGTCGCCGTCCTGGCACGAACCGGTCACGACCCCACCGACGGGCCGGGCGAGGATACGGCCGCCGATCCGCCAGACGAGGCCGGCGTCGCGCCGGGCCGGGCCGATCGGGCCGCAGCCGGACACGCGGTCGGGCTGGACATGACCGACGTCGCCGTTGCGGGCCTCGTCCCGGCGCCCGAGGCCGATCCGGCACCGCCCCCAGCAAAGGACGGCGCGGCAATGCCGGCGGGCCTTGGCCGCGGTGCGGCGGATGTGCCGGCCGCCTGGCCGCAGGCGGCGCCGGCGCCCCCCATGGCCGACCCCGGCCGCGCCGAGACGACCCGGCCGCCGGCCCGGGGGCCTGCCTCGCCGCCCGCCCATGCCCCGGCCCCGCTCGCGCCGGCGTCCGGGGCGGGCGCCCCGACCGCGCCGACCGTGCCGGAGGTGCGGGCAGGCGATCCGGGCCGCCCCGTGGATCCCCCCGGGACCGAGATGCCGCGCGCGCGGCCCGACACTGCCGCGGCCCCGCTGGCGGCGCCCCCAGCGCCCCGGGCCAGAGCCCTGCCCATGGCCGATGGGGCGGACCTGCCCCCGCGCGTCGAAGCGCGCCTGCGCGCCACGACCGCCCGGCCCGCCCCCGCCGCCGCGCCCAGGATCGATGCGCCGTCGCCAGCGGCGGTGCCCGCCGGCCCCTCCGCGCCCGGGGGGCGTTCGGCGGAAACCACGGGCCGCGCGGCCGGTCCCGAAATGATGGGGATTTTCGAGGATCCGGCCGCCGCGTCGGATCTGCGTCCGGGGGATCGCCCGGGCGCGGAGCGCGTTTTCCAGGCTTCCGGACCCCTGGCCGCCGACCGCGGTGCACAGACGCCGCCCGCGCTGGCCCGCGCGGTCTCGGCCCAGCTGGCCGAGGCGGCGCGCCTCGATCCAGGCCGGCCGGTGGAAATCCGTCTCGAGCCGCAGGAACTCGGGCAGGTGCGCATGACCCTGAGCCTGACCGATCAGGGCGTCACCGTGGCGATGTCGGTCGAGCGGCCCGAGACCCTCGAACTCATCCGGCGGCACGTGGACATGCTGGCGCAGGATTTCGCCCGGCTGGGTCTCGGCACCGCCGGCTTCAGCTTTGCCCGCCAGGACGGCGGCGGGGACCAGGCCGCCGGAACGCCCGTCTCCGCGGGCCTCGCGGCGCAAGAGACCACCGGCGAAACCGATGCGGCGCAGCGGATCACGCTCCGCGCGGCGACCGATGGCGGCATGGATATCAGGCTCTGAAAGGACAGGAGATGGACCCGATCAATCCCGCAACGGCCGGAGCCGGATCCGCGGCATCGTCACCCCCGCAGCTCGGCGCTGCCGAGATGGTGACCTCGGATTTCGAGACGTTCCTGAAAATGATGACCGAGCAGCTCAAGCATCAGGATCCGCTCAACCCGCTCGACAGCAACGACTTCGCGATGCAGTTGGCGACGTTTTCGGGGGTCGAACAGCAGGTGCAGACCAATTCGCTGCTGACCGCCATCCAAAGCCAGCTTGGCGCCGCCGACGCGACGGCGCTGGCGGGGTGGGTCGGGCTGGAAGCCCGCGCCGCGGTGCCGGCCGATTTCGACGGAACACCGCTGGAACTGGTGCCGCGCTTCGCCACCGGCGCCGAGAGCGCGCGGCTCGTGGTCCAGGATCCGGCGGGGCGCATCGTGCAGTCGCTGCCGCTGACCGTCGCGGACGGTCCCGTCGTCTGGACGGGCGCCGATGCGAACGGCGCGATCCTGCCGGCCGGGCGCTACAGCTTCACGGTAGAGAGCGAGACCTCCGGCGGCGAGACGGAGACACACCCCGCCGAGGTCTACGCCGCGGTGCGGGAGGCCCGGCTCGACGGCGAGCGCACGCTTCTCGTCCTGGCAGGCGGGGCGGAGGTGCCGGCTTCCGAGATCAGTGCGGTGCGCGCGCCCGACGACTGATCGGCCCCCGGCGTTCACAGGCCGAGATAGGCGGCGAAACCCGCGGCCGACGCGGCGGCGCCCAGCGCGGCCCAGGCCACCGGGTGCCATCCCCGGCGCGGCGGGTCCGGCTGCGGCGGGTCGACTTGCGCCATGATCGCGGCTTCGGCGAGCTTGGGCAGACGCGGCCCGAACCGGGCCAGGACCTTCGCCGTCTCGGCGAGGTCGCGGGCAAAGGCGCGCGGGCCGACATTGGTGCGGATGTAATCCTCGACAACGGGCTGCGCGACTTCCCAGATGTTGATGTTCGGATGAAGCGACCGCGCCACGCCCTCGACCACCACCATGGTACGCTGAAGCAGGATCAGCTCCGTCCGGGTTTCCATGCCGAAGCGTTCGGTCACCTCGAACAGGTAGGCCAGGAGCTTTGCCATCGAGATCTGGCTCGCGTCCATGCCGAAGATGGGCTCGCCCACCGATCTTAGCGCCTGGGCAAAGGCGTCGATGTCGCGGTCGGCGGGCACGTAGCCGGCCTCGAAATGCACCTCGGCCACGCGGCGGTAGTCCTTGCGGATGAAGCCCATCAGGATCTCTGCGTAGACCCGGCGCGTGTATTCGTCGATCCGCCCCATGATCCCGAAATCCAGCGCCACGATGTCGCCGCTGTCGGACACCTTGAGATTGCCCTGATGCATGTCCGCGTGGAAGTATCCGTCCCGGAGCGCGTGGCGAAGGAACATCTGCAGCACGCGTTCGCCCAGGGCCGTCAGGTCGTGACCGGCGGCCCGCAGCGCGGGCACGTCCCCCATGGGAATACCGCCCACCCAGTCCAGCACCAGCACCCGGCGGCCTGACAGCGGCCAGTGGTTTTCCGGTACGGTGAAACCCGGATCGTCGGCGGTCGAGGCCGCGAATTCCGCCGCCGCCGCGCCCTCGAGACGCAGGTCCAGCTCCTTCATCACTACGCCTTCGAAATGGGCGATCACGTCCGTCGGTTTCAGCCGGCGCGAGGCGGGGGAGAGCCGCTCGATCATGTTGGCGACGAAGTAGAAGGCGTCGATGTCCCGGCGGAAGGCGCGTTCGATGCCGGGGCGCAGGATCTTCACCGCGACGTCGCGGCCGGTGCTGCGCAGCCGCGCCCGGTGAACCTGCGCGATCGACGCGGCCGCGACCGGTTCGCTGAATTCGCTGAAGGCCGCGTCGGCGGCGATCTCGATTTCCCGCTCGAAGGAGGCCTTGGCGGTGGCGGTGTCGAAAGGCGGCAGCTTGTCCTGCAGAACCCGAAGCTGCTGGGCAAGCTCGTCGCCCACCACGTCGGGACGTGTCGACAGGATCTGGCCGAACTTGATGTAGGCCGGGCCCATGGCGGTCAGCGCACGGGTCACCGGGGGCATGGTCGGGTCGCCCTTGGCGCCGAGCCACTTGAACGGCCAGCCGACCACCCGCGCGGCGAGCCGCATCTGGGGCGGCGCGTTCACGGCCTTGAGCGCGACCCCCATGGCGCCCGTGCGCTCGAAGGTGGCGCCGGTGCGGATCAGGCTCCAGATATTGTGGGGTCCGCGCATGGCCTAGATTTTCCAGCCGGAATGAAGCGCGGCGACACCGAAGGTCAGGTTGCGGAACTTGACGTTCTCGAAGCCCGCCGCGCGGATCATCGCCGCAAAGCTCTCCTGATCGGGGAAGCGGCGAATGCTTTCGACAAGATACTGGTAGCTCTCGCGGTCATTCGCGATCAGGCGGCCCATTTCCGGGATGACGTTGTAAGAGTAGCGGTCGTAGAGCCATTGCAGCCCGTGGTTCGGCAGCTGGCTGAATTCCAGGACCATCAGCCGGCCGCCCGGCCGCAGCACGCGGAAGGCCTCGGTCAGCGCATCCTCGATCCGGGTCACGTTTCGAATGCCGAAGGAGATCGTGTAGACGTCGAAGCTGTTATCCTCGAAGGGCAGGGCCATCGCGTCGCCCACCACCCAGTCCAGCCGGTCGGCAAGCTGCGCGGCCTCGGCGCGCTTGCGGCCCTCCACCAGCATGCTCTCGGTCATGTCCAGAACGGTCGCGGTGGCGCCGGGCGCGCGATCGAGGAAGCGGAAGGCGATGTCGCCGGTGCCGCCGGCCACGTCCAGCAGGCGCTGGCCGTTTCGGGGGGCGAGCCAGTCCATCATCGCATCCTTCCAGACGCGGTGGATGCCCATGGACATGACATCGTTCATCACGTCGTATTTCGAGGCGACGTTGGTAAAGACGCCGTGGACCATCCCGGCCTTCTGGTCCTCGGGCACGGTCTGGCGGCCGAAATGGGTCGTTTTGGGCGCGTCGGTCATGGGTCTTGCACTCGGCTGAAACTCCCCCTCCTTATAGGGCGCCTGAGGGGCGGAGCAATGCGTCCTTTCCGAACGGAGGCGATTGTGCCCGAACTGCCCGAAGTCGAGACCGTGCGCCGGGGGCTGGAGCCGGTGATGGCTGGAAAACGGATCGCGCGTGCCGATGTGCGGCGCCCCGATCTGCGCTGGCCGCTGCCCGACCGGCTCGCCGCGCGGCTGACCGGTCAACGCGTCCTGCACCTGGGGCGGCGGTCGAAATACCTGTTGTTGGCGCTGTCCTCCGGCGAGACGCTGATCGTGCATCTGGGCATGTCGGGGCGGCTGCTGGTCAGCCTGCCCGATGCGGCGCGCCACGCCGTGGCGCAGTTCCACCACGACCATCCGGCGCCCGATAAGCATGACCATGTCGTGCTCGACATGGAGGGGGGCGCGCGAATCACGTTCAACGACGCGCGGCGTTTCGGGGCGATGGACCTGGTGGCGACCGCGACCGCGGAGGAACACTGGCTGCTGGCCGGCCTCGGGCCGGAGCCGCTGGGCAACGCCTTCGACGAGTCGTACCTGGCGGCGCGGCTTGCCGGGCGCCGCACGCCCATGAAGGCGGCCTTGCTCGATCAGCGGGTCGTGGCGGGGCTCGGCAACATCTATGTCTGCGAGGCGCTTTGGCGGGCGCGCATCTCGCCGCGGCGAAAGGCCGGGAATCTCGGCCAAAAAAGGCTGCAGAGCCTGGTGCCGGCCATCCGGGCGGTCCTGCAGGACGCGATTGCGGCCGGGGGATCCTCGCTGCGCGATTACCGACAGGCCGACGGCGAACTCGGCTATTTCCAGCACGCGTTCGCCGTATATGGGCGCGAGGGCGAGACATGCCGCCGCGACGCCTGCGGCGGAACGATCGCGCGGATCGTTCAATCGGGACGGTCGACTTTCTATTGTCCGGGATGCCAGAGATAGGTTGAACGCGGGCCGATAGCTGGTAAGGAATCTGGCCGAGATCATCAAAAGGGTTCCCGGATGGCTTACGAGACGCTGATCGTCGAGGTCGAGGACCACGTCGCGCTGATAAAGCTCAACAGACCGGACGCGCTGAACGCGCTCAACAGCACGCTGCTGTCCGAGCTCGCCAAGGCGCTGAAGGCAGCCGAAGACAACGACAAGGTCCGCGCGATCGTGCTGACCGGGTCGTCCAAGGCCTTCGCGGCCGGGGCGGATATCAAGGAGATGTCCGAGAAGAGCTTCGTCGAGGTTTTCACCGAGGATCTGTTCGGCGCCGAGGTCGAGCAGATGCTTCGCTGTCGCAAGCCGATCATCGCGGCGGTGGCCGGCTACGCGCTGGGCGGGGGCTGCGAACTGGCGATGATGTGCGACTTCATCATCGCGGCCGACACGGCGAAGTTCGGCCAGCCCGAGATCAATCTCGGCGTGGTCGCCGGCATCGGCGGAACCCAGCGCCTGACCAAGTTCGTCGGCAAGTCGAAGTCGATGGACATGCATCTGACCGGGCGCTTCATGGATGCCGAAGAGGCTGAACGCGCCGGGCTCGTCAGCCGCGTGGTGCCCGCCAAGAAGCTCATGGACGAGGCGATGGCCGCCGCCCAGAAGATCGCCGAGAAATCGCAGATCACGACGCTGGCGGTGAAGGAAGCGGTGAACCGGTCCTACGAGACGACGCTGCGCGAGGGGCTGCTCTTCGAGCGTCGCCTCTTCCACTCGCTCTTCGCCACGGAAGACCAGAAAGAGGGCATGTCCGCCTTCCTCGAGAAGCGCGAGCCGCAGTTCCGCGACAAGTGATCCCGGCAAGGCCCGCCAAAAAGGGCCTTTGCAATCGCCAGGCTTTTCTCTATACGCCCGGTCCAGACATGCGCGTGAGGCCCGCCTTGGCCAGAATCGCCCGGTAGCGAACCCGGGGTGGGGTCATCCCGCGCAAACGCAAATTGATACCGACCCCACGAAGGGAACACGCACATGGCCAATACGCCCCAGTCCAAGAAACGCGCCCGTCAGAACGAGCGCCGCTATGCCGTCAACAAGGCGCGCCGGTCGCGCATCCGCACCTATCTGCGCCAGGTCGAGGAAGCGATCGCCGGCGGCAACAAGGAAGCCGCGGCCGAGGCGCTGCGCAAGGCTCAGCCCGAACTGATGCGCGGCGTCACCAAGGGCGTGATGCACAAGAACACCGCGTCGCGCAAACTTTCGCGCCTGTCGGCCCGGGTTAAGGCGCTCGGCGCCTGAGCCGTCCGCTCCATTGACGGTTTGATGACAGCAAGGCGCGCCTCCGGGCGCGCCTTTTGCGTTTCGGGTGGTCGATTGCCCATCGAATGGGCGTCCTGAACCCGCGTCGGTTGCCGGCTGCGACGTTTCTGTAACAGTTTCGGGGATTCGGAATCAGCAAGCTTAGAGTCAAGCGCGAAGATAAGTTGCCGCCCATGTGAGCCTGTTGCTAGCTTCGACAAGCGATTCAAACCGCCTTTGGGGGAAGCTGCGATGAGCGCGGACCGGAGTCCGAGCGTTTCCGAGGTATTGCCTGACGAAACCTGGAAAGAGCTGCAAGATACTCCGGATGCCGTGCTGATCGATGTCAGAACCCGGCCGGAATGGGGGTTTGTCGGTGTGCCCGACCTGTCGACGCTGAGCCGCTCGGTGATCCTGCACGAGTGGCGCCAGTTCCCCGACATGGCGGTCAACCCGGCATTCTCCGCGGCGCTGATGGAAGAGTTCGGGGACACGCTGCCGTCCAAGGTCTTCTTCATCTGCCGGTCCGGGGCGCGTTCCATGGAGGCTGCCACCGCTTTCGCTGCGGAACTCCAGGCGCGCGGGCAAAGGGCCGAGTGTATTAACGTGGCCGAGGGCTTCGAGGGCGATTTGGATGCAAATAAACACCGGGGCACGACCAATGGTTGGAAGGCCCGGGGGCTGCCCTGGCGGCAGTCTTGAACGAATAAAATGACGGGTTGGAAATGACGCACGACACTTGGGGACGTGTACGCTCTGAGCTTTTGCAATCGGTTGGAAAAGATGCCTTCAAGAACTGGATAGAGCCCCTCGAGTTCGGAGAAATCTCCGACGGGGTGGCGCGGTTCTTCGTGCCGACCTCCTTCATGGGGACCTGGGTGTCGCGGAACTTCGGCGACGAGATCCTGCGCACCCTCGGGCGCAACGACATGGACGTGCACCGGCTCGACTTCTGCGTGAAATCGGGCGGCGCCGCCGTCGAGACCCCCGAGGCCGACCGGGCGGCTCCGGCGGAGGCGCCGGCAGACGAGACCATGGTCGCGCCGGATGCGCCCGGCCGCGACGACATCGACCTGCCGGGCGCGCCGCTCGATGTCCGCTTCACCTTCGAGACCTTCGTGGTCGGCAAGCCGAACGAGCTGGCCCATGCCGCCGCCCGCCGCGTGGCCGAGGGCGGGTCGGTCACCTTCAACCCGCTGTTCCTCTATGGCGGGGTGGGGCTTGGCAAGACGCACCTGATGCACGCCATCGCCTGGGACCTGCAGCGGCGGAACCCGCGGGCCAAGGTCGTCTATCTCTCGGCCGAGCAGTTCATGTACCGCTTCGTCCAGGCCTTGCGCTTCAAGGACATGATCGGCTTCAAGGAGCTGTTCCGCTCCGTCGACGTTCTGATGGTCGACGACGTGCAGTTCATCGCCGGCAAGGACTCGACCCAGGACGAGTTCTTCCACACCTTCAACGCGCTGGTGGACCAGAACAAGCAGATCATCATCTCGGCGGACCGGGCGCCGGGCGAGATCGACGGGCTGGAGGAACGCATCAAGTCGCGCCTGCAATGGGGCCTGGTGGTTGACCTGCACCCGACGGATTACGAACTGCGGCTCGGGATCCTCCAGCAGAAGGTCGAGGCGCAGCGCAGCATGTATCCCGATCTCAAGATCGCGGACGGCGTGCTCGAATTCCTCGCGCACCGCATCTCGACGAACGTGCGGGTCCTCGAGGGCGCGCTGACGCGGCTCTTCGCGTTTGCCTCGCTGGTCGGGCGCGAGGTGACACTGGACCTGGCGCAGGACTGCCTGGCCGATATCCTGCGGGCCTCCGATCGCAAGGTCACCATCGACGAGATCATCCGCAAGGTGGCCGACCACTACAATCTGCGGATGACGGACCTGCTGTCGACGCGGCGCACCCGCACCATCGCGCGGCCGCGGCAGGTGGCGATGTTCCTGGCCAAGACGCTGACGTCCAAGTCCCTGCCCGAGATCGGCCGGCGCTTCGGCGGGCGCGACCACACGACGGTGATCCACGCCGTGCGCAAGATCGAGGAACTGCGCGCCGTCGACAACCAGATCGACGAGGACGTGGAACTTCTGCGCCGCATGCTGGAGGCGTGAGGGGCGCGCGTGGCGGCGCGCCTCTTGACCCTCTGCCCGGTTCGTCGGACAGTCCTGAGAAAACCATTGTGTTACGGGTCGGTTCGGCTAGTCTCGCCGCCCCGACAGCCGAAGGAACGAGGGTATGAAGATCAGCATAGAGCGTGCCGCGCTGCTCAAGGCGATGGCCCAGGCGCAATCCGTCGTCGAACGCCGGAACACCATCCCGATCCTCGCCAATGTGTTGATCGAGGCCGACGGCGATTCCGTCAGCTTTCGCGCCACCGATCTCGACATCGAGGTGGTGGACAAGGCCGTGGCCCAGGTCGAGCGGTCGGGCGCGACAACCGTTGCGGCCCACACGCTCCACGAGATCGTGCGCAAGCTGCCCGACGGTGCGCTGGTCACGCTGGCCGATGACGGCGCCTCGGGCCGGCTCGAGGTCAGCGCCGGGCGCTCCAACTTCTCGCTTGCGACGCTGCCCAAGGAAGATTTCCCGGTGATGGCGTCGTCGGAATACAGTTCGAATTTCGCCGCGCCCGCCCCCGTGCTGCGCCGGCTTTTCGACAAGTCGAAATTCGCCATCTCGACCGAGGAGACGCGGTATTACCTGAACGGCGTCTACATGCACGTCGCCGAGGGCGAAGACGGCCGCGTGCTGCGCTGCGTCGCCACCGATGGCCACCGGCTCGCCCGGATCGACGCGCCGCTGCCCGCCGGCGCCGAGGACATGCCGGGCGTGATCGTGCCCCGCAAGACCGTCGGCGAGCTGCGCAAGCTTCTGGACGACGACGACACCGAGATCGCGGTTTCGGTCAGTGAAACCAAGGTGCGCTTCGCCACGCCCGAGATCACGCTGACCTCCAAGGTGATCGACGGCACCTTTCCCGATTACACGCGGGTCATTCCCATGGGCAACACCCGCAAGCTCGAGGTCGACGCGGCGGAGTTCGCCAAGGCCGTCGACCGCGTGGCGACGGTGTCGTCGGAGCGGTCGCGCGCGGTCAAGCTGCAGCTTGACGAGGACCGGCTGGTGCTGTCGGTCAATGCCCCGGACGCGGGCGCGGCCGAGGAGGAACTGGCCGTGGCCTATGGCGACGAGCGCCTCGAGATCGGCTTCAACGCCAAGTATCTGCTGGAGATCGCAAGCCAGGTCGATCGCGAGAACGCCGTGTTCCTGTTCAATTCCGCCGGCGACCCGACGCTGATGCGCGAGGGCGACGACACCTCGGCGATCTACGTCGTCATGCCGATGCGGGTGTGATCCTGGCCGCTTCGCGGCGGATCATGCCTCCGGCGGGGATATTTCCGCCACTTGGAAAGGCCGTTCCATGCCCCGGCTGGCGCTGACAGGACTGACGCTGGCGCAGTTCCGGTCCCATGCGGCGCTGCGGATGTCGTGCGACGGGCGCCCGGTCGCGATCCACGGCCCGAACGGCGCCGGCAAGACGAATATCCTCGAAGCGATCTCCCTGCTCTCGCCGGGGCGCGGGTTGCGCCGGGCCGGCGCCGACGAGATGGCGCGCCCGGGCGCCCCGGGCTGGAAGGTGTCGGCGCTGGTCGAGACGCCCGGGTCGAGCCACGAGGTCGAGACCTGGGTGGAGGATGCCGGCCCCCGGCAGGTGCGGATCGATGGCAAGGCGTCCCCGCAGGTCGCGCTGGGTCGCTTGCTGCGGGTGCTCTGGCTGGTACCGTCGATGGATCGGCTCTGGATCGAGGGCGCGGAAGGGCGGCGGCGTTTTCTCGACCGGATGACGATGAGCCTGACGCCCGACCATGCCGAGGCGGTGCTCGCCTACGAGAAGGCCATGCGCGAGCGCAACCGCCTTCTGAAGGAGGGTGTCGAGGATCCGGGCTGGTACGCTGCGCTCGAGCGGCAGATGGCGGCACACGGGGCCGACATCATGCAGAACCGGCTGGCGGCGTTGCACCGCCTGGCGACCGCGCAGGCCGGGGCCGAGACGGCGTTTCCCGCGGCGGAGCTGGCGCTGGAAGGGCCCGACGGCGTGGCGTTGCCCGAAACGGCCGAGGCGCTGGCGGACGCGCTGGCCCGGGGCCGCCCCCGCGACCTGCAGGCCGGGCGCACGCTGGCCGGGCCGCATCGCGCGGATCTTGTCGGCGTCTACGCGGCCAAGGGCATCGCGGCACGCCTCTGTTCGACCGGCGAGCAAAAGGCGCTGCTGGTCTCGCTGGTGCTTGCCAATGCCCGCGCCCTTGCGGAGGATTTCGGCGCGCCGCCGATCCTGCTGCTCGACGAGGTGGCGGCGCATCTCGATGCCGACCGGCGCGCGGCGCTCTACGACGAGATCGTGGCGCTCGGCGCGCAGGCCTGGATGACGGGGACCGGGCGCGAGCTGTTCGAGGCGTTGGGCGCGCGGGCGGCGTATCTGCACGTCACCGCGGCGGACGGACTGTCACGGGTGGAGGCGACGTAGGATCATGACCCCGCAACGCATCAGCGTCATCACGCTCGGCTGTTCGGACCTTGCCCGGTCGCGGGCCTTCTACAAGGCGCTGGGCTGGCGGGAAGCGCCCGCCTCGCAGGAGGCCGTCGCGTTTTTCCGGCTGCCGGGCCAGGTCCTGACGCTCTTCGGGCGCGCCGCGCTCGCCGCCGACCAGGGCCGGCCGGACGCGGCACTGGGCACCGGGGCGGTGACGCTGGCGCAGAATTTCGCCACCGAGGCCGCGGTCGACGCGGCCTTTGCCGCGGCGCTGGCGGCCGGCGCGACGGCGCTGAAGCCACCGGAGACGGTCTTCTGGGGCGGGTATTCCGGCTACTGGGCCGATCCGGACGGGCATGTGTGGGAAATGGCGATGAACCCGTTCTGGCCGCTCGACGACGCCGGGGCGGTCACCCTGCCGGAGGCGCCATGACGGTCACCGCCGCGCAGCTTCTGCTTTATGCCGGTGCCGTCCTGGCGCTCTTCCTGACGCCGGGGCCGGTCTGGGTCGCGCTGCTGGCGCGCGCGCTATCGGGCGGGTTCCATGCCGCCTGGCCCCTGGCGCTGGGCGTGGTGATCGGCGATGCGCTCTGGCCGCTGCTGGCGATTTTCGGCGTTGCCTGGATCGTTTCGGTCTATTCCGATTTCCTGATCGCGCTGCGCTATGGCGCGAGCCTGATCTTCCTGGTGATGGGGACGCTCCTGATCCGGCACGCCGACCGCAAGATCGACGGGGACAGCCGCCTGACCCGGCCCGGCATGTGGGCCGGCTTCTGGGCGGGGGTGCTGGTGATCATCGGCAATCCCAAGGCGATCCTGTTCTACATGGGGGTGTTGCCGGGCTTCTTCGACATCAGCCGGATCACCGTGCTCGACATCGCCGCGATCTGCGCCGTATCGATGCTGGTGCCCCTTCTGGGCAACGTGTTCATGGCCGCGTTCGTCGACAGGGTGCGGGCGGTTCTGACCTCGCCGGACGCGCTGCGGCGGACCAATATCGCGGCCGGCATTCTGCTGATCGCCGTGGGCCTGGCGATCCCCTTCACCTGAGCCGCCCGATCCCCGATTCGAATCATCCCAAGCCCCTGAAATCGCGACGGAAATAGTCGGGCTTGCGGCGTGACATTCCCGGGGGAAACCTATATCCTGTCGGCCAAAGACAAGAGGGTTTCCCGACATGACCGAAGAAAACCAGGCCGGGCAGGCATACGGCGCGGAATCCATCAAGGTTCTCAAGGGCCTGGAGGCCGTTCGCAAACGCCCGGGCATGTATATCGGTGACACCGATGACGGCTCCGGCCTGCACCACATGGTCTACGAGGTGGTGGACAACGGCATCGACGAGGCGCTTGCCGGGCACGCCGACCTGGTGACCGTCACGATTCATGCCGACGAGAGCATCTCGGTCACCGACAACGGTCGGGGCATCCCCGTCGACATCCACCAGGGAGAGGGCGTCTCGGCCGCCGAGGTCATCATGACCCAGCTCCATGCCGGGGGGAAATTCGACCAGAATTCCTACAAGGTGTCCGGTGGCCTGCATGGCGTCGGCGTTTCCGTGGTCAATGCCCTGTCCGACTGGCTCGAGCTGCGCATCTGGCGGGACGGCAAGGAACACCATGCCCGTTTCGAACGCGGCGAGACCGCCCAGCATCTGGAGGTGGTGGGCGATTCCGGCGGCAAGACCGGCACCGAGGTGCGCTTCCTCGCCTCGATGGATACGTTCTCGAACCGCGACTACAGTTTCAGGACGCTCGAGCACCGCCTGCGCGAACTCGCCTTCCTGAATTCCGGCGTGCATATCCGCCTGCGCGACGAGCGCCCGGCCGAGGCCGAGGAAATCGACATGCATTACGACGGGGGCGTGCGGGAATTCGTGCGCTACCTGGATCGCAACAAGCATCCGATGATCACCGAGCCCATCCATATCGAGGGTGAACGTGACGGCATCGGCATCGAGGTGGCGCTGTGGTGGAACGACGGCTACCACGAGACGGTCCTGCCCTTTACCAACAACATTCCGCAGCGCGACGGCGGCACGCATATGGCGGGCTTCCGGGGCGCGTTGACGCGAACCATCAACCTCTATGCCAGCAGCTCGGGACTGGCGAAGAAGGAAAAGGTCTCCTTCACCGGCGACGATGCCCGCGAGGGGCTCACCTGCGTGTTGTCGGTCAAGGTGCCGGATCCGAAATTCAGCTCGCAGACCAAGGACAAGCTCGTCAGCTCGGAGGTGCGCCCGGCGGTCGAGGGGCTGTTGAACGAAAAGCTTTCGGAGTGGTTCGAAGAGCATCCGAACGAGGCCAAGATGATCGTGGGCAAGATCGTCGAGGCCGCGCTGGCCCGCGAGGCCGCGCGCAAGGCGCGCGAGCTGACACGGCGCAAGACGGCGATGGACGTCGCCTCGCTGCCGGGCAAACTCGCCGACTGCCAGGAAAAGGACCCGGCGCTGTCGGAGCTTTTCCTCGTCGAGGGCGACTCGGCCGGCGGGTCGGCCAAGCAGGGCCGGGCACGGGCCAACCAGGCGGTGCTGCCGCTGCGTGGCAAGATCCTGAACGTGGAACGAGCCCGGTTCGACCGCATGCTGTCGAGCCAGGAGATCGGCACGCTGATCACCGCGCTCGGCACGGGGATCGGCCGTGACGAGTTCGACCTGTCGAAGCTGCGCTATCACAAGATCATCATCATGACGGACGCGGATGTCGACGGCGCCCATATCCGGACGCTGTTGCTGACCTTCTTCTTCCGCCAGATGCCCGAGATCATCGAGAACGGGCATCTCTACATCGCGGAGCCGCCGCTCTACAAGGTGATGCGCGGCAAGTCCGAGGTGTACCTGAAGGATGAGCCGGCGCTCGAGGATTACCTGATTGCACAGGGCGTCGACGGCGCCGTCCTGCGGCTTGGCAACGGCGAGGAGATCACCGGCCAGGACCTGGCCCGGCTGGTCGAGGAGGCGCGCCAGGTGCGCCGCGTGCTCACCGCCTTCCCGACGCACTACCCGCGCCACATCCTCGAGCAGGCGGCGATCGCCGGGGCCCTCGTGCCGGGACAGGTGGATGCCGATCCGCAGGCCACTGCCGACGCGGTGGCCGAGCGGCTGGATCTCGTGGCGCTCGAATACGAACGCGGCTGGCAGGGTCGTCCGACCCAGGATGCGGGTCTGCGCTTCACGCGCGTGCTGCGCGGCGTCGAAGAGGTGCGCACGCTCGACGGACCGGTGTTGCGGTCGGGCGAGGCGCGCAAGCTGGCCGGGTTCACGGAGAGCCTGCAAGAGATCTACGGCGTTCCGGCGGTTCTGGGCCGCAAGGAAAAGCGCGAGCTGATCCATGGCCCGACAGAGCTGCTCGAGGCCATCCTCGACGAGGGGCAGCGCGGGCTCACGCTGCAGCGGTACAAGGGCCTGGGCGAAATGAATCCCGACCAGCTCTGGGAAACGACGCTGGACCCGGAGGCGCGGACATTGCTGCAGGTCCGGGTCGCGGACGTCGCCGAAGCCGACGACATCTTCACCAAGCTGATGGGCGACGTCGTGGAGCCCCGCCGCGAGTTCATCCAGCAGAACGCGCTCAGCGTCGAGAACCTGGATTTCTGAGCCATCCCCCGGCGGCGGGGGGGCGGACCTGCCTCGGCGGGATTCCGCGCCGCGGTGATGCCGTGGCGCGCGGAGTCTTCGCCAAGTCGGGCGTCCTTCCTATATTGCAAGCCAGAGCCGTAACCGTCCGACTAGGAGTCCCATGCCGGGATCGCGCCACCACCCATCGCTTGCCGCCGGCTTGCTGGCCGCCGCCCTTGCCGTTGCGACGCCTGCCGGCGCGAACGGCGAGTTGCCGCCGCTGCGCGAGCAGGACTACATCTACAACCGCCTCTTCGCCGCCGCGGTGGGTGACGAGATCCGCAAGGCCTGTCCGACCATCTCGCCACGGTGGTTCCGCGTGCTGCGCGGCCGCTACGACCTGGAAAACCGGGCGCGGGATCTCGGCTATACCCGCGAACAGGTCGAGGCCTTCATCGAGTCGGAAGCGGAACAGGACCGGATGCGGCGGCTGCGCGACGCCTATCTGGAACGTCACGACGTGGTGGAAGGCGACATCGAAAGCTACTGCCGCCTGGGCCGGGCGGAAATCGAACGCAACAGCCTGATCGGCTACCTTCTGCGCGAACACTGACGGGCGTGTCAGCCGCCGAGATGCCGCGCGCCGCGCGCCGCGGCGAGCCGGACCTGCCGGTGGCGTTCCCGGAACCGGTCGCGGTCGGCCTCGTCGTATTCGTCGATGCAATGGTGGCAGGCCGCGCCCGCCTCGTAGTCGGGGTGCCGCGTGTCTTCGGGCGTCAGGGGCCGTCGGCAGGCATGGCAGAGCACATGCGGCCCCTCGCGCAGGCCGTGCCCGACTGACACGCGCCCGTCGAAGACGAAGCAGTCGCCGCGCCAGAGGCTTTCGGCCTCCGGCACCTCCTCGAGATATTTCAGGATGCCGCCCTTGAGGTGGTAGACGTCCTCCACCCCCTGGCCGAGCAGGTAGTTGGTCGACTTCTCGCAGCGGATGCCGCCGGTGCAGAACATCGCGATCCGCTTGTTGTGGAAGCGGTGGCGGTTGGCGGCCCACCAGACGGGGAAGTCGCCGAACCGTTCCGTGCCGGGATCGATCGCCCCCTCGAAACTGCCGATCGCCACCTCGTAGGCGTTGCGTGTGTCGATCACCGCGACGTCCGGCGCCGCGATCAGGGCGTTCCAGTCCGCCGGGTCGACATAGTGGCCGGTGCCGGCCCGCGGGTCGACCCCGGGCTGGCCCATGGTCACGATCTCGCGTTTCAGCCGTACCTTCATCCGGCCGAAGGGCATCTCGGCGGCGGAACTCTCCTTGTGCTCGAGCGTTTCCATTCCGGGGATCGCCCGCAGATGTGCCAACAGCCGGTCGATCCCCGCGCGCGGTCCGGCGACCGTGCCGTTGATCCCTTCGGGCGCGAGCAGCAGCGAGCCGCGCAGGCCCGCGTCCGTGCAGAGCCGGCGCAGGGGCGCGCGCAACACGGCAGGGTCCGGCAGGCGGACGAAATGGTAGAGTGCGGCGACCGTTACATGCGTCATGCGCCCCCCATACGCCCGATACCCGCCGGGCCGCAACGCCATTGACGCGATGGCAGGGGTTGCATACCCCCGGAGCAAGGCAAAGGAGAATGCCATGACCCGTCCCGAGACCGAAGCCCTGATCGTGGTCGACGTGCAGAACGATTTCTGCCCCGGCGGCGCGCTCGAGGTGCCCGACGGCGACGCGATCCTGCCGGGGATCAACGCGCTGATGGAGGCGTTCCAGGTGGTGATCCTGACCCAGGACTGGCACCCGGCCGGCCATTCTTCCTTCGCCTCGCAGCACGAGGGCAAATCGCCTTTCGAGGTGACGGAGATGCCCTACGGGGCGCAGGTGCTTTGGCCGGACCACTGCGTGCAGGGCACCACCGGCGCGGCCTTCCACCGGGATCTCGACACGGACCGGGCGCAGATGATCGTCCGCAAGGGTTTCCGCCCGGCGATCGACAGCTACTCGGCCTTTTTCGAGAACGATCACGAGACGCCCACGGGGCTCGAGGGCTACCTGCGCGAACGCGGCGTCGACACGGTGACGCTGGTCGGCCTCGCGCTTGATTTCTGCGTCCATTACTCGGCCGTTGACGCGGCGCGGCTCGGTTTCCGCACCCATGTCCTGGAACAGCATTGCCGTGCCATCGACCTCGAGTCCTCGCTCGAGGAGGCGCTCGAGTCGATGAAGGCGGCGGGCGTGGAACTCGGCCACTAGCTGGACAGCGCCTGCCGGCCTTGCTTTAACGGGGGCCGCTGCCGCAGCCGGAGGCCCCCATGGTCGATATCGCCACGCGTGTCTACAATCACCACTGGAAGATCGACCCGATCGTCCGGTCGCTGATCGATACGGATTTCTACAAGCTTCTGATGTGCCAGTCGGTCTTTCGCAACAAGCCCGATACGCGCGTGACCTTCGAACTGATCAACCGCAGCGCCGAGATCCCGCTGGCCCGCCTGATCGACGAGGGCGAACTGCGCGAGCAGCTCGACCATATCCGTTCGCTCAGCCTCAGCCGGGGGGAATCGACCTGGCTGCGCGGCAACATGTTCTACGGCAAGCGGCAGATGTTCCGGCCGGACTTCATGGAATGGTTCGAGAACCTGCGCCTGCCGGACTATCATCTCGAACGCCGCGGCGACCAGTACCAGCTGACCTTCGAGGGCGCCTGGCCGGAGGTCATGCTGTGGGAGATACCGGCGCTGGCCGTGCTGATGGAACTGCGCTCGCGCGCGGTGCTGAACGAGATGGGCAAGTTCGAGCTGCAGGTGCTCTATGCCCGCGCCATGACCAAGCTCTGGGAAAAGGTCGAGCGGCTGCGCGGGCTCGGCGGGCTGAAGCTGGCGGATTTCGGCACCCGGCGGCGGCACAGCTTCCTCTGGCAGGACTGGTGCGTGCAGGCCCTGATGGAGGGGCTGGGCGAGGCCTTCGTCGGCACCTCGAACTGCCTGATCGCCAAGAACCGCGAGGTGGAGGCCATCGGCACCAATGCCCACGAACTGCCCATGGTCTATGCCGCGCTGGCCGACACCGACGCGGACCTCGCCCGTGCGCCCTACCAGGTGCTGGCCGACTGGCACGAGGAGCATTCGGGCAACCTGCGGATCATCCTGCCCGACACCTTCGGGTCGGAGAATTTCCTCGAGAACGCGCCGGACTGGCTGGCGGGCTGGACCGGCATCCGCGTGGATTCCGGCGACCCGGCCACCGGGGCCGAGCGCGCCATCGCCTGGTGGACATCCCGTGGCGAGGACCCGCGGGAGAAGCTGGTGATCTTCTCCGACGGGCTGGACGTGGAGGTGATCGCGGACCTGCATGCGCGTTTCCGCGACCGGGTGCGGGTGAGCTTTGGCTGGGGAACGCTGCTGACCAACGATTTCCGCGGGCTGGTGGACGGCGACCGGCTGGCGCCCTTCAGCCTGGTCTGCAAGGCCGCCGAGGCCGAGGGCCGGCCCTGCGTGAAGCTGTCGGACAACCCCGAGAAGGCGACCGGGCCGGTCGACGAGATCGCCCGCTACAAGCGCGTCTTCGGGGTGGGCGAACAGGAGCGGATGGAGGTCGTGGTGTGACGGCCATGGCGTCGGGGGCAGCGTCGACTGCCTGCCCGCCCTTGCCACCCCGCCCGCGTCGCGCCATCCTTTGCCGATGACCCGCCCCACCGCACAGGCCGCCCATCCGACCCGCGCAGAATGGGCCGTGGCTGGCGTGACGCTCGCCTATGTGCTGGGCTTCACCGCCTGGTTCTTCGCCATCGGCAATTTCGAGTTCATCGTCTACGTCATCACCATGGCCGGGCTGATCGCGCTGGTTGGCCTCAACCTTGCGCGCGCGGCCTTCCCGCCGGTGATGCTCTGGGCGCTGAGCCTCTGGGGGCTGTTGCACATGGCCGGGGGCGGCGTGCCGGTCGGGGACTCGGTGCTCTATTCCATGCCGCTGCTGCCGCTGGTCGAGACCGAGCGTTACATGATCCTGAAATACGACCAGGCGGTGCATGCCTACGGGTTCGGGGTCACGGCCTGGCTGCTCTGGCACCTGATGACGCGGCATTTCCCGGCGACGCGGGGCAGCGTGACGGCGCTGGTCTACCCGCTCTTCGGGGCGATGGGGCTGGGGGCGCTGAACGAGATGATCGAGTTCACCGCCGTCCTGCTGGTGCCCGAGACGAATGTGGGCGGCTACTACAACACCGCGCTCGACCTCGTCTTCAACGCGCTTGGCGCGGGGGTGGCGGTGGCGCTGATCGGGTTCGGGCGGCGCTAGCGGTCAGTCCTCGCCCTCCACGGGGCCGCGCAACGCCTTGGTCTGCCCGCGCTTCTTCTTGGCCGCGAGCCGCTTGCGTTTCTGGCCGTGCGGCACGCGGGTCGGCACGCGGCGCTTGGGCGTCTCGGTGGCCTTGCGGATCAGCGCGGCGAGCCGGTCGCGGGCGATCTCGCGGTTGCGCGCCTGGCTGCGCGTGTCCTCGACCCGGATCAGCACCGCGCCGTCGGCGGTCCAGCGCCGCCCGGCCAGCCGCCGCAGCCGCCGCTTCACCGGATCGGGCAGATGGGGCGAGCGCTCCGCCTCGAAGCGCAGCTCGACCGCGGTGGCCACCTTGTTCACGTTCTGCCCGCCGGGACCCGAGGATCGCACGAAATGCTCGGTCACCTCCCAGTCCTCGATGGCGATATCTTCGGTGATGCGGATCATGCGGGCAGCATAGAGCCGCACCACGAGACGAGAAAGGGCCGCCCGGCGTTCCGGACGGCCCTCCCGAGATCAAAGGAGATGGGCCAGGTGGGTCCTGCCCCATCGAAGGGTCCCGCGTCGGGGCTGCCCTAGGCGAAAACCCTCCGATGATGCCCGACCTCTTTCTCCAATATCACTCTAGACACTGGACCACCTCCTTTCTGCTCTGTTGCCGTTATCAGGAAGCGTGCCACAGATTTTGTGTTTGTCAAAAGTTTTTACGCTACCTGTGCCCTCAGCCGGTCCACGATCAGGCGGAAGGGCACCAGCGCGACGGCCGCGATGGCCAGCTTGACGCCGTAATCGGCGACCGCGAGCGACACCCAGAGCGGCGCGACGGGACCCGCACCCAGGAGCGGCAGCGCCTCGTTGGCCCAGGCCACGTCGTTCGCCGGCTCGAGGAAGGCCAGCTGTGCCGAGAAGGCGATCGAGAAGAAAAGCGCGGTGTCCAGCGTCGAGCCGATCAGCGACGAGGCCAGCGGTGCGCGCCACCACGCGCCCTGCCGCAGCCGGTCGAAGATCGCCACGTCCAGCATCTGCGCCACGAGGAAGGCCGACCCCGAGGCCAGCGCGATGCGCCAGGTTACGAGCGGGCCGAACTCGCCCTGGATCTGGGTGCCGATGAGCGAGCAGATCACCCCGGTGACGAACCCCGCGAAGACGACCCTGCGCGCGGCGGCGGGGCCGTAGATGCGGTTCATCACGTCGGTGACAAGGAAGGCGAAGGGATAGGTGAAGGCCCCCCATGTCAGCCACTGGCCGTAGAGGAACTGCACGAGAATGTTGGAGGTGACGACGATGATCGCCATCGCGATCACGCCGGGCAGGTAGCGGGACATGACTGTGCTCCGTTTTTTATACAAGGTCGCGGCGACTTGTCGGCCCGCGCGGGGCCGGTGACGCGGCGGCATACGCCCGCCGCGCCGGCAGATCAAGGGAAATCTCGGGCCGGCCTCAGACGCCGGCCTTGACGATGGCCTCGGCCAGGATCGGCACGGTATCCTTGTTGAGCCCGGCGATGTTGATGCGCGAGTCCCCCACCATGTAGATGCCGTGGCTCTCGCGCATGGCCTGCACCTGCTCGGGCGTCGCGCCCAGCCGCGAGAACATGCCGCGATGCTCCTTGATGAAGGAGAAGCGATCCGAGCCGGTCATCTGCTGCAGCGTTCCGGCCAGCTGCTCGCGCAGATCCAGCATGCCGAGGCGCACGTCTTCCAGCTCGTCCATCCAGTCGGCCTTCAGCGCCGGGGTCTCCAGCACCATGGTCACCAGCCGCGCCCCGTGATCCGGCGGGAACGAGAAGTTCTGGCGGTTGAGATGCGCCAGGCTGCCCTGTGTGACGTCGCGCGTCTTCTCGTCGGGCGCGATGGCCAGGACGATGCCGGTCCGCTCGCGGTAGATGCCGAAATTCTTGGAACAGCTCGCCGCGATCAGCATTTCCGGAACGCGCCCGGCCAGGTGGCGCACGCCTGCGGCGTCCTTCTCGATCCCGTCGCCGAAGCCCTGGTAGGCGATGTCGATGAAGGGCATCGCCTGCTTTTCCAGCAACAGGTCGCCCACCTGCTGCCACTGGACGGGGTTCAAGTTGGCGCCGGTCGGGTTGTGGCAGCAGCCATGCAGCAGCACCACGTCGCCCGGCTTCACCTGCTCGAGATCGGCCATCATGCCGTCGAAATCGACGGCGCGGCTTTCGTCGTCGAAATAGCGGTACTCGGTGAAGGGAACCTTCAGATGCTTGAGGATCGACAGGTGGTTCGGCCATGTGGGCGACGAGACGAAGACCCGCGCCTCGGGCGCGGCCATCTGGATCAGCTCCAGCGACTGGCGGATCGCCCCCGTGCCGCCCGGCGTATGCGCGGCGGCGATACGCGCGCGATCGACCGAGTCGGCCAACACGAGATCCGTCATCGCCTTGTGGTAGCCGGCATCGCCGACCAGCCCGGTATAGGCCTTGGTCGTTTCCATTTCCCAGAGCTGCTTTTCCGCGTTCTTCACGGCCCGCATGATCGGGGTCACACCCTCGGCGTTGCGGTAGACGCCGACGCCGAGATCGACTTTCTCCTCGCGCGGGTCCTCGCGATACATCTGCATGAGTTGCAGGATCTTGTCGGCCGGAAGTGGTTTCAGTGCGCCAAACATGGTCTGCCTTTCATTCTGGGATGCGCGACAGGTCGCGGTCGCGGGTGAGTATACGGGATCTCTCTTCCTGCCGCACCGGCGCGAAGCCGTTTTTCTGGTAGTTAATCAGCGCGCGGGGGTGATCCAGCGTGCAGGTGTTGACGGTCATCTTCTCGATGCCATCGCGGTCCCAGCCCGTATGCACGGCCGTCTGCAGCAGGAACGTGCCGAGCCCGCGGCCAACCGCCTCGGGGACGAGGCCGAAATAGGCCAGTTCGCAGGTGCCGGGCCGGCGCCAGTCCAGCAGGAAGAACCCGTGCGGCCAGCCGTCCGAGAGCAGGGTGTAGAGCGTCACGTCCGGGTGGTGCAGCATCGCCCGGACCGTCTCGGGATCTTCCGCGTGCATGTCCTCCCAGGCGTGGTCGCGCCCCACCGCGTCGTAGAGCGCGAGGAAGTACCAGACCGGCGGCGTGTCGGAGGGCAGCAGCGTGACCGGGATGTTCGCGGGCGCATGCGGCCACGGGTAGCCCGGCCGCTCCGTCATCTCGAGCCAGGTCACGGTGTAGGCGACCTCGGTTCCGGCTGGCTGGCGGGTCATCCGGTCTCCACTTTCAGCTCGTCGAACATGCCCCATTCGGCCCAGGACCCGTCATAGAGCGCATGGGCGCGATGACCGACCCGCTCGAGCGCGAGGTTGATGATCGCGGCCGTGACGCCCGACCCGCAGGTGGTGATGACCGGCTTGCCGAGATCGGCGCCAGCCGCGGCGAAGACGGATTTCAGCGCCTCGGGATCCTTCATCGTGCCGTCCTCGTTCAGCAGGGCGCGGTAATGGAGGTTCCGCGAGCCGGGGATGCGCCCGCCGCGCAGGCCCGCGCGCGGCTCGGGCTCGGTCCCGGCAAAGCGGCCGGGCGAGCGCGCGTCGAGGATCTGTGACGCGCCCAGCTTCGAGGCCTCCGCCACCTGGGTGACGTCCTTGATCAGATGCGCCTGGCGCCGGGCGGTCATGTGACGTTCGCGCAGGATCGGGGCCATGTCCTCGATCGGGCGGCCCTCGGCCTGCCATTTCGGCAAGCCGCCGTCGAGCACGGCCACGTCGTCATGGCCCATCAGCTTGAACAGCCACCAGACGCGCGCCGCCGAGAAGAGCCCCGCGCCGTCATAGACCACGACCTGGTGGCCGTCGCCCACGCCCATGGCGCGCATGCGGCTCATGAACTTCTCGGGCGGGGGCGCCGTGTGCGGCAGCTCCGAGCGCGTGTCCGCGATCTCGTCGATATCGAAGAACCGGGCCCCGGGGATATGGGCGGCGGCATATTCGGCTTTCGGGTCACGCTCTGCATCGGGCATGTACCACGAGGCGTCCAGCACCCGCAGGTCCGGGTCGTTCAGATGCTGCGCCAGCCAGTCGGTGGATACGAGCGTTTTCGGGTCGTCTTGAGGCATCGCGGGCTCCTCTGCGTTCTGACACACGGAGTTACGCGCTTGACCCCGCGGAGGCAAGCGCGCAGGGCTGCGCCCACCTCAGTCGCAGGGGTCGGTTGCGGTCCGCCGTGCCGCGACACCGATCTCGAGCATGATGCAGGGAAAGCCGAAGACCAGCAGCAACACGGTCCCGACGAACAGCCCCGCGTTGATCAACGACGTGTCGCGCGCCACGTGGTCACTGAGATAGATCAGCACGATCACGCAGCACACCAGGCATCCCGACAGCAGGTTGGCATTGGTCGCGAAGCGGGTCAGCCGGACCCGCGAATCTCGCGCAGCAGTCCTGCCAGCGCCATGAGGGTCGCCCCGCCGCACCCGCCGATGACCAGCGCCGGCAGGCCGCCGCTCGTCGCCAGCGTGCCGGCCACCGCCCCGGCGCCGGCCGCCAGTGCGCCGCCGGCCAGTCCGCAGAGCGTGTTTCCGCCCAGTCCGAGATTGAGCTGTTTCAGCAGACCGCCGGCGAGGTTGCCCCCGAGGCTCCCCGCGGCGATGTGGAATGCAATCGTCTCGATCATACGCAACCTGCGACACTGACACACAAATCAACTCACCCGGCACAGGCTACGGACCAGGCGCAGAGCGGCAACCGAAACGTGTTATGCCGGCCGAGAATTTCAGCCTTGGTTGCGCAAAAGCCGCTGTTTCTGGCGCTGCCAGTCACGTTTCTTCTGGGTTTCGCGCTTGTCGACGGTCTTCTTGCCCTTGGCGATGGCGATTTTCAGCTTCGCGATGCCGCGGTGATTGAAATAGAGGACCAGCGGCACCAGCGTCATGCCCTGGCGCTGGCTCGCGTTCCAGAGCCGCGCCAGTTCGCGCTTGTTGACCAGCAGCTTGCGCTTGCGCCGTTCCTCGTGGCCGAAGGTCTTGGCCTGCTCGTAGGGGGCGATGTAGCTGTTGATCAGCCACAACTCGCCATCCTCGACGCTGGCATAGCTCTCGGCGATATTGGCCTGCCCCTGCCGGAGCGACTTCACCTCCGAGCCCTCGAGCATGATCCCGCATTCGAGATCTTCCTCGATCGCGTAGTCGTGCCTTGCACGCCGGTTCTCGGCGATCACCTTGTAGTTCGGGTCTGATTTCGCTTTGGCCATGGCCGAGGGGATATAGGCCATCCCGCGGCCCGGGAAAAGGCGCGATCAGAGATCGGCGCCGGGCGGCACGTCGATCGTGGACATCCACGGCTTGATATCGACCAGCGGCGTGTCGTCGAAACAGTCGATCGCATCGATCTCGATCTCGCCGGCCGCGGCATCGAGCCCGGTGATCCGCACCGTCGCCAGCGATACCGGGTTCGGCCTGACCGGCGAGCGCAGCGCGAACGTGCCGCGGACGCCGTCGGTGTGGCGGGGGTTCTGGCGGATCAGGTCGCGCCGTGCCCGGTCCATCCAGTAGAACACGACGATCGCCTGGCCGACCTCCAGCCCCAGCAGGCCGGGCGCGTAGTCCGGCTCGAGCAGGATGCGTGCCGGTTTCCCGCGCTCGCGGGCCTGGCGCAGGTTCCGCGGCGCGTCCCCCGGCCCCCAGGGGGTGCGGATACGGCCGATGAACGCGATCCGCGGCCCGTCGCCCGTGCCCGGCACGCGGTCCAGGACGATCTCGCCGGGGCGGGGAGGCTTGCCGCGGTCGTGCATCCGGCGCTCAGTTGATGAGGCCGGCGTGACGCATCGCGTCGTCGATCCGCTGGCGGGTTTCGGGCAGCAGGGTCGTCAGCGGCAAGCGAACCTCGTCGCCGGACTTGCCGAGAACCGAAAGCCCGTATTTCGCGCCGGCCAGGCCGGGTTCGAGGAAGATGGCCGTGTGCAGCGGCATCAGCCGGTCCTGGAAGGTCAGCGCCTTGGCATAGTCGCCGGCAAGCGTCGCTTCCTGGAACTCGGCGCAGAGACGCGGCGCCACGTTCGCCGTGACCGAGATGCAGCCGACCCCGCCATGCGCGTTGAAGCCCAGCGCCGAGGCGTCCTCGCCGGACAGCTGTATGAAATCGGCGCCGCAGGTCTCGCGCTGGCGCGAGACGCGGACGACGTCGCCCGTGGCGTCCTTGACGCCGATGATCCGCGGCAGCTTCGCCAGCTCGCCCATCGTGTCGGGCGCCATGTCGACGACGGAACGCCCGGGGATGTTGTAGATGATGATCGGCAGCGTGCAGCAATCGTGCAGAACGCGGAAATGCTCGATCATGCCGCGCTGGGTCGGCTTGTTGTAATAGGGCGTCACGACCAGCGCCGCGTCCGCGCCGACCGCCTCGGCGTGGCGCATGAAGCGAATCGCCTCGTCCGTGTTGTTGGACCCGGCCCCGGCGATGACCGGGATGCGCCCGTCGGCCGCCTTCACGACCTCTTCGATCACCAGTTCGTGTTCCTCGTGGCTGAGCGTCGGGCTCTCGCCGGTGGTGCCGACCGGGACCAGCCCGTGGCTGCCTTCCTCGACATGCCATTCCACCAGCGCCCTGAGCGCGTCGAGATCCACTTCGCCGTTCCTGAACGGCGTCACGAGTGCGGGAATCGACCCTTTGAACATGACACGCTCCTTCTCTGTCGCAGCCCGGCGTCGTCGGCGCAAAACCGCCCGGACCCTATAGACCGGCGCAGGCTTTGCCAAGTTGGCCGTTGCAATAGACCGCCCCGCCACTACAGTCCATCCCATGCCGCGTGTCCCGAGGCTCGTCATGCGTCTTTTTCTCGCCCCGCTCCTGGCCGCTCTGGCGCTGGTCCTGCCCGGACCCGCGCCCGCGGCCGCGGTGACGGAACGCGGCGAGGCGTTGTCCGAGGCCCTGTCGGCGAGCCGCTCGGGTGACTGGGCGCGGGCGGCGGATGCCGTCGCCGGGATCGACTCGCCGGCCGCGGGCGACATCGTCGAATGGATCAAGCTTCGGGCCGGGGCCGGTTTCTGGGTCGATTACCGCGCTTTCCTGGCCCGCAACGGCGACTGGCCGGGCCTGCCCTATCTGCGCCGCAAGGGCGAACCCCAGATCCCGGCCGATGCCGATCCGGGGGACGTGGTCGCCTATTTCCGGGACAGCCCCCCGGATACCGGCGCCGGGATCGTGCGGCTGGCGGGCGCCTATTCGGCGCTGGGCCGTGTGGGCGATGCCGGCGCCGAGGTCGTACGGGCCTGGCGCGAACTCGAGTTGAACGAGGGCGACGAGAAGCTGCTTTTGGCGGCGTTCCCCGACATCCTCGCGCCCCACCACGAGGCGCGGCTGGACATGCTGCTCTGGCAGGGTGCCGAAGACGCCGCGCGGCGGATGTTCCCGCATGTCGGCGCGAACTGGCGCAAGCTGGCCGAGGCCCGGATCGCGCTGCGGGCGCTGGCGCCCGGGGTCGATGCGCGGATCGCGGCGGTGCCCGAACCGCTGGCCGCCGATCCGGGGCTCGCCTATGAGCGGTTCCTCTGGCGGCTGCGGAAGGGACGCGACGACGACGCCCGCGCGCTGCTGCGCGCACGCAGCGAGTCGGCCGCTGCGCTGGGCCGCCCCGGGGCCTGGTCGAACCGCCGCCGATCCTTCGCCCGCGCGGCGATGCGCGCGGGCGAGGCGGCGCTCGCCTACGAGCTTGCCGCGCGCCATCACCTGGTCGAGGGGTCCGACTACGCCGACCTGGAATGGCTGGCCGGCTATATCGCGCTGACACAGCGCGACGACCCCGAAACCGCGCTCGAGCATTTCCAGCGCTTCGATGCCTATGTCGAGACGCCGATCAGCCGGGGCCGCGCGGGCTACTGGCTCGGCCGGGCGCACGCAGCGCTGGGCCAGGAGGCCGCGGCGGCGGCGGCCTATGCGGCCGGGGCGGAACATCAGACCAGCTTTTACGGCCAGCTGGCCGCGGAGGCCGCCGGGCTGCCCCCCGATCCGGCGCTCGCGGGCACCGGCGCGGTGCCCGACTGGCGCGCGGCCGATTTCGCGACCAGCTCGGTCCTCGCGGCCGCGCTGCTCCTGCACGAGGCGGGTGACCGGAACCTGTCGGAACGGTTCTTCGTGCACCTGGCCGAATCGCTCGATCCGCAGGAACTGGCGCAGCTGGGCGAATTGGCGCTGGACATCGGGCGGCCGCATATCGCGCTGATGATCTCGAAACAGGCGGCGCGGCAGGGCGTGACGATCCCCAAGAGCTACTATCCCCTGACCGCCCTGGCGCAGATGGAGGTGCCCGTCGCCGTCGAGGTGGCGCTGGCCATCGCGCGGCGGGAAAGCGAGTTCGACCCGCTGGTGATCAGCCCGGTCGGCGCGCGCGGCCTGATGCAGCTTATGCCCGCCACCGCCGAGGCGATGGCCGGCAAGACGGGTCTGGACTACGCGCCGGAGCGCCTGACGCTGGACTGGAAATACAACGCGACCCTCGGCGCGGCCTACCTGGCCGAGCTGGTGGAAACCTTCGACGGGTCCATGGTGCTCGTCTCGGCGGCCTACAATGCCGGGCCGAGCCGGGTCTACGACTGGATCGAACGCTTCGGCGACCCGCGCAGCGCGGGGACCGACCCGGTCGACTGGATCGAGCACATTCCCTTCCGGGAAACCCGGAACTACGTCATGCGCGTGATGGAATCCCTGCTCGTCTACCGCGCCCGGCTGCGCGGCGCGCCGCCGCCGCATTCGCTCTCGGCAGAGCTGGAGGGCCGGAACTAGCGCGCCTGCCGCTCGCGCCAGAGCGTGAACAGCCCCGCGCCGACCACGATGGCGGCCCCGATGGCGACATTGGGCTCCAGCCGCTCGCCGAAGACCGTCAGGCCGATCGTCGAGGCGAAGACCAGCTGGAGATAGGCGAAGGGCTGCACCGCGCTGGCCTCCGCAACCTCGTAGGTCCGGATCAGCAGCCAGTGCCCGGTCGCCCCGGTGACGCAGAGCAGGCCCATCCAGCCCCAGTCGGGCGCGGTCATCGGTTCCCAGAACCACAGCCCGACCGTGGTCATCGCGACGGCCCCCGTCGTGCCGGTCCAGAAGAAGCTCGTGGCCGTCGTGTCGAGCCGCGCGGCATAGCGGGTCAGCAGCCCGTAAAGCGCGAACATCAGCGCCGCGGTCAACGGGATCAGGGCTGCCGGTGAAAACACGGTGATCCCCGGCTGCAGGATGACCAGCACCCCGACGAAGCCGACCGCGATGGCAGTCCAGCGCCGCCAGCCGACGCGTTCGCCGAGGATCGGGCCGGACAGGGCGGCGATCAGAAGCGGGTAGGAGGTGAAGATCGCGTGGCTCTCCACCAGGCCGAGCGCCACGAAGGCGGCGACCATGACGCAGATCTCGCCGGCCAGCAGCACGCCGCGAAAGATCTGCAGCGCCGGCTGTCGCGTCGCGGCGGCGGCCGCGATGCCGCCGGCCTTGCGCACGGCCAGGCTGATGACGAAGGCCGCGAAGAACCAGTAGCGGATCATCACGATCATCAGGACGTTGTATTCACCCGCGAGATGCCGCGAGATGCCGTCCTGCGCCGCGAAGACGAAGGTGGTGGCGATCATCAGCAGAACGCCGAGACGGGTGTTCGACTGGCTCACGAGGCCTCCATCCGGCCGGTGGTCATGTGGCGCTTGCGGCCGTAACCCGGCACGCGGGTCACGGCAAAACCCGCGGCTTCGAGCGCGCGGCGCACCTCGCCCGCCGCCGTGTATGTGGCCACCGTGCCGCCGGCGGCCGTGTGCCGGCCGACCTCCGCCATGAGGGCCGGTTCCCAAAGCTCGGGATTTTTCGCCGGCGCAAAGCCGTCCAGGAACCAGGCGTCCGCCTTGCCCGTCCAGCGCGGCAGCGTCGCGCGGGCATCGCCGATCACGATCTCGGCCAGCAGATCCGGCGTGACGATCCAGGTTTCGCCCTGCTCCCAGGCGGCGAGCAGGGGCGCCGCGACCGGCGCCAGGTCGGGAAAGGCCGCGAGGGCGCGCCGCATGTCGGGCGCATCCATCGGAAAGGCCTCGAAGCTCGTGTAGCGCAGCCGGCCCTCCTGGCCGCTCTCGCGCCAGAGTCGGAGCGCGGCCAGCATGTTGAGCCCGGTGCCGAAGCCGAGTTCCGCGATGTGAAAACCCGGCCGGAACCGCGCGGGCAGGGCGTTGCCGTCCAGGAAGACATGCGCGGTTTCCGCCAGCCCGTCCTCCAGCGAGAAATACGGATCGTCGAACCGGGTCGAGACCGGCGTGCCGCCCCGGCCCCAGGCGATCTGCGCCGCTTGCTGCGTGTCCTCTGCCATGCGATGTCCCGAGGTAACCTGTCGCGGCGGAGCATGGGAGGAACAGAAGGGAATGGCAATGACCGAGGTGACCGTGCTGGGGGCGGGGATCTTCGGCCTTTCCGTGGCCTGGGAATGCCTGCGCCGCGGCGCGTCCGTGCGCGTGGTGGAGAAACGCCATGTCGGCGCCGGATCTTCCGGCGGGGTGGTCGGCGCGCTTGCCCCGCACACGCCCGACGGCTGGAACCCCAAGAAACAGTTCCAGTTCGAGAGCCTCGTCGCCGCCGGGGCGTTCTGGGCCGAGGTGGCGGCGGCCGGCGGCGTCTCGCCCGGCTACGCGCGAACCGGCCGCCTGCAGCCCGTCGCCGACGCCCGTGGCCTGGACCTTGCCCGCGCGCGGGCCGATGCCGCCCGTGACACCTGGGGCGATGCCGCCCGATGGGAGGTGATCGCGGCCCCCGCCGATGGCTGGGCGCCGTCCAGCCCGAGCGGCTACCTGATCCACGACACGCTGACCGCGCGCATGAACCCCGCCGCCGCGTGCCGCGCGCTCGCCGCCGCCATCGAGGCCCGCGGGGGCCGGATCGATCGCGGGTCCGCCGCGCCGGGGGCGACCGGGGCGCTCGTGCTGGCGACGGGCCACGAGGGGCTTTCCGATCTCTCCACCGACCTCTGCCAGCCCGTGGGTGCGGGGGTGAAAGGCCAGGCGCTGAGCCTCGGTTTCGCGGCGGCGGAGCGCCCGCAGCTTTTCGTGGACGGGCTGCATATCGTGCCCCATGGCGACGGAACGGTCGCGGTCGGCTCGACCAGCGAACGCGACTGGGAGGCGCCCGACACGACCGACGACCAGCTGGACGCGCTTCATGCGCGGGCCGTCGCCGCCTGCCAGGCGCTGGAAGACGCGCCGGTGATCGCGCGCTGGGCCGGCGTGCGCCCGCGCGCCCGGACACGCGCGCCGATGCTCGGCCCGCATCCGCTGCGCGACGGGGTCTTCATTGCCAATGGCGGCTTCAAGATCGGCTTCGGAATCGCGCCCGGGGTGGCACGGATCATGGCCGATCTCGTGCTCGAGGGCCGCGACCGCATCCCGGCGGAGTTCCGGGTCGAGGCGTCGATCCGGCCTTAGGGTCGTGACCCTAGCCCGCCTCCGCCGTCAGGCAGAGCCGGCCGTCCGACCCCCGCACCCAGAGCGCCAGGCCGTCCTCCGCGGTCCGTGCGCAAAGCGTCGCGGTCTCGAAATGGAACAGGGGCGCCGTGGCACGGAAGGAAAACCGCGCCAGCCCGTCCAGCCGTGCCTCGGCCATCAGCATGAGCTGTTGCGCCAGCAGCGGGCCGTGCACGACGAGGCCGGGATACCCTTCGACCTCGCGGCAATAGGCGAGGTCGTAATGGATCCGGTGCCCGTTGAAGGTCAGCGCCGAGTATCGGAACAGCAGGGTCGTGTCGTAGGTCGCGCGCTCCGCCACGTCCTCGTCGGTGGGCGCGGCCGGTGCGACCGGTGCCGGCGCGGAGGGATCCGGATCCTCGCGGTAGACGAGATCCTGGTCCTCTGTCACGCAGACCCGGCCGTGCTGCCGGATCTCGTGGCGCAGCGTCACGAAGGCGAGCGGCCCGGTCCGCCCTCTCTTCCGTGTCACCCGTGCGATGGTGCTGATCCGTTCGGCCGCCGCGCCCAGCCGGACGGGGGCCGCGAAATCCAGGCGCCCGCCGGCCCACATGCGCCGGGGCAGGCCGAGATCGGGGATGAACCCGCCGGTCGCCGGATGCCCGTCGCGGCCGAGCGCGGCCGGCGGGCGAGCCTCCCAGAAATGGAGATGGTGCCCGAAGGGCGGCAGCGGGTCGCCGGCCTCCGGCGCGGGGCCCGGCCGGCCGAGGGCCGCGTGCAGGGCCGCCGCGCGGGCCGGGTCCATGACGTCGATCCGTGTTTGCCGCGTTCCCTCTGCCTCGTGCATGATGCCCCCATCACCTGTTCTGCCGGAGATAAGCCCGAATGACGCCCACCCTGCAAGTGCTCGACCACCTGGTGCTGACCGTGTCCGACCCTGACCGGACGGTCGCGTTCTACTGCGATGTCCTTGGAATGCGGCCCGAAGCCTTCACCGGTGCCGATGGCACCCGGCGCATGGCGCTGAAGTTCGGAACCCAGAAGATCAACCTGCACAGGGCCGGGCAAGAGTTCGCGCCGAAGGCGGCGACACCGATGCCCGGCGCGGCGGATCTCTGTTTTCTGACGGGGGACGATCTCCTGGACTGGCAGGCGCATCTGGCCCGCGCCGGGGTCGCGGTGGAAGCCGGCCCGGTGGCCCGCACCGGTGCCACGGGGCCTATCCGGTCGCTTTACCTGCGCGACCCGGACGGGAACCTCATCGAGATCGCGACGCCGGACTGAGACAGGTCAGGCCGCGGCCTCGGCCGCGGGAAATCCGGCGGCCTCGCGCAGGCGCTTCATCAGCGCGCCGAGCGCCTTGGCGTTGCGCGCGTTGGTCAGCCGGTCCGATGCGTCGAACTGGTCGGAAGTGTTGCCGACCAGCACCTCGGGACCCATCAGAAGGTTCGGCTGGAACGGCACCATCATCAGCCGCAGCGCGAACTGCGTGCGCTCCCCTCCGGCGCGACCGCCGGTGGCCGACATGATGGCGACCGGCTTGTCCTTCCAAGGGGTGCCGTCCGTCCGGCTCACCCAGTCGAGAGCGTTCTTCAGGACGCCCGAGGGCGCCTTGTTGTACTCGGTGGTCGAGATGACCACCGCGTCGGCCCCCGCGATCTGGTCGGCCAGGCGCTGCACGCTTGCGGGAATGCCCTCGGCATCCTCGAGATCGCCGTCGTAGAGCGGCAGGCGCAGATCGGCCTCGGCGAAATCGGCCGGGCCGAAGAGGCGCGCGGCCTCGCGGATCAGTTTCGTGTTGTAGCTGCCGCCGCGCAGCGAGCCCGAAATCCCCAGCAGAACGGGTTTGCTCATGTGTGTCTCCATCCGGTGCCCTCCACAGGGATGTAAACCGCAGCGCCGGTCTCGCAACCGCCCGCGGCTTGACGGGCCGCGCGCGGGGGCGCATCCATGACCCGTACCGGCAACGAGGGAGAGCGACATGCAGGCGAGGCACGGCGGGCAGATCCTGGTCGATCAGCTGGCGACCGAGGGCGTGGAGCGGGTCTTCTCCGTCCCAGGAGAAAGTTTTCTCGCGGTGCTCGACGGGTTGCATGGCAGCGCCATCCAGAACGTCGTCTGCCGCCAGGAAGGCGGCGCGGCGATGATGGCGGCCGCCCATGGCAAGCTCACGGGCGCGCCCGGCGTCGCCCTGGTCACGCGCGGGCCGGGCGCGACCAACGCCTCTGCCGGGGTCCATGTCGCGATGCAGGACGCCGCGCCCATGGTGCTCTTCGTGGGACAGATCGCACGGGGCCACCGTGACCGCGGGGCCTTCCAGGAGGTGGACTATCGCCGCTTCTTCGCACCGCTGGCGAAATGGGTGGCAGAGATCGACGATCCGCACCGTATCCCGGAATATGTCGGCCGCGCTTTCCATCTGGCGGTATCGGGGCGGCCGGGGCCGGTGGTGCTGGCCCTGCCCGAGGACATGCTGTCCGCCGAGGCCGTGGTCGGCAATCTCGCCCGGGCGACGCGCCCTGACCAGGCGGTCGCGCCGGCCGATGCGGCGCGTATCGCCGGGGCGCTCGCACGGGCCGAGCGGCCGCTCGTCATCGCGGGCGGCCCGGCCTGGTCCGGCGCCGCGGCGGCCGATCTCGAACGCTTCGCGGCGGCCTGGGACCTTCCGGTCGCCGTGGCGTTCCGGCGCCAGGACTACATGGACAACGACCACCCCTGCTATGCCGGGGATCTGGGTGTCGGCATGAACCCGCGCCTCGCGCTCCGGCTGCGCGAGGCCGATTGCCTGCTGGTTCTGGGCGCCGGTCTCGGCGACATCGAGACCGGCGGCTACGCCCATGTGGATCCCGCCGAACCCGGCAAGTCCATCCTGCACGTGCACCCGGACCCGGATACGCCCGGCAGCGTCTACCGTCCCGACATCGCGCTGGCCGCGCCGGCGCCGGCGCTGGTCGCCGAACTGGCCGGAACCAGCGCGCCGGCGGCGCCGGCCTGGGTGAACTGGCGCCACGCCGCGCGCGAGGACTACCTGCACTGGCAGACGCCCGTGGACCTGCCCGGCGCGGTGCGGATGGCCGACGCGGTCGGCCACCTGCGCGAGGTTCTCCCGCGGGAGGCGATCCTGACGAACGGGGCCGGCAACTACGCCGCCTTCGTTCACCGCTACCACCGCTTCCGGGAACATGGCACGCAACTGGCCCCGTCCTCCGGCTCGATGGGCTACGGCCTGCCGGCGGCCGTCGCGGCCAAGCTGGCCCACCCCGACCGCCCGGTGATCTGCTTCGCGGGGGATGGCTGTTTCCAGATGACGGGGCAGGAATTCTCCACCGCGACGCAATACGGCGCCAATATCGTGGTGATCGTGGCGAATAACGGGATCTACGGCACGATCCGCATGCACCAGGAGCGCGCCTATCCCGGCCGCGTCAGCGGCACCACGCTGGCCAATCCCGATTTCGCGGCGCTGGCCCGGGCCCATGGCGGACATGGCGAAACCGTCGAGACACAGGCCGCGTTCGCGCCCGCGCTGGACCGGGCGCTTGCCGCGGGGGTGCCCGCGATCATCGAGCTGAAGCTCGACCCGGAGGCCCTGTCCACGGCGCAGACCCTGTCCGAGGTCAGGGCGCGCGGCTGACGGCATCGCCGCTGCGCGGCGGTTCATGCCTCCGGCGGGGATATTTCCGCCACTTGGAGGGTGCGTGCGGCCTGCCCCTTCCAAGTGGTCCAAATATCCTCGCGCGCCCTGCGCGCGAAACCGCGGCCCTCAGACGAAGAGCGCCAGCACGAGCGGCGCGAGGAGCGCGGTCAGGATCGCGTTCAGCCCCATGCCGACGCCGGCGAAGACGCCCGCGGTCTCGTCGACCTGGAAGGCCCGCGCGGTGCCGATTCCGTGTGACGCCACGCCGGTGGCGAAACCGCGGGCCCGCCAGTCGCGGAGCCGGAGCGCGTTCAGAACCGGCGCGGCCAGGATCGCCCCGGTGATGCCGGTGAAGATCACCATCACGGCCGTCAGCGTGGGTGAGCCGCCGAGCGCCTCCGACACGCCCATCGCCACCGGCGCGGTGGCCGATTTCGGCGCGAGCGCGGCCAGCGTCGCCGCGTCGACGCCAAGGGCCCAGGCGATGCCGAGCGCGGACAGGATCGCGGTGCCGGACCCGGCCAGCAGGCCCGCCGCCATGGGCACGGCGGATTTCCGCACCTTGGCGAGGTTCGCGTGCAGCGGCGCGGCCAGCGCCACCGTGGCCGGGCCCAGCATGAAATGGACGAATTGCGCGCCTTCGAAATAGGTGGCGTAGGGCGTGCCGGTCAGGGCAAGCGCCGCGGCGAGGATGACCACGGCGACGAGAACCGGGTTCACCAGCGGGGTGCCACCTGCGCGGCGGTGCAGCGCATCGCCGATGACATAGGCGCCGAGCGTGGCCGCCAGCCAGAGCAGCGGCGTTTCGGCCAGGTAGCTCCAGATTTCGGTGAAGTCAGTCATCGCCGTCCCCGGTCAGCCGTGCGACCCCGGTGAAGACCAGCGCACCGACGGCGATCGCCAGGACCGTGCTGGCGACGAGCGCGATGACGATCGCGGGGCCTTCGGCGCCCAGGGCGCCGGCATGCCCCACCACGCCGACACCCGCCGGCACGAAGAGCAGCGAGAGATGCGCCAGCAGCCCCTGCGCGGTCGGCATGATCGACCCGGCCAGGCGGGGGCGGGTCCAGAGCAGCGCCAGAAGCAGGGCCATGCCGATGACCGGGCCGGGCACGATGAGACCCAGACCCCGGGCGATGACCTCGCCCAGGAGCTGGAAGCCGAGAAGAATGGTGACGGTGCGGATCATCTGCCCCCTGCGCCGCTGGCCGGGCGATCCTAGCGGCCGGGGGCGCCGGCTGAAAGAGAAACGGGCGCCCGCCGGGGGCGCCCGTTCCGCGAGATCGCGACCGGGTCACTCCGCCGGGATGGCCCGCGCGCCCGCCTCGGGGGCGAAATGCAGCCGGTTCAGCCAGAAAACCAGTGCGATCATCGCGACCTGGAAGCCGAGCGCTATGGCGGTCAGCCCCCAGTAGGCGATGCCGAACTGGGCGATGATACCGGCCCCGACGAGGCCCTTGTTGACGAAGAAGTGCAGCATCACGCTGAGCGCGACGCCCGGGCAGACCAGCGCGTAGGACCCGGGCGATCGCTTGCCCCCGGCCGAGAGATACTTGCGGGCGTAGTCCTGCCCGTTCAGCACCAGCAGCCCCAGCATCAGGAACAGCACCTGCACCGAGAGAAGGCTGCCCAGGAAGGCCAGCGTGTCGCCCGCCGCGCCCTCGACGCCGAAATGGACGTGCAGGCCGTGCTCCTGGCGCAGCATCAGGATGCCGAGCACCGTCAGGATCGGGATCACGACCATCAGCGTCGGCGCCGCTTCCTCGGCCGCACCGTGTTCCATCATGGCATGGACGCCCAGAACCAGCGCCACAGCGCCGTAGATCAGGGCCGCCGCCAGGAAGAAGGTCGAGGCGATGATCGAGATGCCGGCGACCAGCGGCGTGGTGCTCATCGCGGCGGGCGCGGCGAGGCCGACGCCCACCATGCTGAGCGCGAAAGCCGGCAGAAGCTGCGCGTAGGAGTTGTTGGCCTTGTGGCTGAAGCCGCCGCCCTTGACGAGAACGCGGCCGAGGAAGCCGCCGATCTGGCGGAAGGCAAGATAGCCGATGGCGAGGAAGGCGAGGATCGCCATGGGGAAGAGGTATTCCACGACCGTCCAGAGCTGCGGCACGAAGACCAGGCCGAGGATGAAGCCGACATTCACCGACATGGCGAGCGCCAGCGGCATCGCAAGGATCTGGGTCTCGGCGTTGGACTGCCTGAGGGCCCGGAAGGCATCGGTCCCGGCGAAGGCGGCATAGGAGCGGAGGTTCCAGACCAGGTAGCGGATATTGAGGAAGGCGAAGACCGCGATCCCGGCCATGGCCGCGGCGATCGTGGCCTGCATCAGCGGCCCGCCGGTGGCGAAGGCGGCCATCAGGTCCTCGAACACCGGGACGGGCTGACCTGGATGCGGCACCCAGAACATCAGGTACATGAAGAAGGTGACGGTAAGCCCGCCTGCGCCAAGCGAGGCGAGGAAGTAGAGGGGCGAGTATTTATCGCCCATGCGGGGCAGTGAGAGTGACATGGTTGCCTCCTGATACATTCATTGCTGCCTATGTATATATACATAGTCATATTGCAATTGATCTGAATCAAGTCAGGCGCAGAAAATTCCCGTGTCCCCGGGAAAGGGAAACGGCGCCGGCGCGGGGCGCGCCGGTCATCCGGTCAGTGCCCGCCGCCCGATGGCTCAGAGGCGTTCCAGGGCGAGCGCGATTCCCTGTCCGCCGCCGATGCACATGGTCACCAATGCGTACCGCCCGCCGGTCCGCTCCAACTCGTAGAGCGCCTTGACCGCGAGAATGGCGCCGGTCGCGCCCACCGGGTGGCCGAGCGCGATGGCGCCGCCGTTGGGATTGACCTTCGCCGGGTCGAGGCCGAGCCCCTCGTTGACCGCCAGCGCCTGCGCGGCGAAGGCCTCGTTGGATTCGATCACGTCGAAATCCGCGACCGAAAGGCCGGTTCGCGCCATCAGGCGCTCGACCGCCGGAACAGGGCCGATCCCCATCACCTCAGGCCGGACGCCGGCATGGGCATAGCCGAGAAGCCGCGCCTTCGGCTTCAGCCCGGCCTTCTCGGCGGCCTCGGCGCGGGCCAGAACCAGCGCCGCCGCGCCGTCATTGATGCCGCTGGCATTGCCGGCGGTCACGGTCCCGTCTTTCTGGAAAACCGGCCGGAGCCCGGCGAGCGCCTCGGCGGTGGTCTGCTTCGGATGCTCGTCGGTGGCGAAGGCGACCGTGTCGCGTTTCACCCGGACCTCGATCGGGGCGATCTGGTCGGCGAAGCGGCCCCCGGCGATGGCGCGGGCGGCACGGGCCTGGCTCTCGAGCGCGAAAGCGTCCTGATCGTCGCGGCTGATCCCGTGCTCGGCGGCGACGTTTTCCGCCGTGACGCCCATATGCCCGGTGCCGAACGGGCAGCTGAGCGCGCCCAGCATCATGTCCTGCGCGCCGGTGTCGCCCATTTTCTGGCCCCAGCGGGCCTGGGGCAGGATGTAGGGCGAGCGGCTCATGTTCTCGGCCCCGCCGGCAAGGCCGAAATCGGCGTCGCCCAGCATCAGCGCCTGCACGACCGACACCACCGCCTGCGCGCCGGAGCCACAGAGCCGGTTCACGTTCATTGCCGGCGTCGTTTCCGGGATGCCGGCCTCCATCGCGGCGACGCGCGAGAGATACATGTCGCGGGGCTCCGTGTTGATCACGTGGCCGAAGGCGACCTGGCCGATCTGGCCGCCCTCCACCCCTGCACGGTCGAGCGCGGCCCGCGCCGCGTGGGCGCCGAGCTGGATGGGCGGCGTCCCGGCCAGGGTGCCGCCGAAGGTGCCGATCGCGGTGCGCGCGCCGTCCAGGATTACGATGTCGGTCATGGGTCAGTCATCCGGTTTGTGATTGTCTGGGTGGGCGGCGCGGACCGCCGCGAGGTCTTCGAGGTTCGCCATGATTTCGCAGATTCGGGGAAACGGCGTCAGATCCACTTCCCAGCGCCGGGCATTGTAGATCTGCGGGACGAGGCAGATATCCGCCATGCCGATCCCGTCGCCATGGCAGAAGGTGCCGGCCATCCCGTCGCCGAGCATCCGTTCGACCCCGGCCAGGCCGCGCGGGATGAACTGCTGCATCCAGCCTTGCATGGTCACGCCACCGCCGGAGTGTTCGGCGGCGTATTTCGCCACGGACAGGTTGCAGACCGGATGGATTTCCATCGCGATGGCGTAGGAGAGCGCCCGCACACGCTGGCGTCCGGCCGGGTCTTCGGGCAGGAAGCCCGCCCGGCGCGTTTCGTCGAGATATTCGAGGATCGACAGCGACTGGGTCATGGTCCGCCCGTCGATTTCCAGCGTCGGGACGAGCCCCTGCGGGTTCCGCGCCAGGTTCTCGGGGCCGCGATGCTCACCCGTCAGAAGGTTGACCGGCACGACATCGTGCGGAATCTCCAGCAGCCCGAGCGCGATCCGCAGCCGGTAGGCCGCCGAGCTGCGCCAGTAATCGTAAAGCACGACGCTCATCCGGTCATCTCCAGAAGCCGCCGAACGGCCCGGCGAAAGTCTTCCGCCTCGGGGCCGAGTTCACCCAGCATTTCGGTTTCGAAACTGTCGGCGATGGGGCCGAGTTCCGCCATCATCGCCTTGCCCTTGTCGCTGAGCGAAAGCTCCACGAGACGGCGGTCCTCGGGATGCGGGCGTTTTGTGACATAGCCCGCGACCTCGAGCCGTGCCGCCGCGCGGCTGACCTTGGACTTGTCCATGTCCACCCGCTCGAAGATCTCGCGCACGCTCACCGGGCCGGTCTGGCTCAGATGGGCGACGACCCGCCATTCGGGGATCGAGATTCCGAATTTCTGCCGGTAGCGTTCCGAGAACGCCCGGCTCATGCGTCCCGCAAGGACCGTAAGCTGGTAGGGAAGAAACCCGTCGAGGTCGAAGCCGCTCATGCCCGCGATCATTGCAAATGCACCGGTCGCGTCAAGCGACGTGTTGCGGGCGCATGTGGCGCGGCCCGGGATGCGGCGGCCAGCGCGGTTTCCCGGGAATTTTCCCCGTTCCCGTCACGACTGTTGCATCGCCGGCCCTTCTGTCCGTTATGCTGTTCCGGAACGGTGGAGGCGTCGATGACCGATTTTCTGGACCATCTGCGGGACGGGCTTGCCGGGATCGAGTCCGACGGGCTGATGAAGCACGAGCGCCTCATCACCTCGCCGCAGGGCGGGCATGTCACGGTGGGCGGGCGAGACGTGCTCAATCTCTGCGCCAACAACTACCTGGGGCTGGCCGATCACCCGGACCTGATCGCGGCTGCCAGGGCCGCGATGGACGATCACGGCTACGGCATGGCCAGCGTGCGCTTCATCTGCGGCACGCAGGACCTGCACCGCGCGCTGGAGGACCGGCTCGCCGCCTTCCTCGGGACGGAGGACGCGATCCTCTATGCTGCCTGTTTCGACGCCAATGGCGGGCTGTTCGAGCCGCTGCTGGGCCCCGAGGACGCGATCGTCTCGGACGCGCTGAACCACGCCTCGATCATCGACGGCGTGCGGCTCTGCAAGGCGCGGCGCTACCGCTATGCGAATTCCGACATGGATGCGCTTGAAAGCCGGCTGGCCGAGGCCCGCGCCGACGGCGCGCGTTTCGTGATGATCGCCACGGACGGGGTGTTTTCCATGGATGGCTACCTGGCGAAGCTGCCGGAGATCACCGATCTCGCCCGGCGCCACGACGCGCTGGTGATGGTGGATGACTGCCATGCCACCGGGTTCATGGGCCCGCGTGGGGCAGGTACGCCGGCCCATCACGGCGTGGCCGACCGGGTCGATATCCTGACCGGCACGCTCGGCAAGGCGCTGGGCGGGGCCATCGGCGGCTATACCGCCGGGCCGAAACCGGTGATCGAGATGCTGCGCCAGCGCTCGCGGCCCTATCTCTTTTCCAACGCCCTGCCGCCGGCGGTGCTGGCGGCGGGCCTCGCCGCGCTTGACCTGGTGGAGGCCGGCGACGACCTGCGCGCGCGGCTCTTCGAGAACGCCGCCTACTGGCGCGAGGGGCTGACGGCGCTGGGGTTCGACCTGTTGCCGGGCGAGCATCCCATCGTGCCGGTCATGCTGGGTGACGCGCGGCTGGCCCAGGACATGGCGCGGGCGCTCTTCGCCGAGGGTGTCTATGCCGCCGGCTTCTTCTACCCGGTTGTCCCGAAGGGGACGGCGCGTATCCGAACGCAGATGAACGCGGCGCTGACCCGCGCGGATCTCGACCGCGCGCTCGAGGCGTTTTCCAGTGCTGGCCGGCACGTGGGGGCGATATGACGCGCGCGAACACGATGCAGGCGCTGGTGAAGGCCGCGCCGCGCGAAGGCCTCTGGCTGCAGCGCGAACCGGTGCCGGAGATCGGCCCCGAAGACGTCCTGATCCGCATTCACAAGACCGGGATCTGCGGCACCGACATCCATATCTGGAACTGGGACGACTGGGCGCGGGCTACGGTTCCCGTGCCGCTTGTCACCGGCCATGAATTCGCCGGCGAGATCGTCGAGATCGGCCGCTCTGTGGAGGATCTCGAGATCGGCCAGCGATGCTCGGGCGAGGGTCACCTGATCGGGCATCACTCGCGGCAATACCGTGCCGGGCGGTTTCACCTCGATCCCGAGACGCGCGGGATCGGCGTGAACGAACCCGGGGCTTTTGCCGAATACCTGCGCCTGCCGGCATTCAACGTGGTACCGCTGCCCGACGACATCGACGACGAGATCGGCGCGATCCTCGACCCGCTCGGCAACGCCGTGCACACGGCGCTGTCCTTCGACCTGGTGGGCGAAGACGTCCTGATCACCGGGGCGGGGCCGATCGGCATCATGGCCGGTGCGGTCGCCCGCCATATCGGTGCGCGCCATGTCGTCATCACCGACATAAACCCCGACCGCCTCGCGCTGGCCGGCCGTGTCGCCGATATCCGGCCCGTGAACCCGGTGGAGACCGACCTGCGCACGGTCATGGCCGAGTTCGGCATGACCGAGGGCTTCGACGTCGGGCTCGAGATGTCGGGCGCGCCGGCGGCCTTCGACCAGATGGTGGAGGCGCTGGTCATGGGCGGGCGGATCGCGATGCTGGGCATCCCGCCCAGGCCCGCGCCGGTCGACTGGACCCGGATCGTGTTCAAGGCGATCACGATCAAGGGCATCTACGGGCGCGAGATATTCGAGACCTGGTACAAGATGATCGCGATGCTGCAGAACGGGCTCGACGTGCGAAAGGTCATCACCCACCGCTTTCCCGTGGCCGATTACGAGAAAGGCTTCGCCGCGATGCGGTCCGGGTCCAGCGGCAAGGTCGTGCTGGACTGGACGTGATGCGGTGCTTTGCATCGCCGGGTCCGCGGCCCTAGATGTCGCGGATGGACCGGAAGAAAGGCAAGAGGACCGAACGGGCCCGGCGCGCCTGGAACGGCGTGATGGACTGGGTGCGGCGGCGCGTGCCGCCCGGTCTGCGCGCGGTGGTCGGGTTGCTTTTGATGGTCGGTGGCGTGTTCGGGGCGCTGCCCGTGCTGGGGTTCTGGATGCTGCCCCTGGGCGTCGCGGTGATCGCGATCGACGTGAAGTCGCTGGCGGCCTGGATTCGCAAGAACGGCCGGGCGAAGCGGAAGCCGAGGAACTGATCCGCCCCGTGGTGCCGCGCTTCGCGTTCACGGTGATCCGCGACGCCCGGCGCCGGGGGTGGGCCGGCGCGGATTTCTTGACATCGTTGCAAATGCAACGATATGGTCCGCACGGGAATCACGCATATGCCGGGCATATGCGGCGAGACATGCTTTCGCATGGAGGAAACGCGCAATGAACATCGAAACATCCCCCCGCGAGATGGTGAAGGCCGCCGAAACCACCGGCACCGTCGCGGGCTACATGCCGGGCTTCGGAAACGACTTCGAGACCGAGGCGCTGCCGGGCGCGCTGCCGCAAGGCCAGAACAGCCCGCAGAAATGCAATTACGGTCTCTATGCCGAGCAGCTTTCGGGCACGCCCTTCACCGCGCCCCGCGGCCAGAACGAGCGAACCTGGTGCTACCGCATCCGGCCGTCGGTGAAGCACACCGGCCGGTTCACCCGGATCGACCTGCCCTATTTCCGCTCCGCCCCGCACATCGTCGAGGACGTGATCTCTCTCGGGCAGTATCGCTGGGATCCGGTGCCCCATGCCGAGGAAAGGCTGACCTTCCTCACCGGCATGCGGACCATGACGACCGCCGGCGACGTCAATACCCAGGTCGGCATGGCGGCGCATATCTACCTGATCACCGAGTCGATGGAGGATGAGTATTTCTACTCGGCCGACAGCGAGCTGCTGGTGGTGCCGCAGGAGGGGCGCCTGCGCTTCTACACCGAGCTCGGCATCATCGATCTCGAGCCCAAGGAAATCGCGATCCTGCCGCGCGGCATGGTCTTCCGCGTCGAGCTTGTCGACGGCCCGGCGCGCGGTTTCGTCTGCGAGAATTATGGCGCCAAGTTCGACCTGCCGAACCGCGGCCCGATCGGCGCGAACTGCCTGGCCAATCCGCGCGATTTCAAGACGCCGGTCGCGGCCTTCGAGGACCGCGAGGTGCCGAGCCGCGTGGTGGTGAAATGGTGCGGCCAGTTCCACGCCACCGAGATCCCGCACAGCCCGCTGGACGTGGTGGCCTGGCATGGCAACTACGCCGCCTGCAAATACGACCTGCGGACCTTCAGCCCGGTTGGCGCGATCCTGTTCGACCATCCCGATCCGTCGATCTTCACCGTGCTGACCGCGCCCTCGGGCGTCGAGGGCACCGCGAATATCGACTTCGTGCTGTTCCGCGAGCGCTGGATGGTGGCCGAGCACAGCTTCCGCCCGCCCTGGTACCACAAGAACATCATGTCCGAGCTGATGGGCAACATCTACGGCATCTACGACGCCAAGCCCGAGGGCTTCGTGCCGGGCGGCATGTCGCTGCACAACATGATGCTGCCGCATGGCCCGGACCGCGATGCCTTCGAGGGTGCGTCCAACGCCGAGCTGGGGCCGGAGAAGCTGGACAATACCATGTCCTTCATGTTCGAGACCCGCTTCCCGCAGCACCTGACCGAGTTCGCCGCGACCGAGGCGCCGCTGCAGGAAACCTATATCGACTGCTGGGACGGGCTGGAGAAGAAATTCGACGGCACGCCGGGCATCAAGTAGAACCGGACCGCGCCCCGGCCCGCCGGGCCGGGGCGCTCGACTTCTCGGAAACAGACAGACGAGGGAGGCCCCGTGGCCCTATTGCAAAGCTGGGTGGAGAGCGCGAACTCCGCCGAGACGGACTTTCCCCTGAACAACCTGCCTTGCGGGGTGTTCTCGGTTTCCGACGGGACGCCGCGCTGCGGTGTCGCGATCGGTGACATGATCCTCGACATGGCCGTGCTCGAAGAGGCGGGACTCGTCACCCCGGACGAGGTGGCGGTCTTCGACATGCCGTTCTGGAACGATTTCATGGAACTCGGGCCCAAGGCGTGGGATGCCCTGCGCGCCCGCCTGATCGAGCTGCTGAAGGCCGATGGCGACCCGGCGCTGCGCGACGACGCGGCGCTGCGCGAGAAGGCGCTGGTGCCCATGGCCGAGGCGGATCTGCACATGCCGCTCGTGGTGTCGGAATACACCGATTTCTACGCCGGCCGGAACCACGCGACCAATGTCGGCACCATGTTCCGCGGCGCCGAGAACGCGCTGCCGCCGAACTGGCTGCACATCCCGATCGGCTATAACGGCCGCGCCTCGACGGTCGTGGTCTCGGACACCGAGATCCACCGCCCGCTGGGCCAGCTGAAACCGCCCACGGCCGAGGTGCCCTATTTCGGCCCGTGCAAACGGTTCGACTTCGAGCTGGAAATGGGGGCCGTGGTCGGCCAGTCGTCGGAGATGGGCCGCCCGTTGACGGTCAGCCAGGCCGACGACATGATCTTCGGCTACGTGCTTCTGAACGACTGGTCGGCGCGCGACATCCAGGCTTGGGAATACCAGCCGCTCGGCCCCTTCCAGGCCAAGGCGACGGCGACGACGATCGGCCCCTGGATCGTGACCAAGGCCGCGCTGGAGCCGTTCCGCACCTCGACCCCCGAACGCGAGGTGGAGCTTCTGCCCTATCTGCGCGAACCGGGGCCGATGATCTACGACATCGCGCTCGAGGTGGATCTCGAGCCGGAACACGCCGGCAAGCCCACGACCATCACCCGCACCAACTTCCGCGAGATGTATTATTCCTCTGCCCAGCAGCTGGCGCATCACGCCGTCTCGGGCTGCGCGATGAACGCGGGGGACCTGCTCGGCTCCGGCACGATCTCGGGCGAGACCCGCGAGAGCCGCGGCAGCCTGCTGGAACTCAGCTGGGGCGGCAAGGAGCCGGTCCGGCTCGATACCGGCGAGGAGCGGAGCTTCCTCGAGGACGGCGATACGTTGACGCTGCGGGGCTGGGCGCAGGGCGACGGCTACCGGATCGGTTTCGGCGCATGCCGCGGCAAGCTGCTGCCGGCCGTCGAGGAACCCGACTGGACGAAGTGACGAGCGGTCCCGGTCGCGGCCGGGATGATTGAAACGCGCAAGACAGGACCCCGGCGGCACGCCCCGGGGCGACGGAGAGACCCATGGCAAAGGCATTCGCGTCGCAAGGCGACATGACCGAGAAGAAGACGAGCTTCACCGAGATCGGCGAGGGGCTCTGGGCCTTCACCGCCGAAGGCGATCCCAACTCGGGCGTCATCATCGGCGACGACAGCGTGATGGTGATCGAGGCGCAGGCCACGCCGCGGCTGGCGAACAAGGTGATCGAGGAGATCCGCAAGGTCACCGACAAGCCGATCACGCATCTGGTGCTGACCCACTACCACGCGGTGCGGGTGCTTGGCGCCTCGGCCTACCCGGTGAACCAGATCATCATGTCCGACGATGCCCGCGCGATGGTGGTGGAGCGCGGGCAGGAAGACTGGGACAGCGAGTTCCAGCGCTTCCCGCGGCTCTTCGAGGGGCATGAAAGCATCCCGGGCCTGACCTGGCCCACCACGACCTTCAGCGACTCGATGACCGTCTATCTCGGGAATCGCCGGGTGGACATCATGCATCTGGGCCGGGCCCATACGGCCGGCGACGCGGTGGTCTGGGTGCCCGACCAGGAGGTGATGTTCACCGGCGATATCGTCGAATACCACTCGGCCTGCTACTGTGGCGATGGCCACCTGACCGAATGGGGCGATACCCTCGGCGAGATCGCCGCCTTCGCGCCGCGCAGCATCGCGCCGGGCCGGGGCGACGCGCTGGTGGGCGACGAGATGGTCACCGCCGCCATCGAGAACACCCGCGACTTCGTGGAAAGCACCTACCGGCCCGCGGCCAGGGTCGCGGCCAGCGGCGGCAGCCTCAAGGACGCCTGGGACGCGGTGCGCGCCGAGTGTGATCCGAAGTTCAGCGACTACGCGATCTACGAGCACTGCCTGCCCTTCAACGTCGCCCGCGCCTATGACGAGGCCCGCGGGATCGATACGCCGCGGATCTGGACCGCGCAGCGCGACCTCGAGATGTGGGAGCAGTTGCAGGGATGACCGGGCCGCGCGCGATCACCGGACCCGGCGGGGGCGGGCGGCAGGCGCCGCCCGGCCCGCCTCAGCCCTTGCGCGCACCCAGCGCGATGCCGAGCGACATCGCCCCCGACATCACCAGGTCCACGCCGAGAAACAGCCCGAGCAGCCCGAGCGCGGCCTCGGGCAGGGTGAGGAAGATCAGCAGCGCCAGGGCGACCGACATCAGCCCGGAGGCCAGCATCCAGCCCCAGGCGGCGTGTGGCCGCAGCCGGAACGCGATCACGCTGCGCAGGATCCCGAAGGCCAGGAACAGCGCGGCCACGGCGAGGGTCAGCGTCACCAGCCCGGCCAGGGGGTTGGCCAGCAGCAGCACCGCCAGCACGATCAGCGCCGCGCCGAGCATGCCGTTCAAGAGCCTTGCATTGCGGTCCTGGCCGTCATCGGAAAACGCCATCCAGGCCTGCACCGCGCCGGCGACGAGGAAGGTTGCGCCGGCGATGGCCTCAACCGTCAGCGAGGCGATGAAGGGGTTCAGGAAGGCGAGCACGCCGCCGAGGAGCATGACGATCCCCAGCGCGAGCATCCAGCGCCAGTCGACGGGCGCCGCCCAGCCATGCGGGTCCAGGTGCGGATCTGTCGTCGGGGTCATGGGCAACCACTCCTTTCGTAATCCATTCGGGCGGAAAACGGGGACGGCGCGCCTGCGGTTCCATGCCGCCCCGACAGTGACCGTCCATCAAGGGTAAGGCCGATGCCAGACGACCAGCAGCAGAAGATTTTCGAGACCCCGCTCTATCCCTACGAACGGTCTCAGGACCAGGACGCCGAGACGGCGGTCCGCCATCCCGTCGTCATCGTCGGCGCGGGTCCGGTCGGGCTTGCAGCGGCGATCGATCTCGCCCGGCAGGACGTGCCGGTGGTGGTGCTGGACGACAACGACAAGGTCAGCTTCGGCTCGCGCGCGATCTGCTTTGCCAAGCGGCAGCTGGAAATCCTCGACCGGCTCGGATGCGGCGAAGAGATGGTCCGGAAGGGCGTCACGTGGAACCTCGGCAAGGTGTTCTTCGACGAGCGCAGGATCTTCGACTTCAACCTGCTTCCCGAGGAAGGCCACAAGCGCCCGGCCTTCATCAACCTTCAGCAGTACCACTTCGAGAAATACCTGGTCGACCGCGTGCGCGCGCTGCAGGCCGAGGGCAAGCCGGTCGAGATTCGCGGCCTGAACCGGATCACCCATCTCGCCGACCATGCCGACCATGTCCGTCTCGACGTGGACACGCCCGAGGGCCCGTACAAGCTGGAAGCCGATTGGCTGATCGCCTGCGACGGCGCGGCCTCGCCGATCCGCGGCATGATGGGGCTCGATTTCGTCGGCCGCGTCTTCGAGGACAACTTCCTGATCGCCGACGTGGTGATGGAGGCCGATTTCCCTACCGAGCGATGGTTCTGGTTCGACCCGCCCTTCAACCGCGGCCAGTCGGCATTGCTGCACAAGCAGCCGGACAATGTCTGGCGGATCGACCTGCAGCTCGGCTGGGACATCGACAAGGAAGAGGAAAAGAAACCCGAGAAGGTGATTCCGCGGCTCAGGGAGATGCTGGGCGAGGAAGCCCGCTTCGAGCTGGAATGGGTGTCGATCTACACCTTCCAGTGCCGCCGCATGGAGAAGTTCCGCCACGGCCGCGTGGTCTTCGCCGGCGATTCCGCGCACCAGGTCAGCCCCTTCGGGGCGCGCGGCGCCAACAGCGGGATCCAGGACGCCGAGAACCTTGTCTGGAAGCTGAAGCTGGTGCTCGACGGCAAGGCGCCCGAGCGCCTGCTCGACAGCTACGACGCCGAACGGGTTTACGGCGCGGACGAGAATATCCTGAATTCTAGCCGCTCGACCGATTTCATCACGCCGAAATCCGAGACGAGCCGCATTTTCCGCGACGCGGTGCTGGATCTGGCCGAAGAGAACGACTTCGCGCGGCCGCTGGTCAATTCCGGGCGCCTGTCCGTGCCCTGCACCTATGATGGCGGGCCGCTGAACGGTGCGGATGCGCCGGGCCTGCCGCCGCGCACCCGCCCGGGCGCGCCCGCGTCGGACGCGCCGACGGGCGAGGGCTGGCTGATGGACCGCCTCGGCGACCGCTTCCAGCTGCTTGCGATCGGCGTCGAGGTGCCGGACACGGTCGAGGCCGACGGCATCGCCGCGCATGCCCTGCGTGTGGCGCCCGATGCCGACCCCCTCCTGGCCGAGAGATACCTCGGCGCGGCGCCGGGCGCCGTCTACCTGATGCGCCCGGACCAGCATGTCGCGGCGCGCTGGACCGATTTCGACGAGGCCGCCGTGCGCGCCGCGCTGCGCCAGGCGACCGGCCGGGCCTGAGGAGACACCCCATGAGCACACTCATCACAACGCCGAACATCGATGACGCGGACGGGTTCTACGCCGATTTGCTCGCGCTGCACGAAGGCCGGGACAAGGCCGAGAGCGACGCGATCAACGCCCGCCTGATCCTGGTCCTGGCCAACCATATCGGGGACCGCGAGGTCCTCTCGCAGGCGATGGAGGCCGCGCAGGCCGCCGGGCATCACGACTGAGCATCCCACGGGAAACGCGCACCCCGGGAAAGGACAGAAAGATGAAGATCGAGAAAATCCACCACGTCGCCTATCGGTGCAAGGACGCCAAGGAGACGGTCGACTGGTATACCACGATGCTGAACATGGATTTCGTGCTCGCCATCGCCGAGGATCACGTGCCCTCGACCCACGAGCCCGATCCCTACATGCACATCTTCCTCGACGCGGGCGACGGCAACGTGCTGGCCTTCTTCGAACTGCCGACGAAGCCGGAGATGGGCCGCGATCCCAACACGCCGGAATGGGTGCAGCACATCGCCTTCAAGGTGAAGGATCGTGACGCGCTGCTGGAATACAAGGATCACCTCGAGAAGAACGGGGTCGAGGTGCTCGGCGTGACCGATCACTCGATCTTCCACTCGATCTATTTCTTCGACCCGAACGGGCACCGGGTGGAGCTTGCATGCCCGGACCCCGACGAGGAGAAGATGCTCGAGAAGCTCGACGCGGTGAAATGGGACATGCTCGAGGAATGGTCCCGGACCAAGAAGGCACCGCGTCACGCCGACTGGATGCACGCCAAGGAGCTCTCGGACGTCTGAGTGCGGCTCACGGGGCGGGCGGGACCGGAACCCGCCCGTCCTCGTCGAGGAGGCTGACCTCGCCGTCCTCGATCACGACGGCCGAGAGCGGCCCGCCCCAGGCCGCGCCGGTATCGATATCGACCCGGTTGCCGAAGTGGCGCACGGTCTCGACGGGCGTGTGGCCATGCACCACGAGCCAGGGATACGCACCCGTTTCGGCGTAGAAATCATCGCGGATCCAGTAGAGATCGTCCTCGCTCTGCGCCTCGAGGGGAAGACCCGGGCGGATGCCGGCATGCACGAAGAGGCACCGGGCCGCCAGGTGATAGGGCCGGAGCCCGGCGAGAAACGCGCGGTGGCCGGGCGGGATGGCCGCCCGCGCCGCCGCGCGGATATCGGCAAGCGGCCCGTCCGCGTCGACCCCGTAGGACGCCAGCGTTTCCCGCCCGCCCATCGAGCGTTGCAACCAGGCGCGGGCGCGGTCCGGCGCGACGCCGGGCGCGTCCGGACCGGCGAGGAACGCCTCGAACAGCTGGTCGTGATTGCCGCGGAGCGTGATCCACGGCGCGCCCGCCTCCGTTCCGTCGGCGAGGAACGCGATCACGCCGCGGCTGTCGGGGCCGCGATCGACGAGATCGCCCACATGCACCACCGGCGCGGTCGTGTCGCCGCAGCGCCGCCGATCGGCGGCGATACGAGCATGGGCGCCGGCCAGCTTGGCGCGCTGGCCGTGGATGTCGCCGATGGCGTAGATGCGGTCCGTCATGGGCCTCCGGGTCGTGGGCGCATCCTACCGGTCCCCGCGCGGGAACGCGATGCCCGGATCAGAGATTGTCGCGCCCATGTGGCGCGTCGTGGTCCAGCACCGGGTTGATCGGGATGATCCGGTGCGGGTTAATCGTTTCGTGGCTGTAGTGATAATGGCGCACGATGTGGTCGAAACTCACCGTGTCGCGGATTCCCGGCCACTGGTAAAGCTCCCGCGTGTATCCCCAGAGGTTCGGGTAATCGACGATCCGGTTGCGGTTGCACTTGAAATGCAGGTGATAGACCGGGTCGAAGCGGATCAGCGTCACGAAGAGCCGCCAGTCGGCCTCGGTCAGCCGGTCCCCCATCAGGAAGCGCGACCGCGACAGCCGGTCCTCCAGCCAGTCGAGCGTCTCGAAGAGCTCGGTGACCGCCTGGTCATAGGCCGCCTGCGTCGTGGCGAAGCCCGACTTGTACACCCCGTTGTTCAGCGTCGTGTAGATCCGGGCGTTCACCTCCTCGATCTGGTCACGCAGCTCCGCCGGCCAGTAGTCGTCGGTATTCCCGGTGATCCCGTCGAAAGCGGCGTTCATCATCCGGATGATCTCGGCGGATTCGTTGGAGACGATGGTCTCGCGCTCCTTGTCCCAGAGCACCGGGACGGTGACCCGGCCCGACACCTGCGGGTCGGCCTTGGTGTAGATCTCGCGCATGAAATCCTTGCCGTAGAGCCGGTCGCCGGTGGCGCCGGGGAAATCCGTGGCGAAGGTCCAGCCGTCGTCCAGCATGTCGGGATGCACCACGTCAACGCTGATATGATCCTCGAGCCCCTTCAGCGTCCGGAAGGCCAGGGCGCGGCTGGCCCAGGGGCAGGCGAGCGAGACGTAGAGATGATAGCGCCCGCTCTCGGCCTTGAAGCCGCCCTCGCCCGAGGGGCCGGGGCTGCCGTCGGCGGTCACCCAGTTTCGAAACTTCGCGGTCGAGCGGACGAACTTGCCGCCCGTCGATTTCGTGTCGTACCAGCCGCTGTTCCATACACCGTCGATTAGCTGACCCATGCGGTCCTCCTGTCATCCTTTGGCATCGACATAGAGCGCTGCGGCCGGGTCAGAAACCGGTCTCCGGGCACAGCGGATGTGTGCAAATGCGGGAAGGCCGGCCCGGATCGCGGCGCGACGGCCACAATCGGGGGCGGGCAAGCGACCGGCGCGCGGCGGTTCTTCTTGACGCATCGGGGGCGGAGGCGTCACATCGCGCTTGGGTGATTGGCTGGGGGGGCACCGGGATGAACGATATGCTGCCGAAGCACGTCCGCGAGGGACTGGAACAGGCCCGCAAGCGCGACCTGCGCCGCAAGAGCCGCCTGCGCGTGCGTGTCGGCGACGAGGTGTTCCCGATCCTGCGGATGGAGGAGGACGGCTTCACCCTCGACGCCGAGAACGCCCCGCATCTGCGCGGCAACGTCGATATCTACGAGGGCCAGCGCCATCTCTGCCAGGCGCTGATCGTTGCCTCGGCGCTGGAAGGCGACGAGATGAGCTACGAGTTCAAGCGCCAGACCGCGGCCGTCGACGCCGCGCCGCTGGATTATTCCCGCGACGAGAACGCGCCCGTGGCGCTGATCGGAAAGGACTAGGCCGCGGGACGAATCGCCGGGCTTCCGGGATATTCCGCAAGGATCTGCACCAATGGCCGAAGCAGGTTCGATGAATCCCGCGAAAGGCCGCAGGATCTTTTCCGGTCCGCCCGGTTTCGCGCAAACTCTCGAAAGAATTTCTGCGCGTGATAGGTAGAATGACGTGCGATACTGACCTGTGCCCGGAGGCCGCGAGATGTTGATCCAGACCCCCTATCTTCTGTTCCTTGGCGATGCGCCCGACCAGCTGGCCGCGAAAGTGGCCCAGGGAATCAAGGACTGGCGTCCGGACCACGCCGTCGGGCAGTTCCGGATGGAGGGCTGCAAGGCCGACCTGGGCCTGACCGACATGACGCTGGCAGAGGCGAAGGCCGCCGGCGCCAAGACGCTGGTGATCGGTGTCGCCAACCGCGGCGGCGTGATCTCGGCGGCCTGGAAAAAGGTTCTCGTGGCCGCGCTCGAGGAAGGCTTCGACCTGGCGAGCGGGCTGCACAACCTGCTGCGCGACGAGCCGGAACTGGTGGCCGTCGCCAAGGCCTGCGGCTGCGCGCTGCACGACGTGCGGGTGCCCGAGGTGCAGTATCCGATCGCCAACGGCGCCAAGCGCGGCGGCAAGCGCTGCCTGGCCGTGGGCACGGACTGTTCGGTGGGCAAGATGTATACCGCGCTCGCCATGGATGCCGCGATGCGCGAGCGGGGCATGAAGGCGACCTTCCGCGCCACCGGGCAGACCGGGATCCTGATCACGGGCGACGGCGTGCCGCTCGACGCGGTGATCGCCGACTTCATGGCCGGGTCCGTCGAATGGCTGACGCCGGACAACGATCCCGATCACTGGGACCTGATCGAGGGCCAGGGAAGCCTGTTCCACGTCTCCTATTCCGGCGTGACCATGGCGCTGATCCATGGCGGCCAGCCCGACGCGCTGATCCTGGCGCATGAGCCGACGCGCAGCCACATGCGCGGCCTGCCGGACTACGACCTGCCGACGCTGGAGCAGTTGCGCGACACCGCCCTGCCGCTGGCGCGCGTCGCCAACCCGGCCTGCGAGGTGGTGGGCATCTCGGTCAACACCCAGCACATGAGCGAGGACGAGGCGCTGAGCTATCTCGCCGAGACCGAGAAGCGCATGGGGCTGCCGGCCGTCGATCCCTACCGCCAGGGTGCCGGCCGCCTTGCCGAGGCGCTGGCGGCGCTCTGACCGGGGCCCGCGCGATGCAGATCACCGTCACCCGAGACAGCTTCCCGCTGGCCGAGGTCTTCACCATTTCGCGCGGCTCGCGCACCGAGGCGCGCGTGCTCACCGTGCATGTCGCCGAGGGCGGTCTGACCGGACGCGGCGAATGCGTGCCCTATGCCCGTTACGACGAGACGCTCGACAGCGTGGCCGCCCAGATCGCGGCGCTGGACCTGCCCCTCGACCGGGCGGCGCTGCAAGAGGCGCTGCCGGCCGGCGCGGCGCGAAACGCCGTCGACTGCGCGCTCTGGGATCTCGCGGCCAAGCGTGCCGGCCGCCGCGTCTGGGAACTCGCGGGCCTGTCCGCGCCCGGCCCCGAGATCACGGCCTACACGCTGTCGCTCGACACGCCCGAGAATATGCGCGCCTCGGCTGCCAGGCACGCGAGCCGGCCGCTTCTGAAGATCAAGCTCGGCACGCCCGAGGACATGCCGCGGCTCGAGGCCGTGCGTGCCGGGGCGCCGGACTCGCGCATCATCGTGGATGCGAACGAGGGCTGGACGGCAGAGGTCTATGCCGATCTCGCCCCGCACCTCGTGCGGCTCGGCGTCGAGATGGTCGAGCAGCCCCTGCCGGCCGGCGCCGACGACATGCTGGCCGAGATCGACCGCCCGCTGCCGGTCTGCGCCGACGAGTCCTGCCACGACCGCGCCAGCCTGCCCGCCCTGCGCGGCAAGTACGACATGGTCAACATCAAGCTCGACAAGACCGGCGGCCTGACCGAGGCGCTGGCGCTGCGCGACGCGGCCCGGGCCGAGGGCTACGCCGTGATGGTGGGCTGCATGGTCGGCTCTTCGCTGGCGATGGCGCCCGCGGTGCTGGTCGCGCAGGGCGCGGCGGTGACCGATCTTGACGGCCCGCTCCTGCTGGCCGAAGACCGCGACAACGCGCTGACATTCGACGCCGCCGGGGTCCACCCGCCCGACGCGGCGCTCTGGGGATAAGGAGAGCATCATGAGCCGCACCGTCTACGTCAACGGCGCCTACCTGCCCGAGGAAGAGGCGAAGGTCTCGGTCTTCGACCGCGGCTTCCTCTTCGCGGATGGCGTCTACGAGGTCACCTCCGTCATCGACGGCAAGCTGATCGATTTCGAGGGCCATGCCAGGCGCCTCGCCCGGTCGCTGGGCGAGCTGGAGATGCCGAACCCGCTGACCGAGGACGCGCTGCTGGCGATCCACCGTGAACTGGTGGCGCGCAACGACCTGACCGAGGGCATGATCTACCTGCAGGTGACCCGCGGCGCGGCCGACCGCGACTTCGCCTATCCGAAGGACCCGGACCCGACCGTGGTGCTCTTTACCCAGGCGAGATCCCTGGTGGACAGCCCGGCCGCCAGGACCGGCATGAAGGTGATCTCGATCCCCGATATCCGTTGGGGCCGCCGCGACATCAAGACGGTGCAGCTGCTCTATCCCTCGATGGGCAAGATGGCCGCCAAGAAGGCCGGCGCCGACGATGCCTGGATGGTCGAGGACGGGTTCGTGACCGAGGGCACCTCGAACAACGCCTATATCGTGACCAGGACCGGCAAGATCGTCACCCGGCACCTGGGCGAGGAGATCCTGCACGGAATCACCCGCGCGGCGGTGCTGAGATTCGCCCGCGAGGCCCAGATGGAAGTGGAGGAGCGCCCCTTCACCATCGCCGAGGCGCAGGAGGCCGAGGAGGCTTTCATCACCTCGGCGTCGACCTTCGTGATGCCCGTGGTGGAGCTTGACGGCACACCGATTGGCACGGGCAAGCCCGGCCCCGTCGCGACGCGGCTGCGCGAGATCTATCTCGAGGAAACGCGCAAGGCCGCGACCTGAACCTCAGCGATCGCCGAAGAGCAGACCGCGCAGCGAATAGCGCCCGCCCAGGATCGACTTGATCATCGCGCGCTTTCCACCGGTGGAGCGATCCGTGTAAAGCGCGTGGTGCAGCGCCGCGACCTGTGCGCGGTCCAGGGTCTTCACGTCGACGTCGAAGCCGTAACGCGGCAATTCGCGTGCCACGCTGGCGGTCAACTGGTCGCTGCCCTTCCCCGCGGCGGCGGGGCCGGCCAGGGCGATGAGGGCGGCGGAAAGCAGGGCGGCGGGGCGGATCATGAGGCCTCCTTCGGTGCGCGTGGCGCCGGTGCATCTCGACCGGCACAGCCTAGGCCGCCGATCGCGCCGGGGCAAATCAACTCAGTGATCCTTGTGGCTTTCGGCAAAGGCCGCCTGCTGTTCGGGCGTCGCCTCGGTCTGGTACCTGGCCTTCCAGTCGTCATAGAGCATGCCGTAGACGATTTCCTTGGCCGCGTCCTTGTCCATGTCGATGCCCCGCTCCTGCGCGGCTTCCATGTACCAGCGGCTGAGACAGTTGCGGCAGAAGCCCGACAGGTTCATCAGGTCGATGTTCTGCACGTCGGTGCGCGCGCGCAGGTGGTCGCGCAGCCGGCGAAAGGCCGCGGCCTCGAGTTCGAGTTCGGTCTGGCGGTCCATCTGTTCCTCCTTGCTCACAATCCGGTCTCGTCTAGCACATCCGTCAGCACCGGCGCGAGACGCGCGGCCCATTCGGCCTGCCCCTCGGGCGTGGCGATCAGGTCGTGGCGCAGCTCGATCAGCGCGTTGATCCGCCCGTGGCGCAGCGCGTGACGCTCGATGGCGTCGCCTGCGAGGTGTCCGCCATAGGGCTCGTTATCGCCGACGCACAGCTCGGGATCCTCCGCGAGCCGGGCCATCAGCGGGTCGGTGAACCGGCGGTCATAGGCCGACAGGATCCCGATATGCCAGGGCCGGGGCGGACGGTTCTTGAGCTGCGGCGTATAGCTGTGGATCGAGACGATCACCGGTTCCCCGCGGGCTTCGGCCAGCCCCTCCAGCGCCGCGTGGTAGGGCCGGTAATAGGCGTTCAGCCGGCGCTCCAGCTCGGCGGCGTCGGCGTCGCGGTTGGCCGGGATCACCGTGCCGTCATAGAGCCGCATCAAGAGCGTCGGATCGTCCTCGCCGCGGTTCGGGTCGATCACCAGCCGCGAGAAGTTCGACAGGATCGCAGGGGCCTGCAGCAGCTCGGCCAGCGCCCGCGTCACGCCGGCCGCGCCGATGTCGTAGGCGATATGACGCTCCATGTCGGCCGCCGGCAGGCCCAGGTCGCCGCCATTGACCGCCGGCGGCACGGTGTTCGTCGCGTGGTCGCAGGTCAAAAGGAAGCGCGAGGGCCGACCGGCCCCAATGATTTCATACGGCTGATACGTCACGGTCCTATCCGGATCCCGGGAATGGTTCGCGCCCTACTTAGGCGCTTCGCGGGCAGAGTGCCAGTTGTCTCCACCCGGGAATTGCGCCATACAGGCCGCCGATTGGCCCGCGACGACATTTTGACCCCATAAGGACGAGGCAGGAATGAGACGCCTTCGCAATGTCAAGATCGTGGCCACGCTGGGTCCCGCATCCTCCGACAAGGAAACCATCCGCGCGCTGTTCGAGGCCGGCGCCGACGTGTTCCGGCTGAACATGAGCCATGGCAGCCACGACGAAATCCGCGAACGTCACGCGATCATCCGCGAGATCGAGCGCGAGACGGGGCGCCCGATCGGCATCCTCGCCGATCTGCAGGGGCCGAAACTGCGCTGCGGCACCTTCGCCCGCGGCGAAGAGGAGCTGGAGGAAGGCCAGGGCTTCCGTCTCGACCTCGACCCGGCCGAGGGGGACGCGACCCGTGTCTGCCTGCCCCACGAGGAGATCTTCGCGGCGCTGGAGCCGGGCGCGAACCTGCTGGTCAACGACGGCAAGATCCGGCTGAAGGTGGAGCGCTGCGGCAAGGATTTCGCCGACTGCACCGTCATCGCGGGCGGGACGATCTCGAACCGCAAGGGCGTCAACGTGCCCGACGTGGTGCTGCCGCTGGCCGCGCTGAGCGACAAGGATCGCAAGGACCTGGATTTCGTCTGCGCGCTGGGCGTCGACTGGCTGGCGCTGTCCTTCGTGCAGCGGGTCGAGGACGTCGAGGAGGCCCGCGCGCTGGCCGCCGGCCGGGCCGCGATCCTCTCGAAAATCGAGAAGCCCGCGGCGGTGAAGGCCTATGACGCGATCCTCGCGGCCTCCGACGGGATCATGGTGGCGCGCGGCGACCTGGGCGTCGAGCTGCCGGTCCAGAACGTGCCCCCGATCCAGAAGCGGCTGGTGCGCGGCGCGCGGATGGCGGCCAAGCCCGTGATCGTCGCGACCCAGATGCTCGAGAGCATGATCGAAAGCCCGATGCCCACCCGCGCCGAGGTCTCCGACGTGGCGACGGCCATCTACGAAGGCGCGGACGCGGTGATGCTCTCGGCGGAATCGGCTGCCGGGGATTACCCGGTCGAGGCCGTGCAGACGATGAACAACGTCGCCATCGAGGTCGAGAGCGACACGACCTACCGCGAGGTGATCGAGGCCTCGCGCAGCGTCGCGCGCGAGAGCGTCGCCGACGCGATCGTCTCGGCGGCCCGCGAAATCGCCGAGACGACCGACATCAAGGCAATCTGCTGTTTCACCCATTCCGGAACCACCGCGACCCTCGTCGCGCGCGAGCGCCCCCGGGTCCCGATCATCGCGCTGACGCCGCTGACGGGCGCGGCGCGCCGGCTGTGCCTGACCTGGGGGACATTCTGCGAACTCACCGGCGAGGTGGAACGCTTCAAGATGGCCGTGGTCAGCGCCGTCCGGGCCACGCGCGATCGCGGCTTCGCCGACGAGACCGACATGATCGTGGTCACGGCGGGCATTCCCTTCAACGTGCCGGGCTCGACCAACATCCTGCGGGTCGCGCCCTGCGACGAGCGGCTGATCTTCAAGGGCGAGCCCGAATAGGGGCAGGGGCGCGCCGCGGCCGGATTCCGGGTTGTCATCCGGCCGGCGAGGCCCTATAGGACGCGGTCTCAGGGCGCGGCCGGCCGAAAGGGCTGCCGAGTCGCGCCGGAACCGAGACCCGAGAGGAGACGGAAATGCCCAAGATGAAGACGAAGTCCGGCGCCAAGAAGCGCTTCAAGGTGACGGCCAACGGCCGCGTGAAGGTCGGCCAGGCCGGCAAGCGCCACGGCATGATCAAGCGATCGAACAAGTTCATCCGCAACGCGCGCGGCACCGCGGTGCTCTGCGAGGCGGACGAGAAGATCGTCAAGAAATACATGCCCTACGCACGCTGAGGAGAACCGGACATGTCCCGAGTCAAAGGTGGAACCACCACGCACGCCCGCCACAAGAAGGTTCTGAAGGCCGCGAAAGGCTATTACAGCGCGCGCCGCTCGACCTTCAAGACGGCGACCCAGGCCGTCGACAAGGCCAACCAGTACGCGACCCGCGATCGCAAGAACCGCAAGCGCAATTTCCGCGCCCTGTGGATCCAGCGGATCAACGCGGCCGTCCGCTCGCATGACGGCGAACTGACCTACTCGCGCTTCATCAACGGTCTCGACAAGGCCGGGATCGAGGTCGACCGCAAGGTTCTGGCCGATCTCGCCGTGCACGAGCCCGAAGCTTTCGGCGCCATCGTCGACAAGGCGAAAGCCGCGCTGGCCTGAGCATACCCGGACAACCGGGGGACAGTGGACCGACCCCGCGCCGCCCGAGGGCTGCGCGGGGTCGTTTCGTATCCGGCGGCGCGCGGGGCGCGCGCCACCCCCTTTCTCTCGCGCCCTGGCGGGCGCTCGGGCCTCCGGCGGGGATATTTCCGCCACTTGGAAGGGCCGGGCGCCGGGCTTGCAATCCGCCCCCCCGCTCGGTACCAGACAGAAAGAACAGGATTGGCCGGAGCCCCGCGCATGGATGACCTGAACGAGCTGAAGACCCGGATCCTCGCCGAGATCGCGGCGGCCCGCGACGAGGCCGCGCTGGAAGCGCTGCGCGTCGCCGCGGTCGGCAAGAAGGGCGAGGTCAGCCTGAAGATGCGCGAACTGGGCAAGATGAGCCCGGAAGAGCGCAAGACGGCGGGTCCGGCGCTGAACGCGCTGAAGGACGAGATCAACGCCGCGCTGGCGGCCCGGAAGACGGCGCTGGCCGATGCCGCGCTCGAGGCACGGCTCGCCACGGAGTGGCTGGACGTGACCCTGCCGGGCCGGCCCCGGCGCGACGGCAGCGTCCACCCCGTCAGCCAGGTGATGGAGGAGGTCATCTCGATCTTCGCCGACATGGGCTTCGCCGTGGCGGAGGGGCCGCAGATCGAGAGTGACTGGTACAATTTCGACGCGCTCAACATCCCGCCCGAGCACCCTGCGCGCCAGGAGCACGACACCTTCTTCATGAACCGGGCCGAGGGCGACGCGCGCCCGCCGCATGTGCTGCGCACGCACACCAGCCCGGTGCAGATCCGGCACATGCAGGCCCATGGCGCGCCCTGCCGGGTCATCGCGCCGGGGCGGGTCTATCGCATGGACATGGACCAGACCCACACGCCCATGTTCCACCAGGTCGAGGGTCTCGCCATCGGCGAGGACATCTCGATGGCCAACCTGAAATGGGTGCTGGAAGAATTCTGCCGCGCCTTCTTCGAGGTCGACGAGGTCGAGCTGCGCTTCCGCGCCTCGCATTTCCCCTTCACCGAGCCGTCGGCCGAGGTCGACCTGCGCTGTTCCTGGGAGGGTGGCCAGCTCCGGGTGGGCGAAGGCGACGACTGGATGGAGATCCTCGGCAGCGGCATGGTGCATCCCAGGGTGCTGGAGGCCGGCGGGATCGATCCGGAGAAATGGCAGGGCTTCGCCTTCGGGCTGGGCATCGACCGGCTGGCGATGCTGAAATACGGGATCCCCGACCTGCGCGCGTTCTTCGACAGCGACCTGCGTTGGCTGCGCCATTACGGCTTCGCCAGCCTCGAGGTGCCGACCGTGCATGCGGGGCTGAGCCGCTGAAACCGGCCGCGCGGCTCTTGCATCGGCCGCGCCGCGCGGGCTAGCGGTGGCAGGCCACCCACCCGCCCCGGAGGCCCGCATGTCACAGACGCTTCGCATCGGCGCCGCGCAGTTCGCCAACGCGATCGGCGATCTCGACGCCAATCTCGACCAGCATCATCACTGGGTCGCCGAGGCGCGGCGCGCCGGGGTCGAGCTGCTGGTCTTTCCCGAGTTGTCGATGACCGGGCATTACGGGGCCGAACACCTGCTGGACGTCACGATGAAGCGCGACGACCCGCGGCTGGCGGCGCTGTCGCGGGCGGCGGGCGACATGCGCGTCGTGGTCGGCTTCATCGAGGAAGGGCCGGCCGCGCAGTTCTACAACGCCGCCGCGGTTCTGCAGCGCGGACGCGTCGTCTACCTGCACCGCAAGATCAACCTGCCCTCCTATGGCCGGTTGATCGAAACCAAGTACTACGCCCAGGGCCGGTTCGTGGACACCCATGCCATCGACGCGGATTGGCGCATGGGGCTGCTGATCTGCGCCGATCTCTGGAACCCGGCCCTGACGCATCTGAGCTTCCTTCACGGCGCGACCTTGCTGGTGACGCCGATCTCGAGCGGGGTGGAGGCCGTGGGCGAGGCTTTCGACAACCCGTCCGGCTGGACCGCGACGATGCATTTCTACTCGATGATGTACGGCGCCCCCTCGGTCATGGTGAACCGCGTCGGAACCGAGCTCGACCTGAATTTCTGGGGCGGATCGCGGATCCTGGACCCTTTCGGTCATCCGCTGGCCATCGCGGGCCAGGATCCCGAACTGATCGTGGCCGACGTGGATTACGCCGAGGTGCGGCGCGCCCGGGCGCTCTTGCCGACGGTGCGCGACAGCAACATGGGGCTGGTCAGCCGCGAGACGGATCGGCTGCTGGACCGGCTCGGCGTCCCGGACATCATCCGCGACGAGGACTAACCGCCGAGGCCGAGCATCCGGCAGACCGTGCCGACGATCTGGGACTGGCAGCTCAGCGCCTGCTGCACCTTTCCCGAGAGGGCGCCGCCGGAATTGTTGCCCGCAAGCCCGAAGCCGATCAGCAGCACGAGGGCCAGGAGCATCGGCTTGAGAAGTGGCGCCAGAGAGTCGAAGAGCGTGCGGAACATGGGTCCACCTCGCGTCTTTCATGGACTGGATGCGGTCTCCGGGCCGGTATTATAGCGCGGAATCGGGCGATACTGTGGCACCGGCCGCGTGGCGCGGCCCCGGGGCCTTTCCCACCGCCGGGGGATGCGCTAAGCACGGCCCGCAAACGGTAGCTTTCAGGGGCGGCGCACGCATGAAGTTCACTCTATCCTGGCTGAGGGAGCATCTGGAGACCGAGGCCCGCCTCGAGGAGATCCTCGAGGCCCTGACCGATCTCGGCCTCGAGGTCGAGGAGGTCGCTGATCCGGCCCAGACGCTCGGCGCCTTCCGGATCGCCCGGGTGATCGCCTGCGAGCAGCATCCCAACGCGGACCGGCTGCGGCTCTGCCGGGTCGAGACCTGGCCCGAAGGCCCGGAAGGCCCGACCGAGGAGGTCCAGGTCGTCTGCGGCGCGCCCAACGCGCGCACGGGGATGGTGGGCGTTTTCGCCCCGGTGGGCACCCATGTACCGGGCACCGGCGTCGACCTGAAACCCGGCGTGATCCGCGGGGTGGAGTCGAACGGGATGCTCTGCTCGGAGCGCGAGCTGATGATCTCCGACGATCACGAGGGAATCATCGATCTGCCCGGGGACGCGCCGCTCGGCCAGCGCTACATCGACTATCGCGGCATCAATGATCCGGTGATCGACATCGCCATCACGCCCAACCGCCCCGATGCGCTGGGGGTCGAGGGCATCGCGCGGGATCTCGCCGCGCGCGGCATCGGGCGCAAGATCGACCGGCCGGCGGCGCCGGTGCCGGGGAGCTTCGCGTCGCCCGTTGGCGTCTCGATCGACGACGACGTGCGGGCAAAGGGCTGCCCGCTCTTCTGCGGCCGGGTGATCCGCGGCGTCAAGAACGGCCCCTCGCCCGACTGGCTGCAACAGCGGCTGAAGGCGATCGGGCTGCGGCCGATCTCGGCCCTGGTGGACATCACCAATTTCTTCACCTTCGACCGGAACCGGCCGCTGCACGTCTTCGACGCCGACAAGGTCGCGGGCGACCTGCGGGTGCATTTCGCGGCGGGCGGCGAGACGCTGACCGCGCTCGACGAGAAGGCCTACACCCTGGCGCCCGGCATGATGGCTATCTCCGATGACAACGGCGTCGAGAGCATCGCCGGGATCATGGGGGGCGCGGAGACCGGCTGCACCGAGGACACGGTGAACGTCTTCCTCGAGTCCGCCTACTGGGATCCGATCACCATCGCCGCGACCGGGCGCAAGCTGAAGATCAATTCCGACGCGCGCTACCGTTTCGAGCGCGGCGTCGATCCGGCTTTCACCCCCGACGGTCTGGAACTGGCCACGCGGATGATCCTCGAGCTCTGCGGCGGCGAGGCCTCCGAGGTCGTGACCGCCGGAGCGGTGCCCGACACCACGCGCCACTACGCGCTGGACACGGGCCGGGTGCAGTCGCTCGTCGGCATGGACATTCCGGCCGAGGAACAGCTGCGCATCCTCGGATCGCTCGGCTTCACGGTCGAGGGCGACCGGGTGGCGCCGCCGTCCTGGCGGCCGGACATCCACGGCCCGGCCGACCTGGTGGAAGAGGTGGCGCGGGTCGCCTCGCTGACCAAGCTGGAGGGCAAGCCGCTCCGCCGGGTGCGCCCGGGCGTGCCGAAACCGGTGCTGACCCCGATGCAGCGCCGCGAATCCACCGCGCGGCGCACCATCGCCGCGCTTGGCTACAACGAATGCGTGACCTACAGCTTCATCGACGATCGCGCGGCCGAACTCTTCGGCGGCGGGGGCGACGCCGTGGCGCTGGAAAACCCGATCTCCAGCGAGATGAGCCATATGCGTCCCGACCTGCTTCCGGGGCTCTTGCAGGCGGCGGCGCGCAACCAGGCGCGCGGCTTTAACGACCTCGCGCTGTTCGAGGTGGGCCCGGCCTTTCACGGCGGCGAGCCCGGCGAGCAGCACATGCAGGCCGCGGGTGTCCTGATCGGCCAGACCGGTCCGCGCGATCCCCATGGCGCGCGGCGGCCGGTGGATCTCTACGACGCCAAGGCCGATGTCGAGGCGGTTCTCGCCGCGATCGGCGCACCGGCGAAGGCGCAGGTGGCCCGCGACGTGGCGTCCTGGTGGCATCCGGGGCGGTCGGGCGTGATCCGGCTGGGTCCGAAGAACGTTCTGGCGGCCTTCGGAGAGCTGCACCCGAAGGTTCTCGAGACGCTCGACGTCAAGGGTCCGGCGGTGGCGTTCACCGTTTTCGTGGCGAACCCGCCCTTCCCGCGGTCGCGCACGACCACCCGCCCGGCGCTGGAGATCAGCGATCTGCAGGCCGTCGAACGTGATTTCGCCTTCGTGGTCGATGCCGGCGTCGAGGCCGCCACGCTCGTGAACGCGGCGCAGGGCGCAGACAAGAGCCTGATCGAGCGGGTGGCGATCTTCGACGAGTTCGCCGGCCCCAAGGCCGAGGCCCAGATGGGGGCCGGCAAGAAGTCGCTCGCGCTGACCGTGCGGCTGCAACCCACCGACAGGACCCTGACCGACGAAGAGATCGAGGCGGTCGCCCGCAAGATCGTCGACAAGGTTCAGAAAGCGACGGGCGGCGTGCTGCGGGGCTGACGCCCCGGCGCGCGTGCCCGCCGAAAAGGAGAAGCGACATGACCCTGACCGTCTATCTCGCCGGAGAAATCCACACCGACTGGCGCGAGGAGATCGCCGTAGCGACCAACGGGCTCGACGTGACCTTCACCGCGCCGGTGACCGATCATCCGGCCTCGGACGATTGCGGCGTCGCGATCCTGGGCGCCGAGGACGACAAGTTCTGGCATGACCGCAAGGGTGCAGGGATCAACGCGATCCGCACCCGCAAGGCGATCGCGGATGCCGATGTCGTGGTGGTGCGTTTCGGGGACAAGTACAAGCAGTGGAACGCCGCCTTCGACGCGGGCCAGGCGGCCGCGCTGGGCAAGTCGCTGATCGTCCTGCAGCCGCCCGAGCACGACCACGCGCTGAAAGAGGTCGACGCGGCCGCCGACGCCGTCGCCCGCACGCCCGAACAGGTGGCGCAGATCCTGCGCTACGTCCTGCAGGGCAAGCTGCCGGGCTGACGGGTCAGCCGCCCGGCGCGGGCGGTATCTTCACCGCCCGCCGAGACGCCGGACGCGCCATGCAGCGATCGTAATAGGCCGGCAGGTTGGCAAGATCGCGCCAGCCGGTCTCGTCGCCGGCCTCGTAGAACTCCAGCAGCGTGCGGAGCCACGGGAAGGTGGCGATGTCGGCGATGCTGTAATCCGCACCCATAATGAAGCGCCGCCCCTCGAGGTGCCGGTCCAGAACCCCGAGCAGGCGCGCGGTTTCCCCGACGTAGCGGTCGCGCGGGCGCGGGTCGTCGATCTCCTTCCCGTCGCCCTTTGTGAACCAGCCGAGCTGGCCGAACATCGGACCGACGCCGCCCATCTGGAACATCAGCCACTGCAGCGTCTCGTAGCGCGTGGCCGGATCGTCGGACAGGAAGCGGCCGGTCTTCTCGGCGAGGTAGACGAGGATCGCGCCGGACTCGAAAAGGCCGATCGGCTGGCCGCCCGGACCGTCCGGATCGAGGATCGCGGGGATCTTGTTGTTGGGGTTCAGGGACAGGAATTCCGGCGTGAACTGGTCCTTGTCGGCAAAGCTGATCCGGTGGGCCTCGTAAGGCAGGCCGGTTTCCTCCAGCATGGCCGAAACCTTGATCCCGTTCGGCGTGGTCAGCGAGTAGAGTTGCAGGATCCCGGGGTTTTGCGGCGGCCAGCGGCGGGTGATCGGAAAGCCGGAAAGATCGGTCATCGGATGCTCCTTGGTTGTCGGGCCCTACCTATGCCGCGGCCCCGGCAATGAAAAGCGCCGCACAGGGGCTGTGCGGCGCTGCAGGGCAAAGGTGGTGCGGGAGGTTACTGTTTCACCACCTTCTGAGGCGAGATCACGTCGATGCCGAGCGCCCGGCCGACCGCGTAATAGGTCAGCTGGCCGGCATGAACGTTGAGCCCGTCCAGCAGGTGCGGGTCGTCGATGCAGGCCTGCCGCCAGCCCTTGTCCGCGAGGTTCAGCATGAACGGCATGGTCGCGTTGCCGAGCGCGATGGTCGAGGTCCGCGCCACCGCGCCGGGCATGTTGGCCACGCAGTAGTGCATGATCCCGTCCACGTCGTAGATCGGGTCGGCATGGGTGGTCGGCTTCGACGTTTCGAAGCACCCGCCCTGGTCGATGGCGACGTCCACCAGCACCGCGCCCGGCTTCATGTCGGCGAACTGGTCCCGGCGCACGAGCTTCGGCGCCTCGGCCCCGGGGATCAGCACCGCGCCGATCACCATGTCGGCCTGCTCCAGGTGTTCGGCCAGCAGCCCGGCCGAGGAGTAGCCGGTGTTGAAGAGATCGCCGAACACGTCGTCGAGATAGCGCAGGCGGGGCAGCGACCGGTCGAGCACGGTCACGTCCGCGCCCATCCCGGCCGCGATCCGCGCGGCATGGGTGCCCACGACGCCGCCGCCGATCACCAGCACCTTCGCCGGCCCGACGCCCGGCACGCCGCCCATCAGCACGCCGCGCCCGCCATTGGCCTTCTGCAGGGTCCACGCGCCCATCTGCGGCGCGAGCCGCCCGGCGACCTCTGACATCGGCGCAAGCAGGGGCAGCCCCCCGCGGTCGTCGGTGACGGTCTCGTAGGCGATGGCCGTGACGCCCGACTCGAGCAGGTCGCGGGTCTGCTCCGGGTCCGGGGCAAGGTGAAGATAGGTGAACAGCACCTGCCCCTCGCGGAGCAGCTTGCGTTCCACCGCCTGGGGTTCCTTGACCTTCACGATCATGTCGGCGGTCTCGAAGATTTCCTCGGCCGTGTCGAGGATCGCGGCGCCGGCGGCGCGATAGGCGTCGTCGTCGAACCCCGCCCCGGCCCCGGCGCCGGTCTCGATGACCACCTCGTGGCCATGGGCCACCGCCTCGCGGGCGGCGTTGGGCGTCATGCCGACGCGGAATTCCTGTGGCTTGATCTCTTTCGGGCAACCGATGCGCATGGCGTCCTCCCTTGCAGCTTTGCACGAGAATGCCGCAGCCGCCGGAAAATTGCATTGCAAAGATAGCTGGAGAAACGCAGCGTTTTGCGTAGTATCCACGGTTAATCATGCCCATGACGCAAGGATTCTGCACGAATATGGAACTCGACACGACGGACCGCCGAATCCTGTCGGTGCTGCAGCGCCGGGGCCGCATTTCCAACGCCGAGCTGGCGGAGGAGGTGAACTTGTCCGCCTCGGCCTGTCACCGGCGGGTGCAGCGGCTGGAACAGGCCGGCGTGATCCGGGGCTATGTCGCGCTGCTTGACGGCAGGGCGGTGAACCGCCGCTCCACGGTCTTCGTCGAGATCACGCTGCAGCGCCAGGCCGACGAGGTCATGGACGCCTTCGAGCGCGAGGTCGCGCTGATCCCGGACGTGCTCGAATGCTATCTGATGGCGGGCACGGCCGACTACCTGCTGAAGGTCGTGGCAGAGGATGCCGACGATTTCGCCCGTATCCATCGCCGCCACCTCGCGCGCTTGCCGGGCGTGGCGCAGATGCATTCCTCCTTCGCGCTGCGCACGGTCTGCCGGACGACCGCGCTGCCGGTGTGACGCTCAGCCGGTCAGGTACTGCACGAGATAGAGCACCCCCATCCCCCCGAAGACCGACGCGACCACGTTCCGGGTCCAGAGCCCGATCGCCAGGGCTGCCGCCGCGGCGGCCAGCCGGGCGGCGTCGGGCTGGCCGCCGGTCGCCCGCGGCCAGAGGATCAGCGGCGCGATCAGACCGGGCATCACCGCCACCGGGGTATAGCGCAGATGGCGCAGCACCCATCCGGGCAGCTTGCGGTCGCCGATCAGCCCGATGAAGGAAAACCGCAAGAGCCAGGTCCCGAGCCCGAGCAGCAGGATGATCGTCCAGATCGTGGCCGTGGAAAGCGTCATGACCAGCGCCCCCGCCGCTGCAGCCAGAGCTCCACCTGCGCACCCGTGGCCATCGCCGCGACCGCCGCGATCATCAGCCAGAGGTTATAGGGCAGGAAAGCCAGCGCCAGCGACACCGCGACCGACACCGCCGCCGCCGCCACATGGGCAAGCGTGCGCATCATCGGCGCGATGATCGCGAGGAAGGTGATCGGCACCGCGAAATCGAGCGCGAATTCGGGCGGGATGCGTGCGCCCAGCTCCGCGCCGATATAGGTCGCGGCGTACCAGGGGATGCAGACGGGGGACATGCAGCCGAAATAATAGGCGATGCGTTCCGGGATCGTCATCTCGGGCCGGCGTTCGTATTCGGCGATGGAGCAGGCATAGGACTGGTCCACCATGAAATAGGCCGCGAGCGCCCGCTGCCAGAGCGGCGCGCCGCCGATATAGGGCGCGAGCGAGGCCGAATACATCGCCATGCGCAGGTTCACCGCCAGCGCGGTCGCCAGCACGATGAAGACCGGCGCGTTTTCCTGCATCAGGGCGATGGCCGCGAACTGCGAGGCGCCCGCGATCACCAGCGCGGTCATGCCCATCACCTCGGCCAGGTTCAGCCCGGCTTCGGTCGCCACGACCCCGAAGAGCATGCCGAACGGCACCACCACCAGCACGAAGGGGGCGCCGTCGCGGAAGCCCCGCCAATAGGTCTTCTGTCTGCTGGACATCGCCTCGCCCCTCGGTCACTCTCCGGGCCGTGCATAACCGCTGGACCACAGGCGAAAAAGCGACAAATCCTGATCGATGGCAGAAGAATTCCTGATAGGACCGGACCCGGCCGACCCGCGCCTGACCCGCGCGGTCGAAGGCGTGGATCACACCGGCGCGGCGCAGGAGATCCGCGTGGTGATGGAGCGGCCTCTGACCATCTACCTGAACCGCCAGGAAATCGTCACCGCCATGACCATCGGGGATTATCCCGAATACCTGGCGCTGGGGTTCCTGCGAAACCAGGGCATGCTCTCGCCCGACGAAGAGGTGACCGGCGTCGATTTCGACGCCGAGCTCGAGACCGTCGTGGTCCGGACCGCGCGCGAGACCGACTACGAGGAAAAGCTGCAGAAGAAGACCCGCACCAGCGGCTGCGCGGTCGGCACGGTCTTCGGCGACATGATGGAGGGGCTGGAGGGCGTCGCCCTTCCGCGGGCCGAGCTGCGCACCAGCTGGCTCTATGCGTTGGCCAAGAAGATCAACACGGCGCCGAGCCTCTACCTCGAGGCAGGCGCGATCCACGGCACGGTGCTGTGCCAGGGGGATCGGCCGCTCGTCTACATGGAGGATGTCGGCCGTCACAACGCCGTCGACAAGATCGCGGGCTGGATGATGTCCGAGCGGGCCGACGCCGCCGACAAGATCCTCTACACCACCGGGCGGCTGACCTCGGAGATGGTGATCAAGACGGCCATGATGGGGATCCCGGCGCTGGCGTCGCGCTCGGGGTTCACGGCCTGGGGCGTCGAGATCGCGCGCGAGGTGGGGCTGACGCTGATCGGCCGGATGCGCGGGCAGCGCTTCATCTGCCTGTCCGGCGCAGAGCGGCTGGTCTGGGATGCCGACCCGGCGCAGGTTGCGGACGAGCCGGGCAGGGCGCGTCGCAAGGGGGCGCGGCATGACTGACATCCCCGGCGTGATCCTGGCGGGCGGGCTGTCGAGCCGGATGGGCGGTGGCGACAAGGGTCTCCGGGCGTTGCACGGGCGCAGCCTGCTTGGCCGGGTGATCGACCGGATGGCGCCCCAGGTGGGCGAGATCGCGCTCAACGCCAATGGTGACCCGGCACGGTTCGCGGAATACGGCCTGCCGGTGATCCCAGACAGCGTCGCCGGGTATCCCGGCCCCCTTGCCGGCGTTCTGGCCGGGCTGGACTGGGCGGCGGGGCGCGGGGCCGAGGCCATCGTGACGGCGGCCGCCGACACGCCCTTCTTTCCGCGCGACCTTGTGCGTGGCCTGCAGGCCGCGGCGTCCGCCGACGGGGTTTCGCTCGCGCTCGCCGCCACGCCGGATCCCGCGCGCGGCCTGGTCCGGCATCCGACCTTCGGGCTCTGGCCGGTGGCGCTGCGCGAGGACCTGCGCGCCGCGCTCGATGCCGGCGTGCGCAAGGTCGTGCAATGGACGGATCGCCACGGCGCGGCGACGGCGGTCTTCGCGACCGAACCCTACGACCCGTTCTTCAACGTCAACACGCCGGCGGACATGGATCGCGCCGAGGCCCTGCTGACGGAGGGGGCGGGGTGAGGGTCTTCGGCGTCGTCGGCTGGAAGAACTGCGGCAAGACCGGGCTTGTGGAACGGCTCGTGGCAGAGATCACGGCACGCGGCCATTCCGTCTCGACCGTGAAGCACGCGCATCACGCGGTGGACGTGGACCAGCCCGGCCGGGACAGCCATCGCCACCGAACCGCCGGGGCGCGGGAGGTTCTGCTTGCCTCGGGACGGCGCTGGGCGCTGATGCACGAGCTGCGCGACCTGCCGGAGCCGCCGCTCGCGGAGCTCCTGGAAAAGCTGGCGCCGGTCGATCTCGTGCTGGTCGAGGGCTACAAGCGCGATGCCCACCCCAAGATCGAGGCGCACCGCGCCGCGGCCGGCCAGCCGCTGATCGCCGACACGGATGACAGCGTGCGCGCCATCGCAAGCGACGTGCCGCTGCCCGGCGCGCGGGTCCCGGTCTTCGATCTCGACGATACCGCCGGGCTCGCGGCGTTCCTCCTGCGCGAGACGGGCCTGTGAGCGGGGCGCATTTCGATACCGTCGTGATGGTCGACTGGTCGGGCGGCAACGACACCGGGCCGCGCCCCCGCAAGGACGCGATCTGGGCCTGTATCGCGCGGGGCGGCCGCGTCGAGGCGCCGGTTTACCTGCGCAATCGCGGCGCGGCCGAGGATTGGCTGTCCGATCTTTTCGCGGCCGAAGCCGCGGCCGGGCGCCGGGTTCTGGCGGGGTTCGATTTTCCCTTCGGCTACCCGGCCGGCTTCGCCGCGCGGCTGGTGGGGGCGCCCGATCCGCTGGCGCTCTGGGACTGGTTCGCCGCGCGCGTGCAGGACGCGCCCGGCGGCAACAACCGGTTCGACCTCGCCGGCGAGATCAACGCGATGTTCCCCGGCACCGGCCCCTTCTGGGCCAACGGCCTGAAGCGTGATATCGCCGACCTGCCGCGCAAGGACAGGCGGGACGGCCACGGCCTGCCGGAACGGCGGCGCTGCGAGGCGGTGGCAAAGGGGGCGTTTCCCTGCTGGCAACTCGCCGGGGCGGGGGCGGTCGGCGGCCAGGTCATCATGGGACTGCCCGTGCTGGCGCGGCTGCGCCGCCGCTTCGATGCCGCGGCCTGGCCCTTCGAGGCCTGGGACACCGCGCCGGTTGTGCTCGTCGAGGTCTGGCCGTCGCTGATCGCGGACGCGGTAAAGGCTGCCATGGTCGAGGGCGAGATCAAGGACGCCGTGCAGGTGCAGGTTCTGGCACGGGCGCTGTCGGCGCTCCCGCCTGCCCGGCTCGCCGCGTTGATGGATGTCGATGCCGCCGAGGAAGGCTGGATCCTGGGCCTTGGACACGAGGCCGAACTGGCCCGCGCTGCCCGGCCCGACCCGGTGCCGCCTGCGCTCGGGAACGACTGTTTCGCCCTGCCGGCGGGGGTGGACTGGACGTCGGTCGACGACGCACTGGCGCAGTTGCGGGCGGGCCTGCACCCGGTCGTCGCCAGCGAGACCCTGTCCAGCACCGAGGCGCTGGGCCGCGTCCTGGCGGCGGCGCCGGTCGCGCGGCGCTCGAACCCGCCGGCGCCCAACTCCGCGGTTGACGGCTACGGGTTCGCCGCGTCGGCGGGGGCCGGAACGGGGCCGCAGGTCCTGCCGCTTGTGGCGGGGCGTGCCGCGGCCGGGGCCCCCTTCGAGGGGCGCGTCCCCGAGGGCCACGCGATCCGCATCCTCACCGGCGCGATCCTGCCCGAGGGCGTCGAGACCGTCGTGCTCGAAGAGGACGTGACCGCCGACCCCGATCGCATTGCCTTCAACGGGCCGGTGAAGCCCGGCGCCAACACCCGCAAGGCGGGCGAGGACGTCGCGGAGGGCGCGACCATCCTGGCGCCGGGGCACCGGTTGCGGCCGCAGGACCTTGCCCTGCTGGCGGCGCTCGGCGTGGACCGGGTCGCGGTGCATGCGCCGCTGCGCGTCGGCGTTCTGTCCACCGGCGACGAGATCCGGCCGCTCGGCGTCGCGGCGGGGGTTGGCCAGATCTACGACGCCAACCGCCCGATGCTGCTGGGCCTCGCGGCGCGCTGGGGATATGCCCCGGTGGATTTGGGCCATGTGCCCGACGACCGGGCCGCCCTTCGCGCCCGGCTCGACGCCGCCGCGGGCGAGGCCGACGTGATCCTCACCTCGGGCGGCGCGTCCGCGGGCGACGAGGACCATGTCTCGGCCCTGCTGTCCGAGGCGGGCGCGATGCAGACATGGCGCATCGCGGTCAAGCCCGGACGCCCGCTGGCGCTGGGGCTCTGGCAGGGCGTGCCGGTTTTCGGCCTTCCGGGCAACCCGGTCGCGGCCTTCGTCTGCAGCCTGGTCTTCGCGCGCCCGGCGATGGGCATCCTCTCCGGCGAGGGCTGGCAGGTGCCCCGGTGCTTCACCGTGCCCGCCGCCTTCTCGAAATCCAAGAAGCCGGGACGCCGCGAGTACCTGCGCGCGCGTCTCGACGAGAACGGCCATGCCGAGGTGTTCAAATCCGAAGGCTCGGGCCGCATCTCGGGGCTCAGCTGGTCGGAGGGGCTGGTCGAGATCGGGGATGGTGCACGCGAGATCGCGCCGGGCGATCCGGTGCGGTTTCTGCCCTACGGCGCCTTCGGGCTCTGATCTTCAGTCGAAGGTGCCGGTCACGCGGCCGAGCAGCATGAAGGCGCGGGCCGTCCGCGTGTTGGCGAGCCCGGCGATTTCCTGGTCGCTCGCATTGCCCTCGAAGGCGGCAAAGGTGCGGTCGAACTGGCGCAGGAAATGGTGCACCGCGTCACGGAAGACGGGATCGTTCTTCATCCGTCCCGAGGCCAGCGCCAGCGAGGATCGGTCGCGGATGCCGCCCAGCGCCGCGATGCTGCGGCCCCTTTCGCCCTGTGCGAACTTGCGCCAGATCTCGGGCCGGGCGCGGTCGGGGTTCAGGTCGTCCATGTAGATGCCGTCCTGGCTGAGCAGCGTCAGGACGTCCTGCGCGGCGCGCACGAGCCGCGAGGTCTCGCGGTCCTCGAGCGCCCGGCGCAAGGTTCGGAACCCTTCCTTGTCCTTCTCGTTTTCCGGGAAGTTCAGCGCCCGGATGAATTCCGAGACCGAGATCGGCGCGCGGTATTCCTCGCCCGTGCCGAGCGCGAGGCTGGCCTGCCGGTCGCCATCCGGCTGCCGTGTCCGGGCCAGCGCCGCCTTCTCGCCGGAGTCCTGGGGCGGCGGGGCCGCGGCCGGACCGTCGCGGCGGGTCGTGAAGGTGGCGATGACGGTCTCGGTCTTTTTCTGGGCGGCCGCGATCTCGTCGAGCTTTTTCTCGACCGAGGGCTTGATCGCGAAACCGGCCGTCTGCTGCTGGGTGACATAGGCCTGGCGCATCGCGTCGATGGCGGTCTGGAGCCGCGCGGACTCCTCGCGCATGATCCGCGAGGTCTTGGCGACGGTGGCGGCGATCCAGATCATCGCGATGGGCAGGACGACGCCCATGAACGTCATCAGGTAGCCGAGGGCATCGTTCGCCACCGCCTGCCATCCGCCCATGACGAAGAAGAAAACGCCGACGGCGACAAGCCAGACCAGGGTCAGGAGACCGGCGACGATCTCGGCGGCTGAGACGGAGGACCCTTCCTTGCGGCCGTAGACGCCTAGGTCGAGCGCCGGGTCCTTCCTGTCCTGAGCCATGCCGCCGAATCCTCGACCGATGCCGCCTCAGACGTACTTGACCGCGAGTATCTCGTAGCTGCGGGTCCCGCCGGGCGTGTTGACCTCGACACTGTCACCTTCCTCCTTGCCGATCAAGGCTTTGGCCAGCGGTGACTTGATGTTGAGAAGGCCCTTCTCGATATCCGCCTCGGCCTCTCCGACGATCTGGTAGGTCTTTTCCTCGTCGGTATCCTCGTCGACCAGGTCGACGGTCGCCCCGAACTTGATCGGTCCCGACAGCTTGGCCACGTCCACCACTTCGGCCCGGCCGATCAGGCCCTCGAGCTCGGCGATACGGCCCTCGATGAAGCTCTGTTTTTCGCGTGCGGCGTGATACTCGGCATTCTCCGAGAGGTCGCCATGCTCGCGCGCTTCGGCGATGGCGCGGATGACCGCGGGACGCTCGACCGACTTCAGCGTCTTGAGCTCCTGGTCGAGCGCGGCGTGCCCGGCCGGTGTCATGAGTATCTTTTCCATGCGCTCTCTTTATGCTTCGGGGGTGGCGTTTTCGGTCGAAGCCGAAGCATTACAAGAGCGACTTGCGGTTGCAAGTGGTCGCGGGCCGCCGTCCGGCAAAAAGCCCGGGCGTGGCGCAGCGTCGCATAAGATTGCTGCGGCGCCGCGTAACGAATTGACCTGATCTGCACCGGTCAGATAACCATGTTGCGGTATCTGGCGGAGGAGACCCGGAATGTCCGAGATCGAACGGGAATCGATGGAATACGACGTCGTGATCGTAGGCGCGGGGCCGGCGGGCCTGTCAGCGGCGATCCGTCTGAAGCAGCTCGATCCCGAAACGGAGGTCGTCGTGCTCGAGAAGGGCTCCGAGGTGGGCGCGCATATCCTGTCGGGTGCCGTGCTGGATCCCTGCGGGCTGGACGCGCTGATCCCCGACTGGAAGGACAGGGGCGCCCCCGTCAACGTGCCCGTGACACAGGACAACTTCTACATCCTCGGCGAAGCCGGGGGGGTGCGGGTGCCGAACTGGCCGATGCCGCCGCTGATGAACAACCACGGCAACTACATCGTCTCCATGGCCAATCTCTGCCGCTGGATGGCGGAGCAGGCCGAGGAACTCGGCGTCGAGATCTTCCCCGGCATGGCCTGTTCCGAGGTCGTCTACGGCGCGGATGGCCGGGTGACCGGCGTTGTCGCGGGCGAGTTCGGCCGTAATCCGGACGGCACGCCGGGGCCCTCCTACGAGCCCGGGATGGAACTGCACGGGAAATACGTCTTCCTCGGCGAGGGCGTGCGCGGGTCGCTGTCCAAGGAAGTGATCGCCAAGTTCGGGCTGTCCGACGGGCGCGAGCCGCAGAAATACGGGCTCGGCATGAAAGAGATCTGGGAGATCGACCCGGACAAGCACCGCGAGGGCACCGTCACCCACACGATGGGCTGGCCGCTTGGCAAGAACGCGGGCGGGGGATCCTTCATCTATCACCTGGACAACAACCAGGTCTATGTGGGCTTCGTCGTGCACCTGAATTACGAGAACCCGCATCTCTATCCCTACATGGAATTCCAGCGCTTCAAGCATCACCCAATGGTCGCGGAGCTGCTCGAAGGCGGCAAGCGCGTGGCCTATGGCGCGCGGGCGATCAGCGAGGGCGGCTACCAGTCGATGCCGAAGGCCTGTTTCCCCGGCGGCGCCCTGCTCGGCTGCTCGGTCGGGCTGGTGAACGTGCCGCGCATCAAGGGCAACCACAACGCCATGCTGTCGGGCAAGGCGGCGGCCGAGGCGGCCCATGCCGCGATCAAGGAGGGCCGCGCCGGTGACGAGCTGACGGCCTATGACGACGCGCTGCACAACGGCCCCGTGGGCAAGGACCTGAAGCGCGTTCGGAACGTCAAGCCGCTCTGGTCCAAGATGGGGCTGGCGGCGTCGCTCGGTCTCGGCGGGCTCGACATGTGGGTGGCGAACCTGACCGGCGCCAACATTCTCGGCACCATCGCTCACGGCAAGAGCGACGCGGAGGCGACCGGCAAGGCGTCGGATTATCCCGAGATCGCCTACCCGAAGCCCGACGGCAAGCTGTCCTTCGACCGGCTGACCAATGTCAGCTTCTCCAACACCAACCACGCCGAGGAGCAGCCCTGCCACCTGCAGCTGCAGGATCCCTCGATCCCGATCGACGTGAACCTGCCGAAATACGCCGAACCCGCGCAGCGCTACTGCCCGGCGGGCGTCTACGAGGTGGTGCGCGACGAGGACGGATCGAACCCGCGTTTCCAGATCAACGCGCAGAACTGCGTCCACTGCAAGACCTGCGACATCAAGGATCCGAGCCAGAACATCCGCTGGGTCACCCCGCAGGGCGGCGAGGGGCCGAACTACCCGAACATGTAGGCGCGGCACCGCGCGCGGCGGCATTCGTGATCGCCCGCGCCCCCGCCCCGCATTGCCAAGCGGGCAGGGGCGCACTACTCTTCCACGGATATCCCGATGGACGCGGAGCCGACCCATTCCATGATCGCCAAGATCCGACTCGCCCTGGCCGCAACCCTCGGCCTGGTCGCCGGTTTCGCGCCGGCCCCGACCGTGCTGGCGGACCCGCTGCCGTCCGGCGCCTACCTGGCGGGCCGCACGGCCAGCCTCGCCTCCGATTTCGGCGCCGCCAAGCGGTACTACACCGAGGCCGTCGCCCGCGATCCGGGCAATCTGCGGCTGCTGGAAAACGCGCTGGTCGCCTATGTGGGGCTGGGGGACATCGACGGTGGCCGGCCCATCGCGCGACAGCTCGTCGACAAGGGCACGGAGAGCCAGCTGGCCGGGCTCGTCATGCTGGCGGCGAACCTCAAATCCGGTGATTTCGACGCCGTCGAATCCGCCTTCGATGCCGGCGCAAGCTACAGCCCGCTGATCGACGGGCTCGTGCGCGGGTGGGCGCTGCTGGGGCAGGGACGCATGTCCGACGCGTCGGCGCAGTTCGACGAGGTGTCCTCGTCCGGCGCGATGGCGGATTTCGGGCAGTATCACAAGGCGCTTGCGCTTGCCGTCGTCGGGGACTTCGAAGGCGCCGACGCGATCCTGTCGCAAGGCTCCGGCGCCGCGGCGCGGGTCAGCCGCGGGGCCCTTGTGGCCCATGCGCAGATCCTCTCGCAGCTCGAACGCAACGCAGAGGCGCTGGAGATGCTCAACGACGCCCTGCAGGGCGCGTCCGACCCCCGTCTCGAGGCCCTGCGCGACCGCATCGAGGCGGGCGAGACCGTGGCCTATGACTTCATCACAACCGCCCAGGACGGCGCGGCGGAGGTGTTTTACGCGCTGGCCTCGGCCTTGCGGCCCGAGGCCTCGGCACAGCACACGCTGCTCTATGCGCGGATGGCCGAGTACCTGCGCCCCGACAGTCTCGACATATTGCTGCTCAGCGCGGAATTGCTCGAGGATATGGGCCAGTTCGACCTTGCCACGGCGACTTACGACAAGGTTCCGCGCGACCATCCGGGTTTCTACAGCGCCGAAAGCGGGCGTGCGCAGGCGCTCTACTCCGCGGGCAAGCCGGATGCGGCCGTCGAGGTTCTGAAGCAGCTTGCCAAGAGCCGTCCGGAGATCCCGAATATCCACATCTCGCTGGGCGACATGCTGCGCCGCGAGGAACGCTACGAGGAAGCCGCGACCGCCTATGACCGCGCGCTCGACCTGCTGCCCGATCCGCAGCCGACGCACTGGTTCATCTATTACGCCCGCGGCATCGTGCACGAGCGTATCGACGACTGGCCCCAGGCCGAGGCCGATTTCCGCAAGGCGCTGGAGCTTTCGCCGGGCCAGCCGCTGGTGCTGAACTATCTCGGCTACTCGCTCGTCGAGAAGCGCGAGAAACTCGACGAGGCGCTCGCCATGATCGAGCAGGCCGTCGAGGCGCGGCCCAATGACGGCTACATCACCGACTCGCTCGGCTGGGTGCTCTATCGTCTGGGCCGCTACGCGGAGGCCGTCGTGCCGATGGAGCGCGCGGTGGAATTGCTGCCGGTCGATCCGATCGTCAACGACCACCTGGGCGACGTCTACTGGATGGTGGGCCGCAAGCTGGAGGCCGAGTTCCAGTGGAAGCGGGCGCTCTCCTTCGACCCGGAGCCGGAAGAGGAAAAGCGCATCCGCCGCAAGCTGGAGGTCGGGCTCGACCAGGTTCTCGAGGACGAAGGCGAGATGGCCGTCAGCCAAAATGGCAACTGACGACGCGGCGCCGGCCAAGATCAATCTCGCGCTGCATGTCACGGGCCGCCGCGCGGACGGGTATCACCTGCTGGACAGTATCGTGGTGTTCACGGCGCTGGGCGACCGGGTCAGCGCTGCCCCCGCGGCGCAGCTGTCGCTCGCGGTGACGGGACCGATGGCGGCCGGCGTGCCGGCCGGCCCGGAAAACCTCGTCCTGAAGGCGGCGGGCCTGTTCGGCGCCGCGCCCGGGGCGCGCATCGACCTGGAAAAACACCTGCCGGCCGCGGCCGGGATCGGCGGCGGGTCGTCCGACGCGGCGGCCGCGCTGCGCGTGCTGGCCCGGCTCTGGGACAGGCCGCTGCCCGATGCCGCCGCGGTGCTCGGGCTTGGGGCGGACGTTCCGGTCTGCCTCGACGCGCGCCCGGCGCGGATGCGCGGGATCGGCGAGCGCCTCGACCCGCTGCCGGATCTTCCGCCGGCCTGGCTGGTCCTGGTGAATCCGGGCGTCGCGGTGGCGACGGGGGCCGTCTTTGCCGGGCTTGCCCGGCGCGACAATGCCCCGATGGATCCCCCGCCACCGGGTTTTGCCGATGCCGCGGCGCTCGGCGCCTGGCTCGTTTCGCAACGCAACGATCTCGAGGCGCCCGCCATCGCGGCGGCGCCGGTGATCGGTGACGTCCTGAAGGCCCTCGCGGGGATGCCCGAGGTTCTTCTGGCGCGGATGTCCGGCTCCGGCGCGACCTGTTTCGGGCTGTTCGCCACCGCCAGGGCGGCAGAGGCGGCCGCGCGCCGCATCGCGGCGGCCCGGCCGGGCTGGTGGGTGCGGGCGACGCCCGTGCTCAGGTGACGCGGGCGACCACGTAGTCCAACAGCTCCGACAGAAGCGTCTTGATCTCGCCGGCGGGCAGCGGGGCGAGCGCGTCGCGCGCCTCGGCCGCCCAGCCGAGCGCCGCCGCCCGCGTGGCTTCGAGCGTGCCGTGACGGCCCATGATCTCGAGCGCGGTGGCCAGGTCGCCCTCGGTCTGGGTCCCTTTCTCGATCACGCGCGTCCAGAACGCACGTTCCTCGGCGTCGGCGGCCGCGACGGCCTTGATCACCGGCAGCGTGAGCTTGCGTTCGCGGAAATCGTCGCCGGTGTTCTTGCCGAGCGACTGGCTGACGCCGCCGTAATCCAGCAGGTCGTCGACGATCTGGAAGGCGATGCCGAGCGCGTCGCCGTAGCGATGCAGCGCCGCGACCTGTTCCTCGGGCGCGCCGGCGATCACGCCGCCCACTTCGGTCGCCGCGGCGAAGAGCGCGGCGGTCTTGCCACGGATGACCTTGAGGTAGATTTCCTCGTCGGTGCGGAGATCGCGGGCCGCCGAGAGTTGCAGGACCTCGCCCTCGGCGATGGTCGCCGAGGCGTTGGCGAGAATGTCGAGCACGCGCAGCGAGCCGGTCTCGACCATCAGCTGGAAGGATCGCGCGAAGAGATAGTCGCCCACCAGCACCGAGGACGGGTTGTCCCAGAGCAGGTTCGCCGTCGGGCGACCCCGGCGCTGTTCGCTCTCGTCCACGACGTCGTCGTGGAGCAGCGTGGCCGTATGGATGAACTCGACCGTCGCGGCGAGGTGGACGTGATAGGGTCCCCCATAGCCGCAGAGCCGCGCCGCGGCGAGCGTCAGCATCGGCCGCAGCCGCTTGCCGCCGGCCTCGATCAGGTGGGCGGTGACCTCGGGGATGCGCGGGGCGTGTTCCGACGCCATCCGGTCCCGGATCAGCGCGTTGACCTCGGCCATCTCCGTGGAAAGCAGCGCCGCCAGGGCGTCATGGGGTTTCGGGGATGTCTCGTCCAAGCTCATCACGGGTCCGTCAATTGCCTCGACAAGCGGCGGGTGCAGCCGCTATGTGCAAGGACATGAAGGAGCTTTTGCGCACCAACGATCCGACCATCATCGCCTTCGCCACGGCCTTGCTTCGCGGCGAGGATATAGACTGCTTTGAAATGGACGTCCACATGAGTGTGCTCGAAGGCTCCATCGGCATCATGCCGCGGCGCCTGATGGTGGCGGACCGGGACGCGTTCCAGGCCCGGGCGATCCTCCGCGAGAACGACATCGAGCTGCCGGAGCGCTGAACGTGGCCTTTCCCGACAGCGCGCTGACGACGGATGGCTTCCTGTCCGGCCGGCTGCGCCTGCGCCAGCCGCGCAGGGGCTACCGTGCGGCGACCGATCCCGTACTGCTGGCCGCCGCCGTTCCGGGACGCGCCGGCGAGACGGTGCTAGAACTCGGCTGCGGTGCCGGTGCGGCGAGCCTTTGCCTGGCCGCGCGTGTCCCGGACGTCGCGCTGACCGGGCTGGAACTGCAGCCCGACTACGCCGACCTGGCGCGCCGGAACGCGGCCGAGAACGGGTACGCGCTGCGCGTCGTCGAGGGCGACGTGGCCGACCTGCCCGCGGCGCTGCGTGCCGAAAGCTTCGACCATGTCATGGCGAACCCGCCCTATTACCCGATGGCGGCCGGCACGGCCGCGGCGGATGCCGGGCGCGAGACGGCGCTGCGCGAGGCGACGCCGCTCGCGGCCTGGATCGACACGGGTATCCGCCGGCTGAAGCCCGGCGGGTGGCTCACGGTGATCCAGCTGGCCGAGCGGTTGCCGGATCTCCTGGCCGGTCTCGATACCCGGATGGGCAGTGTGACCGTCCTGCCCCTGGCGGCGCGGGCGGGCCGGCCCGCCGGGCGGGTCATCCTGCGCGCGCGCAAGGGCGGACGGGCCCCGTTCTGCCTGCTTGCGCCGCTGGTGCTGCATGCGGGGCCGGATCATCACGCGGATGGCGAGGACTACACGCCCGCGGTCCGGGCCATCCTGCGCGACGGCGCCGCGCTCGACATCTGAGCCCGCCGGCAAAACATCGCGTTTTAGTCAGGAACCTGATGACACGACTCGGTTTCTGTGCTGCAATTTACATGTCCGTTACACAGAGAGGAGGCCCAGATGGCTCTGAGTTCGCATGTGCAGGAACTCCGTAGGAAACACGAAACCCTCTCGAAACGCGTTGAAGAAGCCCAACGCAGTCCCGGCGTGGACGATCTCCGGATTGCCGAGCTGAAAAAGCAGAAGCTGCGGATCAAGGAAGAGATCGAGCGCCTCTCTCACCAGTAAGGCCCGCTTGCCCGCCCGTCCCGTTGCCCGGGACCCGGCACGGCGCATGCATCCCCCGAAATGACAGAGGCCGGCGAAACCGCCGGCCCCTGCTGCACCTTCGATCTGCCGAGGTCGTCAGATGAAGTACTGGCCGCCATTGGCGGTGATCGTTGACCCGGTGACGAAGCCGGCCTCGTCGGACACCAGGAAGACCACGCAACGCGCGATTTCCTCGGGCTCGCCCAGGCGACCCACCGGGATCTGGCCGATGATCGCCTCGCGCACTTTTTCCGGCACGGCCATGACCATGTCCGTGGCGATGTAGCCCGGGCAGATCGCGTTCGCGGTGATGCCCTTGGACGCGCCTTCCTGCGCCAGCGTCTTGGTGAAGCCGAGATCGCCCGCCTTGGAGGCGGCGTAGTTGGCCTGACCGAACTGGCCCTTCTGGCCATTGATCGAGCTGATCGTCACGATCCGGCCGAAGCCGCGCTCGCGCATGCCGGGCCAGACGGGATGGGTCATGTTGAAGACGCCGCTGAGGTTGGTGTCGATGACCTCGCGCCACTGTTCGGGGGACATCTTGTGGAACGGAGCGTCCCGGGTGATGCCGGCATTGTTGATCAGGACATCGACCGGCCCGAGCTCGGCCTCGACCTTCTTGATGCCCTCGGCACAGGCGTCGTAGTCGGCGACCGACCACTTGAAGGTCGGGATGCCGGTTTCCTCGGTGAATTTCGACGCGGCCTCGTCATTGCCGGCATAGTTCGCGGCGACGGAATAGCCCGCCGCTTTCAGCGCTTTCGAGATCGCCGCGCCGATGCCGCGGGTTCCCCCGGTGACCACTGCAACTCGTCCCATGTATCCTCCGCTGGGTTTAATCTGTTTGAAATCCTGTTACGCGAAATGAAAAGGCCGCGCAAGAATGTTGCGCGGCCTTTCTGCCCGTCAGGGGCGCTCGATGCACATGGCGACGCCCATGCCGCCGCCGATGCAGAGCGTGGCGAGACCCTTCTTGGCCCCGCGGCGGCGCATCTCGAAGAGCAGCGTGTTCAGCACCCGCGCACCCGAGGCCCCGATGGGGTGGCCGATGGCGATCGCGCCGCCGTTGACGTTCACGATCTCCGGGTCCCAGCCCATGTCCTTGTTCACGGCGCAGGCCTGGGCGGCGAAGGCCTCGTTGGCCTCGACGAGATCGAGATCCTCGACCTTCCAGCCGGCCTTTTCCAGCGCCTTGCGGCTGGCATGGATCGGGCCGACGCCCATGATCGACGGATCAAGGCCGGCCGTGGCGTAGGAGGCGATGCGCGCCAAGGGCTCGATGCCGCGCTTCTCGGCCTCCTCGGCGGACATCAGCAGCGCGCCCGCGGCGCCGTCGTTGATGCCCGAGGCGTTCGCGGCCGTGACCGATCCCTCCTTGTCGAAGGCCGGGCGCAGCTTCTGCATGCCTTCGAGGGTGGCGCCGTGGCGGATGTACTCGTCATCCTCGACCACGATGTCGCCCTTGCGCGTCTTGACCGTGAAGGGGACGATCTCGTCCTTGAACTTGCCGGCCTTCTGGGCGGCCTCGGCGCGGTTCTGGCTGGTGACGGCGAATTCGTCCTGCTGTTCGCGGCTGATCTGCCACTTTTCGGCGACGTTCTCGGCGGTGATGCCCATGTGGTAGCCGTTGAAGGCATCCCAGAGCCCGTCCTTGATCATGGAGTCGATGAACTTCATGTCGCCCATCTTGTGGCCCGCGCGCAGATGCGCGACGTGCGGGCTCAGCGTCATGTTCTCCTGGCCGCCCGCGGCGACGATATCGGCATCGCCCAGCTGGATATGCTGCGCGGCCAGCGCCACGGCGCGCAGGCCCGAGCCGCAGACCTGGTTGATCCCCCAGGCCGCGCTCTCGATCGGCAGGCCGGCGTTGACATGCGCCTGGCGGGCCGGGTTCTGGCCCTGGCCGCCGGTCAGAACCTGCCCGAGGATCGTCTCGGAGACCTCCGACTTCTCGATCCCGGCGCGGGCGACCAGCGCCTCGAGAACGGCGGCGCCCAGGTCATGGGCCGGGGTGTTTGCAAAAGCGCCGCTGAAGCTGCCGACCGGCGTGCGGGCGGCGGAGGCGATAACGACATTGGTCATGGCAAGTCCTTTCAGGTGCGTTGCGCGATTCGGTCCGGCGCCGAGGATAGGACGCGGGCCGCCCCGCGAACACCCGGCACGGAAGTGCCCGATTTCTGCGCATGCATAATAAATTTTCTGCAATTGCGAAAGAGACAAGCGCGCGCAGGGGCGTGCCGGGCGCCCGGCGGGCCGCAAGCCCCGGCGCCGCCCCGGAATTCGGGGCCGGGCCGGGTCAGGCGCGGCGGGCCTCGGAGGTTTTCCAGGGGGGCATCGCCGTCGGCGCGCCGAAGAGATATCCCTGCATGCAGTCGAAGCCGGATTCGGCCAGGAACGCCGCCTCGGCCGGGGTCTCGACCGACTCCGCGATCGTCAGCATGTCGAAATGCCGTCCGATCGAGACAAGCGCGTTCGCGAGCACCTGGTTGTTGGGATCGGCGTCGATCCCGCGCACGAACTGCCCGTCGATCTTGAGGATGTCGAAGTAGAAATCCTTGAAGTAGCGGAAGGCGGTGTAGCCCGCGCCGAAATCGTCCAGCGCGAAGGTGACGCCCCGCCGGGTCAGGTTGGCCATGAACACCGTCACCAGTTCCGGCATCACCATGGCCGAGGATTCGGTGATCTCCAGGATCAGGCGTTCGGCGATGGTCGGATCCTTGGCCAGCCCGCGGTCCAGAACCTCGGTCCAGCGGGGAAAGCCGATCGACCGCGCCGACATGTTGATCGACAGCCGCAGCGCCGGCTGCTCGGCCAGCGCCGTCAGGCCCAGCTCCAGCGCGGCGCAATCGATGAGCCGGCCGACCTCGTGCGTCTCGACGGCGCCCATGAATTCCGCCGCCGGGATGATCCGCCCCGTTTCGTCGAGGATGCGGACCAGCCCCTCGTAGAAGGCCGGGCGGTCATGGGCCGCCGAGAAGACCACCGGCTGATAGGCGAGCAGGACCTCGTGGCGTTCCAGCGCGCGGCGCACGTTGCCGATGATGTCCCGGTCCCGCAGCGAAACTGCGGCCGATAGCGGGCTTTCCCATTCCTTCTCGAGGATGGTGCTGCTGTCGTGGCTCATCCGGGCCTCCTGCTGGGTCTGCAGCCCGACAATGCCGTCCGATCCCTTAAGCACACGTAAAGTTTCCGCGGCGCGGCCTGCTGGTCTAAGCTCCCGGTGCCGTCGGGGACGACCGGGAAAACGGAGGTGCTGATGGGAGAGCGTTGCGCGTGGTGCGGGACCGACCCGCTATACGTCGCCTATCACGATACCGAGTGGGGCGTGCCCGAATACGATGCCCGGGCGCTCTGGGAGAAGCTCATCCTCGACGGGTTCCAGGCCGGGCTCGCCTGGATCACCATCCTGCGCAAGCGCGAGAATTTCCGCACCGCCTTCGACGGCTTCGATCCCCGCCGCATCGCCCGATGGGGCGAGGCGGACGTCGTGCGCCTGCTCGGCGATCCGGGAATCGTTCGGTCGCGGGCCAAGATCGAGGCGGCGATCGGCAATGCCCGCGCCTGGGAGCGGATCGAGGACAGCCGCGGCTTCGCGGCGTTCCTGTGGGATTTCGTCGATGGCCGCCCGGTCCAGAACGCTTGGGCCGGCATGGCCGAGGTTCCGGCGCAAACCGATACCAGCCGCGCGATGTCCAAGGCGCTCAAGGCCGAGGGCTTCCGGTTTTGCGGGCCGGTGATCGTTTACGCCTTCATGCAGGCGACCGGGATGGTCAACGATCATGTCGTGACCTGTCCCCGCCATGCCGCGGTGGCCCGGCTCGCCCCGCCGGGGTGACGCGGTGCCCGCTCAGCCGCCGGCCATCATCGCGCGAAAGATCGCCTGCGCGCTCTCGCTGTTCCAGTCGGCGTCCCCCTGCAGCCGGGCGATTTCCTGCCCCTCGGGGTTCAGCACGACCGTGATCGGCAGGCCGAGCACCGCCATTTCGCGGGCCAGGGCCTGGCGCGGATCGAGATAGATCTCGAGGTTCTCCACCCCGGTCTCGTCGAAGAACTTGCGGATGCCGTCGATCGAGTTGCGGCCGGTGGCGATCACCACCACCTCGAAGCCGTCGCTGCCAAGATCGGCCTGAAGCGCGTCGAGCGTCGGCATTTCCTTGCGGCAGGGCGCGCACCAGGTGGCCCAGAAGTTCAGCACCACGTATTTTCCGGAAAAATCGGCCAGGCTGTGCGTGCCGCCCTCGGCATCGGTGAAGCTCGTCCCGGAAACGGGCTTCGGCGCGTCGTGGAAGGCCAGTTTCTTCATGTCGCCTTCGCGCAGGGCGGCCAGGTCGGCGACGTCTGCCGCGTGGGCCGTGTTTGCACCGAGCGCCAGAGCGACGTATAGGACGGCGGACCAGATGACCTTCATTTCTCAGCGTCTCCTTCCGAGGACAACTCTCATGACCAAGGACACGGCATCCAACGCAATGTGGGGCGGGCGGTTCGCCGATGCGCCGGATGCGATCATGGAGGCGATAAACGCCTCGATCGGGTTCGACAAGCGGCTCGCCCGGCAGGATATCGAGGGCTCCCGCGCCCACGCGGCGATGCTGGCCCAACAGGGTATCCTGAGTTCTAGGGATGCCGAGGCGATCCGGGAAGGGCTGCTCACGGTCTTGTCAGAGATCGAGGCGGGCGATTTCGCCTTTTCCGCGGCGCTCGAGGATATTCACATGAATGTCGAGGCGCGGCTCAAGGCGCTGATCGGCGAAGCCGCCGGGCGGTTGCACACCGCCCGTTCGCGCAACGACCAGGTGGCCACCGATTTCCGGCTCTGGGTGCGCGAGCAGTGCGACGGGGCCATCGCCGGGCTCGAGGCGCTGATTCGCGCCCTGCTGGCCCAGGCCGAGGCCGGCGCGGACTGGGTGATGCCGGGCTTCACCCATCTGCAGACCGCGCAGCCGGTGACCTGGGGCCATCACATGATGGCCTATGTCGAGATGTTTGGCCGCGATATCGGCCGGTTCCGCGACGCCCGAGCCCGCATGAACGAGTGCCCGCTCGGCGCGGCGGCGCTGGCCGGGACGGGGTTCCCCATCGACCGGGACGCGACCGCCACGGCGCTGGGCTTCGACCGGCCGGCGGCCAATTCGCTCGACGCGGTGTCGGACCGCGACTTCGCGCTGGAATACCTGGCCGCGGCCTCGATCTGCGCGATGCATCTCTCGCGCTTCGCCGAGGAGCTGGTGATCTGGTCCTCGGCGCAGTTCCGCTTCGTGCAGCTCTCGGACCGCTTCTCCACCGGCTCCTCGATCATGCCGCAGAAGAAGAACCCGGACGCGGCCGAGCTGATCCGCGCCAAGATCGGCCGGATCACCGGCGCGATGGTGGCGCTGTTCACGGTGATGAAGGGGCTGCCGCTGGCCTATTCCAAGGACATGCAGGAGGACAAGGAACAGGTCTTCGACGCGGCCGATCACCTTGGCCTCGCCGTCGCCGCGATGGAGGGCATGGTTCGCGACATGACCGCCAACCGCGACGCGCTCGAGGCGGCGGCGGCGAGCGGGTTCTCGACCGCGACGGATCTCGCCGACTGGCTGGTGCGCGAGGCCGGGCTGCCCTTCCGCGACGCCCATCACGTCACCGGCGCGCTGGTCAAGCTGGCCGAGGAGAGCGGCCGCGACCTGCCGGAGCTGACGCTCGGGGAAATGCAGGCGGTCCATGGCGACATCCGCGCCGACGTCTTCGACGTGCTCGGCGTGCACAATTCCGTCGCCTCGCGCCAGAGTTACGGCGGCACGGCGCCGGACCAGGTCCGCGCCCAGGTCGCGCGCTGGAAGGAGAAGCTGGCATGAGATGGGCCGCGCTGCTGATCTGCGCCGGACTCGCCCTGGCGGGCTGCGGCGTGGCGGGCGAACCGATCCGCCCCACCGCGGAAAGCGCGGCCGGGTAGGTAGGGATGGACCCGGCCGCGCGGCGGGTTATCTTCGCGCCATCGGAAGAAAGGGAGCGACCATGTCCGTGTTGCGCATGATCTACCTGGCCCTCGCGGTCGTTGGCGCGGTGGTGCCGATGTATTTCTTCATGTCCTGGTTCTTCGAGAACGGGTTCGACCTCGGCGCGATGATGCGGGCCTGGAACGTGAACGACGCGGCGCGCGGGCTGGTCTGGGACCTGACCATCGCGGCTGTGGCGCTGACGGTCTGGATCATCGCCGAAAGCTGGGTGCGGCGCGACTGGCTGTCGCTGGTCGCGATCCCGGCGACCTTCTGCATCGGGGTCTCCTGCGGGCTGCCGCTCTTCCTGTTCCTGCGCGCGCGGCCGGTGGCCTGAGCCGCTGCGCGGCGAAACATGCCTCCGGCGGGGATATTTCCGCCACTTGGACGAGCGGATTTGCAGTTCGCAGCCAAGCTGCTAAGAGGCGCCGGGCCGGGATGGCTGAGAGAGGCGGAGACATATGGACCATTTCCTCTACCGGGACGGGGTGCTGCATGCCGAGGACGTGCCGCTGCCCGAGATCGCGGCGGCGGTGGGCACGCCCTTCTACTGCTACTCGACCGCCACGCTGACGCGGCATTTCCGGCTTTTCGAAGAGGCGCTCTCCGGGCTCGATCACATGATCTGCTACGCGGTGAAGTCGAACTCGAACCAGGCGGTGCTGCGCGTGATGGCCGAGCTCGGCGCCGGCATGGACGTGGTCTCGGGCGGTGAATACGCCCGCGCCCGCGCCGCCGGGGTGCCCGGCGCGCGGATCGTGTTCTCGGGCGTGGGCAAGACCCGCGCCGAAATGGCCCGGGCGCTGGAGGGTGGCATCCGGCAGTTCAACGTGGAAAGCGAGCCGGAACTGATCGCGCTCTCGGAGGTGGCGACCGCGAGACAGCTGAGCGCGCCGGTGACGATCCGCGTCAACCCGGACGTGGATGCCCGAACCCACGCCAAGATCGCCACCGGCAAGGCCGAGAACAAGTTCGGCATCCCGATCGCCCGGGCCCGCGAGGTCTATGCCGAGGCGGCGGCGCTGCCCGGGATCGACGTCATCGGGATCGACGTCCATATCGGCAGCCAGCTCACCGACCTGGCGCCCTTCGAGGCCGCCTATACCAAGGTGGCCGAGCTGACCGAGACGCTGCGCGCTGACGGCCACGCGATCCGGCGCCTCGATCTCGGCGGCGGGCTCGGGATTCCCTATGCCCGCGACAACAACGCGCCGCCGCTGCCGCTGGAATACGGCGAGGTCGTGAAGCGGACCGTGGGCCATCTGGGCTGCGAGATCGAGATCGAGCCGGGGCGCCTGATTTCCGGCAATGCGGGGCTGCTCGTGGCCGGCGTGATCTACGTGAAATCCGGCGAAGGCCGCGATTTCCTGATCCTCGACGCGGCGATGAACGACCTGATCCGCCCGGCCATGTACGACGCCTGGCACGACATCGTGCCCGTCGAGGAACCCGCGGCGGGGGCGGACTACGCGCCTTACGACATCGTCGGCCCGGTCTGCGAGACCGGCGACACCTTCGCCCGTGCCCGCCCGATGCCGCCGGTGGCGGCGGGCGATCTGGTGGCTTTCCGGTCCGCCGGAGCCTATGGCGCGGTCATGGCGAGCGAGTACAACACCCGCCCGCTGGTGCCCGAGGTGCTTGTGCACGAGGATCAATTCGCCGTCATCCGTGCCCGGCCTTCCTTTGACGACATCATAAATCGCGATACCATTCCCTCGTGGCTGTAGGTCCGCGCGTCCGGCGCGGACCGCCAACGGGACCGCGCATGACCGGGATCGACAAGGATACCGACGCGCGCGCCGAGAGCGCGCTGGCTGGGCTGCGGCGGCCTTTGCGGCTGACCCGGATGGGCATGGCGCTGGAGCGACTGCTGCGCGCCTTCTGGCCGGCCTGGACGATTCTCCTGGTTTGCCTCGCGGCGCTCGGGTTCGGGCTCCACCGGACGGTGTCGGCCGAGCTTTTCTGGGGCGGCGCCGGGCTCGCGGGGCTCGCGCTCTTGGCGGCGCTCCTGCGCGGGGCGCGGCGTTTCCGCTGGCCGCGTCGCGACGAGGCGCTCGATCGTCTCGACCGCAGCCTCGCAGGCCGTCCGATCAGCGCCCTGGCCGACCGCCAGGCCATCGGCGGCGGTGACGCCGCGTCGACGGCGGTCTGGCGCGCGCACATGGCGCGCATGGCCGACCGCGTGGCCGGCGTGGGGCCGCGCGCCCCGGACCTGCGGCTGGCAGACCGCGACCCCTACGCGCTGCGCTACGCGGCCCTGCTGGCGCTGGTGGCGGCCCTCGCCTTCGGGACACTCTGGCGGAGCGAGGGGCTGGGCACCCTGGCGCCCGGCGCCGGCGGTGCCGACGTCGCGGCGGGACCGAGCTACGAGGGCTGGATCGAACCGCCGGCCTATACCGGCAAGCCGAGCATTTATCTCAACGAGGCCGAGGATCGCGCGGCGCTCGACCTGCCCGAGGGCAGCCGCGTGACCCTGCGGCTTTATGGCGAGGTGGGTGCGCTGAGCGTGCGAGAGACCGTGTCCGGCCGCCCCGTCGCCCCCGAGGCCGACGCCGCTTCGGCGCCGGCACAGGAGTTCACGATCGCCCGGGACGGCGAGATCGCCATCGCCGGCGCACGCGATCTGTCCTGGCAGATCGACGTGATCCCCGACGCCCCGCCCGAGGTCGCGCTGACCGGCGAGATCGCGCGAAGCGTGACCGGCCAGGCCACGATTTCCTTCGAGGCGTCGGACGATTACGGGGTCCAGTCCGGGACGGTGGAGATCGATCTCGACCTTGACGCGGTGGATCGTCGCCATGGCCAGGCCGTGGCGCCCGAAGCCCGCGACCCGATCGTTCTGGACCTGCCCATGCCCTATGGCGGGGATCGCACCGCCTTCGAGGACCAGCTGGTCGAGGACCTGGCCAAGCATCCCTGGGCGGGGCTGGCGGTGACCGTCACGCCGCGGGTCGAGGATGCCGCGGGCCAGGCCGCGACCGGCGCGCCGGCACGGCTGGCGCTGCCGGGGCGCCGGTTCTTCGAGCCCCTTGCGGCGGCGATCGCCGAGCAGCGTCGCGACCTGCTCTGGTCGCGCGAGAACGGGCGCCGGGTCGCGCAGGTTCTGCGGGCCGTGACCCACAGGCCCGAGGACGTTTTCAGCGACGAGACCGCGTACCTGGTGACCCGGACCGCGATCCGCCGGCTGGAGACCGGGCTTGAATCCGCGCTGTCCGAGGCGACCCGCGACGAGGTGGCGGAACTGCTCTGGAAGGCGGCGCTCCTGATCGAGGAGGGTGACCTCTCGGACGCGCTGGCGCGGCTGCGCCGGGCCGAGGAACGTCTGCAGGAAGCGCTCGAGCAGGGCGCGAGCAGCGAGGAGATCGCCGAGCTCATGGACGAGCTGCGCCAGGCCATGCGCGACTACATGGAGCAGATGGCCCGCGAGGCCCTGCAGAATCCCGACCAGCAGCTGTCTCAGGACCAGATGCAGCAGGGCCAGCAAATGACGAGCCAGGATCTGCAGGAGATGATGGACCGCATCCAGGAACTGGCCGAGCAGGGCCGGACGGCGGAGGCCCAGCAGCTTCTGGAGCAGCTTCGGCAGATGATGGAAAACATGCGCATGGCGCAGGGCCAGGGCCAGCAGGGCCAGAACCCGGGCGAGCAGGCCATGCAGGGGCTGCAGGACACGCTGCGCCAGCAGCAGGGCCTGTCGGACGAGGCCTTCCGCGAGCTGCAGGACCAGTTCAACCAGGGCCAGCAGGGTCAACAGGGCCAGCAATCCCCCGGCCAGCAGGGCCAGCAGGGGCAACGCCAGCAGCCCGGACAGCAGGGCCAGAACGGTCAGCAACCCGGCCAGCCCGGTCAGGGCATGCAGCCCGGCCAGCCAGGGCAGGGCCAGCAACCGGGGCAGCCGGGCGCGTCCGGCCAGCAGCCCGGTGCCGAGGAGCTGGCCGAACGCCAGCGCGCGCTGCGCGAATTGTTGCGGGACCAGCAGCAGAACCTGCCCGGCGCCGGCACCGCCGAGGGCGATGCGGCGCGCGAGTCGCTTGACCAGGCCGGCCGCGCGATGGACCGCGCCGGCGAGGACCTGGAGCAAGGCGACCTGCCCGGCGCGCTCGACAACCAGGCCGAGGCGATGCAGGCCCTGCGCGAAGGCATCCAGAACCTCGGCGAGGCGATGGCGCAGCAACAGCAGCAGCCCGGCCAGGGTCAGCAGGGCCAGGATTTCGGCGAGGTGCCGCCGGGCGAGCGCCGCGACCCGCTGGGACGGCGCGCCGGCAGCAACGGGCGCATCGGCACGGAGGAGAACATGCTTCCGGGCGAGGAGATCTTCCGTCGCTCGCAGGAATTGCTGGATGAGATCCGGCGCCGGTCGGGGGACCGCACGCGCCCCGATTTCGAACTGGACTACCTGGAGCGCCTGCTCGACCGGTTCTGATCCGGGCTCAGTTCCGCAGTTCCGCGATCATGCCGGCCAGGCGTGACACACCGCCGTCCACGAGCCGCGATAGCCCCAGCCGCAGCGCGTCGACCTGCGCGACGAAGGTCTCGATCCAGGGGGCCGCTTCGGGCACGGCCTGCGCCACGCGCCCGGGCATCAGGTAGATCGCGGCCGCGGCCGCGAAGAGCAGCAGCGCCAGCGCGAAACCGAGCCGGAAGGAATTCGGCGCACGGCCGGTTTCCGGCGGGTCCGGTTGCTGGCGCAGCGCGGGGGTTCCGGCGCTGTGGGTCGAGCCGGCGCCCCGCCGGGTATCGCCGTCCGAGCGGAGGGTGGAGTCGATCTCCTCGATGTCCGGGAGAAGATCGCGCCGCGATGTTGCCGCGTGTTCCGCCGGGTCCGGGGCCTCTGCCGCGGCCGGTTTCTGCGTCTCTGCCTCGGCGAGGCCGAGTTCGGGCTGGGTTTCGAGGCCCCCGGCACGGTCCTGTTCGCGGGCGCGGCTTTCGCGCTCGGCCTCTTCGCGGAGGATCGAGAGCACCTCGGGATCGACGCCGCGCGCCTCCTGTTCCGGGGTCTCCCCTGGCTCCGGCGGCGCGGGCTCCGCGGCGGATTTCGGCGGTTGCTCCGACACGCCCTCTGGCTCAGGTCCTGGCTCGGACCCTGGCTCGGACGCGGGCGCGGGCGGTGTTGTCGCCTCAGGCGTCGCCGCGGCGGGCTCGGGCGACCGCCTGGGCGCGGGCCTGCGGTCGTCACGGTACTGAAGCCAGGTGTGTCCACAGCTCGAACACTGGACGTCGCGTCCGTTTTCCGGAATGGCGGCCGTATCGACCTCGTATTGGGCACCGCATTTTGGGCAAACGAGACGCATTCTGCTCTCCGGCTGGTGACGGGCGCGTGGTCGCCCGGGATCCGCTATCAGAATGGTGTAAACACCAAAGCCTTGCAATCCAAGCCTTCGATACGGCAGGTAAGGCGGGCACGCCGCCGGGCCAGGGGTCCGACCGGGAGGGAGCGCAGGCAGAGATTGATCGAACTCGACGAGGCGGCCTACAGCTACAACAGTGACGACCTGCTGGCCGGCATGACGCTGCAGCTGGCGCCGGGATCGTTCCATTTCCTGACCGGCCCCTCGGGTGCCGGCAAGACCACGTTCCTCAAGCTCTGCTACATGGAACTGATGCCGACGCGCGGGGCGGTGCGGGTCTTCGGAACGGATGTCCGGGCCATGAGCCGCGACGCGGTGGCGCTGAACCGCCGGCGTATCGGGATCGTGCACCAGGACTGCCAGTTCCTCGACCACCTGTCGGTGGCCGAGAACGTGGCGCTGCCGCTGGCCGTGTCGGGGCGGGATCCGTCATCGGAGGCCGGCAATATCGACGAACTCATGGCCTGGGTCGGGCTCGACGGGCGCCGTGGCGCCCGCCCGCCCGAACTGTCGGGCGGCGAGCGCCAGCGCGCCGCACTCGCCCGGGCGGTGGTGCTGTCGCCGGACGTCATCCTGGCCGACGAGCCGACGGGCAATATCGACTGGGACATGGCGCAGCGGCTGCTGCGGCTGCTGGTGGAGCTCAACCGGATGGGCAAGACCGTGCTGGTGGCCACCCATGACCTGAACCTGATCCGCGCCGCCAAGGCCCAGGTCGCGGCCAGGGTGCTGCGGATCCGGGACCGGCGGCTGCAATCGGCGGGGGCGGACCTGTGATCGGGCGCGTGGCCAGCCTCGCCGATCTCCTGAAAGGGGATGGCAGCGCGGACCGCGTGGTGCCGCCCTCGGGCTTCACGGCCCATCTCACGCTGTTCACCGCCGGGGCCATGGCCTTTCTCACCGTCTTTGCGCTGGCGCTGTCGCTGGCGGCGGGACAGCTGGCCGACCGCTGGGAATCGGAACTGGCGCGGACCGCGACGGTGCGGATCTCCGCGCCGGAAGCCCAGATGGCGACGCAGACCGCGGCCGTGCTCGAGGTTCTGCGCACCACGCCCGGCATCGCCGGCGCGCGGGTCCTCGACGCGGCCGAGCAGGCGGCGCTTCTCGAGCCGTGGTTCGGCCCCGAGCTGCCGGTGGACAGCCTGCCCATCCCGCGCCTGGTCGAGGTCACCGAGACCGGCGCGGGCTACGACGGCGACGGTCTGCGGCTGCGCCTCGCGGCCGAGGCACCGGGCGCGGTTCTGGACGATCATACCCGGTGGCGGCGCCCGCTGGTGCGCGCGGCAGACCGGATGCGGCTTGTCGGCTATCTCGCGATCGGGCTGATCGCGGCCTCGACCGCGGCGATGATCACGTTGGCCGCGCGCGCGGCGCTTGCCGCCAATGCCCGCGTGATAGAGGTGTTGCGTCTCGTCGGGGCGCAGGACGTCTATATCGCGCGGGCCTTCGTGCGCCGCTTCACGCGCCGCGCCTTGAGCGGCGCGGCGGCGGGGACGGTTGCCGGGGCGGTGGTGATGCTGCTCTTGCCGGACATGGGCGGCGACAGCGGCTTCCTCGCCGGTCTCGGCTTTTCCGGCTGGGGCTGGGCCTGGCTGCCCGCGATCCCGCTACTGGCGGCCGGGGTGGCGTTCTGGGCCACCCGCGCCGCGGCGCTCAGGGTGCTCGGAGGACTGACCTGATGGCCCATGCCTGGCGCTGGATCCGCTCGCTCGTCTTCGTCGGCCAGATGTACCTGGCGATGCCCGTCCTGGCCCTGGTCTTCACGCCCTTCGCGCTCTGGGATCGGAAATACGCCTTCAGCGCCGTGCATACCTATTGCCACTGGGTGATCTGGACCGCGCGGTGGATGGTCGGGCTGCGCGGCGAGGTGCGCGGAGAGGTGCCGCGCGACGAGGTGCTGATCTGCTCCAAGCACCAGTCCTTCTTCGACATCATCCTGCTCGTCAGCGCCCTGCCGCGACCGAAATTCATCATGAAACGCGAGTTGCGCTGGGCGCCGATCCTGGGGTGGTACGCGCTGCGGATCGGCTGTGTGCCGGTCGATCGCGGCAAGCGCGGGCGCGCCATCCAGCAGATGGTGGACGGGGTGCTCAGCGACCGGGCCCATCCCGGCCAGCTCATCATCTATCCCCAGGGCACCCGCGTCGCGCCGGGGGTCAGGAAATCCTACAAGGTCGGCGCGGCGATCCTGCACGAAAAGCTGGGCCAGGATTGCGTTCCGGCGGCGACGAATGTCGGCGTGTTCTGGCCCCGGACGGGGATCTACAGGAAGCCCGGGGTCGCGGTGGTCGAGTTCCTGCCGCGCATTTCCGGCCGGATGCCGCAGGAGACCTTCATGCGCCGTCTCGAGGACGAGATCGAAACCGCCTCCGACCGGCTGATGGCCGAGGCCGGATTCGGGGCCGGCCCGGCGGACTGAGCGCCGGGTGCCATGCATGTCTTGTACGACCCGGCCAGAAGCTGCGAGACTCGGGCCATGACGGAGAACACGCAAACGGCTGCGCTCAGCGCACGGATCACCGGACGGGTGCAGGGCGTCGCCTTTCGCGCCTGGACACAGGCGGAGGCGGAGCGCCGCGGGCTCTCGGGCTGGGTGCGCAACGACCCCGACGGGGCGGTGACCGCGCTCTTCGCCGGACCGCGCGCCGCGGTGGAGGAAATGGCACTGCTGCTCTGGCAGGGGCCCGGCGCGGCGGCGGTGGCCCACGTGGCGACCGCGCCGGCGGATCCCGCCGAGGCGGGCGACTCGTTCCGGATCACCGGCTGACGGCGATCAGGCGGCGAGACCCTTCTGGCCGAGATCGAGGTATTTCTGCCGCCGGTCCTTGACCAGCGCCTTGGCGGATTTCCCGTCGAGTTCCTTCAGCATGTCCCCGAGCGCCGCGCCCACGCTGGCGATGGCGGCCTCGCGGTCGCGCTGCGCGCCGCCGAGCGGTTCCTTGATGATCCGGTCGGCCACGCCGAGCTTCGCGAGGTCCTGCGCGGTCAGGCGCAGCGCCTCTGCGGCCTCGCGCATCTTCTCGGAATCCTTCCAGAGGATCGAGGCGCAGCCCTCGGGCGAGATCACGGAATAGACCGAGTGCTCCAGCATCGCCACCCGGTTCGCCGTGGCGAAGGCCACGGCCCCGCCGGAACCGCCCTCGCCGATGATGACGCTGACAAGCGGCACGCCGATCTGCAGGCATTTCTCGGTCGAGCGGGCGATGGCCTCGGACTGGCCGCGTTCCTCGGCGCCCTTGCCGGGATAGGCGCCGGGCGTGTCGACCAGCGTGACGACCGGCAGGCCGAAACGGTCGGCCATGTCCATGAGCCGGATCGCCTTGCGGTAGCCTTCGGGCCGGGCCATCCCGAAATTGCGCTCGATCCGGGTCTTGGTGTCGTGACCCTTTTCATGGCCGATCACCATCACCGGGCGATCGTCCAGCCGGGCGAGCCCGCCCATGACCGCGTGATCGTCGGCGAAATTCCGGTCGCCGGCGAGCGGGGTGTACTCGCTGAAGAGGGCGTCGATGTAATCCTTGCAGTGCGGGCGGTCGGGATGGCGGGCCACCTGGCATTTCCGCCAGGGCGAGAGATCCTTGTAGAGATCCCGCAGCATGTCCGCGGCCTTCTTGTCGAGCGCCTCGGCTTCCTTGCCAACGTCCATGCCCTCGCCGGACTTGGCCAGTGCGCGCAGTTCCTCGGCCTTGCCCTCGATCTCGGCCAGCGGCTTTTCGAATTCGAGATAGTTCATGCGGCACCCCTATCCGACGCTCGGGCCTATATGGCTGCCACGGCGCGGGAATGCAACGCTCGCGGGCGCGGCGATCCAGGCCGGACCCGGCATGCGGGGAAGGCCCCTGGCCGGTTGAGCGCGTGATCGGCCATCGCCGGATGCCGGGCGCCCCGTCTTCGGGCTTGCACCGGAGGCCGGGCTGTGCTTCGGTCGCTACGGGAATGTTAATGGTGATAACATGCGTAACGAGTCAAAATCCGTCCTCGTTCTGGACGGGCATCCATCGACCTCCTCGCTCACCGCGGCGCTCGCCGCCGCCACGGCAGACGAGGCCAGGGCGGCCGGCCACGATGTCCGCCTGATCCATCTTGGCGACTTGGCGTTCGACCCCGACCTGGGAGAGGGCTACCAGGGCGCGACCACCCCCGAGCCCGATCTCGAGGATTTCATCGCCGCGCTCGAGGCCTGCGAGGTCTTCATCCTGATCCACCCGATGTGGTGGGGCTCCGCGCCGGCGAAGCTCAAGGGGCTGTTCGACCGTGCGCTGCTGCCGGGGCGTGCCTTCGCCTACGAGAAAGGCAAGGCCTTTCCGAAGAGACTGCTGACGGGGCGCGAAGCCCGCGTCGGCATCCTGTCCGACACACCGGCATGGTACCTGCGCTGGTGGCTTGGCAACCCGTGGCCCAAGGCGCTGCGCCGCCAGATCCTCGAATTCACCGGCATGAAGGTGACGCGCACCGAGATCCTGTCGCCCGTGCGCGACGCGCCGCCCAAGCGGATCGACGGGTTCTTCGACCGCGCAAGGGCGTTGGCCAGGTGATCTTCAGCTGCCCGCGATCATCTCGGCCTGCTTGACGATGACCTCGGCCTGCCGGATCGAGGCGATATCGACCAGCCGGCCCTTGTAGACCGCCGCCCCCTCGCCGCGGGCCTTCGCCTCTTCCATGGCGGTGAGGATCTCGCGGGCCTCGGCCACCGCCGTGTCGGAGGGGGTAAAGACCTCGTTGGCCAGCGCAACCTGCTTGGGGTGGATCGCCCATTTGCCGACCATGCCCAGCGTGGCCGAGCGCCGCGCCTGGGCGCGGTAGCCATCCGGGTCGGAGAAATCGCCGAAGGGGCCGTCGACCGGCAGCAGGCCATGCGTGCGGCAGGCCGCGACGATCGCCGTCGAGACCATGTGCCAGGGATCGCCCCAATGCTGCTGGTCCCCGTGCAGCATGTAGTAGTTTTCCTGCGTCCCGCCGATGCCGGTCGTGGCCATGCCCATGCTGGCCGCGTAATCCGCCGCACCAAGCGACAGCGCCTGCATCCGCGGGCTGGCCGCCGCGATCTCGTTGACGTTCACCAGACCCGCGGCAGTTTCGATGATCGCCTCGAAGGAAATCGGCTTCGTGCGGCCCGTCGCGGCCTCGACCGCGGTCACCAGCGCATCGACGGCATAGATGTCGGCGGCGTTCCCGGCCTTGGGAATCATGATCTGGTCCAGCCGGTCGCCCGCGTTTTCCAGCAGCTCGACGACGTCGCGGTACCAGTAGGGCGTGTCGAGCCCGTTGATCCGCACGCTCAGATACTTGCCCCCCCAGTCGATGTCGCCGATGGCCTGCACGATGTTCTTGCGCGCCTCGGCCTTGTCGTCGGGCGCGACCGAGTCCTCGAGGTCGAGATTGATGACGTCCGCCTCCGCGCCGGCCATCTTCTCGAAAATGGCAGGCCGGGAGCCGGGCCCGAAGAGCTGGCAGCGATTCGGACGCGCGGGCGGCTGGGGCTGGATGCGGAAGCTCATGGACCTGACTCCTCGGTAAGGATGTTTCGCGGTGTTGGCGTTGACGGGTAGATTATTGCGTCATGACATGCAAGACGCTGCAGCGCAGAAATCGCAGCTGCCTTACTGCAGGTCGCCGAAGGCCTTCTGGAGCTGTCCGACCGCCTTCTCGACACGGACCCGCGGCGTGGCGAGGTTGAACCGCAGGAAGCTCTCGCCGCCCTTTCCGAAGGTGGTGCCGTGATTGGCGGCGATCCGCGCGTCGCGTTCCACCCGCCGGGTGAATTCCTCGGTCGTCATCCCCGTGCCGGTGAAATCCACCCAGGCGAGGTAGGTCGCTTCCAGCGGCATCGATGCCAGCCCCGGGATCCGGGCGATACCGGCGTCGAAAATCCGCCGGTTGCCGTCGATGTAGCGCATCAGCGCATCGACCCACTCCGCGCCCTCCGGCGAATAGGCGGCGGTTGCCATGTGCAGCCCGAAGCTGTTGGGCGAGATGCCGAGCGCGGCCATGCGCTGCGCGAACTGCTTGCGGCGCGTGTCGTCGGGAATGATCACGTTGCCCACATGCGCGCCGGCGATGTTAAAGGTCTTGGTGGTGGCCGACATCATGACCAGCCGGTCGGTGATCTCCGGCGCGGCCCTGGCCATGACGGTATGGGCGTGGCCGGGCAGGACGAGATCGTGATGGATCTCGTCGGACACCAGCAGCAGGTCATGGCGCTTGCAGAAATCCGCCACGCCCCGCAGTTCGGCCGCGGTCCAGACGCGACCGCCGGGATTGTGCGGTGAGCAGAGGATCACCATCTTCTCGCGCCCGGTCATCTGCGCGTCATAGGCGTCGAAATCCATCTCGTACCGCCCGTCGCGGACGGCCAGGGGGCATTCCACCACCTCGCGTTCGGCGGCGCGGATCACGCGGGCGAAGGCATGGTAGACGGGTGTGAACAGCACCACGCCGTCGCCGGGCGCGGTCCAGGTGTCGACGCACATCGCCGTGCCGTTGACCAGGCCGTTCGTGGTCTGGATCCAGGCCGGGTCGATCTCCCAGCCGTGGCGTTCGGCCATCCACCAGCGGATCGACTCGCGATAGGCGCGGTCGTCGCCGAAATAGCCGTAGATCCCGTGCGCGGCCATGGCCTCGACGGCGCGCTGGACGGCCTCGGGCGGGCGGAAATCCATGTCCGCAACCCACATCGCCAGCCCGTCGTCGGGCGAGACGCCATAGACCTGCTCCATCGTGTCCCACTTGGATGAATGGGTGCCGCGGCGGTCGATGACCTCGTCGAAATCCATGAAAGCCTCCTTGTCACTCGTCGGCAAGCTATCGGTGCGGCATCCGGGTGCAAGCGAAAAGCCGGCCCGGGCGTTGCGCGCATCGTCGCGATCGCCTAAATGGCGTGCCATGACGATCCGCCCGATCCTGATCCACCCGGATCCGCGCCTGAAAAAGGTCTGCCCGCCCGTCGAGGCGGTGACGGGCGAGTTGCGCGCGCTGGCCGACGACATGCTCGAGACGATGTACGACGCGCCCGGGATCGGGCTGGCCGCGCCGCAGGTCGGACAGCTCTGCCGCCTGATCGTCATGGACTGCGAGAAATCCGAGGAGGCCGCGCCGCGTCCGATGGTGCTCTTCAACCCCGAGATCACCTGGACGTCCGAGGACCGGACGACCTACGAGGAGGGCTGCCTCTCGATCCCCGAGCAGTTCGCCGAGGTCGAGCGCCCCGCCGAGGTGCGCGTGCGCTTTACCGACCGTGACGGCCGGGACCGCGAAGAGCATTTCGACGGGCTCTGGGCCACCTGCGTCCAGCACGAGATCGACCACCTGAACGGCAAGCTTTTCATCGATTACCTATCGGCGCTCAAGCGCCAGATGATCACCCGCAAGATGCAGAAGGTGAAGCGCGAGCGCGCGAAAGCCTGACATGGCGGTACGCCCGATCCTGCAATGGCCCGACCGGCGGCTGAAAACCCCGGTGCCGCCCCTCGCGGCCGTCACCGACGAGACCCGCACGACCTGGAACGACATGGCCGACACCATGTATGCCATGCCCGGCGTCGGGCTGGCGGCGGTGCAGATCGGCGTGATGCAGCGGCTCGCGGTGGTGGATGCGTCCGACAGCCGCGACGGGCTTGTGCGCATGGCGAACCCGGAGATCCTGCACGCCTCGGTCAAGCTGCGCGCCCATGAAGAGGCCAGCCCCTGCCTGCCCGGCGTCTCGGCCCGGCTGGAGCGGCCACGCGCCGTGACCGTCCGCTTCCTCAACGCGGCCGGAGAGCATGAGGAGCGCGACTTCACCGGGCTCTGGGCCACCAGCGTGCAGCACCAGATCGACCACCTGGACGGCAAGCTCTATATCGACCGGCTGAAGCCGGTGAAGCGCAGGATGCTCCTGGCGCGTGCCGACAAGCTGAGGAGACGCGGATGAGAGTGGTGTTCATGGGCACGCCGGATTTCTCCGTGCCGGTGCTGGACGCGCTGGTCGCGGCCGGGCACGAGATCGCCGCCGTCTATTGCCAGCCGCCGCGCCCGGCCGGGCGCGGCAAGAAGGATCGGCCGAGCCCCGTTCAGGCCCGGGCCGAATCGCTGGGGCTTCCGGTGCGCCACCCGGTCTCGCTGCGCGGGACCGCGGAACAGGAGGCCTTCGCCGCGCTCGAGGCCGATGTCGCGGTGGTGGTGGCCTACGGGCTGATCCTGCCGCGGCCGATCCTCGACGCGCCGCGGCACGGGTGTCTCAACATCCATGCCTCGCTCCTGCCGCGGTGGCGCGGGGCGGCCCCGATCCAGCGCGCGATCATGGCCGGGGACGCCGAGACCGGCGTCTGCATCATGCAGATGGAGGCCGGCCTCGACACGGGACCGGTGCTGTTGCGCGCGGCCACGCCGATCCGGGACGACGACACCGCGGCCACGCTGCATGACAGGCTTTCGGGCATGGGCGCGCGGCTGATCGTCGAGGCGCTGGACCGGCGGCCCGAACTGGAACCCGTTCCGCAGCCGGAGGCGGGCGTCACCTATGCCGACAAGATCGACAAGGCCGAGGCGCGGGTGGACTGGACCCGCCCGGCGCCCGAGGTGGACCGCCATATCCGTGGCCTCTCGCCCTTTCCCGGGGCCTGGTGCGAGGCCGGCGGACAGCGGCTGAAACTGCTCGACAGCCGGCTTGCCACCGGCGCGGGCGTGCCGGGGGAGGTCATCGCCGCCCCGCTCACGGTCGCCTGCGGCACGCAGGCGGTGCGGATCGTCGCCGCGCAGCGCCCGGGCAAGGGACCGATGCCGGCCGAGACCCTCGTCCTGGGCTTCGCCTTGCCGGTGGGCACCCGGCTCGACTGATTTCAGGTCTTCTTCAGGGTGGCTGCGAGTGGCTTCAGCCGGAAGCCGGGCTTGCCGGTCGCGGACCACAGCACGCGGCCCTGCCACGCCGCGAAGAGCACGGACGCCGCCGCGCGGTCGGGCCGTCCCGACTTGGCCACGCGGCGGGCAAGCGCGGTGATCACCCGGTCCCGCCATTGGGCGGCGCGGTTCCGCAGTTCGGCGTCGCGCAGCCCGCCCATCAGCACGGTCAGGTCGGCGCCAAGCGCGCGTTCGTCGGGGGCGAGTGCCTTCAGGAACCCCGCGCTGCCGGATTTCGACGCGTCGGCCCGCTCGAGGGCGGCATCGAGAACGTCCCAGCCGTCGAGGAGGGCCGCGCGGAGCATCCTGTCCCGGCTGCCATAGCGCTGGGCCAGGGACGGCGCCGCGAGACCGCTGGCGCGCGCGACGCTGCCGAAGGTCACGGCCTTCTCGCCCAGCTGGGCGGCGAGGAGGCGGATGGCAGCGTAGACCTGCCTGTCTGGTATCGAGCGGGGGCGTGGCATGGCGACAATATACCTGAACGATTATTCGTTAATATCACGACCGGCACCAGTTAACGAACAAAAGTTCGCTATGCTTTCTTCCGCACCGGTTTGAAGGGCTTCATGCCTTCGCGGGCCAGTTCGTCGGCTCGCTCGTTTTCGGGATGGCCGGCATGGCCCTTGACCCATTCCCAGTGAACGTCGTGGCGCGCCTGCGCCGCGTCGAGCCTTTGCCAGAGCTCGACGTTCTTCACCGGCTTTTTCGTCGACGTCTTCCAGCCATTGCGCTTCCAGCCATGGATCCAGCCGGTGACCCCGTTCTTCACATAGGCGCTGTCGGTGACGATGGTGACCTTCGCCGGGCGCCCCAGCGTCTCGAGCGCCGTGATCGCGGCCATCAGTTCCATGCGGTTGTTCGTGGTCTCGCTCTCTCCGCCCTTGAGCGCGCGCTCCTTCACGATCCGGTCGCCCTCCCTGGCCTGGAGCAGCACGCCCCAGCCACCCGGACCGGGATTGCCCGAGCATGCCCCGTCCGTGTAGGCGACGATCTCGGCGGCCATCAGAAAACGATCCCCGTCCCGAGACAGGCAAGCACCACGACCGTCACGGGCACGCGCAACCGCATCCACCAGGACGGCGCAAGGCCCGCCCGCGCGAAAAGCCAGTCGATGGCCAACACGCCCGCGAAGCCCGCGGCCAGCGCGATCAGGGCGGACTCGCCGGCGCCGCGCACGGCGAAGAACGCCCAGAGCGCGGGGACCACGCTGGCGGCATAGCCGGCGGCCGCCCTTGCCCTGGCGGTCCGCGCCGCGAACCCCCAGAGAACCCCGGACATGAAACACAGGATCACGATGCCATACTCGACCAGCACCGCCTCGTCGCGCAGCGCGGCCGGCATGTCACGGTAGAGCGGCAGCGCCGCCGGGTTCGGCACCACGGCCATGGCCGCGCCCCAGAGAAACGGCAGCAACCCGGCCAGCGCGAGGATCAGAGCGGTCGCGGGAACGCCTCTCATGCGGCGGCTCCGGCGGCATTCGGTCGGGGGTGGGTCATGGTCGTCACTGTCCCGGCGGTCGTTGCGGATCGGGCCTGTCCTAGCCCGGCCGCGCCGGGTTGTCGACGGTTTCCGCCACGCCGCGCGCCGGGCGGGTCACGCCGGTTCGCGCAGAACGCGCGGGACCTTGAATTCCACGTCCTCGGTCGCGGTCTCGACCATCTCGGTCTTGAGCTCGAAGCGGTCGCGGAAGGCGTCGATCACTTCTTCGACCAGAACCTCGGGGGCGCTGGCCCCCGCGGTCAGCCCGACCGCGCCGACGCCCTGCAGCGCCCGCCAGTCGATATCGGCGGCCCGCTGGACAAGTTGCGCGTAGGAACAGCCCGCGGCCGTGGCGACCTCTACCAGGCGGCGGGAATTGGACGAGTTCGGCGCCCCGATCACCAGCAGCGCATCGACCGCCGGCGCGACGGCCTTGACGGCCGCCTGCCGATTGGTCGTCGCGTAGCAGATATCTTCCTTGTGCGGCCCGATGATCGCCGGGAAGCGGGCCTTCAGCGCCGCGACGATGTCGGCGGTGTCGTCGACCGAAAGCGTCGTCTGGGTGATGAAGGCCAATTTCCCGGGATCGCGCGGCGCCAGCGTGGCGACGTCCTCGGGGGTTTCCACCAGCAGCACCTCGCCATCGGGCAGCTGGCCCATCGTCCCGATCGTTTCCGGATGCCCGGCATGGCCGATCATCACCATCTGAAGCCCGTTTCGGTGGTGCCGCTCGGCCTCGATATGGACCTTGCTGACCAGGGGACAGGTGGCGTCCACATAGACCATTTCGCGCCGCTCGGCCTCGGCGGGCACGGCCTTGGGCACGCCGTGGGCCGAGAAGATCACCGGCCGGTCGTCCGGGCATTCCTCCAGTTCGTCGACGAAGACCGCGCCCTTGGCGCGCAGGTCGTCCACGACGAAGCGATTATGCACGATCTCGTGGCGGACATAGACCGGGGCGCCCCATTTCTCGAGCGCCATTTCGACGATCTTGATCGCCCGGTCCACGCCGGCGCAGAAGCCGCGCGGCGCGGCGAGGTAGAGGGTGAGGGCAGGCTTGGTCATCGGCATCATCCTTTGGGCCCGAGATATCTTCTCAACCGTCCCGGGTCCAGAGCGGTGTCGGTTCACGGCCGTGTGATTTGACCTTCCGGCGCTGGAAGGCGGCACTGCGCGCCGAGGGTTCCGGAAGGTGTGGGCATGACGGCGGGCAAAATCTCGATTGCGCTTGTGGCGGCGACGGGTGCCGCGCTGGCCGGTTTCCTGGTCTGGAACAGCGCGGCGGGGACGACGGGCGTCCTGCCCTACACGGACCCCGCGGCCATCGCGCAGGGCGAGGAGCTCTATGCCGCCCATTGTGCCGCCTGCCATGGCGCCGCGCTGGAGGGCGAGCCGAACTGGCGTGAACCCAAGCCAAACGGGCGCATGCCGGCCCCGCCCCATGACGAGAACGGCCACACCTGGCACCATCCGGACGCGCAGCTCGTGGAGATCACCAAACGCGGGACGGCGCAGCTGGTCGGTGGGGATTACGAAAGCGACATGATGGGGTTCGGCGAGATCCTGTCCGACGCAGAGATCCTGGCCGTGCTCGCCTATATCAAGAGCACATGGCCCCCGCGCGTGATCAACACTCATAACAGGATCAACGCGGGCGGCTAGGTCGCCGCCGCGGTCGCCCAGGCCAGGACCATGTAGCGGCCGGTCTTGGCGACGGTGACGAGGAGCAGGAAAACCCACAGGCGCGTGCGCATCAGCCCGGCGACCACGGTGAAGGCGTCGCCGAAGGGCGCCCAGCTCAGCAGCAGGGTCCAGACCCCCCAGCGCGCGAAGCCGCGCTGCGCCCGGTCGAGCTGCGCCTCGGAGACGGGAAACCAGCGCCGGTGGCGGAAATGTTCCACCCAGCGTCCCATCACGTAATTGACCACCGCCCCGAGCACGTTGCCGAGGCTGGCCACGGCGACGAGCAGCACGACGTCGATATCGCCGGCAATCTGCAGTGCCGCGAAGACGACCTCGGACTGGAACGGCAGGATCGTGGCCGCCCCGAAGGCGGCCGCGAAGAGCGTCAGGAGCGAGAGCAGCTCTGCCATCGGATCGACGTGGTCGGCCGGGCCCGGCTCAGTCGTCGCCGTTCTCGGACTGGCGCTGGCTCTCGCGTTCCTCGCGCGGCGGACGGCCGATCACTTCCTTCAGCTCGTCGAGCTCGATGAAATTGTCGGCCTGCCGGCGCAGTTCGTCGGCGATCATCGGCGGCTGGCTGCGGATCGTCGAGACGACCGAGATCCGCACGCCCTGGCGCTGCAGCGATTCCACGAGCGGCTTGAAATCGCCGTCGCCCGAGAAGATCACGATGTGATCGACATGCGGCGCCAGTTCCATCGCGTCGACGGCCAGCTCGATATCCATGTTCCCCTTCACCTTGCGCCGGCCCATGGAGTCGGTGAACTCCTTGGCGGGCTTGGTGACCATGGTGAAGCCGTTGTAGTTCAGCCAGTCGACCAGCGGGCGGATCGGCGAGTAGTCGTCGCTCTCGAGCAGGGCGGTATAGTAAAAGGCCCTGAGCAGCTTGCCCCGGCGCATGAACTCGGCGCGCAGCAGCTTGTAATCGATATCGAAGCCAAGCGCCTTCGCCGCGGCATAAAGGTTGGAGCCGTCGATGAACAGCGCCAGCCGTTCGTCCTTGTAGAACATTAATTGTCCTTCCAATAATGCGTTTATCCACCAGGTTCCAAAATCGCCGGTGAGTGGTCGTTTCGGCTGCAACGACTGGCGGAGTGATCAGCGAAAATAGATGTATCCACCGACGCTGCAAGACCAATCAGGCCACGGAAACGTTACAAAAGCCCTTGTGGCGTTGGGTGCGAACCGTGCTTCAACCGTGGGGGGGTCCAGGGCAACCCTGGAATGCGCGTTGAGGTTGCTGGACAGAGAATCAGCCGTCCGGGTCGCCCGTGAAAGCCGATACTATCACACTCCGGCTTTCCCGCCCGGCTCCGGTCCCGATTTCGTGAACGCGGCGGCCCTGCTGGAAACGACGCTGGCCCCCGATGCGCTGCTGGCGCTTCTGCACCGGATCGAGGCCGGTCTCGGCCGCGAGCGGCGGGTGCGCTGGGCGGAACGCTCTGCGGATCTCGACCTGCTGGCCTGGGGCGACGCGGTCCTGCCCGACCGCGCGACCTTCGAACGCTGGCGCGCCCTGCCGCTCGACGTGCAGATGCGCAAGGCGCCGGACGAACTGATCCTGCCGCATCCGCGTCTGCAGGAACGGGCGTTCGTGCTCGTGCCGCTGGCCGATGTCGCGCCGGACTGGCGCCATCCCGTGCTGGGCCGGACCGTGGCCGAGATGGTCGCGGCGCTCTCGCCCGAGGCCCGCGCGGAAGTGCGTCCCGCGGACGCCGCTTGCGACTGAATCCACCCTTGTCAAGCCTTTTGAATCACAATACACAGGCGGTTCCTCCGCCCCTTAGTCCGATTGGAGTTTTCCCATGGCGCGTGTGACCGTTGAAGATTGCGTTGACAAGGTCCCGAACCGGTTCGATCTGGTGATGCTGGCCGCCCACCGGGCGCGCGAGATTTCCGCCGGCGCCGAGCTGACGGTCGACCGCGACAACGACAAGAACCCGGTCGTCGCCCTGCGCGAGATCGCCGAGGAAACGCAGCCGGCCGAGGGCCTGCGCGAGCGCATGATCGAGAGCAACCAGACCCAGATCGAGGTCGACGAGCCCGAAGAGGATTCGATGGCGCTGCTCATGGGGCAGGAGCAGGACAAGCCCGAGGACGACATGTCCGAGGAAAACCTCCTGCGCCAGCTCATGGAAGCGCAGGAATCCAGGTAACGGGCCCCACCGGGGCCCGGTCAGGATGCGGCCCGGATGATCGACGTCGAAGACCTCATTGAACTGGTCCGCAACTACAATCCGCATTCCAACGCCCGACTGATCCGCGACGCCTACGGCTATGCGCGGGCGATGCACGAGGGCCAGACACGGTATTCGGGCGAACCCTATTTTAGCCACCCGGTCGAGGTCGCGGCGCTGCTGACCGAGCAGCAGATGGACGACGCGACCGTCGTGACCGCCCTGCTCCACGACACGATCGAGGACACCAAGTCCACCTATGGCGAGATCGCCGACCGCTTCGGCGCCGAGATCGCCGAGCTGGTGGACGGGGTGACCAAGCTGACCAATCTTGAGCTGTCCTCGGCCGAGACCAAGCAGGCCGAGAATTTCCGCAAGCTGCTGATGGCGATGTCCAAGGACCTGCGGGTCCTGCTGGTGAAGCTGGCCGACCGGCTTCACAACATGCGCACCATCAAGCACATGCGCCCGGAAAAGCAGGTCCAGAAGGCACGCGAGACGATGGAGATCTACGCACCGCTCGCGGGCCGCATGGGCATGCAGTGGATGCGCGACGAACTCGAGGATCTCGCCTTCCGAGTCCTGAACCCCGAGGCGCGCAACTCCATCATGCGGCGCTTCCTGACGCTGCAGAAAGACACCGGCGACGTGATCCCGCGGATCACCAACGACATCCGCGACGTGCTGGAACGCGCCGGTATCGAGGCCGAGGTCTTCGGCCGCGCCAAGAAGCCCTATTCGGTCTGGCGCAAGATGCAGGAGAAGGAACTCAGCTTCTCGCGGCTGTCGGACATCTACGGGTTCCGCGTCATCACCGGGTCCGAGGATGACTGCTACAAGGTTCTCGGCGCGATCCACCGGCGCTGGCGGGCGGTGCCCGGCCGGTTCAAGGACTATATCAGCCAGCCCAAGTCGAACGGCTACCGGTCCATTCACACGACGGTCTCGGGGCGGGACGGCAAGCGTGTCGAGGTGCAGATCCGCACCCGCGAGATGCACGAGGTGGCCGAGGCCGGCGTCGCCGCGCACTGGTCCTACCGCGACGGGGAACGGGTGGAAAACCCGTTTGCCGTCGATCCGGCGAAATGGCTCGCCAGCCTGACGGAGCGCTTCCAGCAGGCCGAGGACCACGACGAGTTCATGGAACACGTGAAGCTCGAGATGTTCTCGGACCAGGTGTTCTGCTTCACGCCCAAGGGCGACGTGGTCAAGCTGCCGCGCGGGGCGACCCCGATCGACTTCGCCTACGCGATCCACACCCGGATCGGCGACAGCTGCGTCGGCGCCAAGGTGGACGGGCTGCGGGTGCCGCTCTGGACGCGGCTGCGCAACGGCCAGTCGGTGGAGGTCACCACCGCCGAGGGCCAGCGCCCGCAGGCGACCTGGATGGATATCGCGGTGACCGGGCGGGCGCGTTCGGCGATCCGCAAATCGCTGCGCGACGAACACCGCGACCGCTACGTGAAGCTGGGGCGCGAACTGGCGCGCGTCGCCTTCGAGCATGTGGGCAAGAAGGCGACCGACAAGGCGCTCTCCACCGCGGCCAAGACGCTGGGCCTGAAGGATGCCGACGAGTTGCTGGCCCGCCTGGGCAGCGCTGAACTTGCCGGGCAGACGGTGATCGAGGCGCTTTACCCCGAACTGGTCAATACCAAGGTTCGCGAAGAGGTCGAACCCAACCGCGCCGTGATCGGCCTGGCCGAGGACCAGCTGCCGAGCCTGGCGCCCTGCTGCCAGCCCGTGCCCGGCGAGCGGATCGTCGGCATCACCTATCGCGGGCGCGGCGTCGTGGTCCACGCCATCGACTGCCCGGCGCTGGTGGATTTCGACAAGCAACCCGACCGCTGGATCGACCTGCACTGGCACACCGGCCCGCATGCCCCGATCTATTCGGTAACGCTCGATGTCACACTGTTGAACGACCCGGGGGTGCTGGGACGAATCTGCACGTTGATCGGCGAGCAGAACGCGAATATCTCCGACATGTACTTCACCGACCGGAAGCCCGACTTCTACCGGATGCACATAGATATCGAGGTGCGTGACGCCGAGCATCTGCACAACGTGATGACGGCGGTGGAGGCCGACAGCGACGTCGCCGCCCTCGAACGGCTGCGCGACGAGAACCGGAAACCCTAGGCACGCCCTGGCCGTGTGACGGTCGCGAAAAGAGGACGACAGCGTGTTCAAGCGGCGCGACAGCCGGAACTGGCTCAAGATCGTAGCGGATTTCTTTTATCCGCGCGGCGGCTGGACACGCGCGGCAAGCTACGTGGCCCATCGGCTGCGGCGGCTGCCCGACTCGCCGCACAAGATCTCGCGCGGGATCGCGGCCGGCGTCTTCGTGAGTTTCACGCCCTTTTTCGGCTTTCATTTCGTCCTCGCCGCGATGGTTGCCGCGGCGCTGCGCGGAAACATCCTGGCCTCGCTCCTCGCCACGTTTTTCGGCAACCCGCTGACCTTCCCGGTGATCGCGACGGTCAGCCTCGAGGTCGGCAACACGCTCATGGGTCGCACGGCGGTTCTGCCGGTGCGCGACACGGTGCGTGCCTTCGGCGATGCCTCGGTGGAACTCTGGCGCAATCTCAAGGCGCTCTTCACCATGGACACGCCTCACTGGGAAAGCCTCGGCGGGTTCTTCGACAGCGTCTTCCTGCCCTATCTCCTGGGGGGGCTGCTGCCGGGGCTGGCCGCGGGCATCGCGGCGTATTTCCTCAGCCAGCCGGTGATCGCGGCCTACCAGGCGCACCGCCGCAAGAAGCTGCGCAAGAAATGGGAAGAGATGCGCGCCATCACCGCGCCGAAAAAGGCTGACGGCCCGGACGGCGCGGCGTAGTCTCCGGCGCGAATGCAAACGGACGGACGAAACGGAATGCCCCTGGACAAACCCCTCGGACGGCTGCGCCTCGGCGTGAACATCGACCATGTGGCCACGGTGCGCAACGCGCGCGGCGGGGCCTATCCCGACCCGCTGCGCGCCGCGCTCCTCGCCGAGGAGGCCGGCGCTGACGGCATCACCGCGCATCTGCGCGAGGACCGGCGCCATATCGGCGATGCCGATATCGAGTCGCTGACGGCCGGGCTGACCGTGCCGCTCAATTTCGAGATGGCCGCGACCGACGAGATGCAGGCCATCGCCCTGCGCCACCGCCCGCACGCGGTCTGCATCGTGCCGGAGCGCCGCGAGGAACGCACCACCGAGGGCGGGCTCGAAGTGGCGCAGGACGAGAACCGCCTGGCGCATTTCATCGCCCCGCTGGCAGAGGCCGGCTGCCGGGTGTCGATCTTCATCGCCGCCGACCCCGCGCAGATCGAGGCCGCCGCCCGGATCGGCGCCGCGGTGATCGAACTGCATACCGGCGCCTATTGCGACGCCCATGCCGAGGGCCGGTTCGACGACCGCGACGCGGAGCTTGAACGGCTGCGCGCGATGTCGGCCTTTGCCCACGAGCTGGGGCTCGAGGTTCATGCCGGGCATGGTCTGACCTACGATACCGTGACGCCGGTCGCGGCCCTGCCCGAGGTGATGGAGCTCAATATCGGGCATTTCCTGATCGGCGAGGCGATATTCCGGGGGCTTCCCGACGCGATCGGCGAGATGCGCCGGCTGATGGACTCGGCCCGCGCCGAGGCCTTCCCGGAGGGCCGGTGATGCCCGGCCCCGCGTCTGGCTGAGGGGGCGGCGATGATCCTCGGCATCGGCACCGACCTCGCCAATATCGAGCGGATCGAGCGCACGCTCGACCGTTTCGGCGACCGCTTCCGCAGGCGGGTCTTCACCGAGACCGAGCAGCGCAAGGCGGAGCGCCGCGCCGACACGCCCGGAACCTACGCCAAGCGCTGGGCCGCCAAGGAAGCGTGTTCCAAGGCGCTCGGCACCGGGTTGCGGATGGGGATCGCCTGGAAGGACATGGCGGTCAGCAACCTCGAGACGGGCCAGCCCGTGATGCATGTGACCGGCTGGGCCGCCGATCGGCTGGCCGAGATGACGCCGCCCGGCCACGAGGCGATCATCCACGTCACGCTGACCGACGATCATCCCTGGGCGCAGGCCTTCGTGGTGATCGAGGCGCGCCCGTCGGAGGGCCGCCGCCCGTCCGGCACACCCCGTGCCGCGGAAACTTGACTCCCCCCCGCCCAGCGATCATGAAGCCCGGGACATGAACAGGCAGGATACCCCATGACGACCAAGGAAAAGGCCCAGGGCGGGCTGATGGAGACGGTCAAGACCGTGGTCTACGCGCTGCTCCTGGCGGGGGTGATCCGGACGCTGTTCTTCCAGCCGTTCTGGATTCCGTCGGGTTCGATGAAGGACACGCTGCTGATCGGCGATTTCCTCTTCGTCAACAAGATGGCCTACGGCTATTCGCAGCATTCCTGCCCCTGGTCGCTCTGCCCGATCCCGGGCCGTATCCTCGCCTCCGAGCCCGAGCGCGGCGACGTGGTGGTGTTTCGCCACCCGGTCAACGGAAGCGATTTCATCAAGCGGCTGATCGGGCTGCCCGGCGATACCGTGCAGATGCGCAACGGGGTCCTGTTCCTCAATGACGCGCAGGTGCCGCTGACCCCGGCCGGCGAGTTCGTGGAAACCTTCGAGCGCCAGGGTCCCGTGGGCCACATGCCGCGCTGCGCCAACGCGCCGGTGGGCCTGGGTGGGGAATGCGTGAAGCCGCGTTTCATCGAGACGCTTCCCAACGGCGCCGAACACGCGGTGCTGAATATCGAGACGGGCGGCTTCGGCGACGACACGCCGGTCTTCGAGGTGCCCGAGGGGCATTACTTCTTCATGGGCGACAACCGCGACAACAGCCAGGACAGCCGCTTCGCGCAGGCCGTGGGGGGCGTCGGCATGGTGCCCTTCGAGAACCTGATCGGCCGGGCCGACCGGGTCATGTTCTCTTCGGCGGGCAGCTCGATGCTGGCCTTCTGGACCTGGCGCGCGGACCGGTTCTTCGAGGGGATCGAGTGAAGCTTTCCGCCGAACTCCAGGCCTTCGCCCGCCGGATCGGGCATGACTTTCACAGGCCGGAACTGCTGGCCGAGGCGGTGACGCATGCCTCGATCTCGACGCCGGCGCGGCCCGACAACCAGCGGCTGGAATTCCTCGGCGACCGGGTGCTGGGGCTGGTCATGGCCGAGGCGCTGCTGGAACATGACCCGGAGGCGCCCGAGGGGCTGCTTGCGCCGCGCTTCAACACCCTCGTGCGCAAGGAGACCTGTGCCGAGGTGGCCCAGGCCTTCGAGCTGGGCGCGGTGCTGAAACTCGGCCGGTCCGAGATGATGTCCGGTGGCCGCCGCAAGGAGGCGCTGCTGGCCGACGCGATGGAGGCGGTGATCGCCGCGGTCTACCTCGACGGTGGCTTCGCCGCGGCCAAGGCTCTGGTGCTGCGGCTGTGGGGCGACCGGATCGCGCGGGTCGAGGCCGATGCGCGCGACCCCAAGACCGCGTTGCAGGAATGGGCGCAGGCGCGCGGCCAGAAGCCGCCGGTCTATACCGAGCTGGAGCGCAGCGGCCCCGACCATGCGCCGGTGTTCACGATCGAGGCCCGGCTCGACACCGGCGAGGCCGAAAGCGCCGCCGCCCCTTCGAAGCGCCAGGCGCAGCAGGCCGCCGCCCGCGCGCTTCTGGACCGTATGGAGGCCACGCATGGCTGAGACGACACGCGCGGGCTTCGTCGCCCTGATCGGCGAGCCGAACGCCGGCAAATCCACGCTGCTCAACCGCATGGTCGGCGCCAAGGTGTCCATCGTGACCCACAAGGTGCAAACGACCCGCGCGCGCATCCGGGGCGTTGCGATCGAGGGGGACAGCCAGATCGTTTTCGTGGACACGCCGGGCCTGTTCGCGCCGCGCCGGCGGCTCGATCGGGCCATGGTCGCCGCCGCCTGGGGCGGGGCGGCGGATGCCGACGTGGTCGTGCTCATGATCGAGGCGCATCGTGGCATCACGCCGGGCGTCGAGGCGATCCTCGAGCGGCTGCAGGAGATCGGGCAGGGGCGCAGCGTGGCGCTCGCGATCAACAAGATCGACCGGGTGAAGGCGCCGGCGCTGCTGGAGCTGACACAGGCGCTCAACGCGCGGTTCGACTTCGCCGAGACCTTCATGATTTCGGCCGAGAAAGGCCACGGGGTCGACGACCTGCGCCGCTGGCTGGCCCAGGAGATGCCGGAAGGCCCGTGGCTCTATCCCGAGGACCAGATCGCCGATCTGCCGATGCGGATGATCGCGGCCGAGATCACGCGCGAGAAACTGACGCTCCGGCTGCACCAGGAACTGCCCTACCAGCTGACCGTCGAGACCGAGAGTTGGGAAGACCGCAAGGACGGCTCGACCCGTATCGACCAGGTCGTCTACGTCGCGCGTGACGGCCACAAGGGCATCGTCCTTGGCCACCGTGGCGAGACGATCAAGGCCGTCGGCCAGGCGGCCCGGGCCGAACTCGAGGAATTCCTCGGACGCAAGGTCCATCTTTTCCTGCAGGTCAAGGTTCGGCCCGGCTGGCTGGAAGAGGCCGAGCGCTACGCCGAGATGGGCCTCGATTTCAACGACGGGGGCGCATGAGCGCCCGGCTCACCGCCGATTTCTGGGTCCGCGCCTATCTCGCGCGGCTGCAGCAGGCGGGTATCCCCGCCTTCATCGCCGAGAAGGGCGACCCGACGGCGGGCGCGGTGCTGGTGAAACTCGCCACGCTGGACGGGCGGGCAACCGCCTATCAGCGCAGTTTCGACCTGATGACCGGCGACCGTGCCTGGGTGGTGCTGGCCGAGGGGGACGAGGCCGGCGTCGATGCGGCCGTCGCCCGGCAGAAGGGGTTCGACCCCGATCTCTGGGTCGTCGAGATCGAGGACCGCGCCGGGCGCCACCTTCTGGACGAGCCGGGCCTTTCCGGCTAGCGCTGATCCATGGAATGGCGTGACGAAGGCATCCTGCTGACGACCCGGAAGCATGGCGAGACCTCCGCGATCCTGGAGGTCTTCACCGCCGGGCACGGCCGCCACGCGGGGCTGCTGCGCGGCGCGACCTCGCGCAGGATGGCGCCGGCCCTGCAGCCGGGCACACAGCTCGCGCTCGACTGGCGCGCCCGGCTGGAGGACCATATCGGCAGCTACCGGGCCGAGCCGGTCAAGATGCGCGCCGGGCGGGTCATGGGCGACCGCGCCGCGCTCTCGGCGCTGGCGTCGGTCTGTGCGCTGCTGGCCTTCACCCTGCCCGAACGCGCGCCGCATCCGGCGCTCTACCTGCGCAGCTGCGCACTCCTCGACGCGCTTGGTGAGACGCGGGACTGGACGGTGGACTACCTGCGCTGGGAACTGGCGCTGCTGGAGGAGATGGGCTTCGGCCCCGACCTGACGGCCTGCGCGGTCACCGGGGCGACGGAGGGCCTGATCTACGTGTCGCCGAAATCCGGCCGCGCGGTCAGCGCCGCCGGGGCCGGGGACTGGGCGGAGAAGCTCCTGCCCCTGCCCGGCTGTCTCTTCGGGGCGCCCGCGCGCACGGGCGATGTCGCGGCGGGGCTGCGGATGACGGGGCATTTCCTCGACACGTGGCTTGCGCCGGCGCTGGGCGAGCGCCCGCTGCCCGAGGCACGCCACCGCTTCGCCCGACTGATGGAACGACGCGCCGCGGGCGGCGCGCGCTAGGGGCCTCAGCCGAGCAGGCGGCGCGCGATGACCTGTGCCTGGATCTCTGCCGCACCCTCGAAGATGTTGAGGATGCGCGAGTCCGCCAGGATCCGGCTGACCGGGTATTCCAGCGCGAAGCCGTTGCCGCCATGGATCTGGAGGGCGTTGTCGGCCGCCGCCCAGGCCACGCGGGCGCCCAGGAGCTTGGCCATCCCGGCCTCGAGGTCGCAGCGCCGCTCCTCGTCCTTCTCGCGGGCCGAGAAATAGGTGAGCTGGCGCGCCACCATGATCTCGACGGCCATCATTGCCAGCTTGCCCGCGACACGCGGGAAAGCGATCAGCGGCTTGCCGAACTGCTTGCGGTCGAGCGCGTAGCGCAGGCCCACGTCGAGCGCCGACTGCGCCACGCCGACGGCGCGCGCGGCGGTCTGGATGCGCGCCGACTCGAAGGTCTGCATCAGCTGCTTGAAGCCCTGGCCCTCCGCGCCGCCGAGCAGGTTGTCGCCCTTCACGCGGAACCCGTCGAAGCCGAGCTCGTATTCCTTCATCCCGCGATAGCCGAGCACTTCGATCTCGCCGCCGCTGATCCCGTCATCGGGGAAGGGGTGCGCGTCGTCGCCCGGCGTCTTCTCGGCCAGGAACATGCTGAGTCCCTTGTAATCGCTGGTCTGCGGATCGGTCCGCGCCAGAAGCGTCATGACATGGGTCCGCGCGGCATGCGTGATCCAGGTCTTGTTGCCGGTCACGAGGTAATCGTCGCCGTCCTTGACCGCGCGGGTGCGCAGGCTGCCGAGGTCCGAGCCGGTATTGGGTTCGGTGAAGACCGCCGTCGGCAGGATTTCCGCGCTGGCAATCCCCGGCAGCCACCGCGTCTTCTGCTCTTCGGTGCCGCCGCACAGGATAAGCTCCGCCGCGATCTCGGAGCGGGTCCCGAGCGAGCCCACGCCGATATAGCCGCGCGACAGTTCCTCGGAGACGACGCACATCGACGCCTTGGACAGGCCCAGCCCGCCGTATTCTTCCGGGATCGTCAGCCCGAAGACGCCGAGTTCGGCCATCTCGGTGATGATCTCCATCGGGATCAGCTCGTCCTTCAGGTGCCACTCATGGGCATGCGGGGCGATCCGGTCATCGGAGAAGCGGCGGAACTGCTCGCGGATCATCTCGAGTTCCTCGTCGAGTCCCGAGGCGCCGAAGGTCGCATTCGCCGTCTGGTCCTGCATCAGTGCGACGAGCCGGGCGCGCGCGGCCGCGGTGTTGCCCGCCTGGGTGAGGGCCATCACCTCGGGCGTCGTCAGCAGGCGCTGGTCATCCTGGGTCAGGCCGATGTCCTGCGGGCGCAGGATCTCGCCCTGGCTCATCGGGATGCCGCCATAGATCTGCCAGAGATACTCGCCGAAGGCGATCTGGTGGATCAGCTGCTCGATCTCGCCGAACCGGCCCTCGGCCTCCAGCCGTTCGGCCCAGCCCTGCATCTGGCGCAGCGATTCCACGTAGGTGGCCAGCCAGGCCAGCCCGTGCGCCGCGACCTGGTTTTCCTCCAGCAGCCGGCCCGAGACCCGGTCACCCTCGCTCACCTCCGCGCGCAGCCCTTCGGTGGCGCGGTCCAGCAGCGTTTCGGCGGGGGCGATGGCCGCACCGGTCAGTTTCAGCAGGTCGGGCAGAAGCGCCCCCTCGCTTGCCTTCCCGGCAGTCATCTGCTTGTCCTGTCCATCATGCGGCACGAGTCGGCCCTCCTGTCTCGGTTATGCTGCACCGCCTATATCGGTTTCGCACATGCAGCGCAATAAAACTGCCGTTCCTGATTTTCCAGCGCACAAATATGTCCCTGCAGCTGTCGCCGTCAATGGTCGGACCGCCGCATGAGCGGACTGGCCGTCACGGACCCCTCGATGCTCGGCCTGGCGCTGCTCGTGGCCGTTCTGGCCGGCGTGGTGAAGGGGGTCGTCGGTTTCGCGATGCCGATGATCATCCTCAGCGGACTCGGCTCCTTCCTGTCGCCGGAACTGGCGCTGGCGGGGCTGATCCTGCCGACCCTGGTGACCAATGTCGCGCAGTCTCTGAAGGGTGGCCTGGCGGCGGCGCTGTCGACCTTCCGGGATTTCTGGCGCCTGAACCTGATCCTGGTGGCGACGATCCTCGTCGTGGCCCAGACCGTGACCGCGTTGCCGAAAGAGCTGTTCTACGCATTGATGGGGATCCCGGTGCTCAGCTACGCGCTGATCGAGCTTTCGGGCCGCAAGCTCGTCTTCCCGGTGCGGTACCGCCGGCTGAGCGAAATTGCCGCGGCCTTGATCGCGGGATTCTTCGGCGGGGTGTCGGGCAGCTGGGGGCCGGCGGTCGTCGCCTATTTCCTGTCGCTCGACATGCCGAAGGCCGAACTGGTGCGGGCACAGGGCGTGTGCTACCTGCTGGGGTCGTTTTTCCTGGCCGTCGCCCATCTGAACTCCGGCATCCTGAATGCAGCCACAATCCCGTTTTCGGCGCTGCTGATCCTGCCGGGGCTGGCGGGGCTATGGGTCGGGTTCCGGCTGCATGACCGGATCGACATCGTGGTGTTCCGCCGGGTCATGCTGATCGTCCTGGCGGTCGCCGGGCTGAACCTGATCCGCCGCGCCTTCCTCGGCTAGAGGGCCCCCGCCGGGCTGCGGGGGCGCCGGCCGTCAGCCGATCGCCACGGCCTTCACGTCGTCGTCGATATGGGCCTCGTACTGCGCGAAGTTGTCGGCGAACATCTGCACCAGCTTACGGGCCTGCGCGTCATAGGCGCCCTGGTCTTCCCAGGTCCGGCGCGGGTCGAGCAGGATATCGGCCACGTCCTCGACCTCGATCGGAACCTCGAACCCGAAATTCGGATCCTTGCGGAACGTGGCATCGGCCAGAGAGCCGTCGAGCGCCGCCGACAGCAGCGCGCGGGTGGCCTTGATCGGCATCCGCGAGCCGGTGCCGTAGGCGCCGCCGGTCCAGCCGGTATTGACCAGCCAGCAGGTCGCGCCGTGGCGGGCGATCTTGTCGCGCAGAAGCTTGCCGTAGACCTCGGGCCGGCGCGGCATGAAGGGAGCGCCGAAACAGGTGGAGAAGGTCGGCTCGGGTTCGGTCACGCCGCGCTCGGTGCCGGCCACCTTCGAGGTGAAGCCCGACAGGAAGTGATACATCGCCTGCGCCGGGGTCAACCGCGCGATCGGGGGCAGCACGCCGAAGGCGTCGCAGGTCAGCATGATGATGTTGCGCGGATGCCCGCCAAGCGCCGTGTCGGAGGCGTTCGAGATGTAGTGCAGCGGGTAGGCGCAGCGCATGTTCGCCGTCAGCGAGTCATCCTCGAAGTCGAGATCCTTGGTCTCGGGATCGTAGACCATGTTCTCGATCACGGTCGCGAATTTCTGCGTCGTGGCATAGATCTCGGGCTCGGCCTCGGCGCTGAGGCTGATGGTCTTGGCGTAGCAGCCGCCCTCGAAGTTGAACGTGCCGCGCTCCGACCAGCCGTGCTCGTCGTCGCCGATCAGGACGCGCGCCGGATCGGCCGAAAGCGTCGTCTTGCCGGTGCCGGACAGGCCGAAGAACACCGCCGTGTCGGCCGGGTTGTCCGGGGCGTGATTGGCCGAGCAGTGCATCGGCATGACGCCCTTTTCCGGCAGCAGGTAGTTCAGCGCCGAGAAGACCGATTTCTTGTTCTCGCCGGCGTATTGGCTCCCGCCGATCAGGATCATGTTCTTCTCGAAGTTCAGCGCGATCACGGTCTCGCTGCGGCAGCCATGGCGGTCGGGATCGGCCGAGAAGGACGGGCAGTTGATGATGGTGAATTCCGGCACGAACCCGTCGAGTTCGGCGCGTTCGGGACGGCGCAGCAGGTGGCGGATGAAGAGCCCGTGCCAGGCGAGTTCCGTCACCACGCGCACGTCGAGACGGTGCGTCGGGTCGGCGCCGGCATAGAGATCCTGTACGAAATAGTCGCGGCCCTTCATGTGCGCGATCATGTCGTCATGCAGCCGGTCGAAGGCGTCCGGCGCCATGGGCGCGTTGTTCTCCCACCAGATGTCGCCGGCGACGTTCGCGGTCTCGACCACGAACTTGTCCCTTGGCGAGCGCCCGGTGTGCTTGCCGGTGGTCACGAGAAGGGTGCCGCCCTGGCCAAGCGTTCCCTCGCCGCGGCGGACCGCTTCGGAGACGAGATCTGGCTCGATGAGGTTGTAATAGACGGTGCCCAGCTCCGACATGCCCTGGGCTTCCAACGACTGGGTTGGATTCACGCGTCCTTCTGTCATCTGCAAGCTCCTGACAGCCGGCATCCGTTGCGCCGGCTTTCAACTGACGTCTTGACGCGAAGGGCCAATTCCGCGCCGCTCTGCTGTTCCGAATGACTGGAACATCGCCCGTATAGCATGCCCGGGCAAAAGGGAAACAGGGCGCATCTTTCCATTTCTTTCGCGCTGGCGAAGCTCTGCCTGCGGCAAATTAGTCATAGGTTAACCCGAATCGGGTGTATTCACCCCGCGTTCCTACCCTGATTCGCAACTAAATTATTGATTCCTCGCCGCGTAAGACGGAAAATAAGGAAAAAATGAGGCAGAGCGAGCAGAACAAGGAATGGCTTCATGTCAACGATCGCATTGGTCGACGATGATCGGAACATCCTGACATCGGTCGCCATCACGCTCGAGGCCGAAGGCTTCGAGGTGGAGACCTACAACGACGGGCAGTCGGCGCTGGACGCGTTCAACCGCAAGCTGCCCGACATGGCCGTCCTCGACATCAAGATGCCCCGGATGGACGGAATGGACCTGCTGCAGCGTCTGCGGCAGAAAACCTCGATGCCGGTGATCTTCCTGACGTCGAAGGACGACGAGATCGACGAGGTGCTGGGCCTTCGGATGGGGGCCGACGACTACGTGCGCAAGCCCTTCTCGCAGCGGCTGCTCGTGGAACGAATCCGCGCGCTGCTGCGCCGCCAGGAGGCGATCGCCAACGATGGCGGCGAGCCCCCCGAGGAGGCGAAGGTCATGACCCGCGGCCACCTGGTCATGGACCCGCTGCGCCACACCGTGACCTGGAAGGGACGGAACGTGTCGCTGACGGTGACCGAGTTTCTCCTGCTGCAGGCGCTTGCGCAGCGCCCCGGCTTCGTCAAGAGCCGCGATCAGCTGATGGACGTCGCCTATGACGACCAGGTCTATGTCGACGACCGCACCATCGACAGCCACATCAAGCGGCTCCGCAAGAAGATGCGGTCGGTCGACGACGACTTCTCGGCGATCGAGACGCTCTACGGCATCGGATACAGGTATAACGAGGAATGAGCGTATCCTCGCGCTTCGACGTTGACGAGACCGAGACGCTCGAGGATGCCGACATCGTCCTCGGCGAGGATTGGGAAGGCTCCGGTGAGCGCGTCGAGGACGAGATGCGCGAGAAGCGCGCGAAGCGGACCTGGGTCGCGCTCAACCGCTCGCCGCTGGCGCGCAAGATCGTCACCTTCAACGTCCTGGCCCTCATCATCCTGGTGGTGGGGGTGCTCTATCTCAACCCGTTCCGCGACAGCCTCGTGCTTCAGCGCGAGCGTGCGCTCGTCACCGAGGCGCGGCTGATCTCCGATATCTTCGAGGCCCAGCTGCCCCGCTTCGGTCCGGTTTCCTTCCAGGCCGCCGACGGGATCTCGCCCACCCAGACGCTCGGGAACCTGCCCCTTTTGCACGGGGTCGAGGTTTTCGTCTTCGACACGAACGAGACGCTGGTCGCCGCCTCGGCCGAGCTGCCGAACCGCCCCCCGCCGGACCTGCTGGGCGACACGCTGCCGGGGGATGGCAGCACCGTCATCACCGATTTCCTCAATACCGTATGGGAGGCGCTGGCGCGCCTTGTCTCGGCGGACGGCCCCACCGGGTCCGAGGTCAATTCCGAGGACATGGCCCGGACGCTGATCGACGCGGCCCTCGGTGGCCGGACCGAGGTCCGGAACGCCCGCGACACCGAAGGCAACAGCGTCTTCGCCGTGGCCGCCCCGATCCAGCAGGGCGACCGCGTCGTGGGCGCTGTGGCGCTGACCACCGCCGCCGGAGAGATCGACCACCTCGTCCGGCTCGAGCGCGAGCAGGTCCTGCAGATGTTCGTGATCGCGATCATGGTCTCGATCGGGCTGTCGCTGGTTCTCGCCTCGACCATCGCCAACCCGCTGAGCGACCTGGCCGCCGCCGCCGAGCTTGGGCGCGACAAGAACGCCCGCAAGATGAGCCCGCACCGGGTGCGCATCCCCGATCTGTCGGCCCGCCCGGACGAGATCGGCCGGCTCTCGAGCGCGCTGCGCGGCATGGTCACCGCCCTCTATGACCGGATCGAGGCCAACGAGCAGTTCGCGGCCGATGTCAGCCACGAGCTCAAGAACCCGCTGTCCTCGCTGCGCTCTGCCGTCGACACGATGCGGGTCGCGCGCAACGAATCCCAGCGCGGCCGCCTCCTCGACGTGATCGAGCATGACGTGCGCCGCCTCGACCGGCTGGTTTCCGACATCTCGGCGGCCTCGCGGCTCGACAGCGAGCTGGTCAAGGAAGAGATGGACTCCTTCGACCTGCTGAAACTGCTCCGCTCGCTGGCAAGCTACCACGCGACCGAGGCGGCGCAGGAAGGCGTCGAGTTCATCGCGGACCTGCCGGACCGACCCATCGTGATCCAGGGGCTCGAGGCGCGGCTGGCGCAGGTCTTCGTCAACCTGCTGACGAATGCCATTTCCTTCTGCGAAGAAGGCGACGCGGTTCGGGTCTGGGCACGGCGCCGCGAGAACCGCGTGCTCGTCGTGGTCGAGGATACCGGTCCGGGTATCCCCGAAAGCGCGCTGACCAAGATCTTCACCCGGTTCTACTCGGAACGCCCGGAGACCCAGTTCGGGAATCATTCCGGGCTGGGTCTGGCGATCTCCAAGCAGATCGTCGAGGCGCATGGCGGCGTGATCTGGGCCGAGAACATCAGACCCACCGATGCCGATCCGACCTCGGAGCCGCTGGGCGCGCGCTTCGTCGTCGGCCTGCCGGTGTGAGTCCGGACGCCCCGCGCGATATCCTGCATGCCAGTTCCGTGGCCGTCGACGGCCGCGGCGTCCTGATCCGCGGTGCGGCGGGCAGCGGAAAATCCACGCTCGCGCTTGCCCTGCTGGCGCTCGGGGGCGTGCTGATCGCCGACGACCGGACCGTGGTCGCGCTTCGCGATGGGCGGCCCTGGCTGAGCGCGCCCGACACCATCCGCGGGCGCATCGAAGCGCGCGGCATCGGCATTCTCAACGCCGGTGCGATCACCGAGGCGCCGCTCGCGCTGGTGGTCGACATGGATCGCGGGCCGCCGGCCCGCCTGCCGGAACCCGAGACGATTCCGGTATTCGGCCATCACGTCGAAGTGATATCCGGGCAGCAGGGGGGTCATTTCCCGGCCGCTCTTCGACATTATCTCCTGTACGGAAGGAGCGACTGACCATGACCGGCCCGGACCGGACCAATGCGCAGGTGGAACAGGAACTGGTCATCGTCACCGGCCCGTCCGGTGCGGGCCGGACCACCGCGATCCGGGCGCTCGAGGATCTCGGGTTCGAGGCCATCGACAACCTGCCGCTTTCCCTGCTGCCGCGCCTTCTCGCCGGGCCGCCGCTCGATCGCCCGCTGGCGCTGGGCGTCGATGCCCGGAACCGCGATTTCGAAACCGCCCGGCTGGTCGAGACCATGGATCGGCTTGCCCGGAACCCCGCGGTTCTGGCCCAGCTCATCTATGTCGACTGCGACGCCGATACGCTGCTGCGCCGGTTCTCGGAAACCCGGCGGCGCCACCCGCTTGCCCCGGCCGAGGCGCCGGGCGTCGGTATCGAGCGCGAGTTCGAGATCCTGCGCCCGGTGCGCGACAGGGCGGATCTGCTGGTCGACACGACCGAGATGTCGCCCCATGACCTGCGCGCGGAAATGGGCCGCTGGTTCGGTGCCGAACGCGGGCAGCGGCTGGCCGTGTCGGTGCAGTCCTTTTCCTACAAGCGGGGCGTGCCGCGCGGGGCCGACCTGGTCTTCGACTGCCGGTTCCTGAACAACCCGCACTGGGAAGAGGACCTGCGCGGCCTCGACGGGCGCGACGCCCCGGTCGCCGCCTATATCGAGAAGGACACGAGATTCGCCGACTTCTTCGAACGGATGTCCGGGCTCGTCGCGTCGCTGCTGCCGGCCTATCGCGACGAGGGAAAAAGCCATCTCACGGTCGCGCTGGGGTGCACCGGCGGGCAACACAGATCGGTCGCCATCGCTGAAAAGCTGGCAAATACGCTTGCACAGGCGGGGTGGCAAGTGTCTATAAGGCACCGTGAACTCGAACGGCGTGCGGGGGGCGCGCAGCATCAAGGTACAAGGTGACAGCGGTTGATCGGGATCGTCATCGTGGCGCATGGGGGCCTGGCCAAGGAGTATCTTTCCGCGGTCGAGCACGTCGTGGGCCAGCAGCCCGGCATCAGGGCGATCTCCATAGAGGAAGATCATGACCGCCTGACGAAGCAGGCGGAGATCTGCGACGCGGCCGACGCGGTGGATACCGGCGACGGCGTCATCGTGGTGACCGACATGTTCGGCGGCTCGCCGTCGAACCTGTCGCTCCGGGCCTGCGCCCCGGACGACCGCAAGATTCTCTACGGTGCGAACCTTCCCATGCTCATCAAGCTGGCCAAGTCGCGGGGCATGTCCGTGACCGACGCGGTCGCCACGGCGATGGAGGCGGGCCGGAAATACATCGACAGCTTCGACGGGCTGCCGGGATAGGAATGGGAACGGTGACGCGCCAGCTGAAAATCGTGAACGAGAAGGGCCTGCACGCGCGTGCCTCGGCCAAGTTCGTCGAAACCGTCGAGCGCTTCGATGCCGGTGCCGAGGTGGCCAAGGACGGCATGTCGGCCTCGGGGGATTCCATCATGGGCCTTTTGATGTTGGCAGCCGACAAGGGAAGCATTATTGAGGTCCGGACCCATGGCCCCGAGGCCGCCGCGCTGGCCGATGCCCTCGAAACCCTCGTGGCGGATCGCTTCGGCGAGGATTTCTGAACCCTAGGCGGAACCGCATGAAGCCCGACACCGAGCCCGACACCGCCGAATGGGCCCCCGAGCCCGCCCTTGAGGCGGCCAATTACGAGCCTTACGACGGGCGCAACCTCTCCTATGCCGGAACCTTCACGAACCCGCTGAAGGCCAACACGATCCGCGCGGTCGAATGGATGACCGGCAAGCTGACGCTGCTGCGGCTGGTGCGGAAGTTCGAGAGGACGGGCCGCAAGCCGGGGCAGAGCTTCTGGGGCAAGGCGCTGGACCTGCTCGAGATCGACCTGCAGACCCCCGATGCGCAGATCGCGCAGATCCCCGAAACCGGGCCGCTGGTCGTGGTCGCCAACCATCCGCATGGTCTGGTAGACGGCATGGTGCTGGCCGAACTCGTCGGCCGCGTGCGCAGCGATTTCAAGATCCTGACCCGCTCTCTGCTGACCAACGTGCCCGAGATCCAGTACCACATGCTGCCGGTCAGCTTCCCGCACGAACCCGATGCCGCCCGCATGAATATCGAGATGCGCAAGCGCGCGATGGAACATCTGGCCGAGGGCGGCGTCATCATCCTGTTCCCGGCCGGCGGCGTCGCCACCGCGCCGGGCTGGTTCGAGGATGCCTTGGAATCGGACTGGCTGCCCTTCACCGCGAAGATGATCCTGAAGAGCGATGCGCAGGTTCTGCCGATCTATTTCCCGGGCCAGAACAGCCGCTGGTTCCAGATGGCGCACCAGGTGTCGCTTACCCTGCGGCAGGGGCTGCTTCTGCACGAGATCGCCCATGCGCGCCGAAAGCCGCAGAAACCGGTGATCGGACGGCCGATCGGGCGCGACGAGATCGCGCCCTGGGCCGGGAACCCGCGCGGGTTCATGGCGCATTTGCGCGACCTCACGCTGGCGCTGCGCGAGGACTGATCCTCAGCGCGTCGGCACCGGCGTCTCGCCGCGATAGTCGTAGAAGCCGCGCTCGGTCTTGCGGCCGAGCCAGCCGGCCTCGACGTATTTCGTCAAGAGCGGGCAGGGCCGGTACTTCGTGTCGGCCAGGCCGTCATGCAGGACGTTCATGATCGCGAGGCAGGTGTCGAGCCCGATGAAATCGGCCAGCTCCAGCGGCCCCATCGGGTGGTTGGCCCCCAGCTTCATCGACTGGTCGATCGACTCCACGCTGCCCACGCCCTCGTAGAGCGTGTAGACCGCCTCGTTGATCATCGGCATCAGGATGCGGTTGACGATGAAGGCGGGGAAGTCCTCGGCGCTCGCGGCGGTCTTGCCGAGCTTCTCGACCACGCCGAGAAGGACGTCGTAGGTCTCGCGGTCCGTCGCGATGCCGCGGATCAGTTCGACCAGCTGCATCACCGGCACCGGGTTCATGAAATGGAAGCCCATGAACTTGCCGGGGCGATCCGTGCGGCTGGCAAGCCGGGTGATCGAGATCGAGGACGTGTTCGAGGTCAGGATCGTGTCGGGCTTCAGATGCGGCAGAAGATCCTCGAAGATCGCGGTCTTGACCGATTCGCGTTCTGTCGCGGCCTCGATGATCAGGTCGCTCGGCCCGAGATCCGACAGGGTCGTGGTTGTCGCGATGTGCTCGAGCGCGGCGTTCATATCCGCCTCGGACAGCTTCTCGCGCTGAACCTGTCGGGAGAGATTCTTCCTGATGATGCCCATGGCCTTGTCGAGCGCGTCCTCGGAAATGTCATGCATCAGCACGTCATACCCTGCCGCGGCAAAGACATGGGCGATCCCGTTGCCCATCTGTCCCGCCCCGACGACGCCGACCTTCTTGATTTCCATCCTGTTCTCCGCAGCGCTGATCTGAGCCGCACCATATGCAGTGCGGCCAAGCGGGTTCAAGTCGGAAGACTACCCGGGATTTGACGCAAATACAGGTCTTAAGGCTTCGGAAAGACGCGTGGGGAATGCTCCTCCCCGGGTGAGAAAGGGGTGGAATCGATGTTCAACCGGTTTTCCGGCGGCGCGGCCACGGAGCGGTCCCTGACCGGGCCTGGCGGGCGCCTGTCGCGCGACGGGCCTTACTGCGCCTTCATCGGCGCGACGGAGACACATGGCAAGTTCATCAGGCGGCCCTATCCGGCGTTGCTGCGCAACTCCCTGGGGATCGGCTGCGTGAATCTCGGCTGCGTCAATGCGGGTCTCGACCGGTTCCTCAACGATCCCGAGGTCCAGCGCGTGGCGGGGCGGGCGGTGGTGACCGTGGTCGCCGTGATGGGCGCGCATAACCAGTCGAACAGGTACTATACCGTCCATCCCCGACGGAATGACCGGTTCATCCGGGCGGGGGCCGGGCTCCAGTCGCTTTACCCGCGGGTCGATTTCGCGGATTTCCACTTCACCCGGCATTTGCTCGGGGTGCTGCGCGGGCGTGACCCGGATCAGTTCGTGACCGTCCTGGCCGAGTTGCGCACCGCCTGGATCGCCCGGATGCGGGTGCTGCTCGGGCGGATCGAGACGCCGACGGTTCTGCTCTGGCTCTCGACCCGCTGGCCGGATGCGGTGATGCCGCGGCAGGGCCTGGGCGGCGATCCGCTGTTCATCACGCGGGCAATGGTGGACGAGATGCGCCCCCTGGTCTCGGACTATGTCGAATGCGTCGTGCCGCGCATGCCGGCGGACCGGGTGCCCGCGGGCATGGTCTTCGCCGACGCCGAGCGCACCGCCGCGATGCAGGTCCTTCCCCCCGAGGCCCACCGGGTCGCCGCCGAGGCGCTTGTCGGCCCGCTGCGCCGCCTCGCGGTCTGAAACGGGAAAGGCCCGCCGGGGGCGGGCCTTTCGAATTGCCGTTCCGAAGCGCAGGCCTCAGAGCTTGCCGGTCAGTTCCGGCACGGCGTCGAAGAGATCGGCGACCAGGCCGTAATCGGCGACCTGGAAGATCGGCGCCTCCTCGTCCTTGTTGATCGCCACGATCACCTTGGCGTCCTTCATGCCGGCCAGGTGCTGGATCGCGCCCGAGATGCCGCAGGCAATGTAGAGATCCGGGGCCACGACCTTGCCGGTCTGGCCCACCTGCCAGTCGTTCGGCGCGTAGCCCGAATCGACCGCCGCGCGGGAGGCGCCGACCGCCGCGCCGAGCTTGTCGGCGAGTTGCTTGACGATATCGAAATTCTCCTCCGAGCCGACGCCGCGGCCGCCCGAGACCACGATCTTGGCCGAGGTGAGTTCCGGACGGTCGCTCTCGGCGACCTTGTCCTCGACCCATTCCGACAGGCCCGGATCGCCGGCCGCGCCGATCTTCTCGACCGCGGCGCTGCCGCCCTCGCCGGCGGCGTCGAAGGTCGAGGTCCGGATCGTGACGACCTTCTTGGCGTCCGAGCTCTTGACCGTCTGCATCGCGTTGCCGGCATAGACCGGCCGCTCGAAGGTGGCGCCGTCGACGACCGCGGTGATGTCCGTGATCACCATGACGTCCAGCAGCGCGGCGACGCGCGGCATGATGTTCTTGGCCGAGACGGTGGCGGGCGCGACGATATGTTCGTAGTCGTCCGCGAGGCTGACCACGAGATCCGCGACCGGCTCGGCCAGGCCGTGCCCGTAGAGCGCGTCATCGGCGCAAAGGACCTTGGCCACGCCGTCGAGCTTGGCCGCGGCCTCGGCCGCGCCGCCGCAGCCCTCGCTGGCGCAGAGGATGGTGACCTCGCCCAGGTCCCTGGCCGCGGTCACCGCCTTGGCGGTGGCGTCGGTGGCCAGGTCGGTGCCGTTCAGTTCTGCGAGAAGAAGGACAGCCATCAGATCACCCCCGCTTCGTTCTTCAGCTTCTCGAGCAGTTCGTCGACCGAGCCGACCATCTCGCCGGCCTTGCGGGCCGCGGGTTCCGTGGTCGTGACGATTTCGAGCCGCGGCGCGACGTCGACGCCGTAATCCCCGGGTGTCTTCTCGTCGAGCGGCTTCTTCTTGGCCTTCATGATGTTCGGCAGCGACGCGTAGCGCGGCTCGTTGAGGCGCAGGTCGGTGGTGATGATGGCGGGCATCTTCACCTTCACGGTCTGCAGGCCGCCATCGACCTCGCGGGTGACGACGGCATGGTCGCCCTCGATCTCGACGTCGTTTGCATAGGTGGCCTGCGACCAGCCCAGCAGCGCCGCCAGCATCTGGCCGGTGGCGTTCATGTCGTTGTCGATCGCCTGCTTGCCGGCCAGCACCAGCCCGGGCTGTTCCTCGTCGATCACGCCCTTGAGGATCTTGGCGACGGCGAGCGGCTCGATGTCGGTATGCACGTCGTCGGCGGCGACGACCAGGATCGCGCGGTCCGCGCCCATGGCGAGCGCCGTGCGCAGCGTCTCCTGCGCCTGCTTGACGCCGATGGACACGGCCACGACCTCGTCGGCCTTGCCGGCTTCCTTCAGGCGGATCGCCTCTTCGACGGCGATCTCGTCGAAGGGGTTCATCGACATTTTCACATTGGCGAGATCGACACCCGAGCCGTCCGCCTTCACGCGGACCTTCACGTTGTAGTCGATCACGCGTTTGACAGGCACCAGAACCTTCATTCCGCGTCTCTCCCTTGGATGTGTCGCCCTGCCGGCAGGCGGGGCCGTCCTGCAATCGTCCGCACCCGTTTACTGAAATCGCCGGGGGGAAAACAGGGCAAAATCGACGCGCGGTGGGCCGCCAGCGCCGCGGGACGGGTTGCGGCGGCCTCGCGGCGGCTCAGCGGTTCGCACCCGGCACCCAGAGCACGTCGGCACGGCCCTCGTCGTTTGCGATGCGGCTGGCCACGAAGAACCAGTCGCTCAGCCGGTTCAGATAGGTGACCGCATGCGCGTTGATATCCTCCATGGTCGCCAGCTCCACCGAGAGGCGTTCGGCCCGGCGCGACACGGTGCGGCAGTGATGCAGATGCGCCGCCAGGGCAGAACCGCCCGGCAGGATGAAACTGCGCAGCGGCTCGAGGCGGGCGTTCATCTCGTCGATCTCGGCCTCGAGCCGTTTCACCTGGCTTTCGACCATGCGCAGCGGCGGGTACTCGGCCTCGTGGTCGCGCGCCATGTCCGGACGGCAGAGATCGGCCCCCAGGTCGAAGAGGTCGTTCTGGATGCGGGCGAGTTGCTCGTCCAGCAGGCCCTCGGCATGGATCCGTGCCAGCCCCACGGCCGCGTTGGTCTCGTCCACCGTGCCGTAGGCGATCACCCGCATCGAATGCTTGGCGACCCGCGCACCATTGCCGAGCGCCGTTTCCCCGGCGTCGCCCGTCTTGGTGTAGATCTTGTTCAGAACGACCATGTGATCAGCCTCCCATGCGGCGGATGAAGACGAAGATGAGGATCACCACGATCGCGACGGCCTGGGCCACGATTCGGTAGCGCATGATCCGGTTGGAATGCTTGCGGTTGAACTCGCCGCCCTTGGCGAAGCCGGCGATGCCGATCATCAGGATGACCAGCACCAGCAGCACCGCCGCGGCGACGACGTAGAACAGGGGATCGTTGGCCATGAGGGCTCCTTTCGGTCTTGGGCCCGATGTAGCGGGCCCCGCGCGAAAAGCGAACGCGAAAATTCCGCGCGGGGCTCAGCCGCGGGCCAGCACCCGGTCAAGCGCGCGGGTCGGCAGCAGCCGGCGCAGGGTCCCGACCAGATAGGTTGGCGTCGTCACGTAGTATCGCGGCCGCGGGTGCGGGCTTTCCAGCGCGTGGACCAGTTTCCGCGTTACCGCTGATGGCGGCAGCTCGAACCGGTCGGGCGTGCCGGCGTCGCGGTAGAGCCGTTTCAGCAGGCTGGCGCGGTACTGGTCCGCGCGGGGCGAGTTTTCCCAGTCGATCCAGCGTTCGAAATGTGGCTGCGAGTTCACGCGGATCCTCGAGGTCACGGGGCCGGGCTCGATCAGGATGACGGCGATGGGCGTGTCGCGCATCTCGAGCCGCAGCGTGTCGGTCAGGCCTTCCAGGGCGTATTTCGTGGCCACGTAGGCCCCGCGCCACTTGATGGCCGAGAAGCCGAGCACCGAGGAACACTGCACGATCCGCCCGTGGCCCTGGGCGCGCATCACCGGGATGACCCGGCGGGTCAGCTCGTGCCAGCCGAAGAAATTGGCCTCGAAAATCGCGCGCAGCCCGTCGGTTGGCAGGTCCTCGACCGCCGCCGGCAGCGCGTAGGCGCCGTTGTTGAAAAGCGCATCGAGCCTGTCGCCGGTGCGCGCGCGCGTCTCCTCGACCGCCGCGGCGATGCTGTCGGGATCCTCGTAGTCGAGGCGGAAACTCTCGAGCCCGGTCTCGCGGAGACGGGCGCAGTCGGCTTCCTGGCGACAGGTCGCGAAAACGCGCCAGCCGCGGGCCTGCAGCCCCCGGGCCGCATCGAGCCCGATCCCCGAGGAACAGCCGGTAATGAGAACGGATCGCTGGGTCATAACGGGCCTTTCAAGCGCTGTGCAAGACCTAGCCGCGCCGGCCGTCGGGGGCAACCGCGGCCCGCGCCGCGTTTGGCGCTGGACCGGCGGGGCGCATGGATTTACACCCGTTGCCATGAGTGACGGGACCGACGACATCGTGGCGGGCGACCAGCCCGCCGAACTGGCCGAGCCGCTGCGCCGGGCCATCGGCGCGCGCTACCTGCAATATGCGCTCTCGACCATCATGGACCGGGCGCTTCCGGATGCGCGCGACGGGCTGAAGCCGGTGCATCGGCGCATTCTCTACGCCATGCGCGAGCTCAAGCTGTCCTCGACGGGGGGCTTCCGCAAGTCGGCCAAGATCTCGGGCGACGTGATGGGGAATTACCACCCCCACGGCGACGCCGCGATCTACGACGCGATGGCGCGGCTGGCGCAGGATTTCAACGTCCGCTACCCGCTGGTGGACGGGCAGGGCAATTTCGGCAACATCGACGGCGACAACCCGGCGGCCAGCCGCTACACGGAGGCCCGCCTGACCGCCGCCGCCGAGGCCCTGATGGAAGGGCTGGACGAGAACGCGGTCGATTTCCGCCCGAACTACGACGGCACCCTGACCGAGCCGGTCGTCCTGCCGGCGCGGTTCCCGAACCTGCTGGCCAACGGCGCAAGCGGGATCGCGGTGGGCATGGCCACCAACATCCCGCCGCACAACATCCACGAGCTGATCGACGCCTGCCTGCATCTGATCAAGGCGCCGAACGCCCGCGACGAAACGCTGATCGAGCACATCCCCGGCCCCGACTTTCCGACCGGCGGTGTCATCGTCGAGCCGCGCGAAACCATTCTCGAGGCCTATCGAACGGGGCGCGGCGGCTTCCGCCTGCGCGCCCGCTGGCAGGTCGAGGAGCTGCCGCGCGGGCAGTGGCAGATCGTCGTCACCGAGATCCCCTACCAGGTCCAGAAGTCGAAACTGATCGAGAAGCTGGCCGAGCTGATCCAGACCCGAAAGGTGCCGATCCTGGCCGATATCCGGGACGAGAGCACCGACGAGATCCGCATGATCCTCGAGCCGCGCTCGCGCAACGTGGACCCGGACGTGTTGATGAACACGCTGTTCCGCAACTCCGATCTGGAGGTGCGGGTGTCGCTGAACATGAACGTGCTGATCGATGGGCGCACGCCGAAGGTCTGTTCGCTCAAGGAGGTGCTGCGCGCCTTCCTCGATCACCGCCGCGACGTGCTCCTGCGCCGGTCGCAGCACCGGATGGACAGGATCGACCATCGGCTCGAGGTGCTCGAGGGCCTGATCGTGGCCTTCCTCAACCTCGACCGCGTGATCGACATCATCCGCTATGACGACCAGGTGAAGCGCGCGCTGATGTTCGAGGACTGGGGCGGCGATCACGTCAAGGCCGCCTCGGAGGCCGACTACGTCTCGCCGCTCGACGGCCGCGAGATCCCCGAGGACGAGGAACCCTCGCTGACCGAGGTCCAGGCCGAGGCCATCCTGAACATGCGCCTCCGGAGCCTGCGCAAGCTCGAGGAAATGGAACTGCGCGCCGAACGCGACCGCCTGATGGAGGAACGCGCCGAGCTCGAGGATCTGCTCGAGGTCGAGGATCGGCAATGGGCCCGCATCGCCGAGGAATTGCGCGAGACCCGCAAGCAGTTCGGCCGCGACGCGCCGGGCGGCGCGCGGCGGAGCAGCTTCGCCGAGGCGACCGAGGCCGAGGAGGTCCCGATCGAGGCCATGATCGAGCGCGAACCGATCACGGTCGTCTGCTCCAGGATGGGCTGGATCCGGGCAATGAAGGGGCATGTGGCGCTCGACGGCAACCTCAAGTTCAAAGATGGCGACGAGGGCCGCTTCATCTTCCACGCCGAAACCACCGACCGGCTTCTGCTCTTCGGCACGAACGGGCGCGCCTACACGATTTCCTGCGCCAACCTTCCCGGCGGGCGCGGCATGGGCGAGCCGGTGCGGCTGATGGTGGACCTGCCCAACGAGGCCGATATCGTCACGCTGCTGATCCACCGCCCGGGGCGCAAGCTGCTGGTCGCCTCGGATGCGGGCGACGGGTTCCTGGTGACCGAGGACGAGATCGCCGCGCAGACGCGGGCGGGAAAGCAGGTGCTGAACCTGCGCGCCGGCGTCAAGGCGCAGGTCTGCAAGCCCGTGGCGGGCGATCACGTCGCCTGTGTCGGCGAGAACCGCAAGGTCCTGATCTTCCCGATTTCCGAGCTGCCCGACATGGCGCGCGGCAAGGGCGTCCGGCTGCAGAAATTCAAGGATGGCGGCCTGTCGGACGCCACCACCTTCGATATGGCCGACGGGCTGTCCTGGCACGATCCGGCCGGGCGCCGCCGCACCGAGACCGCGCTCGATGAATGGATGGGCAAGCGTGCCAGTGCCGGGCGCATGGCGCCGCGCGGCTTCCCCCGCGACAACCGGTTTACCTGAGCCCCGGCCGGCTCAGGACCCCGTCTTGACGAAGGGGGCGTCCGCACCCCAGAGCTGGCGCACCCGCTGGTCGCGCCCGCAGGCATCGCGGTAGCGGTCATAGGCCTTGGACATCGGGATCCAGCCGAAGCGCGTGAGCACGCGATCGTCCCGCTGGTAGTAGTTCTGGTGATAGTCCTCGGCCTTCCAGAAGGTGCCGGCGTCCAGGATGGGCGTCACGATCTCCTGGCCGAGTTCGGCGCGGGCCTCTGCCTTGGCGGCCTTCGCGGCCTGTGCCTGTGCCGGGTCGAGCGCGAAGACCGCCGTGCGATAGCTCTCGCCGCGGTCGCAGAACTGGCCCCCGGCATCGGTCGGATCGACCGACCGGAAGAAGAGATCGACCAGTCGGCGATAGGACACCGTGTCGGCGTCGAAGGTGATCCGGACCGCCTCGTAATGGCCTGTGCCGCCGCGGGTCACCTGCTTGTAGCTGGGGTTCTTCACGTCGCCGCCGGTATAGCCGGAAACCGTTTCCTTCACGCCGTCGACCTTGTCGAAATCGGCCTCGACGCACCAGAAACAGCCGCCGGCGAAGATCGCGGTCTGGATATCGTCCGCCCGTGCCCGCTCGCAGTTGAGCAGCACCGCGAGGGTCATGGCCGCGACCAGCGCGGCGCTTTTCAGGGTGTTGAGATGCGGGGTGATCTGCATGGTTTCGTCCTCCGAAGGCGAGGGTGGGGCAGTCCGGACCGCACACTCAACTGACAACGCCGTGAGGTCACGGGGCATTGAGCTTTGTTTCAGCTTGGCCCCGCCGGCCCGGATGCCTACCCTCGCCACGAGGAGGATCGCATGACAGAGCGTATCACCACGCACCAGGCCGAGGACGATCCGCGCAACGCGGCGATCCTGATCCATGTGGACGGGCGGCTGGTGCCGCGGGCGGAGGCGGTCGTCTCCGTCTATGATTCGGGCTTCATGCTGGGCGACGGCGTGTGGGAGGGGCTGCGGCTCCATGACGGGCGCTGGAGCTTCCTGGATGAACATCTCGACCGGCTGTTCGAGGCGGCGAAGGCGCTCGACCTCGAGATCGGGCGCAGCCGCGACGAGATCGTGACCGCGCTGGAGGAAACGCGCCGCGCCAACAGGATGGAAACCGATGCCCATGCCCGGCTGATGGTCACCCGCGGCGTCAAGGTCCGGCCGTTCCAGCACCCGTCCCTGTCGCGGTCGGGGCCCACCTTCGTCATCATCATGGAGCATTCCCGACCCTCGCTGCCGCGCCCGGTCCGGCTGGCGACCGTGCCCCATATCCGGGGCCTGCCCATGAGCCAGGACCCCAAGCTGAACAGCCATTCCAAGCTCAACTGCGTGCTGGCCTGCATCGCCGCCGAGAAGGCGGGCGCGGACGAGGCGCTGATGCTCGACGTCCACGGCTTCGTGAACACGACGAATGCCTGCAACTTCTTCATCGTCCGCGGCGGCGAGGTTTGGACCTCGACGGGCGATTACTGCATGAAGGGCATCACGCGGGGCAAGGTGATCGAGATCTGCCGCGCCGCGGGCATCCCCGTCTTCGAGAAGAACTTCTCCCTGGTCGAAGCCTATGGCGCCGACGAGGCCTTCCTGACCGGCACCTTCGGCGCGCAGACGCCGGTGTCGGAAATCGACGGTCGCCCGATCGGCGACGGAAGGATGGGGCCTGTCACGGCGCGGATCCGGCAGGCCTACAAGGACCTCGTGGCGCGATGAGCCCCCGCGCGGCCGGGTCTGAAGCCTCGGGCGGGGGCACCGCCGGACGGCGGGCGCCGCTTTCCCCGGGGGACGGCGCATGAACATCGCCATGTGGTCGGGGCCGCGGAATCTCTCGACCGCGCTGATGTATGCCTTCGCCGCGCGCGGCGACACCGCCGTATGGGACGAGCCCTTCTACGCCGCGTATCTTTCCGTGACCGGACTTGCGCATCCCATGCGCGCGGAGATCATCGCGGCGGGCGAGACCGACCCGGCCCGGGTTGCACAACGGCTTGCCGGGCCGGCGCCCGGTGGTCAGGCGGTCTTTTACCAGAAGCATATGTGCCAGCACATGATCCCGGCCATGCCGCGGGACTGGATGATGCAGGTCACGAATGTCTTCCTGATCCGCCATCCCGCCCGGGTACTGGCCAGTTTCGCCGCCAAGTACGAGGCGGCGACACTGGGCGATATCGGCTTCCTGCAGCAGGCGGAGCTGTTCGACCAGCTGGCCGAGGCAAGCGGACAGCCCCCCGTTGTCATCGATTCCGCCGATATCCGACGCGCCCCGGAGACGATGCTGCGTGCGCTCTGTGCGGCGATCGGGCTCGACTACACGGACCGGATGCTGTCCTGGCCTGCCGGCGGTCATCCTGATGACGGGGTCTGGGCGCCGGTCTGGTACGGGGCGGTGCATCGCAGCACCGGCTTCGCCGGCCCCGAGGGGCCGCTGCCGGAGCTTGACGGCGATTACGCCCGCATCGCGGACGCCGCGCTGCCGGCCTATGAGCGGCTTGCCGCGGTCAAACTCGCCCCGTCAGGTTGAGATCTCGGCCGCGGTGCGCGGGCAAGGCACCCCGCCGTAGAAAGCCTCCAGCACCCGTGCGAACACGTCCGGCGCCCCGGGCACCGCCGCGAAGAGCGTCATGGAGGAGCGCAGCTTGGCGGCGTCGATCCCGCCCAGGATTGCCGCGGGGTCGGCACCGGCATGATCCAGCATCAGCCCGGATGCCTCGACCAGCCGGGCGCGCAGGGTGGGATGCGCGAGATACGCTTCGGCCTCGGCGAAATCGGCGATCCCGTAGAACTTCGCGCGCTCGGACCGACCGAGCGACGCCAGCTGCGGGAAGACGAACCAGATCCAGTGGCTCGTCTTGCGCCCCGCCGCCAGCTCGCGTCGCACCTCGGCCCAGACCCGGTCCTGCGCGGCGAGGAACGCGCGCGCCCGGCGATCGGGCAGGGCGGCCATCAGCGCAGCCGCCGGTCCCGCATCGCGAGCAGCCGGAGCCGCAGCGCGTTCAGCTTGATGAAACCGGCCGCGTCCTTCTGGTCGTAGGCGCCGGCGTCCTCTTCGAAGGTGACGTGCTCCTCGGAATAGAGGCTGTGCGCGGACCAGCGGCCGACGGTGCGGGCGAGGCCCTTGTAAAGTTTCAGCCGAACCGTGCCGGTGACGTGCTCCTGGCTCTTGTCGATCAGCGCCTGCAGCATCTCGCGCTCGGGCGAGAACCAGAAGCCGTTGTAGATCAGCTCGGCATAGCGCGGCATGATCTCGTCCTTGAGATGCGCCGCGCCGCGGTCCAGCGTGATCTGCTCGATCCCGCGATGCGCTTCCAGCAGCACCGTGCCGCCAGGGGTCTCGTAGATGCCGCGCGATTTCATGCCGACGAAGCGTCCCTCCACGAGGTCCAGCCGGCCGATGCCGTGCTTGCCGCCGAGCTCGTTCAGTTTCGTCAGGATCTCGGCCGGGCTCATTGGCTGGCCGTCGATCGACACGGCGTCGCCCTTCTCGAAGCTGATTTCGACGTATTCGGGGGTGTCCGGCGCGTCCTCGGGGTTCACGGTGCGCTGGTAGACGTAGTCGGGCGCGTCCTCTGCCGGGTCTTCCAGAACCTTGCCCTCCGACGAGGTGTGCAGAAGGTTCGCGTCCACGCTGAACGGCGCCTCGCCGCGCTTGTCCTTGGCGATCGGGATCTGGTGCTTCTCGGCGAAGTCGATCAGCCGGGTGCGGCTCGTCAGGTCCCATTCGCGCCAGGGCGCGATCACCTTGATGTCGGGATCGAGCGCATAGGCGGCCAGTTCGAAGCGGACCTGGTCGTTGCCCTTGCCGGTGGCGCCGTGGGCGACCGCGTCGGCGCCGGTCTCGGCGGCGATCTCCACCAGCCGCTTGGAGATCAGCGGCCGCGCGATGGAGGTGCCAAGCAGGTAGAGCCCCTCGTAGACCGCGTTGGCGCGGAACATCGGGAAGACGAAGTCGCGCACGAATTCCTCGCGCAGGTCCTCGATGTAGATCTCGCTGACGCCCAGCATCTCGGCCTTCTTGCGGGCAGGTTCCAGCTCTTCGCCCTGGCCGAGATCGGCGGTGAAGGTCACCACCTCGCAGCCATATTCGGTCTGAAGCCATTTCAGGATGATCGAGGTGTCGAGACCGCCGGAATAGGCGAGGACGACTTTCTTGGGCGCGGACATGAGGGAACCTCCGGATTGAAGACCGTCGCCGGGTCTATTGCCTTTCCGGGGGCGCGGCAAGCCCGCGCCGGCGCCGGCCCGTGTGTCAGACCGGCGCGGGCGCAACCGGCGAACTGGCGGGGCGGTCGCGGCCGTGCTATCGCGGACGGACCATCGGGGCCGTGCGAGGGACAATCGACCGTGACCGCATTCATGGACCGCGCCGAGAAGGCCGAACAGGCGCTGCGCCAGCTTTTCGAGCCGACGTCGCTCGGCCGCAATGACCATTTGTCGGATCGTTTCGGCGCCGACATATTCCTCAAGCGCGAGGATCTGACGCCCGTGCGCAGCTACAAGCTGCGCGGGGCCTTCAACGCGATCTCCAAGGTTCTCGCCGGGGGCATGGCCGACCGCTTCGTCTGCGCCAGTGCCGGGAACCACGCCCAGGGCGTGGCCTATGTCTGCCGCCATTTCGGCGTCGAGGGCGCGATCTTCATGCCGGTGACCACGCCGCAGCAGAAGATCGACAAGACCCGAAAGTTCGGCGGCGACAAGGTGCGGATCGAGCTGACGGGCGACTATTTCGACCAGACGCTGGCCGCCGCCCAGGCCCATTGTCGCGAGATCGGCGCGCATTTCCTGTCACCCTTCGACGATGCCGACGTGATCGAGGGGCAGGCCAGCGTCGCGGTGGAAATGCTCGCCCAGATGGAGACGCCGCCCGACATCGTCGTGCTGCCGGTCGGCGGCGGGGGGCTGTCGGCCGGGGTGATGTCCTACCTCGCGGACGCCGCGCCCGGGGTGGCGCTGCGCTTCGTCGAGCCGTGCGGCGGCGCCAGCCTGGCTGCCGCGCTGGCCGCGGGCAGGCCCGTGCGCCTGCCAAAGATCGACAGCTTCGTCGATGGCGCAGCGGTGGCGCAGGTCGGCGCCGAGACCTTCGCGGTCCTGGGCGCCGCCGACCCGGCCCATGTCTACGCCGCGCCCGAGGACCGGATCTGCGCCACGATCATCGAGATGCTCAACGTCGAGGGCATCGTGCTGGAACCCGCCGGGGCGCTGTCGGTCGATGCGCTGGTCGACATGGCCGACGATATCCGCGGCAAGCGCGTTGTCTGCGTCACCTCGGGCGGGAATTTCGACTTCGAGCGGCTGCCGGAGGTCAAGGAACGCGCGCTGCGCTACACCGGGCTGAAGAAATATTTCATCCTGCGCCTGCCGCAGCGCCCCGGCGCGCTGAAGGAGTTTCTGAGCCTGCTCGGACCCGGCGACGACATCGCCCGTTTCGAGTATCTCAAGAAGTCGGCGCGGAACTTCGGCTCGGTCCTGATCGGGATCGAGACCAAGGATGCCGACGATTTCCCGCATCTCTTCGCGCGGATGGACGCGGCCGGCTTCGTCTACCAGGACATCACCGACGACGAGGTGCTGGCCCAGTTCCTGATCTGACGGCCCGGCGGTTTCGCTGAAAATTGGCGGCTTCACCGCATCTTAATCCCGTGGCGGGCTCACTGCCTGCCATGGGGAAGCGGGGACAGACGTGGGTGCAAAGGCCAGGATAGACTCCCGCCGTGCCGTTCGGGCGGCGATGGGCGATCTGCGTGCGCTCCGCGCGGCGCGGGCGCGCGACCTGCGGGCGGCGGGGCGGTTGCAGCAGGCGCTGCTGCCGAAGCGATTCTGCGACTTCGGCGCGGCAAGGGTGTCGCTGCTGCTGCGCTCCTGTTCCGAGGTGGGCGGCGACCTGGTGGGCCATTACCCGATCGGCCGGGGGCGGATCGGGCTCTACGCGCTCGACGTTTCGGGTCACGGGGTCAGCGCGGCGATGCTGACCGCGCGGCTTCACGGTCTCCTGTCCGGCGCGGTCCCAGAGCAGAACGTCGCGCTGCGCCGCGGTCCGGGCGGGGAAATCCTGCCGCGCCGGCCGCACGAGGCCGCCGCGCGGCTGAACCGCCAACTGATCGAGGGGCTGGGTGCCGATCACTACATGACGCTTCTGCTCGGCGATCTCGATCTTGCCGCGGGGCGTCTGAGCCTGGTCCAGGCCGGCCACCCGCACCCGGCCCTGATCCGCCCGGACGGCGCGATCCGGTTTCTCGGCGAGGGCGGCCTGCCCATCGGGCTCGTCGCGGATGCCGCGTTCCGCACGGTGGAGCTGTGTCTCTCTCCGGGCGACCGGCTTCTGGTCTATTCCGACGGCATGACCGAGTGCCCGGCGCCGGGGGGGCGGATGGTGGGCGAGGACGGCCTCGCTCGGCTTATCGCGCGGCATGCCGGCTTGTCCGGCCCCGCGTTTCTCGGTGCGCTTGCCGGGGATCTCTGCCGCGATGCCGGCGCGGTGCTGCCCGACGACATGTCGGCCTTGCTGCTGGAATACGACGGACCGGGGGGCAGCCGGTCATAGCCGCGACAGCAGCCCCGCCACGAAGTGCCGGTCGCCCGAATTGCCGAGTGTCTCGGCGGCGCGGGCCGCGTCCATCCATACCGCGCTGTGGCCCGGCTCGAGCGGGGGGCCGCGTCGCAGCACAGGGCGGGCAAGATAGATGTGGCAGACCTTCCGCGCCCAGAGATCGTATTCGGGCATGTAGGTCAGGCGCTGGAAGGCGCCGAGCCGGTGGCCGACGCGGATCGTCCAGCCGGTTTCCTCGAAGACTTCGCGGTGCAGCGCCCGCAGCGGTGATTCGCCGGGATCGATCCCGCCGCCCGGCAGCTGGTATTCCGGCACCGGCTCGGCCTGGTGGGTGACCAGCATCCGGTGCCCCTGCAGCAGCACGGCGTAGGCGCCGGGCCGTTGACGGTAGCGTTTGCCGGGCCTGACCCGTTCCCCGAAGCGCCGCATCCTCCGTCCTCCGCCCTTGGTGCACCTGTTGTCCTGACTATATAGACGCGGTATGCCAACGCCCCCGAGCCGAGGAAACCCCATCACATGACCCTGACGCAGAAAATCGCCTGGGACGACACCGTCCTGCCCTTCCAGCTCGACCGGTCGGATATCCGCGGCCGGGTCGCGCGGCTGGACGGGGTGCTCGACCGCGTGCTCGCGCAGCACGCCTATCCGGCGCGGGTCGAGGCGATGGTCGCCGAGGCGGCGATGCTGACGGTGATGATCGGGCAGACCATCAAGCTGCGCTGGAAACTGTCGCTGCAGATTCGGGGCGACGGCCCGCTGCGCCTGATCGCCACCGACTATTTCGCCCCCAAGGCCGAGGGCGAACCGGCGCAGATCCGCGCCTGGGCCAGCTTCGACGAGGCGCGGCTCGCGGCGAGCGACGCGGCGCCGTTCGACCTGATCGGGCAAGGCTATTTCGCCATCCTGATCGACCAGGGCAAGGGCATGGCCCCCTACCAGGGGATCACGCCGCTGGCAGGCGGGTCGCTGCGGGCGTGCGCGGAAACCTATTTTGCCCAGTCCGAACAGCTGCCGACCCGTTTCGCGCTGTCGATGGGCCGCGCTGCCGAGCCGGGATCGGGCGAGCATTGGCGCGCGGGGGGCGTGATGCTTCAGCACATGCCGAAGGCGTCGCCCCATGCGACCGGCGAGGGCGGCTCGGGCGAGTCCGGCCTGCTGACGGCGGACGATCTCGTCTCGGGGCGCGAGGGCGAGAACTGGAACCGCGCCAACAAGCTGCTCGACACCGTCGAGGACACCGAGCTGATCGGCCCGCACGTGGCGCCGCACGAGCTTCTGGTGCGGCTTTTCCACGAGGAGGTGCCGCGCGTCTTCGACGCCCAGCCGGTCGCCTTCGGCTGCACCTGCAATGCCGACAAGGTGCGCCAGAGCCTGTCGATCTATTCGGCCAAGGACATCGCCACCATGACGACGGAGGCGGGCGTGGTCACGGCCGACTGCCAGTTCTGCGGCGCGCATTACGAGCTCGATCCGGCCACGCTCGGCTTCGAGGCCACCCGCCGTCCGGAGGACGACGGTGACCGGCGGGGCTGATCCCTTCGCGCCGGTCCGGGCCGCGCTCGACCGGGCGGGCGGCGAGTCGTCGGATTTCGACCTCAACCCCTCGGTCGTCCTGCCAGAGGGGCGGCGCCTGCGCCCGGCGGCCGTGCTCGTGCCCCTGCACTGCACGGACCGCGGGGATCTCCGGCTTTACCTGACCAAGCGTGCCTCGCATCTCAAGCATCATCCGGGCCAGATCGCCTTTCCGGGGGGCAAGCGCGACGAGGGCGACGCCGATCTCGCGGCGACCGCGCTGCGCGAGGCGCGCGAGGAGATCGGCCTCGACCCGGACAATGTCGCCCTCCTCGGCGCGCTCGCCCCGCACGAGACCGTTACCGGCTTCACCGTGACGCCCTTCGTGGCGAGGATCCGGGCGCCGTTCCGCCCGGTCCCGGAGGCCGGCGAGGTCGAGGAGGTCTTCGACCTGCCCTTCGCCCATCTCTGCGATCCCGGCCGCTACTCGGTGCAGCGCCGGCGCTGGCGGGGACAGTGGCGACACTACTATACGGTGCCCTGGGGCCCCTATTATATCTGGGGCGCGACCGCGCGCATCCTGCGCGGCCTGGCCGAGGGAATGGCAGAATGACCCGTGTGACGGGCTCCTGGCTCGACAGCGACGATACGCAGGCGGTGATGGCCGTTCTGGAAGCGGCCGGCCACCAGGCCCTGGCGGTGGGCGGCTGCGTGCGCAACGCGCTTCTCGGCGTCGCGGTCTCCGACGTCGACATCGCCACCGACGCCCGGCCCGAACGGGTCATGGAGATCGCCGCAGCCGCCGGCCTGAAGGCGGTGCCCACGGGCATCGAGCACGGGACCGTCACGGTGGTGGCCAACAAGGTGGGGCACGAGGTCACGACCTTCCGCCGGGACGTGGAAACCGACGGCCGTCGCGCGACGATCGCCTATGCCGACCGGGTGGAGGAAGACGCGCATCGCCGCGACTTCACCATGAACGCGCTTTACGCGCGCGCCGACGGCACGGTGCTCGATCCGCTGGGCGGTCTGCCGGACCTGCGGGCGCGGCGGGTGCGGTTCATCGACGACCCGCATGACCGGATCCGCGAGGATTATCTCCGCATCCTGCGGTTTTTCCGCTTTCACGCCTGGTACGGCGACCCGGCGGCCGGGCTCGACCCCGACGGCCTGGCCGCCTGTGCCGAGCTGGCCGGCGGTATGGACCGCCTCTCGCGCGAGCGGATCGGGGCGGAGACGCGCAAGCTGCTGGGCGCGCCGGACCCGGCGCCCGCGGTCGCGGCGATGGCGCAGGCGGGCGTGCTGATCCACGTGTTGCCGGGCGCCGATCCGCGGGCCCTGCCCGTCCTGGTCCACCTGGAACGCGCGGCCGGGGTCCCCCCGGACTGGCGCCGGCGCATCGCCGTGATCGGCGGCGCGGAACCGGCCGAACGGCTGCGGCTCTCCAAGGCCGACCAGCGGCACCTGGAGCGCCTGCGCGCCGGTCTCGACTCCGGCGATCCGATCGCCGTCCTGGGCTATCGCCACGGGCACGGGATCGCGCGCGACGTGGGACTCGTCCGGGCCGCGCTTTCCGGCCAGCCGCTTCCGCGGGATCTCGAGACAGAGGCCGCCCGCGGCGCGGCGGCCGTCTTCCCGGTCAAGCCCCGTGACCTGATGCCCGATCACCAGGGCGCCGCGCTGGGCCGGAAGCTGCAGGACCTGGAGGCGAGATGGATCGCCTCCGACTTCGCGCTGACCAGGGCGGAGCTTCTCGCTTGACGCCCCGCGGGGGGCGCCGCAGACTGGGTCAGTAATTCCGACCTATCGGGGCCGCGATGCCGTTCGATACCTTTCTCAGCCTGTTGGGCCTTGCCGTTGCGGCGGCCTGGACGCCGGGCCCGAACAACGCGCTGGTGGCCAGTTCCGGCGCGACCTTCGGGCTGCGCCGGACCGTGCCGCACGTGCTCGGGATCGCGCTCGGGTTCCCGCTGATGATCTTTCTCGTCGGGCTGTTCCTCGGCGAGCTGTTCCAGGCCAGCGCGCTTCTGCGCGAGACCCTGCGCTGGGGCGGGGCGGCGCTGATGCTCTGGGTGGCCTGGCAGATCGCACGCTCCGGCGGGCTTGGCGCGCGGGGCGCGGCGCCGCGGCCCTTCACCTTCGTCGAGGCCGCGGGGTTCCAATGGATCAATCCCAAGGCCTGGGCCATGGCGGTCGGCGTCACCGCGCAGTTCATCAGCGGCGCGGCGCCGCTGGTCACCGCCGGGATTGTCGCGGCGACCTTTGTGGCGGTCGGGTTGCTGTCGGCCTCCACCTGGGCGGGCGCGGGCCGGATCCTGACGCGGTGGCTGACGACCGACGACCGGCTGACGTGGTTCAACCGGGTCATGGCCGGGCTGATCGTCGTCTCGGTCGTGCTGCTCTTCCGCGGCTGACATGGGGATCGACCCGCTTTATCTCTTCGTCTTCGCCGGGCTGTTCTCGCCGGGCCCGAACGTCATCCTGCTGACCGCGTCCGGCGCGCGCTTCGGCTTTCGCCGCACCCTGCCCCATGTGGCGGGCGTGGCGCTGGGCGTGGGCGTCATCGCCGCGGTGGCCGGGCTGGGCGTGGCGGCGCTTCTGCTTGCGGCGCCCGGCCTGAAGCTGGCGCTGCAACTGGCGGCGGCGGGCTGGATCCTGTGGATGGCCTGGCGCCTGGCGACCGCCGCCCGCCGGCCGCGGAGCGCGCGGGTCGACCGGCCCTTCACGCTGGTGCAGGCGGTGCTGTTCCAATGGGTTAACCCCAAGGTCTGGGCGGTGGCCCTGGCGGCCTCGGCCGGGTACCCGGCCGGGCTCTCGCCGGAAGTCGAGGCGCTGCGGCTTGCCGCGGCCTTCTCCGGGATCAACCTCTTCGTCTGCCTGTTCTGGAGCTGGGCGGGATCTCTCTTGACCTACCTGCTGACGACGCCGCGCGCCTGGTCGATCTTCATGGGCGTGATGGCGGCGGCGCTGGCGGGATCGGCCGTCATGGTCTTCCTCTAGGCGCCGGGCTATATCCGGAGAGATGAAGAAAGGCGCCGGAATGTTCCGCTTTTTCGAAAGCCTGGTCGATCCCTATACCGCCCATGCCCAGACCGACGCCCCGCCGCGCCGGCTCTGGCCGTTCATGCGCGGCTGGTCGCAGCCCTTCCGAAAGGTCTTCGCGCTGGCCACGCTGCTGTCGGTGATCGTCGCCTTCGTCGAGGTGGGGCTCATCTTCTACATGGGCCGGGTGGTCGATCTTCTGTCCACCGGCGAACCGGCCGTGGTGCTGGCCGATCATGCCTGGGAGCTGATCGGGATCGCGGCGTTCATTCTCGTGATCCGCCCGCTGCTGCAGGGGCTCGACGTGGCGGTGATCAACAACGCGATCCTGCCGAATTACGGCACGCTCTTCCGCTGGCGGGCGCACGGGCAGGTTCTGCGCCAGTCGGTGGGCTGGTTCGAAAACGATTTCGCGGGGCGGATCGCGAACCGGATCATGCAGACCCCGCCCGCCGCCGGCGAGGCGGTGTTCCAGCTCTTCGACGCCATCACCTTCTCGGTCGCCTACATGATCGGCTCGCTGATCCTGCTGACCGATGCCGATCCGCGTCTGGCGCTGCCGCTGCTGCTGTGGCTCGGGCTTTATGCCTGGCTGGTGCGCTGGACGATGCGCCGGGTCGGACCGGCGTCGAAAGCCGCGGCCGACGCGCGCTCGGCCGTCACCGGCCGGGTGGTCGACGCCTATACCAACATCGACTCGGTCAAGCTGTTCGCCCAGCACGACAACGAGATGGCCTATGCCAGGGAAGCGATCGAGGACGCGCGCCGCACCTTCGCCCGGGAGATGCGGATCTTCACCACGATGGATGTCGCGCTGACGCTGATCAACGGTGTGCTGATCGTGGGCGTCGTCGGCTGGGCGATCCTGCTCTGGGCGCAGGGCACGGCGTCGGTCGGGATCGTCGCCGCGGCGGCGGCGCTGACGCTGCGGCTCAACGCGATGACCGGCTGGATCATGTGGGCGCTGTCGAGCTTCTTTCGCCAGCTCGGCGTCGTGGCCGAGGGGATGGAGACCATCGCCCAGCCCATCGCGCTGACGGACAGGCCCGGGGCGGGGGCGCTCGACGTCGCGCGGGGCGAGATCCGCTTCGAGGGCGTCAGCCATCACTACGGGCGCGGCCGGGGCGGCTTGCAGGATGTGACGCTGACCGTCGCGCCCGGCGAAAAGGTCGGGATCGTCGGGCGTTCCGGGGCGGGAAAGTCCACGCTGGTGAAGCTGCTGCTGCGCTTCTACGACAGCGAGGCGGGGCGCGTGTTGATCGACGGGCAGGACATCTCGCATGTCACGCAGGACAGCCTGCGCCGCCAGATCGGGATGGTCACGCAGGACAGCGCGCTGATGCACCGCTCGGTCCGGGACAATATCCTCTATGGGCGCCCCGATGCCGGCGAGGCCGAGATGGTCGAGGCCGCCAGGCGGGCCGAGGCACATGATTTCATACTCGATCTCGAGGATTCCGCCGGCCGCCGGGGCTATGACGCCCATGTCGGCGAGCGCGGGGTCAAGCTCTCGGGCGGGCAGCGCCAGCGCATCGCGCTGGCCCGGGTGATCCTCAAGAACGCGCCGATCCTCGTGCTGGACGAGGCGACCTCGGCGCTCGACTCCGAGGTCGAGGCCGCGATCCAGACCACGCTTTACGGCCTCATGGAAGGCAAGACGGTGATCGCCATCGCGCACCGGCTGTCCACCATCGCGCGGCTCGACCGGATCATCGTGCTGGACGACGGGCACGTGGCCGAGGACGGCACCCACGAAGAGCTGCTGGCCCGTGGCGGGGCCTATGCCAGCTTCTGGGCGCGGCAGTCGGGCGGGTTCATCGGCACCGACGAGGCCGCGGAATGACCTGGCTCGCGGGTCTCATCGACGCGTTCCGCCCGGCGGTCGGGCCGCCGCCGCGGACGCTGGCGGCCTTTTTCCGCTGGTGTCTCGCCGGTGCCTGGCCTGTGCTGATCCTGGGGGGCGTGGTCTCGATGGCGGCGGGGGTCGTCGAGGTGGTGACCGCGCTGATCCTCGGGCACGTGATCGACACCGCGCTGGCCAGCGGGCCGGCGGCCTTCTTCGCCGAGAACGGCGGTATGCTGCTCGCGGTTCTCGCCTTCTTCGTGATCCTGCGCCCGATCACCTTCGCGGCCAGTTCCGCGACCACCTCGATCGTCGTGCAGCCCAATGTCCTGCCGCTGGTCCTGTCGCGGCTGCACCGGCACACGCTGGGCCAGGCGGTCAGTTTCTTCGACGAGGATTTCGCCGGGCGCATCGCGCAGAAGCAGATGCAGACGGCCCGCGCCGTGACGGACGTGCTGGTCGAGGTGATCAACGTGGTCGCCTTCGCACTGGCCTCGCTGGTCGGCGCGGCGGCCCTGCTCGGGGCGATCGACTGGCGGGTCGCGGTGACGCTGGCGATCTGGCTCGTGGCCTATATCGCGCTGATCCGGCTCTTTCTGCCGCGCATCCGCGCCCGGTCGAAGGCGCGGGCGGGGGCGCGGGCGATGGTGTCCGGCCAGGTGGTGGACACGGTCACGAACATCAAGACGGTCAAGCTCTTCGCCCATTCCGAGCACGAGGACCACGCCGCGCTCGGCGCGATGGAGGAATTCCGCGACCATGCGCTCGGCTTCGGGCGGGTCGCCGTCGCCTTCCGCTTCTCGCTGATGACGCTGGCCGGTATCCTGCCGGTGCTGCTCGTCGGGTTGACGCTCTGGCTCTGGACGAAGGGTATCGCGAGCCCGGGCGATATCGCCGCGGCGGGGGCCGTTTCGATCCGCATCGCGCAGATGACCGGCTGGGTCAGTTTCACGCTGATGGCGATCTATTCGAATGTCGGCGAGGCCGAGGACGGGATGCGGACGCTGACCCCGCCCCACGGGCTCACCGACGCGCCGGATGCGGCCGACCTGCCCCATGTCGCGGGGCGGATCGGCTTCGAGGGCGTGACCTTCACCTATGGCCGCGAAACCGGCGGGCTGCGCGACGTGACGCTGACGGTGGCGCCGGGCGAGAAACTGGGCCTGGTCGGCGCCTCTGGGGCGGGGAAATCAACGCTGGTCGCGCTTTTGCTGCGCCTCTACGATCCCGAGACCGGGCGCGTTACCGTGGACGGCCGGGACCTGCGGGACGTGACCCAGGAAAGCCTGCGCCGGCAGATCGGGATGGTCACGCAGGAAACCGCCATGTTCAATCGCTCCGCGCGCGAGAACATCCTGTACGGCCGGCCGGACGCGTCCGATGACGACATGATCGCCGCCGCGAAACAGGCCGAGGCGCATGCGTTCATCCTCGGCCTGCGCGACACCCGCGGGCGCAGCGGATACGACGCCCATCTGGGCGAGCGCGGGGTCAAGCTCTCGGGCGGACAGCGCCAGCGCATCGCGCTGGCCCGCGCGATCCTGAAGGATGCGCCCGTCCTTGTGCTGGACGAGGCGACGTCGGCGCTGGACTCGGAGGTCGAGGCGACGATCCAGCAGGCGCTTCACCGGGTGATGGAAGGCAAGACCGTGATCGCCATCGCGCACCGGCTCTCGACCATCGCCGAGATGGACCGGATCGTGGTGCTCGATGCCGGCCGGATCGTGGAGGACGGCACCCATGCCGAGCTGCTGGCGAAGGGCGGGCTCTATGCCGGGTACTGGAACCGCCAGTCCGGGGGCTTCATCGGGATCGACGCTGCGGCGGAGTAGGCGACCGGGCGGGACCCCGTGCGCCGCGCCGCTTGCGGCCGCTGCCGCCGGCCCGTACCGTCCCCGGGATCATGCCGTCAGCGGAGCCCGTTCCATGGATCTCGAAACCGTATCGGCCGAGGAATTCGGCCAGAGCCTGGCCGGCGTCGGCATCAACATCCTGACCCGCGACGTCGCCGGGCTGGCCGGGTTCATGACCGCGGTCTTCGGGCTTTCGGCCCACCGCGTCAGCGCCGACTTCGCCATCCTGCGCCATGGCGATGCGCTGATCCAGGTGCATGCGGACGCGACCTATGGCGCCCACCCGCTGCACGGGCTCCTGCCCGAGGCGGGCCTGCGCGGCGCGGGCATCCAGATCTACCTCTTCGGGATCGACCCGGATACCGCGGCGATGCGGGCCGAGGCCGCGGGCGGCATCGTGCTGGAACCCCCGGCGGACAAGCCGCACGGGCTGCGCGAGGCGACGATCCTCGCGCCCGAGGGCCAGGCCTTTTCCCCCGCGGTGCCGAAGGCGGGCGCATGAGCACGCGGCTGACGATCGAGCGGCTGGGCCACCTGGGCGACGGGATCGCCCCGGGGCCGGTTTACGTGCCGCGGGCCTTGCCGGGCGAGATCGTCGAGGGCACCGTCGAGGCCGGCCGGATGGACGCGCCGCGCATCCTCTCGCCCGCGTCCGACCGCGTGCGCGCGCCCTGCCCGCATTACGCCGCATGCGGGGCCTGCGCGCTGCAACACGCGTCGGAAGATTTCGTCACGGACTGGAAACGGCAGGTCATCCGGGCCGCGCTGGCCGCGCAGGGGCTGGAGACCGCGATGCGTCCCCCCGCCGTGTCGCCGCCGGGCGCGCGCCGGCGCGCGACGCTGGCCGGGCGCCGCACCAAGAAGGGGGCGATCGTGGGCTTTCACGCGCGCGCCTCGGACACCATCGTCGCGGTGCCGGACTGCCGCGTCCTGCACCCGGATCTGCTGGCGATCGTTCCCCTCTGCGAAAAGCTGACCCGGCTCGGCGCCAGCCGCAAGGGCGCGCTTGCCTTCGCCATGACCCGGTCGGAGGCGGGCGTCGATCTCGAGGTGCGCGAGGCCAGGGCGCTCGATCTCGAGCTGCGCGCCGAGCTGGCGGCGCTGGGCGCAGGGGCCGATCTTGCGCGACTCTCGTGGAACGGCGAGCAGATCGCCGAACGCCGGCCGCCGATCCAGCGTTTCGGGGGCGTGGCCGTGGTACCGCCACCCGGCGCCTTCCTGCAGGCCACCGCCGAGGGAGAGGCCGCGCTGGTCTCGGCCGTGGCCGAGGCCGTGGCGGGCGCCGGGCGGGTGGTCGATCTCTTCGCGGGCTGTGGCACCTTCGCGCTGCCGCTCGCCGCGCGGGCGGAGGTGCATGCCGTGGAAGGCACAGCGGCGCTGACGGCCGCGCTCGACCGCGGCTGGCGTCACGGCGAGGGGCTGAAACCGGTGACGGTGGAAACCCGCGACCTGTTCCGCCGGCCGCTCCAGCCGGATGAGCTGGCCGGCTTCGGCGCGGCGGTGATCGACCCGCCGCGCGCCGGGGCGGCGGCCCAGACGCAGGCGCTGGCGATCTCGGGCGTGCCGCGGATCGCGGCGGTCTCCTGCAACCCCGTCACCTTCGCGCGCGACGCGAAAACCCTCACCGAGGCGGGGTTCCGCCTCGATTGGGTGCAACTGGTGGACCAGTTCCGCTGGTCGGCCCATGTTGAGCTTGCAGCGCAGTTCACGCGCGCCCATATCGATCCGCAATGAGTGACACGCGCCCCAAACGCCCGAGCCCCCGCGAGAGGCTTGCCGACTGGCTGGATCGCCCGGCGGTGACCAACACCATCTTCGCGGTGATCCTCTTCAACGCCGTGCTGCTCGGCATGGAAACCTCGGACACGCTGATGGCGATGGCCGGCCCGCTGATCGTGGGGCTCGACCGGGCCTGCCTCGCGGTCTTCGTGGTCGAGATCGCCGCGAAGCTCTACGCCCGCGGCCCCCGGTACCTGAAGACCGGCTGGGGCTTCTTCGACTTCGTGATCGTCGGCATCTCGCTGGTGCCCGGCAGCCAGAGCATGTCCGTGCTGCGGGCGCTCCGCATCCTGCGGGTGCTGCGCGTCGTCTCGGTCGCGCCGCGGCTGCGCCGGGTCGTCGAGGGTTTCATCACGGCCCTGCCCGGCATGGGCTCGGTCTTCCTGCTCATGGGGCTGATCTTCTACATCGGCGCGGTGATGTCGACCAAGCTCTTCGGCGACAGCTTTCCCGAGTGGTTCGGAACGCTGGGCCGGTCGGCCTATTCGCTCTTCCAGATCATGACGCTGGAAAGCTGGTCGATGGGGATCGTGCGGCCCGTGATGGAGACCTATCCATATGCCTGGGCCTTCTTCGTGCCCTTCATCATGGTCACCACCTTCGCCGTGGTGAACCTGCTGGTGGGCCTGATCGTGAATTCGATGCAGGACGCCCACCACGCCGAGGACGTCGAGCGCACGGACGCCTATCGCGACCAGGTGCTCGCCCGCCTCGAGGCCATCGAGAAGAAACTGGAGCGCGGGGACGAGCGCTGACCGCGCGGCGGCGCCTGCGGCGCCATTCCCTTCGTCACCCCACGCCCGCTGCGCGGCCGCGGGGCCCGTTTCCGCCGCCGGCGCGGGCCGCGCGGGATCCGGACGATGCCGCGTCCGGGCGGATTGCCCGCCGCCCCAGGGACGGGTGACGCCTGTCGCGCATCCTCGACCCGCAGGCCAGTTCCCACCTGGCGCAGATCACGCCCGTCGGCTGGACATTTCCGCGATCCCGAGGGTCTCGAGCACCTTCGCCTCGATATCGGGAGCGTTAAGCCTGGCTTCGGCGTACATCGCGTCGGGGCCGTCCTGGTCGATGAAGGTGTCGGGCAGCACCATCGAGCGGTATTTGAGCCCGTGGTCGAAGACGCCCGCCTCGGCCAGGAGTTGCGCGACATGGCTGCCGAACCCGCCGATGGCGCCCTCCTCGATGGTGATCAGCGCCTCGTGACCGGCGGCGAGATCCAGGATCAGCTCGCGGTCGAGCGGCTTGGCGAAACGGGCATCCGCCACGGTCGGGCTGATGCCGCGGGCCTCGAGCCTCTCGCAGGCGGCCAGCACCGCGGCCAGGCGCGCCCCGAAGGAGAGGATGGCGACCCGGCCGCCCTCGCGGATCATGCGGCCCTTGCCGATCTCCAGCACCTCGCCGCGCTCCGGCATCTCGACGCCGACGCCCTCGCCGCGGGGATAGCGGAAGGCCGAGGGGCGATCGTCGATGGCGGCGGCGGTGGCGACCATGTGCACCAGTTCGGCCTCGTCTGCCGCGGCCATGACCACGAAATCGGGCAGGTTGGCGAGATAGGCGATGTCGAAGCTGCCGGCATGGGTCGGGCCGTCGGCGCCGACCAGCCCGGCGCGATCGATGGCGAATCGCACCGGCAGGCGCTGGATCGCGACGTCGTGCACGACCTGGTCGTAGCCACGCTGCAGGAAGGTCGAATAGATCGCCGCGAAGGGCTTCATCCCCCCCGCCGCGAGGCCGGCGGCGAAGGTCACGCCGTGTTGCTCGGCGATGCCGACGTCGAAGACGCGGTTCGGGAACCGGTCGCCGAAAAGGTCGAGCCCGGTGCCGTCGGGCATGGCCGCGGTCACGGCGACGATGCGCGGGTCACGCTCGGCTTCCTGGATCAGGGTTCGGGCGAAGACCTTGGTATAGCTCGGCGCGTTCGACGGTTTCTTCTTCTGCTCGCCGGTGACGACGTCGAACTTCGCGACGCCGTGGCCGCGGTCGGCGGCCTGCTCGGCCGGGGCGTAGCCCTTGCCCTTGCGGGTGATCGCGTGGATCAGCACCGGTCCGTCGGCCCTGTCATGGACCGTGCGCAGCACGGCCAGCAACTGGTCCATGTCGTGCCCGTCGATCGGGCCGACATAGGAAAAGCCCAGCTCTTCGAAAAGCGTGCCGCCCACGGTCATGTGCTTGAGCATGTCCCGGGCGCGCTTGGCGCCCTGCTGGAAGGGCGGCGGCAGGAGGCTCACCGCGCCCTTCGCGGCGGCCTTGAGTTCCTGGAACGGCGCCCCGGCATAGAGCCGCGAGAGATAGTTCGACATCGCGCCGACCGGGGGCGCGATGGACATCTCGTTGTCGTTGAGGACGACGAAGAGGCGCTTTTTCAGGTGCCCGGCATTGTTCATCGCCTCGAAGGCCATGCCCGCGCTCATGGCGCCGTCGCCGATCACGGCGATGCAGTCGCCGATGCCGTGTTCGGGGGCGCCGCCGAGATCGCGCGCGGCCGCGAAGCCCAGCGCGGCCGAGATCGAGGTGGAGCTGTGGGCCGCGCCGAAGGGGTCATAGGGGCTTTCGGAGCGCTTGGTGAATCCCGAGAGCCCGCCGCCCTGGCGAAGCGTCCGGATGCGGTCGCGCCGGCCGGTCAGGATCTTGTGGGGGTAGGTCTGGTGACTGACGTCCCAGATCAGCCGGTCATGCGGCGTGTCGAAGACGGCGTGGAGCGCCACGGTCAGCTCCACCACGCCGAGCCCCGCGCCCAGGTGGCCGCCGGTCTCCGAGACTGCCGAGATGGTCTCGGCGCGCAGTTCGTCGGCCAGCCGGCGCAGCTCGCCGTCGCCGAGCCGTTTCATGTCGGCGGGACTCGAGATGGTGTCGAGAAGCGGCGTATCGGGCCTGGCCTGATCTGTCACGGTGACTGTACCCCGGATTACATCTGCCGGGAGATAACGAAACGCGCCGCCTGCCGCAAGGTTTCGCCGTCCGCCCCGTAAGGGGCGAGCGCCGCGCATGCGGTTTCCGCCAGTTCCGTGGCACGGGCCCTTGCCCCGTCGAGCCCGAGCAGCGAGACGAAGGTCGCCTTGCCTGCCGCGGCATCCTTTCCGACGCGCTTGCCGGTCCGTTCGGCGTCGCCCTCCACGTCCAGGATGTCGTCGGCGATCTGGAAGGCAAGCCCGAGCGCCTCGGCATAGGCGCCGAGCGCGGCCGGGTCCGCCCCGGCAAGCCGCGGCCCGGCCTCGGCCGACCAGCGGATGAGGGCGCCGGTCTTGCCGGCCTGGAGCGTGGTGATCTGGTCGAGCGTCAGGGGGGCAGACGCATTCTCGGCGGCGATGTCCCTGGCCTGGCCGCCGACCATGCCCGCGGCGCCGGCCGCCCGGGCAAGGCTGGCGACCAGGTCGATGCGGCGGGCCGGATCCGGCGCGGTCGCCGGATCGCCGAGCATCTCGAAGGCCAGGGTCTGCAGCGCGTCGCCGGCGAGAACGGCGATCGCCTCGTCCCATTTCACGTGCACGGTGGGCTGGCCCCGGCGGAGATCGTCGTCATCCATGCAGGGCAGGTCGTCATGCACGAGGGAATAGGCGTGGACGCATTCCACCGCCGCGCCCGCGCGCAGCGCCTGGCCGCGCGGCACGCCGTGGAGCCGTGCGCCTTCGATCACGAGGAAGGCGCGAAGCCGCTTGCCGCCGCCCGCGGCATAGCGCATCGCCGCGCCAAGCGCGTCCTGCCCGAGGGGCGCGAGGGCGCGGTCGAGTTCGGCCTGGATCTCGGTGGCGGCGACGGCCAGCCGATTCTCGAACATCAGGATCCGTCGACCGGGGTGGTACCGGTGGCGTTGCCCTCGGCATCGGTCGTGATCTGCGCGACCTTTTCCTCGGCCTGCTTCAGCTTGGCCTCGCAATGGGCTTTCAGCGCATTGCCCCGCTCGTAGAGCTTGATCGAGTCCTCCAGCGGCACCTGCCCGGTCTCGAGCCGGCCGACCACCTGCTCAAGCTCCTGCATCGCTTCCTCGAAGCTCATCTTGTCGACCGGTTTCTCGTCGCCGTCGCTCATTCGCCCCGCTCCATCAAAACGTCCACATGCGCCGCGGCCGAGGCCGCCAGCGCAGAAAGATCATAACCACCCTCCAGTGTCGAGACCACCCGCCCGCCGGCATGCGCGTCGGCCAGGTCGCAGATCCGGCTGGTGATCCAGGCGAAGTCGTCGATGCCAAGCTCGAGGCTCGCCAGCGGGTCGGCGCGATGGGCGTCGAACCCGGCCGAGACGATGATCAGGTCCGGCGCGAAGGCGTCGAGGCGCGGCAGGATCGTCTCGTCCCAGGCACGCCGGAAGGCGCCGGTGCCGGCGCCGGCCCGCAGCGGTGCGTTCACGATGGTGTCGTGCGCGCCGGTCTCGTCGGGTGCGCCGGTGCCCGGGAACAGAGGCATCTGGTGCGACGACCCGTAGAAGCTGCGCGGTTCGTCCCAGAGGATCGCCTGCGTGCCGTTCCCGTGATGGACGTCGAAGTCCAGAACCGCCACGCGGGCGAGGCCGTGACGGTCCAGCGCATGGCGGGCGGCGATGGCCGCGGTGCCGAAATAGCAGAAGCCCATGGCGCGGGCGGGTTCCGCGTGATGGCCCGGCGGGCGCATCGCGACGAAGGCATTGGCGGCGGTGCCGGCCAGCACCGCGTCGACCGCGCGGCAGGCGCCGCCGACGGCGCGCCGGGCGGCGTGCAGCGTCCCCGGCGACATCCACGTGTCGGGGTCCAGCGGCACGAGGCCGGTCTCGGGCGCGGCCGCGGCCAGCGTGTCGAGATGCGCCTGCGGGTGGCAGAGCAGCAGATCCGCATCCGTCGCGCGCGGCATCTCGTCCCGAAGCAGCGGCGCGAAGCGTTCGGCGCCCAGCGCCTGCCGGACGGCGTGCAGCCGGTCGATCCGCTCGGGGTGGCCGGGCGGCGTCTCGTGGGCGAGCCCGTCATCATGGGTGAACAGCGCGGTGGTCATGCGGGCAAGGGTAGGCGCCACCCGCAAGGGCGGCAAGCCATCGTCGCGTCAGTCCGGCGCCAGCATGTAGCCCGCGCCGCGCACGGTTTGCAGGTAGCGGGGCTGTTTCGGGTCGGCCTCGATCTTGCGGCGCAGGCGCGTGATCTGGACATCCACGGCGCGTTCCTGCGCCTGGCCGCGGTCGCGGCCCAGGTCCTCGACCAGCTTTGCCCGGCTCACCGGCTCGCCCGGGCAGGCCGCGAAGATCCGCATCAGCTGCGCCTCGGTCGCGGTCAGGCGCACCGACTCGGTGCCGCGCCAGAGTTCGCCGCGTTCCATGTCATAGCGCACCGGGCCCAGGTGCAGCATCTTCGGCACCTCCGCCGCCTGGTCGGCCGCGCCGGGCACCCGGCGCAGGATCGCGTTGATCCGCAGCAGGAGTTCCTTCGGCTCGAACGGCTTGGCCAGGTAGTCGTCGGCACCGGCTTCCAGCCCGGCGATGCGATCGTCGGCATCGCCCTTGGCGGTCAGCAGCAGGATCGGCGTCGTGTGGGTGTCCCGGATGGCGCGGGTCAGGCTGATCCCGTCCTCGCCGGGCATCATCACGTCGAGCACCATCAGGTCGAAATCGAGCCCGGCCAGCAGGCGCCGTGCCTGGGCCGCGTCACGGGCCGCGGTGACCCAGAAGCCGTGGCGGATCAGGAATTTCTGCAGGAGCCCACGGATCCGCTCGTCGTCGTCGACGATGAGCAGGTGGGCCTCCGGTGCGATGTCCTGCATCAGCTTCCCCCGTCCTTCAGGGCATTGAACCACGCGCGCATCTGGGGATCCATCATCTGCTCGAGCACCAGCCGGAAGCCGGCCACGGCCTCGGGTCCGGCGGCGCGGTAGGCGGCGCGCATCCGCCGCCGCTGCGCCTCCGAGAGGTCGCGTTCCAGCGCCCGGCCCTCCTCGGTGAGGTAGAGATGGCGCTCGCGCTTGTCGCGGGTGCCGACGCGGCTTTCGACGAGGCCGTCCTCGATCAGGGTTCGCAGCACGCGGTTGAGCGACTGCTTGGTCACGCCGAGAACGTCCAGCAGGTTCGACACGGTGGTGCCAGGACTGCGATTGATGAAATGGATCGCCCGGTGATGCGCCCGGCCATAGGCGTAGTTCTCGAGGATGCGGTCCGGATCGGCGGTGAAGCCGCGATAGGCGAAGAACATCGCCTCGATGCCCCGGCGAAGCTGATCGTCGGTCAGGAAGAGGAGGTTCTCGCCCCCGGCCGGGTGTGGCGATGTGCGCTGGTCCTGCATGGGTCCGGCGATCCTTTCGCGCGATGTGAATTGCCGAAGGATATTAAGTCAGCCTTGTTGACTTTCCAAGAATCAAATGCTAGCGGATTTGCGCTTTGGCGAAACTTTATGTCCGGATCGGACCTAAGTGACGCAATAAATGGAAACGATGTGGCCCGCCGGGCCGCCGAGCAAGACGAGGACGCAACATGGCCGGAACCTACGACGATCGCGACGGGTTCATCTGGATGGACGGCACGCTGGTGCCGTGGCGCGAGGCCAACGTGCACGTGCTGACGCACGCGCTGCACTACGCCTCTTCCGTCTTCGAGGGCGAGCGCGCCTATGGCGGCCGGATCTTCAAGAGCCGCGACCACTCCGAGCGGCTGCTGCGCTCGGGCGCGGCGCTCGACATGCCGATCCCCTGGACCGTCGACCAGATCGAGGCCGCCAAGGCCGAGGCGATGCAGGCCAACGGGCTGTCGGACGCCTATGTGCGCGCGGTCGCCTGGCGCGGCGCGGGCGAGGACATGGGCGTCGCCAGCCACCGCAACCCGGTGCGCCTGGCCGTCGCCGTCTGGGAATGGGGCGCCTATTACGGCGATGCCAAGATGAAGGGCGCCAAGCTCGACATCTCGAAATGGAAGCGGCCGAGCCCCGAGACCATCCCGAGCGACGCCAAGGCCTCCGGTCTCTACATGATCTGCACCATGTCCAAGCACGCCGCCGAGGCGAGGGGCTGCTCGGACGCGATGATGTTCGACTACCGCGGCTACGTGGCCGAGGCGACCGGCGCCAACATCTTCTTCGTCAAGGATGGCGAGGTGCACACGCCGACGCCGGACTGCTTCCTCAACGGGATCACCCGCCAGACCGTCATCGGCATGCTGCGCGAGCGCGGCGTCGCCGTCCACGAGCGCCACATCATGCCCGAGGAACTGGAAGGCTTCGAGCAGTGCTGGCTGACCGGCACGGCCGCCGAGGTCACGCCCGTGGGCCAGATCGGGGACTATGCTTTCGAGGTCGGGGCGCTGACCCGCGACATCGCTGAGAGCTACGAGACGCTGGTGCGGGCCTGAGGCCCGGGCGGGGGGGGGGGGGGGGGGGGGGGGGGGGGGGGGGGGGGGGGGGGGGGGGGGGGGGGGGGGGGGGGGGGGGGG
>NZ_JBOCEG010000004.1:104355-424479 GCF_050586465.1 Rhodovulum sp. YNF3179 | reverse complement strand
TCGGCATCGTGCTGCTCGCCGTCATCCTCGACCGCGTCACCAAGGCCGCGCTCGCCCGCATCAACGCGGCACAGAAAAGTTAAGGAGACCGGCATGACGACCAAGGAAAAACCCCCGGTCAAGGTACAGATCCGGAACCTCTACAAGATCTTCGGCAGCAATCCCGCCTCGGTTCTGCCTCATGTCGAGAAGGGTCTCGGCAAGACCGAACTGCTGGAACAGCACCAGCACGTGCTGGGCCTCAACGACATCAACGTGGATGTCCGCGAGAGCGAGATCACCGTGATGATGGGCCTGTCGGGGTCCGGCAAGTCGACGCTGATCCGGCATCTCAACCGGCTGATCGACCCCACGGCCGGCAAGGTGCTGGTCGAAGACGAGAACATCCTCGACTTCAACGAGGCGCAGCTGCGCCGGCTCCGCCAGGAGAAGATGTCGATGGTGTTCCAGAACTTCGCCCTGCTGCCGCACCGCACGGTGCTGGAAAACGCCGGCATGGCGCTGGCCGTGCGCGGGTATACCCAGGCCGATTTCGAGGACGAGGCCAACAAGTGGCTCGACCGCGTCGGTCTCGGCGGCTACGGCAGCCAGTATCCCCACCAGCTCTCGGGCGGGCAGCAGCAGCGCGTGGGCCTGGCCCGCGCGCTGACCTCGAATTCCGAGATCATGCTGATGGACGAGGCGTTCTCGGCGCTCGACCCGCTGATCCGGACGGACATGCAGGATCTGCTGCTGGAACTCCAGGCGGAACTGCGCAAGACCGTGATCTTCATCAGCCACGATCTCGACGAGGCGCTGAAACTGGCCGATCACCTGGTGATCCTGAAGGATGGCTACGTGGTTCAGCAGGGCGAGCCGCAGGAAATCCTGCTGCACCCGAACGATCCCTACATCGTGGACTTCATCAGCGACATCAACCGCGCCCGGGTGCTGCGCGTGCGCTCGATCATGGAACGGACGACCGAGCCGCCCGCCGATGCCGCGGGCGAGGTCGACCATGACGCGACGCTCGAATCGGTGATCGCGATCTCGGGCGGCGACACCTCGCATGCCTACCGCGTGATGCGCGAGGGCGAACAGGTGGGGATGCTGGACATGCAGGCCCTCGTCCGCGCCCTCGTCCCGGCCCAGGCGGCCGAGGACGGCATCCGCGCCGGCAGCTGAGCCATGGCGGGCGGCGGGCGATCAGGCGCCCGGCCGTCCGCCCGCGCGCCGCGCCAGCCAGGTCTTCAGGATTTCCGGCACCACGACGAGCGGCAGCGCCAGCGCCGCGATGGCCAGCCAGTGACCTGCCGCGAGCGGCGCGGTCGAGAGCAGCAGCTGAAGCGGCGCCCAGTAGACCGCCGCCGCCTGCACGCCCAGCATCGCCAGGAAGGCCGCGATCAGCACCGGGTTGGACGTCCAGCCGATCCGCCAGCACGGCTGGGTAAAGGAGCGGAACGCGAAGACGCTCACCTTCTCGAAGACGACCATGCCGGTGAAGGCCGCGGTGCGCGCCAGCGTCGTATCCCCGCCCCCGGCGAGGACCGCGTAGAAGATCGAGAGGCTCGCCGCCGCGGTATAGAGCCCGAAGCCCAGGATCATCAACAGCCCCGCACGCCCGAGGATCGGGCCTTCGGCCGGGCGTGGCGGGCGATCCATCTGGTCGCGCCGCGCCGGCTCCAGCCCCAGCGCGACCGCCGTCACGCCGTCGGTGACGAGGTTCATCCAGAGTATCTGCGTGGCGAGGAACACCAGCGGCCCGCCCAGCATCAGGTTCACCATGATGGCCAGCACCTCGCCGGCGTTGGACGACAACAGGTAGCGGACGAATTTCTGCACGTTGCTGAACTGGCGCCGCCCCTCGCGCACGGCGCGGACGATGGTGGCGAAATTGTCGTCGAGCAGCACCAGGTCGGCGGCGTCCCGCGCCACGTCCGTGCCGCGCTGGCCCATCGCCACGCCGATATCGGCGCGCTTCAGGGCCGGCGCGTCGTTGACGCCGTCGCCGGTCATGGCGACGATCTGTCCCTGCGCCTGCAGGATCTCGACGATCCGCATCTTGTGGGCGGGGGCGCTGCGCGCGAAGAGCGGCGCGCCCGCGAGAATCTCGCCAAGCTCCGCATCGCCGATCTCCTCCAGCTCGGCGCCGGTCAGGACCCGGTCCACCGGCATACCGAGCCGTCGCGCGATCGCGGCCGCGGTCACGGGCGAGTCGCCGGTGATCATGACGGTGCGGATGCCGGCACTGCGGCAGAGCCGGACCGCCTCGGCGACCTCTGGGCGGGGCGGGTCGATCAGCCCCGCAAGACCCAGGAACTCGAGGTTTTCCTCGGCGGTGTCGTCAGGCCCCGCGGCGCCACGGCGCGCGAAGGCGATCACGCGCAGCCCCTGCTCCGCCATCTCCGCGTAGGCATGCTCGATCCGCACCCGCGCCTCGGGGTCCAGCGGCGCGGTCCCGCCCGCCCCGCGATAGCGCCGCGAGACCGCCAGCACCTGCTCGGGCGCGCCCTTGACCAGCAGCGCGTGGCCGCCCTCGCCGTCGCGCATCACGACGCTCATGCGCTTGCGGTCGCTGCTGAAGGGGATTTCCGCGACGATCGCGCCCGCGCGGGGCAGCGGGGTCCAGCCCTTGTAGGCCAGCGTCATCAGCGCCCCTTCTGTCGGCTCGCCCAGCATGCGCCAGTCGTCGCCGGCACGCTCCAGCCGGGCGTTGTTGCAGCCGGCGGCGACCTCGAGCAGCCCGCCCAGGTCGGCGTCGTCCCCATGCCGGACATGGCGGCCGTCGCGCTCGATATGGCCCGCGGGATCATAGCCGGTTCCGGTCACCCGGTAGCGTCCGCCCGGCAGCCATATCTCGGCCACAGTCATCTTGTTCTCGGTCAGCGTTCCGGTCTTGTCGGTGCAGATGACGGAGGCCGCGCCCAGCGTCTCCACCGCTTGCAGGCGCCGCGCCAGCGCCTTGCGCCGCACCATCGCCGAGGCGCCGAGCGCCAGGGTGATCGTCACCACCGCCGGCAGACCCTCGGGCACCACCGCCACCGCGAGCGACAGCCCGGTGAGCACCATGTCGATCGGGGGACGGCCGCCCAGGAAACCGAGCGCGGCGATCAGCCCGCCCAGGGCAAGCGCGGCCAGCCCCATCTGGCGGGCCAGCCGCGAGAGCTGGCGCTGCAGATGCGTGGGCTGCGTGCCGACCGACCCGGTCAGCACGGCGATCTCGCCGAACCCGGTCCGGCTGCCGGTGGCGGTGACCACGCCCTCGCCCCGGCCCGCCACGATGGAGGTGCCCATGAAGACCTCGGCCGCCGCGCCGTCCTCGGCGGTCTTGGGGACAGGCAGGGATTCGCCGGTGAGCGCACTCTCGTCGGCCTGCAGGGTCATCGCGGTCGAAAGCCGGATATCGGCCGGCACGCGATCGCCCGCCTCGAGGATGACGACGTCGCCGGGCACCAGCGCGCGGGTCTCGACATAGGTCTCCTGCCCGTCGCGCACGACACGGGCCCGCGGGCTGAGCATGCCGCGCAACGCGGCCAGCGCCGTTTCCGCCCGCCATTCCTGCACGAAGCCCAGAACGCCGTTCAGCAGCACCACAAGCGTGATCGCCACGGTGTCGATCACCTCGCCGAGAAAGAAGGCGACCGCGGCCGCGACGATCAGGATCAGCACCAGGAAGCCGGTGAACTGGCGGGCCAGGATGGCCAGCGCCGAGACAGGCTGCGCCTCGGCCAGCGTGTTCGGGCCATACTCCGCCAGCCGTCGCGCGGCCTCGGCGCTGGTCAGCCCCGCGCGGTCCGCCGCCGCGCCGCCTGCCGTTTCGGTCTCGCCCTGCATCGCCCGACCCGTCTGCCCCTCGCCGCGCATCTTACCCGGATTCGGCGAGGAGTAACGCCCCCTCGCCGCATTTCGGGGCCGGGGATGGTCTCAGCGCCGGAACCGGCCGAAAACGATGGGCGCGAGCAGGATCACCACCATGATCCGCAACAGGTGATGGGTCACCACGAAGGCGAGATCGGCCCCGGCGAGGATCGCGATGATCACCATCTCGGCCTGCCCGCCCGGCAGGAACGCCAGCAAGACCTCCAGCGGTTCGGCCGGGCTGAACTGCAGCACGATTTCCACGATGGTCAGGCTGACCAGCGCCAGGATCACGGCATAGCCCAGCCCGGCGGTCACGTCGCGGCGCAATTCGCGCGCGGTGATGCCGGCATATTTCGCGCCCACCGCGATCCCGATGAAGAACTGCGCGGCCCAGATGATTTCCGCCGGCGGGCGGTGCTCGATCACGCCGGCAAGGCTCAGCAGCGCGGTCAGGATCAGCGGGCCGAGGATCGAGGCCCCGAAGAGCCCCACGCGTTCGCCGATCTTCCAGCCGGCGACGCCGGCGGCGGTCATCACGGCGATTTCCCAAAGCGGGATGGCGCTGGCGGGTTCCCCCGGTGGACGGGTCAGGTCCAGGTCATAGGCCAGCGTCAGGACGAAGGGTGCGGCGGTCACGATCACCAGCACCCGCGTCGCGTGCACCAGCGACAGCGCGCGCGGATCGCCGCCCGCCTCCTCGCCGAAGACCAGCATGTCCTGCAGGCCGCCCGGCATCGCCGAATAGAAGGCCGTGGGCGGGTCGAACCCGGCCACCCGCCGGAAGAAGACATAGCCGGGCAGACCCGTGGCGACGACCAGGACCGGGATCACCGCCAGCGACGCCGCCATGCCGGGCACCTGCCCCAGAACCTCGGGCGTGATCGAGGCGCCGATGGCGACCCCCAGGAAGGTCCGCATGAAGACGCCCGCCACGCCCATGCCGGCCATCCGCGCGCCCGACAGGGCGAAAACGAGGCAGCCCGCCATGGGGCCCAGCAAGAGCGGCAGCGGCAAGCCGGCCAGCAGGAAGGCCGCGGCCCCGAGGACCGCGGCCAGCAGCGCCGTTCCGCGTTTGCGCCAGAGCGCGCGGGTGGTCTCAGTCACCGTCGGCCACGCCTTTCGCCCGGGCCCGTGCACGGCGGGCGCGATAGGCCGGCACCACCACCAGCAGCAGCGCCAGCACCAGCAGCGCCAGCGTCATCGGCCGCTCCATGATGAACCCCGCCCCGTCATAAAGCTGCATGGACCGGGCGAAGTTGTCCTCGAGCATGCGGCCGAGGATGAAGCCGATCAGCAACGGCGCCAGCGGGTAATCGGCAAAGCGCAGGATGGTGGCGACGACGCCGATGCCCACCAGCAACAGCAGTTCGGTCGCGTTGTTCTGCCCGATATAGCTGCCCATCATCGTGAAGAAGAGCACGAAGGGAATGAGGAAGTTCCGCGGTACCGAGAGCAGCTTGGCGATGTAGGGGATCAGCGGCAGGTTCAGGATCAGCAGGATCACGTTGCCGAGATACATCGAGATGATGACCGCCCAGAAGATCTCGGGGCTGTCCACCATCAGCCGCGGCCCCGGCGTGACGTTGAGCGCGATCAGCGCCCCGAGCAGGATCGCCGTGGTCCCCGAGCCGGGAATGCCGAGCGTGAGAAGCGGCACGAAAGAGCCGGTGGAGGCCGCGTTGTTGGCCGATTCCGGCGCAGCTAGCCCCTTGATCGAGCCCTTGCCGAACTCCTTCTGCTCTTCGGTGGAGGCGATGTTGCGCTCCACCGCGTAGCCGAGGAAGGAGGCGATCGTCGCGCCCGCCCCCGGCAGAACCCCGATCAGGAACCCCTGCACCGACTGGCGCCCGACGACCGGCGCGATCTGGCGGGCCTCGTCGCCGGTGATCCGGAGCCCGGTGATCTTGCCGCCCTTCTCGCCTTGGGGCGTCTTCGACCGGGACGGGTCGAGCACGAGGAAAATCGCCTCGGGCAGCGCGAAGATGGCCATGGCCAGGGTGATGAAGTTGAAGCCCGACTGCAGGTCCATCAGCCCCATGGTGAAGCGCGGCATGTTGAACAGCGCGCCCTCGCCCACCGTCGACATGATCAGCCCGGCCACGGTCATCAGCAGCGCCTTGCCAACCTGCCCGGTCCCGGCGAAAGCCGCGATGGCCGAGAGCCCGACAACCATCAGCGCGAAGTATTCGGCCGAGTGGAACAACAGCGCGACCGAGGCGAGCGCCGGCGCGAAGATCATCAGGAGCACGGCGCCGATGGTGCCGCCCGCGAAGCTGGAAATCGCGGCGATGGTCAGCGCCTTGCCGGCCTTGCCGGCACGCGCCATCGGGTAGCCGTCGAAGCTGGTGGCCACGGTGCCGGCCACCCCCGGCGCGTTCAGCAGGATCGACGAGGTCGAGCCGCCGAAGATCGCGCCGTAATAGACGCCCGCCAGCAGGATCAGCGCCGCGGAGGGGTCGCCGATCCCGATCGCGACCGGGATCATGATGGCGATGATCGACATCGGCCCGAGCCCCGGCAGCATCCCGATGAAGGTGCCGATGAGGCAGCCGCCGATGACCATGAGGATGTTCGTGACGGAGAAGGCCGTGGACAGGCCGATCAGGATGCCTTCGAGCATGTCTCTCTCCTCAGAGGAAGGCGGGGAACGGGCTCAGGAAGATGCCCAGCACCTCCTGGACCAGGTACCAGACGCCGCCGGACGCGACGGCGGAGGCGACCAGCATGGTGATCCAGCGCCGTTCGCCCAGAAGCGCGCTGGCCAGCACCAGGAAGAGGAAGGTCGCGGCCAGGAAGCCGATGGGGCGCAACAGCAGCGCGTAGGCCACCATCATCACCATCAGCCAGATCGCCTGCCCGAGCTCGTATTCGTGGAGGCGCCGCCAGTTGATGTCGGTCGGGCTGTCCTCCTTGGCGCCGCCGGGCTTCTCGATCCCGGTCAGGATCACCAGCGACACGACCACGCCCAGCACGGAAAGCACCTTGGGAAAGGTGGAGGGCCAGACGGGGTTGCGCTGCATGAAGGGCGGCAGGAAGGCGTCCATCAGCATGAAGGCCGAGTAGCCGTAGACGAGGCAGATGATCAGGAATATCAGCGCGATCCAGCGATCGAGGGCCATCGCGACGCTCCTTTTGCGGGTCGGGTTGGCAGCGGCCCTCCCCCGCATCCGCGGGGAAGGGTCCATTGGCAGTCAGCCGGCGGGATCGATCAGAGGAAGCCGAGCTTCTTCATCAGGTCGCCGATCTGCTTTTCCTGCTTTTCGAGGAAGCTGCGGAACTCGTCGCCGGGGTTGTGGATGTTCACCCAGCCGTTCCGGGCGCGCACTTCTTCCCAGGCGTCGGTCTCGTACATGGCGTCGATCGTCTCGAGATAGGCGTCGAGCTTTTCCTGCGGTAGGTCCGGCGCCGCGAAGAAGCCGCGCCAGTTGACGAAGCTTGCGTCGATGCCCTGCTCCATCATGGTCGGCGCGTCCCCGTAGGTCGGCACGCGCTCCTCGGCGGTCACGCCCAGGATCTTGACCTCGTCCTGCCGCGCCAGGTCGACGGCCTCCGAGAAGCCGGTCGAGAGCGCGTCGATCTCGCCCGACAGGAGCCCGGCCATGGCCTTGCCGCCGGCGTCATAGGCGATGTAGTTGAACCCGGTCGGATCCTCGCCCGCGGCTTCCATGACCATCGCCGCGACCAGGTGATCCATGCCGCCCGGCACCGACCCGCCGCCGATCGCCATGTCGGCCGGGTTCTCACGGTAGAGCGCCAGCAGGTCGTCCATCGAGTCAAGGTCGCTGTTCTTCGGCACGACCAGGGCGGCGTAGTCGCCGATGGTCCCGGAGACCAGCGTCAGGTCGCGGAAGTTGTAGGGAAAGACCCCGGTGAGCGAGCGGATCACGATGGGCGTGGAGTTCACCATCAACGTGTCCTCGAGGCTCTCGGCGTTCTCGATCATGTAGTTGATCGCCTTGCCGCCGCCGCCGCCGGACATGTTCTCGTAGGTCGCGGTGCCCACGAGCCCGGATTCGGTCAGCGCCTCGCCGGTGCCGCGCGCCGTGCCGTCCCAGCCGCCGCCGGCCCCGCCGGGGATCAGGAAGTGGACGCTGTCCATCATCTGGTGGCCGTCGGCGAAGGACGGGGTTGCGAAGGTGAAGGCCGCAGCCGCGGCCAGCACGACCCTGCGGGTCACGCTTTGATGTTTCATCGGTATTCCTCCCATTTTGCGCGGGGCCGCATGGCCCTTGCATTCGCCACACTGGTCCGGGAATCTGACATCAACCTGTCAAACGGGAAAATCCGATGCGGTTCCTGCTGATCGAGGACAACGACGAACTGGCCCGCGCCGTGGCCGACCGGCTGGCGCTGGACGGCCACGCCGTCGACATCGCCCGCGATCTGGCGACGGTCGAGGACTGCATGGCCGGCGCGAGCTACGACCTGGTGCTGCTCGACATCATGCTGCCCGACGGCGACGGGCGCAGCTTCCTCGACCGTCACCGCGCCAGCGGGCGCGAGACTCCGGTCATCGTGCTGACCGCGCGCAGCCAGGTGTCCGACCGCGTCTCGATGCTGGATCTGGGCGCGGACGACTACATCACCAAGCCCTTCGACTTCACCGAGCTGGAGGCGCGCTGCCGCGCCGTGCTGCGCCGGCGCCAGGGCACCGCGCGCAACGAACTGAGCTTCGGCGACCTGGTCTTCGACCCGCTGAACGCCGTGGTCACCGTGGCGGGCGAACGCCAGGACCTGCGCAACCGCGAACTGCGCCTGCTGGAAGTGTTCCTGTCCGCGCCCGGGCGGGTATTCTCCAAGAGCCAGCTCGTCGACCGGCTGTTTTCCTTCTCCGACGACGTGTCGGAGAACGCGATCGAGGTCTATGTCGGACGGCTTCGCAAGAAGCTGCGGGCCTCCTCGGTGCAGATCGAGACCATGCGCGGGATCGGCTACCGGATGACGGGCCCGTGACGGAGCCCCTGCGCGCCAGCGTCTCGCTGCGTCGCCGGCTGGTCCTGCAGCTTCTGCTGGTGGCGGCGATCCTGTCGCTGCTGCTGTATCTGACCGTCAGGACCTTCGCCCAGCAGACCGCGCAGGAGACGCAGGACAACGTGCTCGGCGCCTCGGCCACCTCCATCGCCGAGGAGGTGCGCGCCGAGGACGGCGAGGTGCTGGTCGATATCCCCTACGCCGCGCTGGCCATGCTCGGCACGATTTCCGAGGACCGGGTCTTCTACCGGATCGTCGCCGACGGAACCACCCTGACGGGCTATGGCGACCTGCCGCTGCCGGAGGCTGCCCCCCGGCCCGGCGCGCTCGGCTTCGAGACGCTGGATTATCGCGGGGAACCCGTGCGCATCGCGCGCATGACCCGCCGCATCTCGGTCGAGACCCGCCCGGTCGACGTGGACGTCCTGGTCGCCCAGACCCGCAACCGGCAGGAAGAGATCTCGGCCAATATCTCCAACTCGGCCGCGGTGCTGGGCGTCGGCTTCTTCCTGCTGGCCGGCGGGCTCAGCTGGGCGGCGGCGCAAAGCGCGCTCCGCCCGCTGAACCGGCTGGCCGGATCCGTGCGCCGCCGCGGCCCGCACGACCTGCGCCCGGTGCGCAGCGAGGCGCCGAAGGAACTCCTGCCGCTGCTCGTCGCGCTCAACAGTTTCATGGATCGCCTGCGCGGCGCGCTCCGGCGGACGGAGGATTTCATCGCCGAGGCCGCGCACCGGGTCCGCACCCCGCTGGCCACGGTGCGCGCCAAGGCCGAGATCGCGCTCCGCCAGTCGGAAAGCGAGCCCCAGCGCCAGGCGCTTCGCGACGTGATCCGGGCCGTGGACGAAAGCTCGCGCTCCGCCGGGCAGCTGCTCGATCATGCGATGGTCACCTTCCGCAGCGACCAGATGGCGCGCGAGCCCGTCGACCTGGAAGCTCTGGTGCGCGAGGTGATCCGCGGCCTCGCGCCCACGGCCGACATGCGCGACATCGAGATGCGCTTCGAGGCGCCGCCCGGCACCGTGACCGTCGAGGGCGATCCGATCCTGTTGCAGGGCGCGCTGAGGAACCTGCTGGACAACGCGATCAAGTACTCGCCGGCCGACAGCGCGATCAGCCTGCGCATGGTGGTGTCGCCCGCCGAGGCCGGGGTCGAGATCCGCGACCGTGGCCGGGGCTTCGGCGACGTGCCGCTGGACGCGCTGCGCCGGCGCTTCGGGCGCGGCGCCAATGTCGCGGACGTGGTCGGCTCGGGGCTGGGTCTGACCATCGCCGAAGAGGTTGCCGCCGCCCATGGCGGCCGGCTCGACCTTGCCCACAACGAGGAGGGACAGGGCGCATGCGTTTCGCTCATCTTGCCGCGGGCCTGATCCTGGCCTGCCTGCCGAGCTTGGCCACCGCCTTCGAGATCGAGGAAGAGCGCCGCTTCGCCGCCGGCGACGAGGCGGTGGAGCTGCGAATCCTCTCCACCGCCGATCTCGCGGTCTTCGCGCCGGTGGTCGAGGCGTTCCGCACCCGCCGCCCGGAAATCGCGGTGCATTACCGGACCGTTTCCTCGGCGGTGCTCTACGAGGTGATCCGCGGCGGCACCGCCGAAGCCGACATCGCCATCTCGTCGGCCATGGACCTGCAGACGAAGCTGGCCAATGACGGCTTCGCCCGGCGCTACCGCTCGTCGCTGACGGATGCCCTGCCCGGCTGGGCCACCTGGCGCAACCAGCTCTTCGCCTTCACCCAGGAGCCGGCGGTGCTGATCGCCGCGCCCGCCGCCTTCGAGGGGCTGGAGATGCCGGGCAACCGGCAGGAACTGATCGCGCTCTTGCGCGACAATGCCGAGCGGTTCCGCGGGCGTGTCGGCACCTACGACCCGCGCGAAAGCGGGCTGGGCTATCTCTTCGCGACCCAGGATGCCCGGCAGTCCGAGGCCTTCTGGCGCATGGCCGAGGTCATGGGCAGCCTCGACGCGCAGCTCTACGGCAGCTCGGGCGACATGATCCGCGATGTCGAGTCCGGCCGCCTCGCGCTGGCCTACAACGTGCTGGGCTCCTATGTGGGCCTTGGTCCCGGCGTCGAGGTGGTGGAACTGGCCGACTACACCCACGTGATGCTGCGGACCGCGCTCATTCCCGCCAATGCGCAGCGCCCGGCGCTGGCCGGGGAATTCGTCGATTTCCTGATCTCTCCGGCGGCGCGGGAGGTGATCGCGGACCGCACCGGCCTGCCGCCGCTCGATACCGACGACCTGCTGCGAAACCCCGCTTTCCGCCCGATCCGGCTGGGACCCGGGCTAATGGTCTTCCTCGACCAGCTGAAGCGCCGCAGCTTTCTCAGTGCCTGGGTCTCGGCGGTCGTTCAGCCCTGATCCTCGGCAGCCGGACCGGTATAGGTCCAGCGGTATCGCGGCGGGGTCGGCCCCTTGTTCCGACCGCCCTCGCCCTGCTGTTCCCAGGCATGGGCCAGGATGCCGACGGACCGCGACAGGCAGAAGATTCCGCGCGCCAGCGGCGCGGCGAAGCCCAGCTCGGCGAAGATCACCGCCGTCGCCCCGTCGATGTTCATCGGCACGGGCTTGCCCTTGCGCGCGGCCAGTTCAGCCTCCACCGCGCGGCCGATCGCCGCGAAACGCCCCGCGCAGACGCCGTCGGCCGTCGCGTCATCCACGAGCCCCAGCAGCCGCGGCGCGCGCGGATCCGCGGGCTTGTGGAAGCGGTGGCCGAAGCCGGGAACGAACCGGCCCCGCTCTGCCTGCCAGCGGTCGATCTCGGCCCCGGCCGCCCCCGGGCCGCCGGCCGCGTCGATGGCGGTGTAGAGCTCCACCGCCTGCTCGCCGGCCCCGCCATGCACGTCGTCGAGCATGTTGACCGCGCTGGCCATCGCGCCGTTCAGCGGCAGCCCGCAGGTCACGGCCATGCGCGCGGCGGCGATCGACGGGGCCTGCGGCCCGTGATCCACCGCCGCGACGAGCGCGGCTTCCAGCAGCCGGGCCTGCCCGGCGGTCGGGATCTCGCCGCGCAGCATCAGCCAGATCATCTGCGGGAAGCTGAGCCGCCCGATCAGGGTCTGGATCTCGTGGCCCCGGATCGAGATGCGTCCGGGTTCCATGTCGATGATGGCGGTCTGCCACCAGTCCGCGACGTCGCTCATATCACCCCCTCGTCCTTGAGCCGCGCCAGTTCCGCGGCCGCGATGCCAAGCTCACCGTAGACGCTTTCGTTGTCCTGCCCCAGCTCCGGCGGCGGGCTGTCGACCGCTGGCGGCGCGCCGTCCAGCTTCACGCCGGTCCGCACCACGTCGATGCCGCGCCCGACGCCCGGCACGTCGTCGAAATGCCCGAGCATGCCGCGCCCGGCCACCTGCGCGGATGCCAGCACCTCGGGCACCGACAGCACCGCGCCCGCCGGTACGCCGATCCGGTTGAGCGCACGCGCCCAGTCCCGCGCGCCCCGGGCGGCCAGCGCCTCTTCGAGATCGGCGCGCAGCGCGTGGCGGTTGCGCTTGCGATCCTCGCGCGTGGCATACTCGGCCCGCTCGAGCAGGTCTTCGCGGTCAAGATGACGGGCCAGCAGCTCCCACTGCTCGTCCTTGTTGGCAGAGATGTTCAGCAGCCCGTCGCCCGTGCGAAAGGTTCCGGAAGGGGCCGAGGTGGGATTCTCGTTGCCGTTGGGCTGCGGCGTCTGCCCGGCGATCAGGTGGTTGGACACCACCCAGCCCATCGTGGCGATGGTGGACTCCAGCATCGAGGTATCGATGACGCAGCCGCGTTCCGGCGCGTTCAGCGCCGCGGCAACGGCGAAGGCCGCTGTCATCCCGCCGATTGTGTCGGCGATGGGATAGCCCACCCGCAGCGGCGCGCTCTCGGCGTCGCCGGTGATCGACATCACCCCCGACGCGCCCTGGATGATCTGGTCATAGGCGGGGCGATCGCGCCAGGGCCCGTCCTGCCCGAAGCCCGAGATCGCGCAATAGACAAGCCGCGGGTTCACGGCGCGCAGCGTTTCGTAGCCCAGCTCCAGCCGGTCCATCACGCCCGGGCGGAAGTTTTCCACCAGCACGTCGGCGCCTGCCACCAGCCGCTTCAACAATGCCTTGCCCCCGGGCGCCTTGAGGTTCAGCGTCACCGATTTCTTGCCGGCGTTCTGCGCGAGGAACGACACGCCCATGCCGCGCGCGTTCAGCGCCGGGTCGGCCCCGAGCTGGCGGGCGAGGTCGCCGCGGCCCGGGGCCTCCACCTTGATGACCTCCGCGCCCATATGGGCCAGCTGGTGACAGCAGAACGGCCCGGCCAGGACGTTCGTTAGGTCGAGAACCCGGATCCCCTGCAACGGTGTCGGCGCGCCCATGATCCCCCCTCTGCCGGCTATGCGGCCGCACCATCCGGCGTCAAGCTGACACGGACCTGTCGCCGCGGGCCTTCTGCGCCCCGCGATGGACGCCCCGGCGCCGAACGACTACCAAGGGATGGTCGGGCGCGCTTGGGGATCGCGGCATGCGGATCGTCAGTTTCAACGTTCAGAACCTCCGGCTCCGCCAGCGCGCGGAGGGGCCGCACCTGGACGGGGCGCGCGACAGCGACGTGCCCGGGGATGCCGGCGCCGCGGCCGAGGCGCTGGACCCGGTCGACCGGCGGCTGACGGCCGAGATCCTACGGGCCGCCGACGCCGACCTGGTCGCGCTGCAGGAGGTCTTCGACCGCGAGACGCTCGATTTCTTCCACGATCGCTATCTCGTCCCGTCCGGCGCGGCGCCCTATCCGCACCGCGTCTGCCTGCCCGGCAATGACGGCCGCGGGCTCGACGTCGCGGTGATGAGCCGCCGCCCGCTCGACGCCGTCGAGAGCCACGCGGCGCTGCGGCCGGCCGATCTCGGGCTCGCGCCCCCGCCCGGCACGGCCCCCGACCTGCCGCTGTTTCGCCGCGACTGCCTGCGGGTGCGGGCCGGGCGGCTCGATCTCTACGTCTGCCACTTCAAGGCGCCGACCCCGGACGCGGCCGCCGCCTGGGCCGTGCGCCGAATGGAGGCCGAGGCCGTGCGCCGGCTCATCACGCGCCGGTTCGAAGACCCGGCCGAGGCGTTCTGGCTGATCGCCGGCGACCTTAACGAGCCAGAGGCGCCGCTGCCGGGCCACGGTCCCGCGACGGCGCCGTTGACGCGGGATTTCGGCGTGGATCTCATCGACCGTCTTCCAGACGCCGAGCGCTGGTCGTTCCGCGGGCCGGAAACCGGGCATTACGGACGGCCCGACGCGCTGCTGGCCGCACCCGCGCTGGCGCGCGCCTGGCCCGACGCCATGCCCCGCATCCTGCGCCAGGGGCTGGGCCGCGAGGTCACCCGCCACGACGGCCCCAGGCTCGAAGGCGTCGGCGACCACCGACCGCATGCCAGCGATCACGCGGCGGTTCTGGTGGATTTCCCGGGGCTCTGAAGGATCAGCCGGCGGCCTCGACCACGCGGCTTTCCAGCGCGATCAGCGCCGCGTGGGTGCGGTTCTTGGCGCCCAGCTTCTGCATGAGGTTGCGCATGTGCATCTTGACGGTCACCTCGCTCAGCTCGAGATGACGCGCGATTTCCTTGTTGCTCATGCCTTCGCAGAGCCCGGCGAGCACCCGGCGTTCCTGGCCTGTCAGCCCGCTGGCCGCCTTGCCGGTGGCCTGCACGGTGCCGTCGTCCTCGTGGATGCTGGACGGCAGGAAGACCTCTCCGGCCAGCACGAAATTGACGGCATTGATCAGCGCGCGGGGCGACAGCGATTTCGGCAGGAACCCCTTGGCCCCGGCCGAAAGCGCCGCGAAAACGACCTCGCGCGACGCGTTGCCGGACAACAGAACCACCGGTTCGGGATGGTTCAGCTCGACCGTGCGCGCCACGTCGGGCACGCCGCGGACGCCCGGCATGGCGAAGTCCAGCAACACCGCGTCGAAGGGGCCGTCGCGCTCGATGGCGGTATGCACCTCTTCCAGCGTGCTGCAGGTCGATGTCACGAAACCGGACTGGCGGTTGAGATAGAGCGCGAGGATGTCCCGCACGAGCGTCTCGTCGTCGGCGATCAGGATACGCCGGCGCTGCGCCGTATCCGCGGCATCGATATCGGAAAAAATGTCACCCAAGGAACCTGAGCCTCCACGCTCTTATAGCCTTAGGGCAGTTAGCCCGATTTGCCGCATGGCAGCCAGCCTGCATTTCGTGGGCAGCCGGAAACTCTTTAGGGTGTATTCGACACTAATTTGATTTCTTGAGGCAGGTATGTATATCGCCGCAAATGGGGGCGATAGATGCTAAGGAACACAGCGGGGAGATACCTCTTGGAAACCGATACATTGCGGCCGACCAGCCGTGGCCTGGCCGCGCTGGCCGCGCTGGCCCTTGCGACAGCGGTGGTGTGCGGCGGACAGGCCCGCGCCGAGGAGCCGTTGCTGACGATCACCGCCGCGGACGGCGCGGCGGGGGCGGCGGATTTGACCCGCGCCGACCTCGTGGCGCTCCGGCAGGTGACGTTCGAGACCGGGACGATCTGGACCGAGGAGCCGCGCAGCTTCACCGGACCGCCGCTCTCGGCCGTTCTGGACGCGGCCGGGGCGGCGGGCGGCGAGATCCGGCTCGTGGCGCTCAACGATTACGCGATCTCGATCCCGATGTCCGAGATCGGCGCGGATTACCCCATCGTCGCGCACGAGATCGACGGCGCGCCCTTCCCGGTGCGGCAGAAGGGTCCGCTCTGGGTGGTCTACCCCTACGACCAGGACCCCGCCTACCAGAGCGAGGTCGTCTACGGCCGCAGCATCTGGCAGCTCCGCGAGATCACGGTCCAGCCCTGAGCCATGACCGGCGCCCCGGATAACGCGCCGGCCCGCCCCGGTGCCGGGGCGCGCCCCGTCCCGCGCCGGGCGATCCTGGCCGGGACGGTCCTGCTTTTCGTCGCGGGGCTCGCGGTCCTGGTCTACGCCCTGGTGCGGATCGACGAGCAGCTGGAGCGTGCCGCGACGGCCCAGTCCGACAACGCCACCTGGGTGCTCGCCCAGCTCGAGGTCGATTACCTCAACTTCCTGCGCGCGATGGACACGGCCGAAGAGGCCGGCGATCTCGGCGAGGTGCGGCTGGCCTTCGACATTCTCTACAGCCGCGTCGCGCTGATCCGGAACAGCGATGCGCTCGACCGGCTCATCGGCGAGGTCGGCATCCTGAGCCAGCTGGACAGCGTCATGGCCTTCCTGGACAGCCAGACCGCCGCCATCGACGGCCCCGACGCGGGGCTCGCCGCGGCGTTGCCGGAACTCCAGCGCCGCACGCTGGCCTTCGACACGGTGATGCGCGAGGTTCCGGTCGCGGCCATGAACGCCATCGTGGCCGTCTCCGAGACCCGGCGCGCCCAGCTTTCGACCCTGCTCAAGACGTTTTCGGTCTTCGCCTTCATCCTTCTGGTGACGATGGCGCTCTTTGCGCTCTGGACGCTGCACCAGCGCCGGATCGCCAATGAGCGCGCGATCCAGAGCGAACGGACATCGTCCAATTTCCGCACCATGATCGAGGCCTCGCTCGACGCCGTGATCGTCAGCGATGCCGACGGGCGGGTGACCCATTACAACAGCGCCGCCGCCAAGATCTTCGGCTACCCGGCATCGCAGGCGATCGGCGGGCAGATGTCCGAGATGATCATTCCCGAGGCCACGCGCCCGATGCACGACGCCGGCATGCGTCGCTTTCTCGCCGGCGGGCCGTCGCGGGTCATCAATGCCGGGCGGCTGACCCTGACGGCGATGCGCGCGGGCGGCACGGAGTTTCCCGCCGAGGTCACCGTCGCCTCGGACACCGACGAGGTCGGCGCGCCGATTTTCATCGGCTATGTCCGCGACATCTCCGAGCGCGTCGCCACCGAGCGCCAGCTGACCGAGGCCCGCGACGCCGCCCAGCGCAGCGAACAGGTCAAGTCGCGCTTTCTCGCCGTCATGAGCCACGAACTGCGCACGCCTCTCACCGGGCTGACCGCGGCGCTCGACCTCGCGCTCGACACCGCCCCGTACGACCCGGTGCTGCAGAACTACCTCTCTACCGCGCGGCTCTGCAGCGACTCCGCGCTGGAACAGATCTCGGACATTCTCGAGCTGATCCGCCTCGAGGACGCCGGTCGCGACGAGCCGCGCGCGAGCTTCGACGCCGTGGCGGTCCTCGAGCAACTGCTCGCGCAGATGCGCCCGCTGGCACAGGAAAGGAACACCCGGATCAGGCTGAGCCATCCGGCCGGGACGGTTCCCGTCTTCGGCGTGCGGCGGCTCTATTCCAACGCGCTGCGGAACCTGCTCAGCAACGCGGTGAAGTTCACGACGGACGGCGAGATCCACGTCGCCCTGCATATCGACCGCGAGGGCGACACGCCCCGTCTCCGCGTCGAGGTGGCCGATACCGGGATCGGTATCCCGGCCGACCAGGTGCACCGGATCTTCGAGAATTTCGAACGGATCGACACCGGCTACAGCCGCGCGACCGAAGGCAGCGGCCTGGGCCTGTCCATCGCACGCCGCGCGGTCGAGCGCATGGGCGGCGCGATCCAGGTCGAAAGCGCCGAGGGCCAGGGCAGCCGGTTCTGGTTCGACCTGCCCCTCGGCGACCCTGCCCCGGACCTGCCGGAGACCGACCTCGCCCCCGTGGCCGATGGCGCCGCCGCGCCGCGGGTCACCGGGCCGCGGCGGGTTCTCGTGGCCGAGGACAACGACATCACGCGCCGGCTTCTGGCCGATATGCTGACCGGCATGGGCCACGTCGTGCTGCAGGCCCGGAACGGCGCCGAGGCGGTCGACAAGGCCGTGGCCGACCCCCCGGATGTCGCGTTGCTCGATATCTCGATGCCGGTGGTCGACGGGCTCACGGCCCGCGCCGAGATCGCGGCGCGTTTCGGCCCGGCGGCGCCGCCGATGATCGCCCTGACCGCCCACGGCATGCCCGAGGACCTGGCGCGCTTCCGCGCCGCCGGTTTCGACGATGTCGCGGTCAAGCCGATCAAAAGGGCGGCGCTGGCGGGCCTCGTCGCCGGCGCCGCATCCCGGACCGGGACCGCGGCCGCCGCGGCCGGGACCGGGACAGACGACACGTCCCGGCCGATCCTCGACGAGGAGATGGTGGCGGATATGCGCGCCCACCTGGACGCGGCCACCTTCGCCGGCTTCGTCCGGCGTTTCGTGGCGCATGCCGACGGGGCGCTGCCGGGCGCGCTGGCCCCGGATGCCGGAACCCCGGCCGAAACGCTGCATGCGCTGGCGGGCGAGGCCGCCATGCTCGGGGCCGCGGCCTTCGCGGACGCGCTCCGCGCCGCCGAGACGGACACCCGGGCCGACGCCTCCGCGGTCAGGCAGGCACATGCCGAGACCCTGCGTGCGGTCTGGGCAGAGACCCGGCGCGTCTATTCCGAACGCTTCCCCGGCTCCGAGGAACCGGCCGAAACGTCCTGAGCCATCGCGCGGGCCTGCTGGCGCCGCTCCCGGTGGAAGACGTAGAAGCCCGACGCCAGGATGATCGCGGCCCCGAGCCAGGTCAGCCGGTCGGGAAACTCGCCGAACACCAGGTAGCCCATCAGCGTGGCGCCGATGATCTCGAGATACTGGAACGGCGCGAGGATACTGGCCGGCACGCGCCGGAAGGCCTCGGCGATCATCAGGAAGCTGATCCCCGAGAGCGCCCCCATCAGCGTGAAGTAGGGCCAGATCCCCGGATGCGCGGCCAGCGCCGCCCAGGAGAACCACCCCAGCCCCGCGCCGACCGTCAGCCCCGCGCCCAGGATCAGCGTGGCGTAAAACGACATGCCGCACTGGATCTCGAGCCCCGAGAGGCGCGGCGCGAGCCGTCGGATCAGGATCATGTTCAGCGCGAAGGCCAGCGCCGCGCCGAGCGGCAGGATCGCGTAGACCCCGAATGTCGACCAGCTCGGCCGGATCACGACCACCGCGCCGGCCAGCCCCACGGCAACCGCGAGGTAGCGCCGCCAGCCTGTTTTCTCTCCGAGGATCCAGGCCGAGAGCAGCGTCAGGATCAGCGGCTCGACGAAGAAGATCGAGATCGCCGTTGCGATCGGCATCACCGTGAAGGCCGAGATCAGGAAGACCAGCGTCGCCGCGCTGGTGATCCCGCCCAACGCGAGACCCGGCGCCAGCGCGCGGCGCGGCAGCGCGCCGGTCAGGGCCACGGTCACCGCAAGAAGGATCACGCCCTGGAACAGGAACCGCCAGAACGCGATTTCCACGGGTTGAATCCGGTCGGTCAGCAGCTTGGACATGACGTCGTTCATCGGGACCAGCAGCATGGCCAGTGCCATCAGCACGAAGCCGGCTTCCTTGGTCTGCGGAATGACGCCGATCCAACGCCGCCGCGTCCCGGACGCTGACATGCGAACCTCCCCCGGTTTCACCTGGGCCGCGCCGTTCCCCCGCGCAGGCCCCCGGCAGAGTGGCCGCTGGGCCGACCGGGTGCAAGGGCGCTCAGAGCAGGACGTCGATCACCAGCTTGGCCGCCGTCGCCGCCAGCAGCAGCAGCACGATCCGGTCGAAGGTTCGTGCCGACATGAAGCGCGCCAGCGCATTGCCGAGCGGCATCGCGCCCGCCAGCGGCACCAGCGCGAGCAGGCCGTAGAGAAACATCTCGCCGGTCATCAGCCCGAGCCTGGCCAGAACCGGCACCTGGATCGCCGCCATCACGGCGAAGAAGACCGAGATCGTGACGATGAACTGGGGCCGTGCCAGCCGCATGGCGTTGAGGAAGGTGATCGCCACGGGCGCCGAGATCCCCGTCGCCCCCTGCAGGATGCCGGCCGTCAGGCCCGCCGGCGCCGCAAGCCGCCTGGCGATCGGGAAGGCCAGCGCCCAGCCCGGGTGCAGGAACCGCACCAGGATATAGATCACCACCGCCACGGCGACCGTGATCGCCAGCACGTCCGGCGACAGCGCAACCAGCGCCAGCGACCCGAGCCCGACCCCGACGCCGCCGGCCAGCGCGAAGGCCAGCGTGAACCGGTCCGGCAGGCGATCGGCCCGGTAGCGCCAGATCTGCACCAGGTTGGTCATCAGGTTCGGCACCACCATCAGCGTCACGGCGAAGCGCACGTCATAGGCGGCGGCCAGCACGGGGATCGCGACCACCGGCGCCCCGGCGCCGGTCGCGCCCTTGACCATGCCGCCCAGCGCCAGCGCGAGGAAAACGAAGATCATGATGTCCGCCCTGGCCCCGCTGGCGGGGCGGCGGATCCGGTCTGCACGGCGCGGTTCATGCTGCGCCGCGGGTCGAAAGATGCTGTATCATGCGCGCACTGTCTTACGATGCGGCGCGGAAGTCCACGCCCTGCCGGGTCATTCCGCCGGCCGCCCGGATCGGCCGGCATCATGTCGATGGCCGCGGCCCGGCTCAGAGGCCGAGCACCAGCCTGCCCCCGGCCGCGCGCGAGCAACAGGTCATCATCCGGTCGCCCGCCGCCCGTTCCGCGCGGCTGAGCACCTTGTCGCGGTGATCGACCGCACCGTCGAGCACGGCAACTTCGCAGGTTCCGCACAAACCCTCGCAACAGTCCGACGGCACGTCGATCCCGGCCGCGCGCAGGGCATCGAGCGCGGTCTCGCCCGGCCCGACGCGGACCGTGAGATCCGAGTCCTTCAGCACCAGGTCGAAGGCATGTTCCTTCTCGGGATCCAGCGTGGCCGCATCCGACGTGAAATGCTCCACATGCAGGGTGTTCTCGGGCCAGGCGGTGGCGCGGGCCTCGAGATCTTCCAGCAAACGCTCGGGTCCGCAGGCATAGACCTGTACCCCCGGGGGAAGATCGCCCAGAAGCGCGTCGAGATCCATGCGACGCCCCTCTGCCCGGGGATAGAGATGCAGCGCATCCCCGTGGTCGCGCGCCAGACGGTCGAGATAAGCCATGGAGGGCCTTGCCCGCCCGCCGTAATGGATCGCGTAGGGCTTGCCGAGCGCCTTGAGCCGATCCGCCATCGCCAGGATCGGCGTGATCCCGATGCCGCCGGCGATCAGAAGGTAGCGCGCGGCGGTCTCGTCCAGGTGGAAATGGTTCTTCGGCCCCGCGACGCGCACCTCGCTGCCCGGCGCGAGGGTGTCATGGAAATGGGCCGAGCCGCCCCGGCCCTGCGCTTCGCGAAGGATGGCGATTTCCAGGCGCCCTGCATCGTCCGGGGCCCCGCAGAGCGAGTACATCCGCGAGACCGCGCCGTCGGCCAGGTCGATATGCGACCCGGCGCTCCATTTCGGCAGGGCGCGGCCGCGCGGGTCTTCCAGGACGTAGGCCCGTACGCCGTCGGCCTCGTCGCGGATCTCGGCGACCCGCAGCCGGCGCGCGACCGCGGCCTGTTCGGGCGGGCCGATGGGAAAGCCGCGCGTGGCGCCGCGCAAAGCGGGATCGCGGCGCTCGGGGTTGTCTTCGGGAGTCCAGCGCACGCGCAGCCGCTGCGGCCCGCGGAACGACGTGTTCGGCAGGTAGCGCAGCGCCTGGTCCGGCACCAGCTCCATGTGGGGCAGCCGGCGGGTGAATTCCTCGAGGAAGATCCGCATCTCCATCCGGCCGATATTCTTGCCGAGGCACTGGTGGCTGCCATAGCCGAAGGTCAGGTGATCGGCGGTATTCGCACGGTAGATGTCCAGCTCGTCCGGGTTCTCGAAATGGCGCGGGTCGTGGTTGGCCGAGGCCTGCACGATCAGCAGTTTCGCGCCTTCGGGAATCGGCACGCCGCCGATGTCCGTGTCGCTGGTCGCGCGCCGGCGCCAGGCCACGACCGACCCCGCGTAGCGCAGGCATTCCTCGGCGGCGTTGGGGATCAGCGCGGGATTCCGGCAAAGCTCTTCCCAGGCATCGCGGTTCCGCAACAGCGCGTTGAAGGCGTTGAGAGAGGCATAGGACGTCGTCTCGTGCGCGGCGACCAGGATCGCCATCATCATCGAGTGCAGGTAGGAATCCGTGATGACGTCCGGGTATTTCTTCTGCTGGCGGATGGTGAACTGCATCCAGCCATCGCCGGAGGGATCGGCGCGCATCTTGTCGAGGATCCGGCCCGCGGCCTGCCAGAACCGCCCCACGGACTCCGCGACCGCGAGTTGCTCCTCGGGGGCCGGGCGCCCCCAGGTGTTGACGGTATGAGCCGCGGAGAACTGCTTGAGATCCTCGATGTCGTCTTCCGAAACCCCGAGGAAATGGAGCCCCACGACCAGCGGAATCTCCCAGAACACGTCCTCGACGAGATCGGCCTCGCCCCGGTCGATGATACGGTCGACCGCGCGGCGGGTCAGGTCGCGGATCATCGGTTCGTGGCGCGCGAGGTTCTCGGGGGTGAAGGACTCCAGCAGCGCCCGGCGCCGTTCCATGTGATCGGGCTCGTCCTCGTTCACCAGGGTCCGGTTCAGCTTGTAGCCGTATCCCTTGAGGATCTCCTCGGCCTCCTTCGGCGCCGGGGTGATCTTTTCCAGCGCGATCGACGGCGAGAAGGTGATGTTGTCGCGGAACACGGCCTTCACGTCGTCGTAGCGGCTGACCACCCAGTAGCCAAGCTTCGGGCTGTAGAAGACCGGCTCTTCCTCGCGCGACCAGCGCAGCGCCTCGGCCGGGTCGAGCTGGTAGGGCCGGTCGAAGGGATCGAAGGCCGCCGCCCGGGGCGAGACCGGGCAGCCGTTCGGCGCCGACCCGGAAGCGGGGCAGCCGGCCGCGGCGGCGGCGTCCGACTGGGGCTGGGCGGGGGCGTCTGTCATTGCGCACTCTCCATGCGGGTCCGCCGGCGCCGCGGCCGGGGCCGGGGCCGGTGTGATCTGTCGGTTGTGCGCTCTGCGCACAGTATGCGCGTTATTGGTAACTTTCTCGATGATCCGAAGTCAAGCCGGCTCGACCCGCGCCGTCAAATCGCCTAGCGTCCAGCCGGCACCGGAGGTGGAGACGCACGCGCATGAACACCCTTCAGACCCTGGATCGTGGCCTCAGCGCCCTTGAAATCATCGCGCGGCGGCGCGACGGGATATCCATCGCGGACCTGTCCGAGGAGCTGGGCATCCACCGGGCCGTGACCTATCGCGTGGTCGCCACGCTCGAGGCCCATGGCCTGGCGACCCGCGGCGGGACCGGGGCGATCCGGCTGGGCGCCGGTGTCATGGCGCTGGCCGGCCGTTTCCGCCCGCAGCTGCGCGCCATTGCCCAGCCCTTCCTGGGGAAGCTGGCCGCGCGCACCGGTGCCACCGCCTTTCTCTCGGTGGCCGAAGGCGAGGATTGCGTGGTGATCCTGGTCGAGGAACCCGAGGCGGGCGTGCTGCGGGTCGGGTACAGGACGGGCAGCCGCCACCCGCTGTCGCGCGGCGCGGCCGGGATCGCGATCCTCTCGGGCCGCCCGCCCAGGCAGGACGACCCCCCGGCGATCCTGCAGGCCCGGGCGGACGGATACTCGGTGACCCGCGGTCAGATCCAGCAGGGGGCGATGGGCGTGGCGAGCCCGCTGCGGGACATGACGGGCGCCGCACCGCGGCTCGAGGCGGCGATCGGCGTGGTAACCATCGGCGATCTCGACGTGGCCCCCGCGGCGGAGGCCGTGAAGGCCGGCGCCACGGAATTGTCGGACCTGCTGCTCGACGGCACCCGCGCCGTGGGCTGATCGGCGCGCCATCCTTTCGGAGGGCGGCCATACCCGTTTCGCCGTATGGAGCACCGCCGGAACTGCGACGTAAGCTGGGCGCGTGTGTTTTCACACGGATCGCGCCGGACTGTTCCCGGTTTCCAGGTGCTACGGCGCGGTTCCCCTGCGTCCGATGCCGGTGGCCATCCTTGCACCGGCCGGACGATCCTGCGGATCAAACTGGCATCGGAGCGTACGCTTCGATGCCTTTTTTGACCGAAAACTCCCGGGGAACAGGGCACCGCGGCGGGTCAAGGGCCCCGCCTGCCCCCTGTCACCGGCGCCTTACTTGCAGGTGGCGTTGCCTACGTTCTTGCTGTTGCCCTTGCCGTTGTTGCCACAGTTTTCGGCAACCTCTTCGGCTTCGGAGTCGTTGCCGCTGTTGCCGTTGCCGTTGCCGCTGTTGCCGTTGCCGCTGTTGCCGTTGCCGTTATCGCTGTTGCCGTTGCCGTTATCGCTGTTGCCGTTGCCGCCGCCGTTGTCGTCGTCGTCGTCGTCGCTGTTTCCGTTGCCGCCGCCGTTGCCGCCCGACGTGTCGTCCTGGTCACCAGCCCCACCGGCGGCAGGTGCCTCGACGGAAGGGGTCGACCAGACCATGCTTCCGCTGATGCCCTCCCATTCCTCAGTCACCGTGTCGGAAAACCCGTTCACGGCCACCAGCCCGGCCACGGCGATCCCGCCCAGCATGATCACGTATTCGGTCAACGAGGTGCCGTCCTCGCGGCGCCAGAAATCCTTGAACGACATTCCATCGATTCCTTTTCGTTTCGAAATACCCGCTGGCGACCAGAAAGATCGACCTACAGAATCGTTCGATAACTTAGAGAATTGGTTAACGATCAGAACCCTATCCTTCGGGTGTATTTTTCCCTTCGGATAGGGGCGCTTACCGGAACGCGGCCGACGCCGCGCCCTACTTCAAGACGTCGATGCTGACCGCATCCGCGGCGCGCGAGGCCGATACGTCGGATACGCTGGTCACGATGATCACCGCGAGCGCGCACAACACCGCCGTGAGAATGACCCAGTCGACCGTGACCGCGCCGCTTTCGCTGCGCGCAAAGCTTGATTGTTCGTTCCGTTTCATGACGACACCCCGTCCTGGTTAAATGATCCTTGCGGCGCACACTCGCCGCGAAATCGGGCGAAAACTTGGTTCGGAGAGCCGAAAAACCGTTTCAATAGAATGGCTTGTAAAATCATTTGGATGGTTACAGACCATTCGGACGCACCCGTTGCCCCGATCGGGTGGGGTGGCGGTGCCGGTCCGCCCGGTTCCCCGCGCGGAATCGGGGCGCGCATGTCATAATGATTGAATGACAATGCCGGTTTACGACCGGGAAAAAGACATAAATAACCTGCATAGCATAGAAGTGATATCAGTAGACCGAGGACGCATTTCTTTATGTCCGATCAAGACGACAGCTTTGACCGCCCCTTCGATGCCGCCCCCACCCGCGTGCTCGTGGCCGACGACGATGCGCTTGTGGGCGATATGCTGGCGCTTTACCTCAACCGCCAGGCCAGCTTCGCCGCCGCGACCTGCAAGTCGCTGGGCGAGATGGACAGCCTGATCCGCCGGGACGGCGTTTTCGATCTCGTCCTGCTCGATTACGGCATGCCCGGGATCCGCGGCATCAACGATGTCACGCGGGCGATCGGGATGAACGCCCCCCACCCCGTGATCCTGCTCTCGGGCAATATCTCGCGGGCCAATGTGCGGGCGGCGATTTCCTCGGGGGCGCGGGGCTTCATCCCAAAATCCCTTCCGCCACGGACGCTGGTCAATGCCGTGAACCTCGTCCTGTCGGGCGAGACGTTCCTGCCGTCGTGGTTCCATGACGAAAGCGACGGCGCCGCGCACCGGCACGGCCTGCCCGGGTCGCTGACCCCGAAAGAGCGGGACGTGCTCGCGGGGCTCTGCGAGGGCATGTCGAACAAGGAAATCTCCATCCAGCTCGACATCAGCCTCGAGACGGTGAAGATGCATGTCCGCAACCTCATGAAGAAACTGGGCGCCAAGAACCGCACCCATGCCGTGCTGATCGCGCTGGAGCACCGCCAGAACCTCTGACCGGGCGGGCTCAGGCGCTGTCGGTGCCCTCGGTCTCGATCTTGAGCGGCGCGCCGCAATGCTTGCAGTGGATCGCGTCCGGATCGTGCCGCGTGAGACCGCAGTCCGGGCATTTGTAGTGCACCTTGGACGGCTGGAAGATCGCCCGGGCCAGCTGCACGAAAAGCGCGACGCCCACGACCATGATGAACACCGACAGCAGCTTGCCCTGCGGCGTGGTCATGGTGATGTCGCCGAACCCGGTGGTGGTCAGCGTCGCGACCGTGAAGTAGAGCGCGTCGATATAGGCGGCGGGGCCGGTCTGGTCCTCGAAGGCCAGGACGAACACGAAGGACGTCGTGACGAAGACGAAGACGAACAGGTTCACCGCCGCGTAGACCGCCCCTTCGTGGAGGCGGAAGAACCGGCTCTCGCGGCGCAGGTCGCGGATCAGGTGATAGGAGTGGATCAGGCGCAGTCCGCGCAGGATCCGCAGGAAGGCCAGTTCGCCGCTGAAGAAGGGCGCAAACAGCAACGACGCCACCACGACGATGTCAGCCAGCGTGTAGACCCGCAGCAGTTCGCGCCGGCGATGCTCGGAAATCCAGAGCCGCGCCGAGAGATCCAGCAGGATCATCACGCCCAGCGCCGCGTTCACGAGCGTCACCCACCCCGTCTGGGGCAGCGCGGCGGTGAAGATGAAGAAAAGGATCGTGGCCGCGTCGAAGGTGATCAGCGCGTAACGGAACCGCCGGGCCTTCTGGCTCCGGCCCGTGTAGAGCAGGCGGATGGCACGGTGCAACTCGTCCATGTCCCTTCCCTACCCGATCCCGTTTCGGGTTGGCGAGTCGGTTTCGCCCAACGCCGCCTTCCCGGGGCGCGCAGGCCACGACCGGCCGCCGTGACGCGTCTGCGGCACCCGCCGTTCCCCGCCGTCGCGCGGGGGCCGCAGGCTTCCAAAGTAAATTAGTCAGGTTTTCCTTGAAATCTGCGTGTCGGCTGTTATCAGACAAAAACACTAAGGAATGAATCACGGGAGATCCTCATGACCCTGACGACAAGAACCTCGGTTCTGGCGCTCACCATCGCCAGCCTCGCCGCCCCGGCCTTCGCCAATGGCGAACTGAACCTCTACTCGTCGCGCCACTACGATACCGACGAGCGCCTGTATTCCGATTTCGAGGACATGACCGGCATCACGATCAACCGGATCGAGGGCAACGCGGACGAGCTGATCGCCCGCATGCAGGCCGAGGGCCGCAACAGCCCGGCCGACATCCTGCTGACGGTCGACACCTCGCGTCTCGAGCGCGCCAAGGACGCGGACCTCCTGCAATCCGTGGCCAGCGACGTGCTGGAGCAGCGCATCCCGGCCTATCTCCAGGACGAGGACAACCAGTGGTTCGGCTTCAGCCAGCGGGCGCGGATCATCTTCTACGACAAGGCCGACGTGGCGAACCCGCCGCAGAGCTATGTCGATCTCGCCGACCCGGCCTATGAGGGCATGGTCTGCCACCGCTCGTCCACCAACGTCTACTCGCAGACGCTGCTCTCGTCGATCATCGAGAACCACGGCGAAGAGGCCGCGCGCGACTGGGCCGCGGGCGTGGTGAACAACTTCGCGCGCGATCCGCAGGGCGGCGACACCGACCAGCTGCGCGGTCTCGTCTCGGGCGAATGCGACATCTCGATCTCGAACACCTACTACTTCGCCCGCGCGCTGCGGAAAGACGTCGAAGGCCTGTCGGACAGCACCGACACGATCGGCTGGGTCTTCCCCGCGCAGGACGCCGAGGGCGCGCATATGAACCTGTCGGGCGGCGGCGTGGCCGCGCATGCGCCGAACCGCGAGAACGCGGTCGCCTTCCTCGAATACCTCGCCTCCGACCAGGCGCAGCAGTACTTCTCGGCCGGCAATGACGAGTATCCGGCCGTGCCGGGCGTGGCGATCAGCGAGTCCGTCGCGCAGCTCGGCATGTTCAAGCCCGACGATGTCGATCTCGGTGCGGTCGCCGACAACGTCGCCACCGCGCAGCAGATCTTCAACGAGGTCGGCTGGGAGTAAGCCCGGCCCCCAAGCGGCCTTGCGGGGGCGCGGTCCATGCGGACCGCGCCCTTTTTCCGTGCCCGCGCTACTTGCGATGCAGCGCGACCTGCCGGCAGAGCAGGATGACCGGCAAAAGCCCCACGGCCACGATCACCAGGCTGGGCACCGCCGCCCCGTCGAGGCGTTCGTCCGAGGCCAGCCTGTAGGCCTGAACGGCGAGGGTGTCGTAATTGAAGGGCCGCATGATCAGCGTCGCCGGCAGCTCCTTCATCACGTCGACGAAAACGATCAGCGCGGCGGTCAGCAAGCTGGGCGTCAGGATCGGGACATGCACGCGGCGCAGCAGGCCGAAGGCGTTCAGGCCAAGCACCCGGGCCGCGGAGTCGATATTCCCGCTGATGGCGCTGATCCCGCCCTCGTAGGCGCCGATCGCGGCCGCGAGGAAGCGGATCATGTAAGCGACGACGAGCAGCCAGATCGAGCCCGTGACAAGCAGGCCCGTGGCGATGCCGAAGGTATCCCGCATCCAGGCGTCGAGCGTGTTGTCGAATGCCGCGAAGGGCACCAGCAGCCCGACCGCGATCACACCGCCCGGCACCGCGTAGCCCAGGCGCGCCGTGTAAAGCACCGTGGACGAGGGAACGCCCGGCCGCATCCGGTTGTAGCTGCCCACGATCACGGCCGCCGCGACCGTCACCAGCGCGGTCGCGGTCGCGAGCGTCAGGGAATTGCCGATGAACCCGATATACCGCCCGCTGAACAGGTTCTGTTCCGAGCCGATCGCCATCTCCGACAGCGCGACCACCGGAACGATCACGCCGAAGAGAACCGGGACGAGACAGGCCGCCAGCGCCGCGCCCGCGCGCGCGCCGCGCAGCTCGATGCGGGACATCGTCTCGACACGCCGGCCGTAGTCGTAGCGGGCCCGACCGCGATTGGCCCGCTCGAGCCCGGCCAGCAGCAGCGCAAAGGCCAGCAGCCCGAGCGAGATCTGCGCCGCGGCGGCGCGGTCGGCCATGGTGAACCAGCTCGTGTAGATGCCGGTGGCGAGGGTCTGCACGCCGAAATAGGCCACCGTGCCGAAATCGGCGATGGTCTCCATCGCGGCGAGCAGGACACCGGCCATGATCGCCGGGCGGGCCATGGGCACCGACACGCGCAGGAACGCGCCGAATGGCGACTGCCCCAGCGCACGCGCGGCGTTGAACGTCGAGGCCGACTGCGCGACGAAGGCCGCGCGCGCCAGAAGGTAGACATAGGGATAGAGCACCAGCGTCAGCATCGCCGCCGCCCCGCCCAGCGACCGGATCTCGGGAAACCAGTACTCGCGCGGGCCCCAGCCCATCACCTCGCGCAGCGTCGACTGCACGATGCCCGGGTGATCGAGGAGATGCGTATAGGCATAGGCCAGCACGTAGGCCGGGAAGGCGAGCGGTATGACCAGCGCCACTTCCAGCAGGCGCCGCCCGGGAAACTCGGTCATGATGACGAGCCAGGCCGCGCCGGTGCCGATACAGAAGGTGCCGATCCCGACAAGCACCACCAGCGTGGCCGTCGCAGCCATGTAGCGCGGCAGAACCGTGTCCATCAGATGGGCAAGCGTCTCGCCCGTGCCGCCGAGGGCCGCGAAGAGCACGCCCAGATGCGGCAGGACACAGATCAGCGCCAGCAGCGATGCAATCACCACCATGACGCGGTCCGCCGATATCCGGCGCTGCCGCGGTGTCGCGTCCGCCCCCATCATGACCGGCCAGCGCCCTCTCGGCCCGTCGGCGTGGCGGTCCTGCGGCACGGCCGGTGCGCAGACGACGCGCGGCATTCGGTCGTGAAGTGCATCTTCGTTGGGTGCCCCGGGCTGATATCGGATATCCTGACTCTGCGGACCGGCGCCGCCTGGCAGCGATCGCGCAAGCGGATGCACCGTGACCAAGGCGCCCGGGAATGTCAATGTTGAGCAAAACGCTCGGATGAAGCGCGGCGTCGCACCGGCCCGCCCGCGGCAGGGGCGGCACCGGGGCGCGACGCGCGTCCCTGCGCCCCCCGGGCACCACCTTTTCCGCCATTCGCCGACCGGTGCCGCGCGGCACCGATTTTCCGGCGCCAACCCACTTGACGCCCCCGCGCGCTTCGCTTACCTACCGCCTCGCTCTTGGCGGAGTAGCTCAGTTGGTTAGAGCAGAGGAATCATAATCCTTGTGTCGGGGGTTCAAGTCCCTCCTCCGCTACCATCGCCCACCTGGACATGCCGTGGCGCCCCTGTTTTCACGGGGTCTTGCACCGCGCGGGGCGTCGCCCGCCCCGCCGTCGCAACCGGTCTTCGTTGTCCCGGCACCGAAGGCGACGGGACCCCCGGTCATCGCGCCGCGGACGCGGTCACGGGTCGCATGCCGCGGTGACGATGATTTCCACTTTCAGATCGGCCCGCGCGAGCCGGGCTTCGCCGCAGGCCCGCGCCGGGGCATGGCCGTCCGGCACCCAGGCATCCCAGACCGCGTTCATTTCGTCGAAATCCGCCATGTCGGCGAGCCAGACGATCGCCTGCAGGATCCGCTCGCGGGACGAGCCGGCCTGCGCCAGCAGGCCATCCACGCGGGACAGGCAATCCCGGGTCTGCTCGGCCACGCTCTGCCCGGCGCCGACCTGTCCGCAAAGATAGGCCGTCCCGTTGTGCTTGACGATCCGGCTCATCCGCGGACCGGGGTCGATACGTTCTATCATCTCTGTCCTCATCTTCCGTCCACGGCCATGACGGCGGGATCCTCCGCGGGGGGTTCCTCCATCGCCGCCAGTTCACCCAGCGTCACCGGCTTCAGCGGGGGGCGGATCCGGTAATAGCCGGTCTCGTCCATGCCCTGGCCGGTTTCCGCGGCGAGGATCGACACCACGGTCAGGCCGCAATATCGCCCCTGGCACGGGCCCATGCCCGGCCGGCCGAACGCCTTGGTCTGGTTCGGTCCCTTGCAGCCGAGCGCGGCGTACCCGCGGATATCGCCCGCCGTCACCTCTTCGCAGCGGCACACCACGGTCGCATCCGCAGGCTGCAGCGCCGCGGCATAGGGCGGATAGGCACGATCGAGGAACGGGCGCACGGCCAGTTCGCCGCGCAGCGCCGCGCGGACAGGCGCGGCCGCGCGGTCGCGCGCATCGGCGCTGATCCGGTCCAGGTCCCGCGCGGCCTCGAGGGCGGCGAGACGGCCGGCCTGCTCGGCCGCCTTGGCGCCGCCGATCCCGGCGCCGTCGCCGGCGATGAACACGTTGGGAATCTCGGTGCGCCCCCAGGGGTCGGTCTCGGGGACGAAACAGGCCTGGGCCGCATTCCACCGGTGCGGGATGTCCAGCGACCGCGCCGCCTGCATGTTGGGCACGACGCCGTGATGGAGGAACACCGTCTCGCAGGCGATCCGATGCCGCTTGCCCCCCGCGACGAAAGACAGCGCCTCGGCCCGGTCGGTGCCCGCGACGGCGATGTCGGCGGCAGCCGTGTAGCGCGGAACGCCGGCGCGCCGGATTTCGGCAAGCATGGACAGCCCCTTGACGAGATAGCGCCAGCCACGCAGCGCCCCGGCAAGATGGCGCAGGGCGGCGACGGTATCGCGCCGGGACTGGGTTTCGACCAGCGCAAGCGGCGGCGTCCCCGCGCGCACCATCTGCGCCGCGATAAGGTAGAGCAACGGCCCCGATCCCGCGAGCACCGCGCGCCCGGCCACCACGCCGGATTCCTTGATCAGGATCTGCCCGGCGCCGGCCGTCATCACCCCCGGAAGGGTCCAGCCCGGCACCGGCATGGGCCGTTCCAGCGCGCCCGTCGCCAGCAAGACCCGGCGGCCGTGCACGATCGCGCCACGTCCATCGACGGAATAGGCGACGGCGCCGTCGGGCGCGATCTGCCAGACCGTCGCCCGCGTCACATGCGTGATCGACGGCTGCTCCAGCCCCGCGGCAAGCGGCAGCCCGGCGCTGTAATCCTGCCCGAGGATGTCGCCGCGCCGCGCCGCGCTGCGCGTGACATCACGATAGATCTGGCCGCCGGCCCGCGCCTGCTCGTCGAGGATGACGACCGAAAGCCCCGCCTCGGCCGCGGTTGCGGCCGCGGCCATCCCGGCCGGGCCGGCCCCGATGACGACAAGGTCAGCTTGCATCGGCGCTCTCCGCGGTGGCGGGACCGGCGCGCAGGATCTCCAGGCCTTCCTCGACGGTGAGGAGGCAGGCCTGGCGGGTCACGCCGTCCACCTCGACCAGGCAATCGAAACAGGCGCCCATCATGCAGAACGGCCCCCGCGGCGCCCCGGAAACCGGCGTGTGCCGGAACACGGGCACGCCGGCGGCGAGCAACGCCGCGGCAAGGTTCGCCCCCGCGGGCAAGGAGAGATCGGCACCGTCGAGCCGCACCGTGACGCGCGCGGCATCCGCGTCGATCTCATGAAACGGCGAAGCGGTCTTCACTGAATACCTCCAGATCCGGCGCGTCCCCGGCGCCTTCGAGCCAGGACGGCAGGATGTGCCCGTGCACCGCCGCGAGGGTTATGCCGCTGTGGCAGGTGACGAGATACGCCCCCGGCGTTGTGACGCTTTCCTGGTAGATCGGCAGGCCGTCGGGCGACATGACCCGCAGCGCCCCCCAGCTGCGCACGAGTTGCGCGCGCCCCAGCACCGGGTAGGCGGCCACGGCCTCCGCGGCGAGACCCGACAGGCCCGGCTGGGTCACGCTGTCGTCGAGCCCCACCTCCTCGTTCGTGGCCCCGATCTGCACCCCGCCTTCGTCCACCTGTCGGGCAATCAGCGAGGGCCGGTTGATGAACCTGGGCAGCTTTTCAGTGATCATGACCTGCCCGCGCTGCGCCCGGATCGGCGCCTTGAAGCCGAGCTTCGGTCCCAGCTCCATCGCACCGAGACCAGCGGAGAGAACCACCTTCCCGGCCTCGACCGTCGCGCCGTCCGCGCAGGTGACCCGGAAGGCGCCGTCCCTCTTCTCGACATCGGTCACGGTCTGCCCGGTGATCACGCGCCCGCCCCGGCGCCGGACATCGTCGGCCAGTGCCAGCAACAGGCGCAGCGGGTTCGCATGGCCGTCCTGGTGATGCAGGATCGCCCCGACCACCTTGGGCCCGATATGGGGTTCTTCCTTCCTGAGCGCGTTGTGGCCCAGCACCTCGAACGGATAATCTCCGCCGAGCTTCGCCTTCAGCGTCTCGTATTTCTCGACGGTCTGCTGCAGGGTCTCTTCCGAGAAATGCAGATCGTAGCCGCCTTTCTGCTCCAGCCCCAGGTCGCGGCCCGTCGCCTCGCCCAGTTCGGCGGCGAAGTCGCCCCAGGCGGCGGCGGATTGCTGCGACCAGCGCGCGTAGCGCGGCTGGTTCATGCCCTTGGACTGCACCCAGACCAGGCCGAAATTCCCGCGGCTGGCGCGGAAGGATCCGTCGCCCCCGTCCAGCACCGTCACCGAGCGGCCGCGCCGGAGCAGACCCCAGGCGACCGACAGGCCGACGACACCGCCGCCGATGATGGCGTAGTCCGAAAGCATTCAACCTCGCAGGCCTGAGTGGCGCCTCTGCCGGGACGGCCCGGAAGCCGCCCCGCGCAAGCCGGCTTACTTGCCGATCTCGTCGAGGATGGACTGGCCCCATTCTGCGCCGACATCCTGCAGGACCTCGGGCCAGACATCGGCGCGGACCTTCTCGGCCATGGCGGCGAGCTGCGCGTCGGAGAGTTCGACCACGTTGGTCCCGAGCTCATCCGCGAGCCGCTGCTCCCATTTGCCCTGGTCGGCCTCGGCCACTTCCCAGCGCGTCGCCTCGAAATCGGCGGCGGCCTGGGTCAGCGCGTCCTGGTCCTCGGCGTCGAGCTCGGAAAGCGCGCTGTTGGAGATGATCATGTACCACACCTCGAAATGGGTGTTGGCCGGGATATAGGCCTGGGTCACGTCGCGGAAGGACGCGTAGTAGCCCTCGGCACCGGAGCCGATCACCCCGTCGACCACGCCGGTCTGGATGGCGGTGAAGGCCTCCGAGAACGGGATCGGCGACGGGATGTAGCCCAGCGCCTGGCCGGTCAGCTGGAAGCTCTTGATGCCGGGGACACGCACCTTGATCCCGTTGGAGTCCGACGGGTCGCCCGGGTTCACCGGCTCGGTGTTCAGCGAGATGCCGCCGAAATAGACCGGGTAGGCGGCGAGCATGGTGATGTCCTGCTCGGCATAGAGATCGGCCATCACCTCGCGCACCGGCCCGTCGGGGCCGTAGATCGCGCGCGCCTCGTCCCAGCTGTTGGCCAGGTAGGGGAACGAACTGATCTGCATCCGGCGATCCGCCCCGGTGGCGGCGGGCTGCGTGGCCATCTCGATCGCGCCGACCGAGACGCGCTCTTGCACCGTCGTGTAGTCGCCCAGCGCCGAGGCCGGGAAGATGTTGATCGAAACGTCGCCGTCCGTCGCGGCGCTGACGTTTTCCGAGAACGCGCGCAGTTCCTTGTCGATCGTGGCGTCCTGCGGGCGGACATGGCTCATTTTCAGGTCGGCCGCGTCAGCGATGCCGCCGAAGGCCAGAAGGCCGAGCGCGGCCGTGCCGAGAAGCATGTGTTTCATCTTGGGTCTCCTTGTTGGATGCTTGGTCTTGGGTTGGTGGTCGGGTCAGTAGCCGAACAGCCGCGGCAGGAAGAGCGACAGGTCGGGCCAGAGCGAGGTCAGCAGCACGACGGGCACGTAGCCGGTCAGGATCAGCAGCATGGCCGGCGGGATGACCTTGGTGACTTTCACGTTGCCGATCCGCGCGCCGAGGTAGAGGATCGAGGCATAGGGCGGCGTCACGCCGCCCATGGCCGTGTTGACGCCCATGATCGCGGCGAACTGCACCGGGCTCACGCCGATGGCGTTCATCAGCGGCAGCAGCAGCGGCGCGATCAGGATGATCGCGGTGACGTCGTTTACGACCATGCCCACGAGGAAGAGCAGGATGTTGATCAGGATCAGCAGGATCACCTTGTTCTCGGTGATCTCGAAGATCGAGCTGACGATCTTCTGCGGGATCGCCTCGTAGACGAACATCTGGCTGAGGATCATCGAGAACAGGATCATCAGCATGATCGCGCCGACGGCGGTGGCGGCCTCCTTGCCGGCGGCAAGGAACGTGCTCAGGTCGAGGCCCTTGTAGATCAGGAAGCCCACGGGCACCGCGTAGATCACCGCGATCGCGGCGGCCTCGGTCGGTGTCATGATGCCGCCGTAGATACCGCCGAGGATGATCACCGGCATCAGCAGGGCCGGCGCGGCGTAGGTGCCGCGGCGGGCGACATCGCCGACCAGCCCGGTGAAGCTGGGCTTTTCGTCGAGCACCAGGTTGAACTTGCGGCTCATCCAGAGGTTCATGAGCGAGAAGTTCATCATGATCAGCAGACCCGGCCCGGTCGTCGCCAGGAAGCAGGCGAGGATCGAGGTGTCGGTGACCCAGCCATAGACGATCATGGTGACCGAGGGCGGGATCAGCAGGCCGAGGATCGAGGAGTTGGCGATCAGCGCGGTGGCGTATTCGCGCGGGTAGCCGCGCTTTTCCATCTCGGGGATCAGGAGCGGGCCGACGGCCGCGATGCCGGTCAGGCCCGAGCCCGAGATCGCGCCGATGATGGCGCAGCTGACCGCGGCGACGACGCCGAGGCCGCCCCGCACATGGCCTATGAAGGCGTTGACGAATTGCAGCAGCGAGGCCGCGATGCCGCTGGCCGACATGATCGTCCCGGCCAGAACGAAGAGCGGGATCGCCAGCAGCACGGGGTTGCCGAGTTGCTGGAACCCCCAGAGCATCATGCCCTTCATGGTCACGCCGCCGGCGAAGTACATCACCATCAGCGCGCCGCCGAAGCAGTAGGGCAGCGGCACGCCCAGCGTCAGGAAAATCACGAGGACCGCGATGGCGAGAAGGGCGATTTCGATCATCTCACGGCCCTCCGGCGCAGGTCCTTGATATGGCCGTACATGTTGATGGCCGTGTAGAGCATCATCAGGGCGAGCCCGATGACCAGCGCCACGTCCGAGTAGAAGGTCGGGATGTAGAGCGTCGGGCTCTCCTTCCAGACGCGCCAGGCGTACCGGGTGAAGTCCCATGCCCAGCTCAGCAGCCAGAGACCGACGACCAGGCTTATGACCTCACCGACGATCGCGAGGATGGTGTGCTGGCGATCGGTCTTGAGAAAGATCTCCAGGACATTCGCGCGGATATGGGTGTTCTCGCGGGAGGCATTGACCGCGCCCAGGATGTAGAGCCAGAGCGTCGGATAGAGCATCGTCTCTTCCAGGCCCATGACCGGCACCTGCAGGATGTATCGCGTGACCACCTGCACGAACTGGCCGAGCGCCACGATGCAGATGAGCGTCGTCAGGAGATATTTCGCGAAACGGTCCATGTCCCTCCCCGGTCGCGGCGTTTCGACCGCTGACGAAGAGCTTGACGCGCCGCACCCTATAAAATCAAATTCAAAAAAATGCTGATCTCATAGATTTTCCTTATGGAGGCGCCGTGAACCTGTCCATCCGTCAACTGATGACCTTTCGCGAGGTCATGCGCAGCGGGTCGATCAGCCAGGCCGCCCGGACCCTGGGGCGCACGCAGCCCGCGGTCAGCGCGATGATCGCGAGCCTGGAACGCGAGCTCGGCTTCCGGCTCTTCCATCGCGAGCAGGGCAAGCTGCTGCCAACGCCGGAGGCCCGGTTCTTCCTGGAGGAAGCCGAGGAGATCCTGTCCCGGCTGGAACAGACGAAACGGACATTGGCCGGCGTCGCCTCGCTCGAGCGCGGGCGCCTGCGGGTCGCCTGCCACCCCGCCGCCTCCGGATTCTTCATGCCGCGGGTCCTGACCGGCTTCCTGTCCGAGCGACCGGACGTCGAGGTCGCGCTGATGATGCGCTCGTCGCGCGTGATCGAGGAACTCGTCGCATCGCAGCAGTTCGACGTCGGCTTCGCGGAAACCCCGCGGCCGAGGGACGCCATAAGCCAGACCGATTTCGACCTGGAATGCGTCTGTGTCCTTGCCGCCGATGACGCGCTGGCCGGGAAGGCGATCATCAGCCCGGCCGATCTCGACGGGGCGGACCTCGCCATGCTATTTTCCGAGCACGAAACCTTTCAACAGACCCGCAAGGCCTTCGACGACGCCGGCTGCAGCTTTCGCCGGCGCTTCGAATTGCAGACGTTCCTGCCGGGGCTGCAGTTCGTGGCCTCGGGGATGTGCTACATGATCTGCGACATGATCACGGCACACGGGTTTCTCCAGCGCGGCGATGCCGACATGCCGCTCGTGTTCCGGCCCTTCCGGCCGCGCATCAGCAGCAGCATCTCGATCCTGAGACCCGCGCATCGCCCCAGCTCCGCCCTGGCCGACGCATTCTGCGCGTGCATTGCCGGGCAAATCGAACGGATGCGAAACGATATCGAGAGCGGTCGGCGGAATTGACGCCGCGGAAAACGCCTTGACGATCCGGCCCGCTTTTCGGAACGTCTGGGCGATCGAACGAAAGCGGGGCAGGCATGCCTTTCGGCCGCGCCAACGGAGAGACTGCATGAAGTACCGGGTTGCCCCAGCGCTGGCCCTTGTCCTGGCACTGGGGGCCTGTGCGTCCGGGACAGGCTCCGATACGTCGCGGAACGCCCTGATCGAGGAGCTGCCGGAAGCGGTGCGCGCGCTCGCCGCGCCCCACCAGGACCTGACCGCCGTTCGGTTCGGGCCCGAGGGCCGGTGCTACTGGTATCGCCACGAGGGTCCGGTCGAGACGACGTTTCTGCCGCTTCGCACGCGGGCGGGCCGGCCGATCTGCGCCCGTCCCGCCGCCCCTCCGGCCGAAGAGGCCTGACGCCCGCGGATCGCCGGCGCACGGCGTCCCCGCCTGACCTGGTCAGGTGCTGGCGGTGACCGCGTCTTCCGCCGGGTGGAGATGCGCCGTCGTGCCCAGCTCGACCTGGTCGTAGAGCCCGATGATGTGGGCCATCACCATCCGCACGCAGCCGGAACTGGCGCGCCCGCCCACGGACCCCGGGTAAGGCGTTCCGTGGATGCGCAGATAGGTGTCCCGGTTGCCTTCGTAGAGATAGAAGGCCCGCGCCCCGAGCGGGTTCTCGGGGCCGCCGTCCACGCCGTCTTCGTACTTGGCGTAAACCTCCGGCTCGCGCCGGATCATGTTCTGCGTCGGGGTCCAGCCCGGCCACTTCGCCTTGCGGCGAATGGTGTAGACGCCCGCCTCGTAGAGACTGCCGCGCGCGATGGCCACGCCGTAGCGCATGGCGGTGCCGTCGCCCTGGATATGGTAGAGATAGCGCGCGATGGCATCGACGTGGATGTCGCCGGGGGTCAGCCCGTCTTTCGCCTCGACGCGCCGCGGCAGGAACCGGGGCTGCAGCCCCCAGGGATTCGAGGTTCCGGGATCGTAATCCGCAGGCGTGACCTGCGCGTCCCATGCCTTCCATTTCGCGCGCAACGAGGTCGGCGCCGCCCATACCGACGTGGCGACCGGCTGCGAAAACAGCGCCGCCGAGGTCATGATGAAGTGTCGCCGGGTTACCATGGTCGCCCCTCCAGCCGGACTACGTCGATACCGATACCGCGCGCACCGCGCGCGCCCGGGAAATCGCAACTTTGGTTAAGCCATCGGCCGCCGCTGGTCCAGTCACGTCGGCGTGGGGTTGCCGCCACGGGCGCCCCCCGCGCGGGCGTGCCGCGGCTGGCGGTGGCGGACATGGAAATCGAGCTTGGGGAAATTCATGTTCGATGGTATTATCATTTTTGCAATTTTATGCGTCCTTTTCTCAATTTTTTGAAACAAATACATACGAATAGGCATATATGGAATTTCTCACCCTGATCGCCCAGCAGGATTTCGTCGTGATTGCCGGTTACGCGGGCATTCTCGGCGTGATCGTCTATCTCGGTGCTTATTTCGCGCTTCAGATCGGCTGGATCCGGGGCCAGAGCTTCATCTACCCGTCGCTCAACCTCGTCGCGGCCGCGCTGGTGCTGACCAGCCTGATCACGAATTTCAACCTCGCCTCGGCCATCATCCAGATCAGCTTCATCCTCATCAGCCTGATCGGCCTGGTGCGCATGGCCCTCGGCTCGTTCCTGGTGCGCTTCAGCGACGAGGAGAAACACTTCCTCTCGAGCAAGTTTCCGTCCCTGCGGGGGCAGCGCGCGCGACAGTTCCTCGATGCGGGCACCTGGCGCAACCTGGAGCCCGGCACAATCCTGACGCAGGAAGGCACGCCGTCCAAGATGGTCAGCTACGTCGCGTCAGGTTCCGTCGACATCTCGTCCGGCGAGCAGCTGCTCTACAAATACGGCTCCGACATCCTGGTGGGCGAGATTTCCTGCCTTGCGGGCGCACCGTCGACCGCCACGGCGATCGTGACGAAGCGCACCCGCGTGTTCTGCATCGGAAGCGAGAAACTCCGCCGCATGGTCGCCCGCGATGCGGAACTGCGGCTGAACGTCGAAGCCGGGTTCTCGCGCGACATCCGCCAGAAGATCATCCGCAAGAACGCCACCTTCCGCGAGTTCATCGAGGCGTCGACACGCAGCCCGCTGCTTGGCCCGTCCGGCGAGATGCCCGGACGCTGGAGCCATGGCCGGCACTACAATCACGCGGCCCGGCTCCACAGCTGAGGCAGGCCTGTTCCGCATCCGCCAATCCCGTAGAGTTCCCCAGTGAACGGCATCGTCACGGGAAAGGACCGGAGCATGAGCACATTCGACGAAGATCTCTTCATGAAAGGCCTCGCGCAACGCAAGGCGACCCTCGGCGCGGATTACGTCGCGCAGAACCTCGCCGCGGCCGACGACTTCACCCGGCCCTTCCAGGAGGCGATGACCGCCTGGTGCTGGGGTTTCGGCTGGGGCGACTCGGTGATCGACGCCAAGACGCGCAGCATGATGAACCTCGCCATGATCGGGGCGCTCGGCAAGATGCAGGAATGGGAAGTGCATTGCCGGGGCGCCGTGAACAACGGCGTCAGCCGCGACGAGATCCGCGCCATCATCCACGTGATCGGGATCTATTGCGGGGTACCGCAGGCGCTGGAATGCTTCCGCGTCGCGCGCAAGGTTCTCGACGCGGATTGATCCTGCGCCCCGTCGTCAGGCGCCGGCGCGCCGCGCGCCGAGGCGGCCGGCGACGCGCTCGCCCAGCACCAGCATCGCCGGCGTCACGATGAGCGTCAGCGCCGTGGCGACCAACAGGCCGCCGGCGATGGCGCTCGACAGTTCGGTCCACCACTGGGTGGAGGGCGCGCCGTAGACCACCTCGCGGCGGAAGAAGTCCACGCTGACCCCGATCACCATCGGCATCAGGCCGAGCGCCGTGGTCACCGTCGTCAGGACCACCGGCCGCAGGCGCTGCGAGCCGGTTCGCAGTGCCGCCTCGAGCGCCCCGGCGCCCGCCCGGCGCAGGTCGTTATAGGTGTCGATCAGCACGATGTTGTTGTTGACCACGATCCCGGCCAGGGCGATCACGCCGATCCCGCCCATGACCACGCCGAAGGGCCGGCCCGTCACCAGCAGCCCGAGCAGCACCCCGGCCACCGAGAAGATGATCGCGCTCATCACCACCAGCGCCTGGTAGAAGCTGTTGAACTGCGTCACCAGGATCGCGAACATCAGCCCGATGGCGGTCAGGAAGGCCAGCACCAGGAACGACTGCGCGTCCTGCTGTTCCTCGGCCTCCCCGGCGAAGCTCCAGCTGATCGCGTCCGGCAGCGCCGCGCCCTCCAGCGCCGCGCGCAGGGCGGTGATCTGGTCGTTGACCAGGAGCCCCGGCGCGACGTTGGCCTCGATCCGGACCACCCGGTTTTGATCGATGCGGCGGATCGTGCCGGTACGCGGCGCCGGCTCGAAGCTCACGAAATTGGCGATGGGCACGAGCCCGGCGCCGGTCGGCACGCGGAGACTCTGCAAATCCTCGAGCGTGCGCTCGCCGGCGGGGAAGCGGACCCGGATATCGACCGATCCCTCGGCGTCCGCGGGGCGGTAGTCGGCCACGGTGATGCCCCGCGTCAGCAGCTGCACCGCCTGGCCCAGCAGGCTCGCATCCGCGCCGAAGCGCGCGGCCTCGCTCCGGTCGAGGCTGAGCCGCCATTCCACCCCGGGCAGGGGGCGGGTGTCCGTGACGTCGGTGAAGCCGCCGATCTTCGTCATCTCCGCCAGCGCGGTCTCGACGGCCGCGTCGCGCGCATCGTCGGACCGGGCGCGCAGTTCCAGCTGCACGGGCTTGCCCTGGGTCGGTCCCTGCGACTGGGTCTGGACCTGCACCTCGATGCCCGGGATCGCGGCCATCTCGGTGCGGATCCGGTCACCGATTTCGGCGGCGGTGCGGCGCTTGTCCCAGTCGACGAGTTCCAGCTGGAGACGGCCCAGCACCTCTTCCTCGTTGCGCCGGTCGGCGGTGGAGCGGGCATAGACGTTGCGGATATCGTCATAATCGAGCAGGCGTTCCTCGACCGTCCGCACCAGCGCGTCGCGCTCGTAGATCGAGAAGTTGTCGCGCCCGCGGACGGTGACCTGCATGAAATCGGGTTCCACCTCGGGAAAGAAGATCACACCGCGACCGAACTCGGCATAGGCGCCGAAGGCCCCGATCAGCAGCGCCACGGCCAGCATCAGCGTCGCCACCGGGCGCAGCAGCGCGCGCTCCAGGAACCGCGCATAGGCGCCCGTGATGCCCGGCGCCCGCCGCGGATCGCCGTTTTCCGCCTCGTGAAGCGCCGCGCGCGCGGCCGCGTCCTGCGGCTGGCGCCGCCCGATCAGCCGGCCCGTCACCGGGATGAAGATCAGCGCCATGAACAGCGAGGCGGTCAGCGTCAGGATCACGGTGATCGGCAGGAATTTCATGAACTCGCCCACGACGCCCTCCCAGAACAGGAGCGGCAGGAACACGCTGAGCGTCGTCGCCGTCGAGGCGATGATCGGCCAGGCCATGCGCTTGGCCGCGGCCGCGTAGGCCAGCCGCGGCGGGGTGCCCTCTTGCAGACGGCGATCTGCAAGCTCGGTCGTGACGATGGCGCCGTCCACCAGCATTCCCACCACCAGGATCAGCGAGAACAGCACGACGATGTTCATCGTGTAGCCCATGGCATAGAGCACCGCGACACCCGACAGGAACGCGCCGGGGATGGCCAGCCCGACCAGGATCGCGGGCCGCACGCCCAGCGCCCAGATGATCACGATCATCACCAGGATCACCGCGGCGATGACGTTCGACTCGAGATCGTCGAGGATGGTCTGGACCTGCTCGGCCTGGTCCTGGAGGTAATCGATCCGCACGGTGGACGGCCAGTCCGCGCGGCTCTCGGCGACGACCCGTTTCACCGCGGCGACGGTCTCGATGATGTTGGCGCCCGCGCGCTTCTTGATCTCGAGCGCAAGCGCCGGCTGCCCGTTGATCCGGGCGTATCCGTCCGGATCCTCGAAGGTGCGCCGCACCGTGGCGACATCGGCGAAGGTGACGACCGTGTTGCCGCGCACCTTCACGGGCAGTTCCATCACGTCCTCGACGTTCTCGATCAACCCCGGCACCTTCAGCACGATCCGGCCCGCCCCGGTCTCGATCGCGCCGGCCGCGATCAGGCGGTTGTTGCGGGTGATCTGGCCGATCAGCTCGTCGAAGGAGATGTTGTAGGTCTCGAAGACCGTCGGATCGATCAGCACCTCGAGCAGCGCGTCGCGCGCGCCGCCGATCTCGACCTCCAGCACGCCTTCGAGCGCCTCGACGTCATCCCTCAGCGCTTCGGCCAGGTCGTTCAGCGCGCGTTCGGGCACCGGCCCGGACAGCACCGCCGTCAGGATCGGGAAGAGCGCGGTGTTGACCTCGTTGACGCTGGGATCGGTCGCGTCCTGCGGCAGGTCGGTCCTGGCGCGGTCGACGGCCTCGCGCACGCTGTCCAGCGCCTCGTCGGAGTCGAAGCCGGGTTCGAATTCCAGCGTGACCGACCCGAAGCCCTCGCCGGCGCTGGCGCGCATCTCCTTCAGCCCCGACACCGAGGCCAGCTCGGTTTCCAGCGGTTCGACCAGCAGCCGCTCGCTGTCCTCGGGCGAAATGCCCTCGAGCGTGGTGACGACATAGATGGTCGGGATCGGGATCTCGGGCGTGCTTTCCTTGGGGATCGCCACATAGGCATAGGCCCCGGCCGTCAGGATGAAGACCAGCGCGAGCGCCACGACTCGGGCGCGCGAGAAGGCGGCGTCGATCAGGCCGCTCATTCGGCGCCTGCGCCGGTATCCGGCGCCGCGGGTGGCGCCCCGCGCCGCGCCCCGGTCCCGAGCGCGTCCTCGGGGCGCGGATCGACGGTTTCGCCGTCGCGCACGAATCCCTGGCCCACGGTGATGATCCGGACCTTGTCGGGCAGGCCCGACACCCAGACCCCGTCGGTCTGGGCGCGCAGGATCTCGACGGGCCGGAAGACGACGCGATCCTCGGGGTCCACGGTCTTGATGCCGAGCCGCCCCTCGGCACTAAGCGAGAGGATCGCGGGCGACAGGAAATGCGCCCTCGCCTCGCCCGTCGGCAGGCGCAGCTCGGCGCTGACGCCGGCGGGCACCGCCCCGTCGGCATTCGCGACCTCGACCTCCGCCGCGAAGGTCCGGGTCTCGGGATCGGCGGCGGCCCCGAGGAAGGTCAGCCGCCCGGTGCGTTCCTCGCCGGTGATGAAGCGCACCGCCGCCTCCTGCCCCTCGGAGAGACGGCCGCGGGCCTGCTGGGGCACCCGGAAGGTCACGGTCAGCGGATCGCTGTCGACGACGCGCCCGATCTCGGCGCCCAGGGCGACGAATTCCCCGGGCTCGATCGCCAGCGACTCGAGCCGCGCGGCGAAGGGGGCGCGCAGCGTCGCGTTCTCGACCGCCTCCTGCGCGGCCGCGACCTGCGCTTCGGCCGCCGCGAGCGCCGCGCGGGTGTTGGCCACGCGATCCACCGTCGCCACGCCGCGGTCGAGCAACGTCTCGGCATTCTCGAAATCCCGCCGCGCCCGCGCGAGTTCGGCCTCGGCGCGGTCGCGCTCGGCGGCACGCTGCGCCAGGCCGATCCGGGCGATGACCTGGCCGGCCTCGAGCATCGCGCCCTTCTCGGCCAGCACCTCCGCGACCTCGCCGCCGGTCTCGGCGCGGATCGCGGTCATGCGATCGGGCTGTGCCTGCCCCTCGGCCACGAAATACTGCGTGATCTGCTCCGCCGCCGAGGGGCGCACCGCGACGGCCACCGGGCCGGGATTGCCCGCCACGGCGCCGTCCCCCGCCTCCTCGGGCGCGGGAAACAGAACCCCGCTGCCGAGCCACGCCGCGAGCACGACGACAAGCGCACCGGCGATCCAGCGCGACCGCCCGGCGCCCGGATCGCTCTCGAAGGTGAGGGTTTCACGTTCTGGGGGCGCACTCGTCCTGTTCATCGCGGTCTCCCGGCACTGGTCTCACCCGCATAGATAACAGCCCCGCGCGCAACGCCAACAGCCCCCTGCCCCGGCAGGGCGCGGTATGGCGCCGCGTGTCGCTCAACCACGCCAGACCTGCACCGCAACCGCCGCGGCGTAAATCACCAGCAGGAGCACGCTCTCGAGTCCCATCCGGGCGGGGCCGTTGCGCTGGCGCAGGATCAGCCCGGCCAGCAGGACCGCCGTCATCAGCGCGCCGATAACGAGCCAGAAGAAATCGCCCGGCCCGAGAGCGGCATAGATCGGGCCGTCGCGGTACCCGATATCCGAGATCGTCAGGAAAAGCGTGTCGAAGGTGTTGCCCCCGATGATCCCGCCCACGGCAAGCTGCAGCGCGCGGCGGCGCACCGCGGCCAGCGTCGTGACCAGTTCCGGCAGCGATGTGACGACCGCCGTCATCAGCGCGCCCACCAGCGACTGCGAGAGATCGAGCCGCAGGATCAGTGATTCGGCGGTCTTGGCGATGACCCATCCGGCCACCCCCATGAACATCATCACCACCGCGAACTGCACCAGCAGCGCGACGCTGCCGCTGCGGCTGCGCGCCTCGTCAGGCGCGTCGGTGCGGGTCTCGCGCGTGCCCACCGGCCGCCACATCGGGGCCGAGCGCACCTGCCCCGTGGCCCGCACCCCGATCGCGTAGACGACCGGAATGGCGAGCGACAGCGGGTGAACGCCCCAGATCGCCACCTCCGGCGCGGTATGGGCCAGAAGCGGCAACATGAGCAGGATGAAGAGCGTCACGCACTGGAAGAGGTTGGCCAGCTCGGCGGCGGCGTGTTCGAGATTGGCGCGGCGATAGACGAGGTCGGCCAGGGCGAGGAAGGCCGTCTGCACCGCGATCCCCCCGATCCCGTTGGAAAACGCCAGCGCCGCGTGCCCGTCCAGCGCCGCGGTGAGCGACACGATGGACCCCGAGAAGGACGTCGCCGCGCCCAGCAGCACCGCGCCCGCGACCGCCTCGCCCAGCCCGGTGCGGTCCGCCAGCCGGTCGGCAAGGCCGGTCATCCGGATGCCGGCGACGAAGATCACCGCGCCGGCGGCGACGAAAAGACCGATCAGGGCCGCAAGGCCCAGGGTTTCGAACATGCGCTCCGGTCCCGAGAATGGCCGCGGATACGGGATCGCCCCGCCGGTCCGGAGTGTGTGGCAGGGCGCCGGGCGGCGCAAGGCCCGGCCCGGCGCGCGGGCCTCAGGTGATGGCCTGGATCTCCGCGATCAGGGCCGCGTCGACGCTGATCCCCTCCGCCTCGAGCCGCGCGCGCAGCTCCTGGCGGCGGCGCCCCGGCAGGCGCGCGCCCTCGGCGCCCGCGATCTCGGCGGCCATCGCCGCGAAACGCGCGGTGCCGTCCGCGAAGAGCGCCGGGTCGATGGCGACGATGCTCTGGCCGACATGGGGCGGGGCGCCTTCGCCCTCGAAGAAGGACGAGGCCTCGTAGGCATAGTTGCTGCCCGTCAGCCCGGCCGAGAGCAGCTCGACCATAAGCGCCAGCGCCGTGCCCTTGGCATCGCCCAGCGGCGCCATCGTGCCGGCCATGCCCGCGGCGGGATCGGTCGTCGGCCGGCCCTCCGGGTCGAGCGCCCAACCCTCGGGGATGGGTTCGCCCTTCTGCGCGGCGGCCATCAGCTTGCCGCGCGCCACGCGCGACAGCGACAGGTCGACGACGATCGGCGCCGCGTCACCGCCCAGCGGGCAGGCGAAGGCGATGGGGTTCGTGCCGAAGAGCGCGCGCCTGGCACCCCAGGGGGCCATCGCGGCCGGCGAGTTGGCGAACATCATCGCCACCAGCCCGTCCCTGGCCAGCCGTTCCACCACCTGTCCCACGGCCCCGGCATGGTGCGAGCGCGCGATCCCGGCGATGGCGATGCCCTGGCCGCGCACCATCGCGGGCAGGTCCGCGCAGGCGCGGTCCAGCGCCGGGTAGGCAAAGCCCGAGGCCGCGTCGACCAGCAGCGCGCCGGGGCGCACCCGCTCGGCCCGCGGCGCGGCGTGGCCATCGACCTTGCCGCTCTTGGCCTGCGCCGCGTAGGACAGCACCCGGCGCAGGCCGTGCCCGGCCTGCCCCGTGAGTTCCGCCGCGACCAGCGCCCGGGCGACGCTTTCGGCGTTCACCGGCGCGACGCGGTTGGCTTCGAGCGCGGCGGCGGCGAGGGTCTCGGCCTCGGCCGGGGACAGCACGGGCATGCTCAGGCTCCCTTTTCCAGGTGTTCCAGCACGATCCCGGCGATCATGTCCGAGACGCGCGTATTCGATTCCGCGGTCACGCCGGCGATATGCGGCGTCAGGATCAGGTTGGACAGGCCGCGGAACTTCGCGCCCGCCTCCGCGCTCAGCGGTTCGGTCTCGAAGACGTCGAGCGCGGCGCCGCCGATCCGTCCCGCCGCCAGCGCCGCGGCCAGCGCGTCTTCGTCCACCACGCCGCCGCGGGCGGCGTTGATCAGCACGGCGCCGTCCTTCATGCGGCCGAGCGCGGCGGCATCGATCATGCGGCGCGTTCCGTCGGTGAGCGGCACATGGAGGCTGACCACGTCGGCCTCGGCCAGGAGGCCGTCGAGATCCCGGCGCCCGGTTCCGCCCCAGGCCGGATCCCCCGGCGCGACATGGGGGTCATGCGCGATACAGCGCATTCCCAGCGCCACCGCCCGGCGCGCGGTCTCGCGCGCGATGGCACCGTAGCCCACCAGCCCCAGCACCTTGCCGGACAGTTCGCGCCCGACCAGCGCCTGGCGCGGCCAGTCCCCGGCGGCGACGGCGTCGCTGGCCCCGTAGGCCCCGCGCAGCAGCGCCATGGCGGCGGTGATGACGTATTCGGCGACCGACAGGTCGTTGGCCCCGGTCGCGGGGCGCACGGCGATCCCGCGCCCGGCACAGGCCGACAGGTCGATATTGTCGAGGCCGACGCCCAGCCGGCCCACCAGTTCCAGCCGCGGGGCGGCGTCCAGCAGCGCCCCCCGGACCTGCGTGCGGTTGCGCACGACCAGCACGCGAGCCTCCGGCATGGCGGCGGCCAGGTCCCCGGGCCGATCCACCAGCCCCGGGTCGTAGAGCGTGTCACAAGCGGAACGCAGCCGCCCGACGGCGGCTGCGTCCATGAATTCGGAGATGACGATCTCGGGCATCGCTCCCCCGGCGATCAGGCGCTCCGGTAGAGCTTGGTCATGACGAACTCGCGGTGGCCCAGCGCCTCGGCGGCGGTTGTGCGGCCGTTGGCGGTGCGGCGGATCATGTCGATCAGCGCGTCGCCGGCCTCGTCGATCGTCATGTCGCGGCGCAGGATGCCGGACACGTCCACGTCGATATGCTCGCTCATGGTGCGGACCGTGCGCGGGTTCGCCGTGATCTTGATGACCGGCACGATGGGATTGCCCACGACGTTGCCCTGCCCGGTGGGGAAGGTGTGCACGACGTAGCCGCCGGCCGCCATCAGCGTGACGCACTCGGCCGCGGCGGAGGAGCTGTCCATGAAGTAGAGCCCCGGCCCCGATTCGGGCGCCTCGGCCGGGTCGAGAATGTCGATGTAGCGCGAGGTGCGGCCGATTTTCTCGAGGTTGCCCAGCGCCTTTTCCTCGATGGTGGTCAGGCCGCCCTCGATATTGCCCTTGGTCGGCTGGCTATCGGACAGGTCGTTGGTCTGGTGGGCGAAGATCACGTCGTCCTGGTAGGCCTTCCACATCTTGTACCAGCGCTCGCCCACCTCCTCGTTGATGGCGCGGCTCTTGCAGATATGCTCGGCCCCGGTGATTTCCGAGGTCTCGCCGAAGCAGCCATAGATCCCCTCGGGCAGCAGCTTGTCGTACATGTTGCCCACCGTCGGGCAGGAGCCGAGGCCGGTGGTCGTGTCGCTTTCGCCGCACTTGGTCGAGACCCAGAGATCGGCAATGGGGCAGTCCTCGCGCTGAAGCTCGCTGGCCCAGTGAACGAATTCCTTGGCCCGCTTCGAGGCGTCCATGATCGTCTTGTGGTCGCCGTTCTGCTCGATCGAGAAGCCCTCGACCGGCTTGCCGGTCTTGGCGATGCCGTCCACGATCTGCTTGGTCCAGCCGGGCTCGATCCCGATCACGATCACCGCGGCGACGTTCGGGTTGGACCCGATGCCGATCATGGTGCGGAAATGCAGGTCGAGATCCTCGCCGAACTGCAGCCGGCCATAGGCATGCGGCAGCGCCAGCGTGCCCTTGATGTTGTTGCCCACCGCCTCGCAGGCGGCGTTGGAGATGTCGTCGACCGGCAGGATGATGACATGGTTGCGCACGCCGACGCGGCCGTTCTCGCGGCGGTAGCCCTTGAAGGTCAGGTTGGAAGTGTCGAAAGGCATGGCTCCGCTCCTTACCAGCGCTTGGTCTTGAGGTTGTGGGTGTGGACGTGGCCGCCCTTCTCGACACCGGCAACCATCTTGCCGATATCCTCGCCGTACTTCATCGCGGTGTCGCCCTCCTTGAGGTCCTTCAGCGCGATCTTGTGGCCGATGGGCACGTCGGACTTGGACTCCAGCTCGAAGCTGGAATTGTCCGCGGTCACGACGCAGAGCATCTTGGTCCCGGCGGTCAGTCCCTCGACGACGACGACGCCGACGTTGTCGTCTTGCTCGTGCACGAGCAGGTGCGGTGCGGTCATGAAATGTCTCCCTTTCGCCGCAGTCATGTATCTTATGTCTTATAAAAGACTCAAGACTATGGCCGAGTCAACGCTTTCCGGCTATGACTCTCCCCGGACCGCCGCGAAAGAGGTGCCCCATGGCCGAGGAACAGAGCGCCGGAATCGGCTACAAGCCGCTCTACATGCATGTGCGCGAATCGCTCGTGCAGCGGCTGATCGACGGGCGCTGGCAACCGGGCGAGATGATCCCGAGCGAAATCCAGCTCGCCCAGGAGCTGAACGTCAGCCAGGGCACCGTGCGCAAGGCGCTCGACACCATGGTCAAGGAATACCTGCTGGTGCGCCGGCAGGGGCGCGGCACCTTCGTCGCCCAGGCCGACGACGCCAAGCTCGTCTTCCAGTTCTTCCGGCTGAAGCCCGACGAGGGCGGCGCGGTCTATCCCGATTCGCAGCTGCGCGCGCTGGACCGCGCGGCGGCCACCGACGACGAGGCCGAGATGCTCGATCTCGCGCCGGGCGCGGCGGTGATCCGGATGGAACGGCTCAGGTCCATCGGCGAGACGCCGGTGATTGCCGAGACGATCACGCTGTCGGCCGATCGCTTCCCCGGCTTCCCCGAACGGGACGCGGTGCCGAACAACCTCTACCATCTCTACTCGACGCATTGGGGCATCACGATCGCCCAGGCCGAGGAAACGCTAAAGGCCGTCGCCGCCGGGGCGGATGCCGCGGCGCTAGGCTGCAGCGTGGGCGCGCCGCTGCTGCGCGTCCACCGGCTGGCGCGCGACCTGTCTGACCGTCCGGTGGAACTGCGGATCTCGCGCTGCCTGACCGATGCGCTGCACTACGCGGTCAAGCTGACCTGACCTGACCTGGCCGGTCAGGCCAGCGCCGCCTCGACCGAGTCCGCAAGCCGCGCGACGATGCGCCCGATATCGGCCTCGGTCACGATGAAGGGCGGTGCAAGCAGCACGTGATCACCGGACTTCCCGTCGATCGTCCCGCCCATCGGGTAGACCATCAGGCCGCGTGCCATCGCCTCGCGCTTGATCCGGGCATGGGTCTTGCGCGCCGGGTCGAGCGGCGCCTTGGTCTCGCGGTCGGCGACCAGTTCCAGCGCGCGGAACAGCCCCCGCCCGCGGATATCGCCCACATTGGGGTGTTGCCCGAAGGCCGCGTGCAGCGCGTCGTCAAGCTGGTCGCCCCGCGCACGGACATTGGCCATCAGATCGTCGCGCCGGATCACTTCCTGCACGGCGAGCGCCGCGGCCGCGGCCATGGGGTGGCCCATATAGGTGTGGCCGTGCTGGAAAAAGCCCGAGCCCCCGTCGAAAGCCTCGAAGATGCGGTCGGACAGCAGCACCGCCCCGATCGGCTGGTAGCCGCCGCCGAGCCCCTTGGCCACCGTCAGCAGGTCGGGCACCACGCCCTCCTGCGCGCAGGCGTGGAGCGTGCCGGTCCGGCCCATGCCGCACATCACCTCGTCGAGGATCAGCAGAACGCCGTGACGATCGCAGATCTCGCGGACATGGCGGAAATAGCCCGCGGCGGGCGGCACCGCGCCGGCCGTCGCGCCGACGACGGTCTCTGCCACGAAGGCGGCGACGTTGCCCGGGCCGAGCCGTTCGATCTCGGCCTCCAGCTGGGCGGCGGCGCGGGCGCCGTATTCGGCCTCGGTCTCGCCCTCCGCCTGGTAGCGGTAGGCGTAGCACGGCGCGACATGGGCGACATCGAAGAGCAGCGGTTCGAACTGGGCCCGCCGCCAGAGGTTGCCGCCCGCCGCCAGCGCGCCGAGCGTGTTGCCGTGATAGCTCTGGCGCCGCGCGATGACGTGGCGGCGCTGCGACTCGCCCCGCTCCACGTGGTATTGCCGCGCCATCTTTAGCGCGGCCTCCACCGCCTCGGACCCGCCGGAGACGAGGTAGACATGGCCCAGGTCGCCCGGGGCGTCCGCGACCATGCGCTCGGCCAGCCGCTCGGCCACGTCCGTCGTGAAGAAGCCGGTATGGGCGTAGGCCAGCCGGTCGAGCTGCGCGTGCAGGGCCGCGATCACCTCGGGATGTCCGTGGCCCAGGCAGGACACCGCCGCGCCGCCCGAGGCATCGATATAGGCGCGCCCGTCGGCGTCGAATAGCTCGACCCCCTGCCCGCCGACCGCGACGGCGGGGGTGGCGTGGATGTTGCGATGGAGTAGCCGTGTCATGTCGTCTTGCCGGCGGACCGGTCCCTGTTCTGCGTGTCGGCCCCATCCTGCAGCGAAACGCCTGCATCATCCAGACCGGATTTACCGCACAGTTGTATCAGAGCGACATGCCGCTGCCTGTCGGCCGGGCGGATCCCGGTCCTCAGGCCGATCTCGCGGGACGCGTCAGCGGGTAATGACAGCGATAGCGGCGGCCGTCCGGCTGCGCCGACACGCCGGGCTGCACCTGCCGGCAATAGTCGTCGGCATAGGGGCAGCGGTTGACGAAATCGCAGCCCGTGGGCCGGTTCATCAGGCTCGGCACCTCGCCGGTCAGCGCGACATGGGTGCGCCGGCGGTCCGGATCGGGCTGCGGCACGCCGCGCACCAGCGCCTCGGTGTAGGGATGCGCCGGCTGGCGGAAGATCTCCTCGGCGTCGCCCTGCTCGACGATCCGGCCCAGATACATGATCGCCAGCCGGTCGGAGATATGGCGCACCACGGGCAGGTTGTGCGTGATGATGAGATAACCGAGGCCGTGCTCGGCCTGCAGATCCGCCATCAGGTTCAGGATCTCGCCCTGCACCGACACGTCGAGCCCCGCCGTCGGCTCGTCCGCGATGATGAGCTTGGGGTTCAGCGCCAGTGCGCGGGCGACGCCGACCCGCCGGGCCTGACCGCCCGAAAGCTCGTGCGGGTAGCGCGACAGGAACGCCTTGGGCAGGCGCACGAGATCGCAGAGCCGTTCGGCCTCGGCGTCCAGGTCGACACCGCGAAGTCCGTGGATCTGGAAGGGTTCGGTCACCAACGCGCGCACCGACTTGCGCGGGCTGAGCGAGCCGACGGGATCCTGGAACATCATCGCCATGTCGCGGCGCAGCGGCTTGAAATGGCGCTCGGGCAGGTTGCGAACCTCGTCGCCCCGGAACCGGACCGAGCCGCGCTCAGCCGGGACAAGGTTCAGCACCGTCCGGCCGAAGGTCGTCTTGCCGGAGCCGCTTTCACCCACCAGCCCCACCGTCTCGCCCGGACGCACCGAGAGCGACACGTCCAGCACCGCGTCCACGAAGGGATCGCTGATCCCTTTCATGCGGGCGCGCAAAGCGCCCATCGTCTGGAACCGGACGTTGAGATCCTCGACCTCGAGGACCGGTGTGTCGCCGATCGCAGGCGCCGGCAACGGCGCCGCCGGGGCGCGGCCGCCCTGGACCACCTGCACGTCTTCGGGCGGCGGCCAGCCGGGATCCGCGGCGGGGCCGTCCAGAAGGTGGCAGCGTGCCACGCCGCCCGCCTGCCCGGCGACGTCGGGCGGCGTGCGCTCGCGACAGATATCCATGGCGCGCGGACAGCGCGCGGCAAAGATGCAGCCGCCCGGCGGGTGCGCCAGGTCCGGCACGTCGCCCGGGATCACCGGCAGGCGGCCTTGGGTGTCGCTGATCCTGGCCGGGTCGCATTCCAGCAGCGCGCGCGTGTAGGGGTGGCGCGGCGCGTGAAAGATCTGGCGCACGTCGCCGGCCTCGACCACCTCGCCGGCATACATGACCACCACTTCGTCGCAAAGCTCGGCAACCAGGCCCAGGTTGTGCGAGACCAGCACCACCGTGGCGTCGAGGTCGTTCTGGAGCTCCTGCAGAAGGTGGATGATCTGCGCCTCCATCGTCACGTCGAGCGCCGTGGTCGGCTCGTCGGCGAGGATCAGCGACGGGTCGGTCAACAGCGCCATGGCGATGCCCGCGCGCTGGCGCATGCCACCCGAGAAATGATGCGGGTACTGGTCGATCCGGGTCTCGGGATCCGGGATCCCGACCTTGGCCATCAGCTCGACCGCGCGGCGGCGCTTTTCCTCGGTGGACATGCCCTTGCGACGGTAGAGCACGTCCTGCATCTGCTCGGCATAGGTCAGCACGGGGATCTGGCTCGTCATCGGGTCCTGGAACACGACCGAGATCTCCTCGCCGCGCACGCCGCGCAGCTGCGCCTCGGTCATCTTCAGGAGGTCCCGGTCGCCGAACTCGATCGCGCCGCCGGTCACCTCGGCGTTGCCGGCCAGCAGCCCGAGGATCGACCAGAGCACGGTGCTCTTGCCCGAGCCGCTTTCGCCCACCACCCCGACGAAACGGTTCTTCGGCACCTTGAAGCTCACGTCGCGCAGCGCGTGGACCCGGCCCCGCGTGGTGCGGAAATCGACCGACAGGTTGCGGATGTCGAGCAGCGTTTCCATGGCTCAGCGTCCCCGGTTCATGCGCGGGTCGAAGACATCGCGCAGCGCCTCGCCCAGGAAGGTGAAGCCCAGCGTCGTCAGGATCAGCGGGATGCCCCCGGCGATCACCAGCCAGGGCGTGTCGCGGATCACGAGATACCCCTCGTTGAGGATCGTCCCCCAGCTGGCGGTGGGCGGCAGTACGCCGAGCCCGAGGAAACTGAGCCCGGCCTCGACGGTGACCACGACCGGCACCTCCATCGCCGCGAGGATGAGCAGCGGGCCGATCACGTTCGGCATCACGTGATGAAAGAGCACCCGCCCCATGCCCGCGCCGAGCGAGCGTTCGGCGAGGATGAAATCGGTGGACTTCAGCGCCAGCGTCGAGGTCCGCGCGATGCGGGCGTATTGCGGGATCGAGGTGACGATGACGATGGCCAGCACCAGCTCGAGGCTCGGCCCGGTCAGCGCGACCGTGGCCAGCGCCAGGACGATCGTGGGAAAGGCCCGCACCGTGTCGAAGGCCAGGAGCAGCAGGTTGTCGAGCCAGCGCGGCCCGTAGCCGGCCAGCATCCCCAGGGCCAGCCCGATCACCAGGGCCACCGACACGCCGATCGCCGCGACCTTGAGCGCCACGCGCCCGCCATAGAGCATCCGCGAGAAGGTATCGCGGCCCAGCTGGTCCGTGCCCGCCCAGTGATCCAGCGTCGGCCCGGACATGCGCGCGGGTATGTCGATCGCGTTCGGGTCGTAGGGCGCCAGCCACGGCGCGAAGATCGCGCTGGCGAAGAAGAGCAGCACCAGCGTCAGCCCGGTCACGCCCTGCCAGTTGGTCAGGAAAAGCCGGAGCTTCTCGCGGCGTTCGCGCGCCGCGGATTCCCGCAGCGCGTTCGGGACCGTCTCGGCGGCGACGCCGGACGTGTCGACGGCAGGACTGCCGGTGGCGGTTTCAGAGCGTTTCTCGGACACGGGGATCCAGCCATGCGACCATGAGGTCGGAAATGAGGGTGATGACGATGTAGAGCGAGGTCGTGATCAGGACCGCGCCCTGGACGACGGGGAAATTGCGCGCCGAGACGGTGTCGAAGATCAGCTTTCCGACGCCCGGCCGGGCAAAGATGATCTCGGCGAAGACGGTGCCCGAGAGCAGGCCGGAAAAGCCCATGCCGATCAGCGTGATCGTCGGCAGGATCGCCACCCGCAGCGCGTAGCGGAACACCACCCGTCTCGGCGGCAACCCGAAGGCGTGGGCCGAGCGGATATAGGTCTCGCCCATCACCTCGAGCATCGAGGCCCGCACCATCCGCGCCAGGTAGCCGACCCAGCTCAGCCCGATGGCGAAGGCCGGCAAGACGAGGTGCTGCGCCTGGTCCCAGGGATCGCCCGGATCGCCCGCGCCGATGGCCGGCAGCCAGCCCAGCGTCACCGCGAAGATCAGCAGCGCCCAGATGGAAACCAGGAAGGACGGCACCGCGATGGTACCGACCGAGAGCACGCCGGTCACGCGGTCCAGCCAGGTGTTCGGGCGGACCGCCGCGAGGCAGCCAAGCGGAATGCCCAGCGCCACCGCCCAGCCGAGCCCGGCGATCACCAGCACCAGCGTGAAGCCCATCCGGTCGAGCACGATCGCCGTGACGCTGCGGTCCGAAAAGACATCGACGCCCAGATCGCCCATGAAGGCGTTCTTGACGTAGATGAGGAACTGGATCGCGACCGGCTCGTCGAGATGCATTTTCTCGGAATAGCGCTGCACCGCCTCCGGCGTGGCCCTCGGGCCGAGCGCGATGGTGGCGGGATCGCCCGGGATCAGGTGCAGGAGCGAGAACAGCACCAGCACCACGGCCAGCACGACCGCCATCGAGAGTCCTACGCGCTTGGCAAGGTAGATCAGCATCGCGCCCTGTCCTTCTTTGCAGGGGCGGCGCGGGACCGCCGAAGGCCGCGCCCGGGCCTGGCCGGCCGGGCGCGACGCCCCGGATCAGGCCCGGCCGAAGCGGCGGTAGTTCAGCTCGCCCGACGGCGCGGCATTCACCACCACCTCGGCGCGGTGCACGAAGGTCTCGGGCTCGTGGTTGATCCAGACATACGCGCCGGTCTCTTCCATGACCTCCTGCATCCGCACGTAGATCTCGTGGCGCTTCGCGGGATCGGTCTCGTTGATCCCTTCCTGGTAGAGCCGGTCATACTCCTCGCTGGTCCAGCGCTCCCAGTTCCAGACACCCACCTGGTCGGAGGTGAACCACTGGGTCGCCTCGTAGGGATCGGGCGTCGTGCCGAAGCGCATCAGCCAGAGTTCCAGGTCCTGCCAGGTGTCGCCCTTGCTTTCCTGGCCCATCTCCCAGAACGGTCCGCTGTCGAGCGGCAGAACCTTCACGGTGATGCCGACGCCGGCGAGGTTGGCCTGGATGATCTGCGCGGCGAGCATCCGCTCCTGGTTGTTGAGCGTCCGCAGCGTCAGCTCCAGCCCGCTTATGCCGGCCTCGGCCAGCAGTTCGCGCGCCTTGGCCGGATCGTGGTCGTAGTAGCGCGTCTGCTGGCGCTGGCCGATCAGACCCGGGCAGATGATCCCGTAGGACTGCTTGGTCGTGCCGGAATAGGCCCCCTGCAGGATCGACTCGACGTCGACCGCGTGCTGGATCGCCCGGCGCACCGTCTTGTCGGCCAGCTTGGGGTTCTCGGTATTCATGCCCAGCCACATGTATTGCAGCTCGCCCGCGACGGTGATCTCGGCGCCCTCGGGCATGTTCGCGGTGTAGCGCGCCAGCGTGTCGGCGCCGATCTCGGTGCAGTCGAGCTCGCCGGCCTCGAAGGCCAGTTCGGCCGCCTTGACCTCGGTGATGATGTTGGCCTCGACCCGCTCGAAGGCCGGTTTCGGCCCGGTCCAGTCGGGGTTCGCGGTGAACACCGCGCGCTGACCCGGCGTCTGGTCGTAGAGATAGGGGCCGCACACCGCCGGGAAATCCGTGGTGAACTTCTCGCCCACATCCTTCATCGCCTTTTCCGACAGGACCGCGCCCGGCCCGTGGCAGAGCGTGATCATGATGAAGGGCGCGAACGGCTTGTTGAGGACGATGGTGCCGGTCCGCGCGCCGGTCACGTCGACCCGGTCGAGCGCCTCGAAATAGCCCGACCAGTCGGTGTCCTTCATCCGCTCGTAGGAATACTTGACGTCCGCCGCGGTGACCGCGCCATAGCCGCCGGTCCAGACCAGGCCCTCTTTCAGTTCGAAATCGATATGGGTCGGATCGCGCTGTTCGAGCTTCTCGACGAAGTAGGTCGGCTGCCAACTGAAGGTGCCATTGTCGGTCGTGTATTCCGCGAGGAACGGCAGGCACTGCTTCTGGGTCTCGATCTCGGTGCCCCCGGTCATGAAACCCGGATCGAGAATGTCGTTATCGCCGTCGAAGCGCAGGCGGAGCGTGGCGCCGGACTGCGCGAACGCCGCCCCCGGCAGGCCGGGCATCATGCCCAGCGCGCCAAGTGCCGCGCTCGACGCGAGGAAACCGCGCCTGGAAGTGGTGAAGCTCGTCATGGTGGTTCTCCCCGGTGGATGTTTTTCTCGGCTATGTCCGATTAGACGGGCCGCAGGCCCGGCTGACAATTTCGCGCATCGCATCACTGTAAGCGCTCAGCGCGTCAATTCGCGAAATCAAACCATGTTTCGCGGTATCCGCTCTTCCCATTCCGCCTCGTGGACCAGCGCTTCGCCCTCCCAGGCGCGCAGCCGTGCCTTGATCAGGAACGCCTCGCGATCCGCACCCATCCAGGTCTCGGTCTTGCTGCGGATCTTCCAGTCGCCCCGCGACAGCGCATGCTCCCAGGTGATCTCGCCATAGGCGTCGGCGGGATCCCCGGAAGGGATCGTGTAGGTTTCGTAGCCCTGGTTGTAGACGGTCAGGTCGTTGTTCAGGATGCGGAACGTGCCGCTGCCATCGGCGATCCGCATCACGTGCCGGTCGGCCGCGACGTCATGCACGATCTCGAAGAAATCGTCGGCATCCGGCACGTCCTCGATGTCGAGATGCGGCCCGGACTGGGGCGGGCCGAATTCCGGCAGCCCTTCGTCCGCGGGCGCGGCCGGGCGCAGCGGCAGGTCCAGCGCGCTGTGCTCGGTATGCAGGGTCAGCGTGACGGGCTCGGGCGGGGTCCAGATCATCGGGAAATAGCTGGTCGAGATCCCCAGCCGGATCCGGTGCCCGGCGCGGAACCGCTGCGCGACGTGGTTCATCGGCACCGTGACGCGGTAGCGCTTGCCCGGCTCCAGCGGTTCCGGCGTCTCGTGGCCGTTGCGATGGGTCAGGTTGAACACGCCGAAGGTGACCCGCGTGGCCGCACCGTCCGGCGCGACGTCCATCAGGCGCACGGCCACCTGCGCCACCGGCCTGTCCACCGAGATGTCGAGCATCACGCGGGCGTCGCCGGCGATCTCGACCGGCGTCTCCAGCGGGGCGGTCTCGAAGACCAGGCTGCCCGCATCCTCCGGGCGCTGGTCGGCCGGCTGATCGCCGGGCTTGGCGTAGGAACACCACTTGCCCGACCGCATCCCCACCCAGAGCGGCGAGCTGTGCGTGAATTGCGCGGGGCTCGCCGGGGGGCGCGACGACAGCCCGCCCTCGCCGGTCAGGTAGAAGGGCGTGCGCGCGACGTTGGGCGACGGCCAGGACGGCTCGGCCACCCAGCGGCCGTCGCGCATCTCGTTGACCGCGTGGGGCCTGGCGTGATCCTGCATGAAGAACCGCAGCATCGGCTCGTCCATGATGCCGGTCTCCTTGCCCTTCAGCCAGTGGTCCCACCAGCGGAGTTCCTCCTTCAGGAACCCGATGGCGGGCCCCGGCGCACCGATATGCGGATACTTGTGCGCCCAGGGGCCGACGAGGCCCTTCCTGGGACCCTGAAGGTTTTCCATCAGGCGGAACACCGCGCGGCAATAGCCATCGGCCCAGCCCGACACCGCGTAGACGGGCACCTGGATCTTCGACCAGTCCTCGCAGACCGAGCCGTGTTTCCAGAACCCATCGCGGGTCTGGTGCTCCATCCAGTTCTTGAGCCAGAGCCCGCTGTGCTGCAGGCGCTCCATCCACATGTCGCGCCAGCGCTCCCCGACATGGCGCGGATCGGGCGGCAGCGTGTTGCGGCCGAACATGATCGAGGCCCAGGACAGCTGTTCGCCCAGCACGCAGCCGTTCATGTAATGCACGTCGTCGGCATAGCGGTCGTCGGTCGAGCAGAGCGTCACCACCGATTTCAGCGCCGGCGGCTGCAGCGCCGCGACCTGCAGCCCGTTGAAACCGCCCCAGGAGATGCCGATCATGCCGACATTGCCGTCGCACCAGGGCTGATCGGCGATCCAGGCGATGGCGTCGGCCCCGTCCTGCAGTTCCTGCGGCAGGTACTCGTCCAGCATCAGCCCCTCGGAGTCCCCGGCGCCCCGCAGGTCGAGACGGATCACCGCGTAGCCGTGCCCGGCCAGGTAGGACTGCATCGTCGCGTCACGGCGCGCCGTCAGGTCGTTCTTGCGGTAGGGAATGTATTCCAGCACCGCCGGCACCGGCGCGGCCTCGGCCCCCTCGGGCATCCAGATCCGCGCGGCGAGCCTGCAGCCGTCGGGCATCGGCACCTCGACATGCTCGAATTCGCGCACCTGGTGATCGAAATCGGTGACCTGCGTCATGGGTTACTCCGCGGTTGAAGGGCAAGGGGCCGCAGCGCGGCTGTCGGGTGCAGCTTGGCGCGGGCCGGTGCTTGTTCGCAATTTCGCGCCCCTTCGCGGGTTGACACGGATTTCGCTTCGTGCCGCTGTGGATGTCATGAGCCAGACCTTCGCCCGGAACCTCGACTTCCTCTGCAGTCACTATCCCTCCATCGCGGAGGTCTGCCGGAAGCTCGAGTTCAACCGACAGCAATTCAACAAGTACCTGAACGGCCAGTCGCGCCCGTCGCGTCACAACATGCGTCGCATTTGTGACTTCTTCGGCGTCACGGAGTCGGAAATCCTGCTGGAGCCGGCCCGCTTCGAGGAACTCGTGGCCGTGCGCCGCCGCCCGGTCCTGTCCGAGTCTCTCAGCCGCCCGATGCAGCACCTGGACGCGCTCTACGGGGCCAGCCAGAGCCTGGAACGCTATGTCGGCTTCTACTTCCGCTACTTCTACTCGTTCGGCCATGCCGGGCGGATCATCAAGTCGCTCGGTACGATCTACGAGGAAGACGGCCGTCATTACTGGAAGAACATCGAACTGATCCGGGACCCGGGCGGCAGCGCGCCCGCGACGGTCAACAAGTATGTCGGGGCGGCGTTCCTGATCGCCGACAGGATCTTCCTGGTCGAATACGAATCGCTCCTGAAGAACTCGGTGACGCAGGTGACGCTCTACCCGTGCTACCGCAGCCGGGTGGATCGGCTGGTCGGCATCCAGACGGGCGGCCCGGTGCGGCGCGGCCGCAAGCCGGGCGCGTCGAAGGTGATGCTGGAATATCTCGGGCGCGACGTGGACGTGCGCCGCGCGCTGCGCCAGAGCGGACTTTTCGACCACGACGACCCGCGCATCGGGCGCGATATCGTCGAGACCATCACCAACGTGATCCCCGCCGGCGGCCATGTGCTCGAGGTGGACGAGCCCTGAACGCATCTTTTTCCGGGGCACCCCTTGACCTTCCCGTGACTGGAACCCCTATCTCCCCAACCTGGAAGACAGGAAAAGGGGCCGTCATGGCACGCGATCTGACCGCGGAGAATGCTCTGCACACCACCACCCTCCGGATCGAGGGCATGTCCTGCGCCTCGTGCGTCGGACGGGTCGAGCGTGCGATCGCGGGGGCGGACGGCGTGGAAGAGGCGTCCGTGAACCTTGCCGCCGGAACCGCCCGGGTGCGCTACCACGCGCCCACGGACCCGGCTTCGCTGGCCGAAACGGTGGAGCGCACCGGCTATCACGTGGAAACCGCCAGGATCGCGCTGGATGTCGCGGGGGCGAGCTGCGCCTCCTGCGTCGGCCGGATCGAGAAGGCGCTGGCCGCCGTGCCGGGCGTCGTCCGGGCCGACATGAACCTGGCATCGGGGCGCGCCACGGCCGAGACGCTGGCCGGCGCCGTGGACCCGGCCGACCTGGCCGCCGCCGTGCGCGCCGCCGGCTACGAGGCCCACCCGGTCCGCGACGACGCCCCCGATGCCGACGCCGCCGCCGACCGCATGGCCGCGGAGATCGCGGGCCTGCGGCGCGCGACCCTGATCGCGGCGCTGCTGACGCTTCCCGTCTTCGTGATGGAGATGGGCGGCCATGTGTTCCCGGCCTTCCGCGACTGGATCGCCGCCAGTATCGGCGCCCAGCCGGCGCGGCTGATCCAGTTCGCGCTGACCAGCGTCGTGCTGGCCGGGCCGGGCCGGCAGTTCTTCACCAAGGGCGTGCCGCTGCTGATGCGGCGGGCGCCGGACATGAACTCGCTTGTCGCGCTCGGCACCGGGGCGGCCTGGATCTATTCCACCGTCGCCACCTTCGCCCCTGCGCTGCTGCCCGAGGGCACGCGCCACGTCTATTTCGAGGCCGCCGCGGTGATCGTGACGCTGATCCTGCTGGGCCGCTGGCTCGAGGCGCGCGCCAAGGGGCGCACCGGCGCGGCGATCCGCAAGCTTGCCGGGCTGCAGGCCCGCACCGCGCGGGTCGAGCGCGACGGCGCGACGGTCGAGCTGCCCATCGAGGACATCATCGCCGGCGACCTGATCCAGGTCCGGCCCGGCGAGCGCATCGCCGTCGACGGCACGGTGACGGCGGGCCGGTCCTACGTGGACGAGTCGATGATCACCGGCGAGCCGGTCCCCGCGGCGCGCACCGCCGGCGACGAGGTGATCGGCGGCACCGTCAACACCACCGGCACCCTGACCTTCCGCGCGACGCGGGTGGGCGCGGACACGACGCTCGCCCAGATCATCCGCATGGTCGAGGAGGCCCAGGGCGCCAAGCTGCCGATCCAGAGCCTCGTCGACAAGGTCACGGCGGTCTTCGTGCCCGCGGTGATGGCCGCCGCGGCGCTGACCGTGGCCGTCTGGCTGGCCGTCGGCCCCGACCCGGCGCTGACCTTCGCGCTGGTCGCGGGCGTCGCGGTGCTGATCATCGCCTGCCCCTGCGCGATGGGTTTGGCGACGCCGACTTCCATCATGGTGGGCACCGGGCGCGCGGCCGAACTGGGCGTGCTCTTCCGCAAGGGCGACGCGCTGCAGGCGCTGGACGGCATCGGCACGGTCGCGCTCGACAAGACCGGAACGCTGACCGCGGGGCGCCCGGAACTGACGGACCTGGTGGTCGCGGACGGCTTCACGGAAGAGGATGTCCTGTCCCTGGTCGCCGCCGCCGAGAGCCGGTCCGAACATCCCATCGCCGCCGCCATCCTGCGCGGCGCGGAGGCGCGCGGGCTGGACGTCGCGGCCCCTGACAGCTTCGAGTCGATCACCGGGCACGGCATCACGGCCGATATCTCGGGCCGGCGCGTGCTGGTCGGCGCGGCCCGGCTGCTGGAACGCGAGGGCATCGACCCCGGCGCGCTGGCCGACGGCGCCCAGCGCCTCGCCGGCGAGGGCAAGACGGCGCTCTATGCCGCGATCGAGGGGCGGCCGGCGGCCGTCATCGCGGTCGCGGACCCGATCAAGCAGGGCGCCGAGGACACGGTGCGCGCCCTGCACGCGCTGGGGCTGACGGTCGCGATGGTCACCGGCGACGGGCGCCGCACCGCCGAGGCGATCGCGCGGCGTATCGGCATCGACCGGGTCGAGGCCGACGTGCTGCCCGACGGCAAGGTGGCGGCGGTGCGCGCGCTGCGCGAGACCGCGGAGGGCGGCGTCGCCTTCGTCGGCGACGGCATCAACGACGCCCCGGCGCTGGCCGAGGCCGAGGTCGGTATCGCCATCGGCACCGGCACCGACATCGCCATCGAGAGCGCCGACGTGGTGCTGATCTCCGGCGATCCCGCTGGCGTGGTCAACGCGCTGCATGTCAGCCGCGCGACGATGCGGAACATTCGCCAGAACCTGTTCTGGGCCTTCGGCTACAATACGCTTCTGATCCCGGTGGCGGCCGGCGTGCTCTACCCGGCCTGGGGGGTGCTGCTCTCGCCGATGCTGGCGGCGGGCGCGATGGCGTTGTCGAGTGTTTTCGTGCTGTCCAATGCGCTCCGGCTGCGCTGGCTCGGGGCGGTGGCCGATGACGGCGGCACCGCGGCAAAAGGAGGCGCGGCATGAATATCGGAGAAGTGGCGCAGCGCAGCGGCCTGCCGGCCAAGACCATCCGCTATTACGAGGAAATCGGCCTGGTCGCGCCGCCGCGCGATGCCAACGGCTACCGCGCCTTCCGCGAAAGCGACCTGCACAAGCTGGCCTTCCTGGGGCGGGCGCGGGCGCTCGGCTTCACCATCGAGGACTGCCGCGCGCTGCTGGCGCTCTACGAGGATCACAGCCGCGCCAGCGCCGACGTCAAGCGGATCGCGCGCCTGCATCTCGACCGGATCGACGAGAAGATCACCGAACTGCAGGCGATGCGCGGCACGCTCTCGCAGCTGATCGAGGCCTGCGCCGGGGACAACCGGCCCGACTGCCCGATCATGGAAGACCTGGCCGCCCTGCCCGATGACGGGAGCGGCTGACCGGGCTCAGCCCGGCCCGCGCTCGGGATCGTTCAGCACCGGCACGGATCCGAGCCAGTCGGCATAGGGCGTTTCCCGCGATTTTTCATAGAGCGCGCGCAGCGCCGCCAGGGGCGATTCGGCCCAGTCGACCCGCAGCGTCAGCGGCGGCGTGTCGGGCGACAGCACCAGCAGCGCGGCCGATTGCAGCCCGCGCGAGTCGCTGCCGGCGGCCGCGCCCGCCTCGAGCGCGGCGAGCAGCCGCTCGGCCATCGGCCCGGCCACGGCCCCGAAGGTGTCGCCGACCGCGTCGAGCACCGCCTCGGAGGTCAGCAGGTTGCCCGCGACGACGCCGGCATCCAGCGCCCGGCTGCCCATGGCCGCGGCGTTCGCCGCGCCGGTGAAGGCGCCGGTGTGTCCACGCAGGTCCAGCGCCGTGAGCTGGCGATGCGCGCGCCCGTGATCGCGGCCGGTGACATGGGCCACCGCGTCCGGCGCATCCACGCCGCGGGCCATTTCCGACAGGACGTCCTCCCCCCAGAAAGTGCTCGGCGCCGCGCCCTGCGAGGCCGAGAGCCCGGCGCGGATATCGCCCCTGAGAACCCAGCCGCCGACGCAGAGGCTGCCCGTCGCAGCCGCGCCGCCGAGCGTGCCGGTCTCGCGATCCAGGGCCAGCAGAGAAAAGGTCATCGCAACATCCTGTCTTGCCTGCGGCCTATTTATCATGAAAATTTTGCCAATCGCAAATTATCATGATAATTTCCGAGTCACGTATCCAACAGGGGGATCGAAAAATGAAACTTCTCACCTTGACGCGCCGCGGGCTCTTCGCCGCGGCGGGCGCCGTTCTGGCGCTGGGCCTGGCGGGCAGCCCCGGCGCGGCGCAGACGCCGCCGGGCGTGCTGGTCGTCGGCCAGATCGCGGAACCGAAATCGCTGGACCCGCACGCGGTCACGGCGGTCAACGACTTCCGCATCCTGATGAATGTCTATGACGGGCTGGTGCGCTACAAGGACGGCACGCTCGAGGTCGAGCCGGCGCTGGCGACCGGCTGGGAGATCAGCGAGGACGGCACCGTCTATACCTTCGACCTGCGCGCGGGCGTCACCTTCCACGACGGCACGCCCTTCGACGCCGAGGCCGTGGTCTTCAACTTCGAGCGCATGCTGAACGAGGATCATCCCTATCACGACACCGGTCCGTTCCCGCTGGCCTTCTTCTTCTCGGCCGTCGAGTCGGTCGAGGCCATGGACGCGACCACCGTGCGCTTCACGCTGAACGCGCCCTACGCGCCGTTCCTGTCGAACCTCGCCTACCCGACCGGGCTGATCGTTTCGCCGGCGGCGGTGCAGGAGCACGGGGCCGATTTCGGCCGCAACCCGTCGGGCACCGGTCCCTTCGTCTTCGAGGAATGGCGGTCCAACGAGCGGGTCGTGGTCGTGCGCAACGACGATTACTGGGACGGCACGGCCGGCACGGAAGCCGTCGTCTTCCGCCCGATCACCGACGCCAACACCCGCACCGCCGAAATGCTGGCCGGCGGGATCGACCTGATGGTCGAGGTGCCGCCGACATCGCTCAGCGAGTTCCAGGGCGGCGACTTCACCGTGCATGAACAGGCCGGCCCGCATGTCTGGTTCCTGATCCTGAACGCCAAGGAAGGCCCCTTCGCCGACAAGCGCGTCCGCCAGGCGGCCAACTACGCGATCAACAAGGAGGCGATCGTCAACGACGTGCTCGAGGGCACGGCCGAGGTCGCCGCCGGGCCGACGCCGCCGGCCTTTGCCTGGGCGTATAACGACGCGCTGGAGCCCTATCCCTACAACCCGGAAAAGGCGCGCGAGCTGATCGCCGAGGCCGGTGCCGAGGGCGCGGAGCTGACCTTCTACGTCACCGAGGGCGGTTCGGGGATGCTGGACCCGGTGGCCATGGGCACCGCGATCCAGGCCGATCTGGCCGCCGTCGGCTTCGATGTCAGCATCGAGACCTACGAGTGGAACACCTTCCTCGGCGAGGTGAACCCGGGCCTCGAGGGCAAGGCCGACATGGCCGAGATGGCGTGGATGACCAACGACCCGGACACGCTGCCCTTCCTGGCGCTGCGCACCGACGCCTGGCCGGACCAGGGCGGGTTCAACTCGGGCTACTATTCCAATCCCGAGGTGGACGAGCTGCTGGAAGCCGCCCGCGTGGCCACCGACCAGGCCGAGCGCGCCCGGCTCTACAAGGAAATGCAGGAGATCGTGCAGGAGGACGCGCCCTGGGTCTTCGTCGCGAACTGGAAGCAGAACGCGGTGACCAACGCGCAGGTCGAGAGCTTCACCCTGCAGCCGTCCTTCTTCCTGCTGCTCAAGGATGTCGTGAAGAACTGATCCTCCCGTAACACGACATGGTGCGGGCCGGTCTGCCGGCCCGCACCGCCCCAAGCGGAACGGAGCGTCATGGGCGGCTACATCCTCAAGCGACTGGTCTCGGCGATCCCGGTCCTGCTGGGCATCACGGTGATCGTCTTCCTGATCATGTCGCTGATCCCGGGCGATCCCGCGACCGCGATCCTGGGCTCCTACGCGACGCCCGAAAACGTCGAGAAGCTGAACCGCGACCTCGGGCTCGACAAGCCGCTGGTGCAGCGGTACTTCATCTGGCTCGGCAACATGCTCCAGGGCGATTTCGGTCGTTCCTTCAGCCTGAATCGCCCGGTGCTCGACGAGATCCTGGAACGCTTCAACGCCACGCTGATCCTGGCGGGCACGAGCTTCGTGCTCTGTGCCTTCATGGGCATCCTCGCCGGGGTCATCTCGGCCGCGCGGCAATACGGGCTGGCCGACAAGGCGATCACCTTCACGGTGCTGATCGGCATCTCGGTGCCGTCCTTCTTCCTCGGCATGATGATGATCCTGCTTTTCGCCGTGAACCTGCGCTGGCTGCCGGTCTCGGGCATGTACGCGATCTACGGGGGCGGCGATCTGCCCGACCTGATCCGGCACCTGATCATGCCGGCGCTGGCGCTGTCGGTCGTCGCCACCGGCGTGATCGCGCGGCTCTCGCGTTCGGCCATGCTGGAGGTTCTGCGCCAGGACTTCATCCGCACCGCGCGGGCCAAGGGCGTGCAGGAACGCCGCGTGATCTGGGCGCATGCGCTCCGCGCGGCGATGGTCTCGATCATCCCGGTGCTCGGCATCCAGGCGGGCTTCGTGCTGTCGGGATCCGTCTATATCGAGATCGTCTTCCAGTGGCCCGGCATCGGGCGCATGCTGGTCGACGCGATCCTCAAGCGCGACATCCTGCTGGTGCAGGGCGGCGTGGTCTTCGTCGCGGCCTGCTACGTCTTCTTCAACATCATGGTCGACGTGGCCCAGAGCCTTCTGGACCCGAGGATCAAGACATGATCGCCTTCCTCAAGCTCCTGGCCCGCAACCGGATGGCCGCGGCGGGCGGCATCGTGTTGTCCTTTGTGGTGGCGCTGGCGGTGGTCACGCCGCTGCTGCCGCTGCAGCCGCCCGACGTGACCAACACCGCCAACCGGTTCCTGCCGCCGTTTTCCGAGGGTCACCTGCTGGGCACCGACCATCTGGGGCGCGACCTGCTCTCGCGGCTGATGTGGGGCACGCGGCTCAGCCTCGCCGTGGGCGCGGCGGCGGCGATCATCGCCGCGGTGATCGGCTCGGCCATCGGCATCGTGGCCGGCTATTTCGGCGGGCGCACCGACAACATCATCATGCGCATCGTCGACATGCTGATGGCCTTTCCCTACATCCTTCTGGCACTGGCCATCGTCGCCGCGCTCGGCCCGGGGCTGATGAACGCCCTGATCGCGGTCGCCGCGGTCAACATCCCGTTCTTCGCGCGGAACATCCGCGGTGTCACCGTCGGGCTCGCGGGGCGCGAGTTCATCGACGCCGCCAAGCTGGCCGGCATGGGCCACGGACGCATCCTGGCGCAGGAGCTCCTGCCCAACGTGGTCCCCGTGATCGTCATCGCCATGTCCACCACCATCGGCTGGATGATCCTCGAGACGGCCGGTCTCTCCTTCCTCGGGCTCGGCAGCCAGCCGCCGCAGGCGGATCTTGGCTCGATGCTGGGCGAGGCCCGCTCGGCGCTGATCACCAACCCGCACACCTCGGTCGTGCCGGGGCTGATGATCTTCGTCATCGTGATGTCGATCAACCTGTTCGGCGACGGGGTGCGCGACGCGCTCGACCCGCGGCTGCGCTCGGGCGCGCTGACGCGGCCACGTCCCGCGACCATCGTCGACCGCGACAACGTCCCGGACGGACCCGGCGACGGTGTCCTCGATATCCGCGCGCTCGAGACGCAGTTCCATGTCGGCCCGCGCGTCTACCGCGCCGTGAACGAGGTGAGCCTGGCGGTTCAGCCTGGCGAATGCCTGGGCGTGATCGGCGAGAGCGGCTCCGGCAAGTCGGTGACGGCGCTGTCGGTGATGGGGCTCGTCGCCTCGCCGCCCGGCGTGATCACCGGGGGCGCGGTCTTCCATGACGGCCATGACCTGATCGGCGCGCCCTACCGCGATCTGCGCCGGCTGCGCGGTGACAAGGTCGCCTATATCTTCCAGGACCCCCTGGCGACGCTGCATCCGCTCTACCGGGTCGGCGACCAGCTGGCCGAGGCGATCCTGGTGCATCACCGCGTCGGCAAGGCCGAGGCCCGCGCCCGCGCGGTGGCGCTTCTGAAATCCGTCCGCATTCCCAACGCGGAGCGACGGATCGACGCCTACCCGCACGAGCTGTCGGGCGGCATGCGCCAGCGCGTGGGCATCGCCATGGCGCTGGCCAACGATCCCGAGGTGATCATCGCCGACGAGCCCACGACGGCGCTCGACGTCACGGTGCAGGCGCAGATCCTCGCGCTGCTCGACGACCTGCGGCGCGAGCGGGGGCTGTCGATCCTGTTCATCACGCATGACTTCGGGGTGGTGGCGCAACTCTGCGACCGGGTGGCGGTGATGTATGCCGGGCGCATCGTCGAAGAAGGTCCCACGGCCGAGGTTCTGGCGGCCCCCGCGCATCCCTACACCAAGCGCCTGATCGCCTGCGTGCCCGAGCTTGGCCAGGGCCGGCGCGAACTGGCCGCGATCCCCGGCCTGCCACCGGCGGTCGACCGGCTACCCGCCGGCTGCCATTTCGCGCCGCGCTGCGACAAGGCCCGGGAGATCTGCGGGCAGGAACCGCTGCCGCTGGCCCGGTCCGGCGCGCGGGCGGTGCGCTGCCGCTTCCCCGAGGAAGACATCGCCAGCCAGGAGGACACCGCATGACCGCCGCGCTGCGCCTCGAGCGGATTTCCAAGACCTTCCCGGTCGGCAAGCCGCTGATCGGCGCCCCGCGGGCGCTGGTGCGGGCGGTCCGCCCGGTGACCCTGGAGGTCGAGACGGGCGAGACGCTGGGCGTCGTGGGCGAGTCGGGCTGCGGCAAGTCCACCCTGGCCCGCATGCTGGTCGGGCTGGAGCCGCCCTCGACCGGCGCCATCGAGATCGAGGGCCAGCAATTCGACAACGCCGACCCCGCCGCCTTCGGGCGAATGATCCAGTACGTCTTCCAGGACCCGATCAGCAGCCTCAACCCGCGCAAGACGGTCCGCCAGATCATCGAAACGCCGCTGCGCCGGCTCTACGGCATGAACCGGGCCGATCGCGCCGCCCGGATCAGCGAGATCTTCGACAGCGTGAACCTGCGCGAGGAATTCCTCGACCGCTATCCGCACGAGTTCTCGGGCGGTCAGGCGCAGCGCATCGGCATCGCCCGCGCGCTGGCCGCGGCGCCGCGCATCCTGGTGCTGGACGAACCCGTCTCGGCCCTCGACGTCTCGGTTCAGGCGCAGGTGCTGAACCTGCTGGCCCGCCTCAAGGCCGAGTTCGGGCTGACATATCTCTTTATCAGCCACGATCTCGCCGTGGTCGAGGCCGTCAGCGACCGCGTGGCGGTGATGTATTTCGGCGCTGTGGTCGAGATCGGCAGCGCGAAACGGATTTTCAACGCGCCCCGACACCCCTATACACGACTTCTCGCCGACAGCGCCCCGGTGGTGGGCCGGCCGCTGCGCGCGCCCGAGGGCAAGGATACCGAACTGCCCGACCCCTTGAACCCGCCGACGGGTTGCGCCTTTGCCGCCCGCTGCCCGCGCGCCAGCGATCTCTGCCGGCGCGTGGAGCCCGAACTGAAACCGATGGAAGAGGACCAGCTTGCCGCCTGCCACCACCCCCTCGATCCCTGAGGACCGCGCCCCGCGGCTCAGCCGCCCGGCCCGCGTGGCCGAGGAAATCAAGTCCTGGGTCGTGGAACAGGGGCTGATGCCCGGTGACCGCCTGCCCGGGGAGGCCGAGCTGATCGAGCGTTTCGGCATGGCCAAGGGAACCATTCGCGAGGCGATGCGCATCCTCGAGGCGCAGGGCCTCGTGAAGACGCGCACCGGCCCGGGCGGCGGCAGCTTCGTCCACGAGGTGTCCGAGGAGCGCGCGCGCGCCTTGCTGGGAAACTACTTCTATTTCAAGAACCTGACCATCAAGGACATCTACCAGCTGCGCCGCGTGCTGGAACCTGAACTCGCGGCCTCGCTTGCCGGCGAGCTGACCGAGGAACAGATCGCGGCGCTCGAGGAGAACTTCCGCGACTACGCCGAGCCCGCCCGCAGCGCCGAAGAGGAACGCGCGCAGCACGTCGCCTCCCTGCGCTTCCACGCGATGCTGGCGGGCATGTCGGGCAACGCGCTGCTGCAGTTCCTGATCCGTTTCATGGCCAACATGCTGAGCGACCTGACGGTCTACCGCCGGCTCTACGACCCGCCCAACCCGGAGCTTTGGGCCATGGGCAAGCGCTACCAGGCCGAACTGATCGACGCGCTGCGCCAGGGCGACCCGGACCGCGCGCGGCTGGTGATGGCCGATCACATGGCCACGGCCCAGCGGCTGATGGAGCACCAGGAAGCCGAGATGGAAAACCGCTTCATCACCGAGACGCCGGGTTTCTGAGCGCCCCGCGCGGTCAGGCCGCGATGCGGTCGCCCAGTTTCTTGAGCATGTCGAGGCACAGCTCCAGCTGCGAGAACGAGACGTATTCGTCGGCCTTGTGCGCCTGCTCGATCGAGCCCGGCCCGCAGAGCACCGCCGACATCCCCATCTGCTGGAACAGCCCGGCCTCGGTGCCGAAGGGCACGACATCGGCGCCGTTCGCCCCGGTGAGTTCGGCGACCAGCGCCCGCGCGGCGTTCTCGTCGGCGGGCTCGAGCCCGGTGACCTCTCCGACGATATGGGTGACGATATCGGCCTCGGGCGCGACCGCCTGCATCGCCGGCAGCAGCGCGTCGCGACAATAATCTTGCAGGTCGTTGAGCACGAAGGACGCGTCCGAGGTCTGGACGGGCCGCATTTCCCATTCGACCTCGGCGCGGCTCGGGATGACGTTGTGCGCCACCCCGCCCGCGATCTTGCCGATGTTGATCGTGGTCCAGGGCGGGTCGAACCGGCTGTCGGCGGGCGCCCGGCCCTTGAGTTCCTCGCGCAGGTAGAGCAGCCGCGCCACGTAGCGCGCCGCGTATTCGGCCGCGTTCACGCCCCGGTCCGGCGACGAGCCGTGGCCCTCGAGACCCCGGAACTCGGTGGTGTATTCGTGGCAGCCCTTGTGCCCCTCGACGATCTGCATGCTGGTGGGCTCGCCGATGATCGCGATCTCGGGGCGGATCTCGCGCTCTTTCAGCTCGCGCACGAGCTGCTGGGCGCCGATGCAGCCGACCTCCTCGTCATAGGTGAAGGCGAAATGCAGCGGCCGGGTGAGCCCACGCTCGGCGAAATGCGGTGCCATCGCCAGCGCCGCGGCGATGAAGCCCTTCATGTCGCAGGTGCCGCGCCCGTAGAGATAGCCGTCGGTCTCGTAAAGCTCGAAAGGATCGGAGGACCAGTCCTGATCCTCCACCGGCACGACGTCGGTATGGCCCGACAGGACGATGCCGCCGTCGGTCTCGGGGCCGAGGGTCGCGAAGAGATTGGCCTTGAGCCCGCTCTCGTCCTGGATCAGCGCCACCCGCGCCCCGGCGCGTTCCAGCCTTTCGGCCAGGTAGGCGATCATCTCCAGGTTCGACCAGGCCGACACCGTGGGATAGGAGATCAGGTCGTGCAGGATCGCGACGGTGTCGCCAAGCTCTGACATGGGCTACTCCTTGACGAAGAGTTGCCGCGGGCGGTTGCAGAAGGTCTCGGCCGGGCCGCTCTCGCGGATGAGGATCGATTCGGTGATTTCCAGCCCCCAGTTTTCCATCCAGAGCCCCGGCATGAAATGGAAGGTCATGCCCGGCTCGAACACGGTCTCGTCCTCGCGCCGCAGCGAGATCGTCCGCTCGCCCCAGTCCGGCGGGTAGCTGATCCCGATGGGATAGCCGCATCGCGCGCCGCGGTCGATCCCGGCGCGTTCCAGCGGCGCGGCAAGCGCGTCGGCCACGTCGCAGGCGCGGTTGCCCGGCCGGGCGGCCTCGAGGCCGGCCTCGAGTCCCTCCAGCAGCGCGGAGGACGCCTCGAGCATGAAGGGCGGCGGCGTGCCCAGAAAGACCGTGCGGCAGCAGGGGGCGTGATAGCGGCGGTAGCAGCCGGAAATCTCGAAGAAGGTGGCGGCGCCTTCCTCGAAGATCTCGCCGTCCCAGGTCAGGTGCGGCGCGGCGGCATAGGGCCCGCTCGGCAAGAGCGGCACGATGGCCGGGTAGTCACCCCAGGCGCCTTCCACGCCCTCGATCGCGTCGTGGTAGATGTCGGCCACCAGGTCCTTCTTGAACACGCCGGGTTCCACCCGGTCCATGACCCCGTCGATCATCTTCTCGGTGATCCGGGCGGCGCGGCGCATGAAGTCGATCTCTTCGGCGGACTTCACCCCGCGCTGCCAGTTCACCAGCGCGGTGGCGTCGACGAGGTCGGCCTCTGGCAGTTCCTCGCGCAGCGTCAGGTAGGCCTTGGCCGAGAAATAATAGTTCTCCATCTCGACGCCGATGCGCCGGCCCCCGTAGCCGAGGTCTCGGATCATCCCGGCCAGGGCCTGCATCGGGTGGCAGACCGTCGACTGGACGTAGCGGTCGTCATACCAGGTGACGCGATCGTCCTCCATCCAGACGGTGACATAGGCGCCGTTCGCGTCCTGCCGGCGGCCCCACCAGATCGGGTCGGCGTCATGGAAGACAAGCACGCCCTGGTGGACGTAGAAGGACCAGCCGTCATAGCCGGTCAGCCAGGCCATGTTCGACGGATCCTCGACAAACAGCAGGTCGAGATCCTTTTCCGCCATCGCCGCCCGGACCTTGGTCAGGCGACGCTCGTACTCCGCAGCGCTGAACGGCGCATTCTCGATCGGCATTCCGGCCCTCTCCCCTCTCCTCCGTACCGCGCGCGCGATCGGGCACCGACGGGCCATACTGCGGCGCAGTTGACTTTGGCGCGGGTCACATGCTGCTTTGGGTCACCGTGTGCACCTGGACGCCGGGCGAAAGCGGGTCCGAGGTCGCGCTGCGGCGATGCTGCGACTCAACATGCCCTTTGTGGACGCCCTTACCCCAACACGGGCGACACCGAATTGTCCATCCGCGACAAGGAGCTGCCATGCCCCTGAGCCTAGCCGACATCTTCGACGCCCAAAAAAACATCGCCGGCGTGGCGACCGGCACGCCGCTGGTGCCCTCGCCGTTTCTGAGCGATCTCGCGGGACAGGAATTCCTGCTGAAGCTGGAGAACATGCAGCCGATCGGCGCCTTCAAGCTGCGCGGGGCGCTCAACGCGGTGATGCAACTGCCCGAGGACACGCCCGGCGTGACCTGCTGCTCGACCGGCAATCACGGGCGCGGCGTGGCCTACGCGGCCCGCGCGCGCGGCATCCGCGCGGTGATCTGCATGTCGGAGCTGGTGCCGCAGGCAAAGGTGGACGGCATCCGTGCGCTCGGGGGCGAGGTGCGGATCGTCGGGTGCAGCCAGGACGACGCCCTGGCCGAGGCGCAGCGCCTCGTCGCGGAGGAGGGGCTGACCGAGATTTCCCCCTTCGACGACCCGGCCGTGATCGCCGGACAGGGCACGATCGGGCTGGAGATGCTGACGGCGCGGCCGGACCTGCGCACGCTGCTGGTGCCGCTGTCGGGCGGCGGGCTGGCGGGCGGGGTCGCGCTGGCCGCGAAATCCATCGATCCCGCGATCCGCGTCATCGGCATCTCGATGGACCGCGGCGCCGCGATGCACGAGTCGCTCGCGGCCGGCCATCCCGTCGAGGTCGCGGAGGTGGCGAGCCTCGCCGACAGTCTCGGCGGCGGGATCGGCATGAACAACCAACTCTCCTTCGGGCTCTGCCGGGACCATCTCGACGCCACCGTGCTGGTGACCGAGGAAGACATCTACCGCGCCATGCAGACGCTCTACTACGAGGATCGCATCGTGGCCGAGGGCGCCTGCGTCGTGGGGATCGCGGCGCTCCAGGCCGGCAAGCTGCCGGCGCTCGACGGGCCGGCGGCCACCGTCGTCACGGGCCGCAACCTTGACATGGACATGTTCACCCGCATCGTGACCGGCCAGGATATCCAGCTCGGCGACTATACCGTGAAAGGCCGCGCCTATGGCACATGACATCCGCATCGCCACCGAGGACGAGCTGCGCCGCGCCGTCCGCCTGGACCTCGAGACCGTGGAGGTGATCGGGGCGGCTTTCGCCGCGCTCGCGGGGGGCGGCGTCGTGATGCCGCCGGTGATGTCGATGGACCTCGCCGCCGCCCATGGCGAGGTCGACGTCAAGACCGCCTATATTCCCGGCTTCGACGGGTTCGCGATCAAGGTCAGCCCAGGCTTCTTCGACAATCCCAAGATCGGCCTGCCCAGCCTGAACGGGCTGATGATCCTGTTCTCGGCCAGGACCGGGCTGGTCGAGGCGCTCTTCCTGGACAACGGCTATCTCACCGATATCCGCACCGCGGCGGCGGGCGCCGTCGCGGCACGGCACATGGCGCCCGCGACCGTCGAGACGGCCGGCGTGATCGGCACCGGGGTGCAGGCCCGCCTGCAGATGCAGGCCGCGCATCTGGTGCGGCCCTTCACGCGCCTGCTGGTCTGGGGGCGCGACGCGGACAAGGCCGCCGCCTGCGCCGCCGAGCTGTCCGAGACCCTGGGCGTCGCCGCCGTCCCGGTCACCGACCCGGCGCGGCTGGTGGCCGAGAGCCAGCTCGTCGTCACCACCACGCCCGCGCGCGCGCCGGTGCTGATGGCCGACTGGCTGCATCCCGGCCTGCACGTCACGGCGATGGGATCCGACCAGGCCGGCAAGAACGAGATCGACCCCCGCGCGCTGGCCACGGCGGACGCCTATGTCTGCGACCGCGTCAGCCAGTGCGAGACGATGGGCGAGCTGCGCCGCGCGCTGGAAACCGGTGACTGGCCGGGCGGCACCCCGCCGGAGCTGGGCGAGATCGTCACCGGCCGGGTCACGGCGCGGCAGCGGGACGCCGACATCACCATCTGCGACCTGACCGGCACCGGCGCGCAGGACACCGCCATCGCCACGCATGCGGCCCGCGTGATCGGGGCCGCCGGCGCCGGCACCACGATCCGGGCCTGAGCGCATGGTCCGGCTCGACGATCGCGACCTCGAACTGCTGCGGGTGCTCTCGGCCGAGGGCCGGATCACCAAGGCAGAGCTTGCCAAGCGCATAAACCTCTCGCCCACGCCCTGCTGGGAACGGCTCAGGCGGCTCGAGAAGGCGGGCGTGATCGAGGGCTACCGCGCCGAGGTCTCGCTCCGCGCGCTCGGGCCGCATGTGATGGTCTTCGTGGCCGTCGAACTGCAGGGCCACACCGCGGGAAACTTCCAGACCTTCGAAAGGGCCATGGCCAATTACGACGAGGTGATCGGCTGCTGGGCGCTCGGCGGCGGATTCGACTATCTGATGCAGGTGGTGGCCCGCGACATCGACGCCTATCAGCGCCTGATCGACGCGATGCTCGAAGCGCGGATCGGCCTCGCGCGCTACTACACCTACATCGTGACCAAGCCGGTCAAATCCTCTGCGCCGCTTCCGCTGGATCTGCTCTACGGCGCGGAATAGCAGGCGAATCCTCTGCAAAACGGCGCTACTCCAGCAGAATTCTCTGCCCGGGCCTCGGCAAATGGTCAATTTCTCTGCGCCACCCGGCATATCTCCTGTGACAGAACACACCACGGTGACAGGAGGACCGGATGACCCAGCAAACGCCCCTGCCCAAGAGCGCGCTCGCCCAGCTGGCCGATCCGCGCCTCGTGCGGCAGTTCTCCTATATCGGCGGCAAATGGTGCGGCGCGGCCAATGGCGACACGCTGGCGGTCACGAACCCGGCCGACGGGTCGTGGCTGGGCGAGGTCGCCAGCCTCTCGGCCGAAGAGAGCGCCGCCGCGGTCGACGCCGCGCATGACGCCTTCGCGACATGGTCGGGGCTGCTGCCGCAGGAGCGGTCGCGGCTGCTGCGGCGCTGGTTCGAGCTGATGATGGCGCACAAGGAAGACCTGGCGCTGATCATGACGCTCGAACAGGGCAAGCCGATCTCAGAGGCCCGCGGCGAGATCGATTACGCCGCCTCCTTCCTCGAGTTCTACGGCGAGGAAGCCAAGCGCCCGAACATCGAGGGCGTCACCAGCCACCTGCCCGACGCCGAGGTCGAGATCTGGCGCGAGCCGGTGGGCGTCGCGGCGCTGATCACGCCGTGGAATTTCCCCTCGGCCATGCTGACCCGCAAGGCCGGCGCGGCGATGGCCGCGGGCTGCACGGTCGTCGCGCATCCCTCGGGCGAAACGCCGTTCTCGGCGCTGGCCCTGGCGGAGCTGGCCGAGCGCGCCGGCATCCCCGGCGGCGCCTTCAACGTCGTCACGGGACGCGCCGGCACCGTCGTGGAACCCTGGACCAAGGCACGGCGGGTGCGCGCGCTGTCCTTCACCGGCTCGACCGAGATCGGCCGGCTGCTCTACCGCCAGAGCGCGGACACGGTCAAGCGGCTGGTGATGGAGCTGGGCGGCCACGCCCCGTTCCTGCTGTTCGCCGACGCCGACATGGACCAGGCCGTCGAGGAGGCGGTGAAGGCCAAGTTCGCCACCAGCGGGCAGGACTGCCTGGGCGCCAACCGCTTCTACGTGGAACGCCCGGTCTATGACGCGTTCTGCCGCCGCTTCGCGGCCGCCACCGAACGGCTGTCCGTGGCAAGCGGGCTCGACGATCCGGATATCGGCCCGCTGATGAACGAGAAGGCCGTCGCCAAGCAGGAAGAGCACGTCGCCGACGCCCGGGCCAGGGGCGCGCGCGTGTTGACCGGCGGCGCCCGGCACGCCGCCGGACCCCTGTTTTTCCAGCCGACCGTGCTGGCCGACGTGCCCGACGCGGCGCTGATCATGCACGAGGAGACCTTCGGGCCGGTGGCCGCCATCACCCCCTTCGACACCGAGGAGGAGGTGCTGGCCCGCGCCAACGATACCGAGTACGGCCTGGTGGCCTATCTTCACACGATGGACCCGCGGCGCATCTACCGCGCCTCGCGGTCGCTGGAATACGGCATGGTCGCCGTGAACCGCACCAAGGTCACCGGCGCGCCGATCCCCTTCGGCGGCTACAAGCAGTCCGGCATCAACCGCGAAGGCGCCCGGCTGGGGATGGAGGCCTTCACCGAAGTCAAGTATGTCTGCCGCGACTGGGCATGAGGAAAGGACAGTGACGATGCTCAAGAACGATCAACTCGACCAGTGGGACCGTGACAACTTCTTCCACCCCTCGACGCACCTGGCGCAGTTCGCCCGCGGCGACGCGCCGAACCGGATCGTCAAGGGCGGCGAGGGCGTCTATATCGAGGACCGCGACGGCACCCGCCTGCTGGACGGCTTCGCCGGGCTCTACTGCGTGAACGTGGGCTACGGCCGCACCGAGATCGCCGAGGCCATCGCCAGGCAGGCCCACGAGCTGGCCTATTACCACGCCTATGTCGGCCACGGCACCGAGGCCTCGATCACGCTGGCCAAGATGATCCTCGACCGCGCGCCGGCGCACATGTCGAAGGTCTATTTCGGGCTCGGGGGATCGGACGCGAACGAGACCAACGTGAAACTGGTCTGGTACTACAACAACGTTCGCGGCAAGCCCCAGAAGAAGAAGATCATCTCGCGCTGGCGCGGCTATCACGGCTCGGGCCTGATGACCGGGTCGCTGACCGGGCTCGAGCTGTTCCACAAGGCGTTCGACCTGCCGCTGGCGCAGGTGATCCACACCGAGGCGCCCTATTACTTCCGCCGCGACGATCTCGACATGAGCGAGGAAGAGTTCACCGCCCATTGCGCGGCCGAGCTCGAGGCGCTGATCGCGCGCGAGGGCCCCGAGACCATCGGCGCCTTCATCGGCGAGCCGCTGCTCGGCACCGGGGGCATCGTGCCGCCGCCGGCCGGCTACTGGGAGGCGATACAGCCGATCCTGAAGAAGCACGACATCCTGCTGATCGCCGACGAGGTGGTCACCGGCTTCGGGCGCACCGGATCGATGATGGGCTCGACCCATTACGGGCTTGAGCCCGACATCATCACCATCGCCAAGGGGCTGACCTCTGCCTATGCGCCGCTCTCGGGCTCGATCGTCTCGGACAGGATCTGGAAGGGTCTCGAAGAGGGCACGGACGCGCTCGGCCCGATCGGCCATGGCTGGACCTATTCCGCCCACCCGATCGGCGCGGCCGCGGGCATCGCCAACCTCGCGCTGATCGACAAGCTGGGGCTGGTCGAGAACGCCGGCCGGACCGGGCGCTATTTCGTCGACGCGATGAAGACCGCGCTGGCCGATCACCCGAATGTGGGCGAGGTTCGCGGCGAGGGGATGCTCTGTGCCGTCGAGTTCGTCGAGAAGAAGGACGGCCGCGTCTTCTTCGACCCGGACAAGAAGATCGGCGCCGCGGTCGCCGGCGCGCTGGTGCGCGAGGGGGTGATCGGCCGCGCCATGCCGCAGGGCGACATCCTCGGCTTCGCCCCCCCGCTCTGCCTGAGCGCGGCCGAGGCCGACATCATCGTCGACAAGACCCGGACCGCGGTGGCGTCGGTCCTGGGCTGAGCGCTCCCGTCGGGCGCCGGGGGGCCGTCTGCCCCCCGGACCCCCCGAGGATATTTCCGGAACGATGAAGGGTTCTGGACGCCAGGGCACGGACCGCGCTATGCGATGGGCCGAGCCGGCCCAGAAGGAGAGCGCGCCATGAGCTTCGACCGATCGATCAAGATCGCCCCCTCGATCCTGTCCGCGGATTTCGCGGATTTCGGCCGCGAATGCGCGGCGATCGAGGCCCAGGGCTGCGACTGGGTGCATGTCGACGTGATGGACGGGCATTTCGTGCCCAACCTCACCTTCGGCCCGCCCCTGGTGAAGGCGATCCGGCCCCATGTGAAGACGGTGATGGACGTGCACCTGATGATCGCGCCGGTGGATCCCTATATCGCGGCCTTCGCCGAGGCCGGCGCCGACATCATCACCGCCCATCTCGAGTCCGGGGCGCACACCCACCGCACGCTGCAGGCGATCCGCGCGAGCGGGGCGAAGGCGGGGCTCGCCATCAATCCCGGGACCGGGATCGAGGACGTGGACTACCTGCTCGACATGGTGGACCTGGTCTGCGTGATGACGGTCAACCCGGGCTTCGGCGGGCAGAAGTTCATCCATTCCCAGATCGACAAGGTGAAGCGGCTTCGCGCCATGATCGGCGACCGCCCCGTGCATATCGAGATCGACGGCGGCGTGACGCCCGAGACGGCACCGCTGGTCGCCGCGGCGGGCGCGGACGTTCTGGTCGCCGGATCGGCCGTCTTCCGGGGCGGGTCGGTCGCGGACCCCGCGCCCTATGGCGAGAACATCCGCGCGATCCGCGCCGCGGCCGAGGCCGCGACCGGGCAGATGGCCTGAGGCGGCCAGCGTGACCGGCCTGTCCCCCGGGCGCGGTGCGGTCGTCTTCGATCTCGACGGCACGCTGATCGACTCGGCGCCGGACATCCAGCAGGCCGCCAACGCCGTGCTGGCCGCCGAGGGCCTGCCCCCGATCACGGCGGAAGAGACGCGCCGCTTCATCGGCAACGGCGCAGGCGTCTTCGTCGCGCGCATGATGGCGGCGGCCGGGCGCGACCCGGAGCCGGCGGCGCATGCGCGGCTCTTGTCCGGGTTCCTCGCGCGCTACGAATCGGCGGTTCACCTGACCCGGGTCTATCCCGGGGTGGGCGGGGCGCTCGCCGCGCTGCGGGCGGCCGGGCACCGGCTGGCGATCTGCACGAACAAGCCCGTGGCCCCGGCGCGGGCGGTGCTGGCGCATCTCGGGCTTGCGCCGGTTTTCGAGGCGGTGGTCGGCGGCGACAGTCTGCCCGTACGCAAACCGGATCCGGCGCCCCTGCTGCAGGCGGTCGGCGAACTGGGCGCCATACCCGCAGTCTATGTGGGCGACAGCGAGGTCGACGCAGAGACGGCGGCCCGCGCCGGGCTGCCCTTCGCGCTTTACACCGAGGGCTACCGGAAGACCCCGGTGGACGCCCTGCCCCATGACGCGCGCTTCGACAGCTTCGCGGCGCTGCCGGGCCTGGTGGACCGGCTGATGCCCCGGACCGCGTAGCGCCCCCCCCCCCGCGTCAGCGCGCCGCGGCCGAGGCCGTCCGATTGATATATTCAAACATTGCAATCTAACGCTGTATCCCTATATACCGGCGCATGCAGAGAGATTCGGAGGACCGCATGAAACCCGACGTCAAAGCCTTCTTCGACGAAGCCACCTTCACCGCCTCTTTCGTGGTCAAGGATCCCGCCAGCGATGCCTGCGCCATCGTCGATTCGGTGCTGGATTTCGACTATGCGTCGGGGCGGACCGACACGCGCTCGGCCGACGCGATCATCCGCTACGTGACCGACCAGGGTCTCAGGGTCGAATGGATCCTCGAGACCCATGTCCATGCCGACCACCTGTCCGCCGCGCCCTACATCCAGCAGGAAGTGGGCGGCAAGATCGGCATCGGCGACCGGATCATGGTCGTGCAGGACACCTTCGGGAAGGTCTTCAACGAGGGCACCGAGTTCCAGCGCGACGGCAGCCAGTTCGACAGGCTCTTCGTCGAGGGCGACAGCTTCCGGATCGGCGCGCTCGAGGCCCGCGTGCTGCACACGCCCGGCCACACGCCGGCCTGCCTGACCTACGTGATCGGCGACGCGGCCTTCGTGGGCGACACGCTGTTCATGCCCGATTTCGGCACCGCGCGCTGCGACTTCCCCGGCGGTTCGGCCGAGACGCTCTATGGCTCGATCCAGAAGATCCTCGCCCTGCCCGACGACACCCGGATCTTCGTCGGCCACGACTACAAGGCCCCGGGGCGCGACGACTATGCCTGGGAGACCACGGTCGCCGAGGAGAAGGCCCGCAACATCCACGTGGGCGGCGATGCCGACAAGGATGCCTTCGTCAAGATGCGGACCGAGCGCGATGCGACGCTCAAGATGCCCCGGCTGATCATCCCGTCGCTGCAGGTCAACATGCGCGCCGGCCAGATGCCGCCGGCGGAAGATGACGGCAACACCTATCTCAAGGTCCCGGTGAACGGGCTCTGATCCAGACCCTCCGGCCGCGCCACCCCGGCGCGGCCCCGTTTTCCCCGCGGAGGAACGCCCAATGGAAATCAAACCCATCTCCCCCCATTTCGCGGCCTCGCCGCAGCTGCGCCCCGAGGACGTGCAACGCGCTGTAGATGCCGGCTACAAGACGATCGTCTGCAACCGTCCCGATCACGAGGGCGACGACCAGCCGACGGCCGCCGAGATGGCCGAGGCCGCGCGCCGGGCCGGGGCCGATTTCCGGTTCCTGCCGATCAAGCCGGGCTCGATCACGGCGGACCTGATGACCGCGTTCGACGACATCCTGGCCACCGCCAAGGGGCCGATCCTGGGCTATTGCCGCACCGGCAACCGGTCCTCGACGCTCTGGGCGCTGTCGAAGGCGCCGCTGCTGTCGCCGGACGCGATCCTCGCCGCGACGGGCCGCGCGGGCTATGATCTCTCCGCCCTGCGCCCGCGCCTTGCGGCGGCCTTTGAGGGCGACGTCGAGAAGGCCGCGACGATCCATCACAAGGTGGTCGTGCTCGGCGGCGGCGCCGGCGGGCTGGCCGCCATCGGGTCGCTGCTGAAACGGGCCCCGCGGCTCGACGTGGCGCTGATCGAGCCGCGCGAGGATCACTACTACCAGCCCGGCTGGACGCTGGTGGGCGGCGGGGTCTTCGACCGCGGCCAGACGCGGCGCAGGCTGCAGGAGGTCCTGCCAGAGGGTGTCGCCCTGATCCGCCAGGCCGCGGCCGGCTTCCGCCCCGACGAGAACCTGGTGGTGCTCGAGAACGGCCAGAAGGTGTCTTACGAGCAGCTGATCCTGGCCCCGGGGCTCAAGCTCGACTGGAGCGCGGTGAAAGGGCTGTGCGAGACGCTCGGCAAGAACGGCGTCACCTCGAACTACAGTTACAGCACCGCCCCCTATACCTGGGAGCTGGTGCAGTCGCTCAAGGGCGGCAAGGCGATCTTCACCCAGCCGCCGATGCCGATCAAATGCGCCGGCGCGCCGCAGAAGGCCATGTATCTCTCGGCCGATTACTGGCATCGCCACGGCGTGCTGAACACCATCGACATCGAGTTCGCCAATGCCGGCGGCGTGCTCTTCGGCGTGCCGGACTACGTGCCCGCCCTGATGGAATACATCGAGAAATACGACGCCACGCTGTCCTTCCACCACAATCTCGTGGCGGTCGACGGGCCGGCGCGCAAGGCGACCTTCGAGGTGACCGCGAACGGCGAGACGCGGACCGTCGAAAAGACGTTCGACATGCTCCATGTCACCCCGCCGCAGACCGGGCTCGACTTCATCAAGGCCTCGCCGCTCGCCGACGCGGCGGGCTGGATCGACGTCGACCAGGCGACGCTCCGTCACAGGCGTTTCGACAACGTCTGGGGGCTGGGCGACGGCGCCTCGACGCCGAACGCCAAGACCGCCGCGGCCGTGCGCAAGCAGGCCCCCGTGGTCGCGGTCAACGTGCTGAACGTGCTCGACGGCAAGACCCCGGTCGCGCAGTATGACGGCTACGGCTCTTGCCCGCTGACGGTGGAGCGCGGCAAGATCGTCCTGGCCGAGTTCGGCTATGGCGGCAAGCTGCAGCCGAGCTTCCCCAGCTGGGTGATCGACGGCACCAAGCCGACCCGCGCCGCCTGGTTCCTCAAGGAACGGCTGCTGCCGCCGATGTACTGGCAGGGCATGTTCAAGGGCCGCGAATGGCTGGCCGAACCCGACGTGACCTTCAAGCCGGTCGCGGCCGCCGAATGATCCAGCCGTGCGGGCCGACGCCACGGCCCGCGCAGAGTTTTCTCCCCGCCGGTCCCCAGGGCCGGACACCTGACGGGGCGGCCCGAACGCGAAACGGCCGCCCCGGCCTTTTTCAGGAGCGTGGACCACATGCTGAGGAAATACTTTCCTATCCTCGACTGGGGCGCCGCCTATGACCGCGACACCCTGACCGACGACCTGATCGCCGCGGTGATCGTCACGATCATGCTGATCCCGCAGTCGCTGGCCTACGCGCTGCTGGCGGGGCTGCCGGCCGAGGTGGGGCTCTACGCCTCGATCGCGCCGCTGGTGATCTACGCGGTCTTCGGCACGTCGCGCGCGCTGGCGGTGGGCCCGGTGGCCGTGGCCTCGCTGATGACGGCGGCGGCGGCGGGCCAGCTGGCCGCGCAGGGCACGCCGGAATATTACACCGCCGCGATCCTGATGGCCTTCCTTTCCGGGCTTATGCTGACGGCGATGGGGTTCCTTCGGCTGGGGTTCCTGGCCAATTTCCTGAGCCACCCGGTGATCTCGGGGTTCATCACCGCCTCGGGGCTGATCATCGCGGCGAGCCAGCTACGCCATATCCTCGGGGTGGAGGCCCATGGCCACACGCTGGTCGATATCCTCGCGACGCTCTTGGCGCATCTGGGCGACATCAACCTGCCGACCCTGGCGATCGGGGTCTTCGCCACCGGTTTCCTGTTCTGGTCGCGCAGCCGGCTGAAACCGCTTTTGAACCGCCTGGGCATCACGGGCAAGCTGGCGGGCGTCCTGACCCGCACCGGCCCGGTCTTCGCCGTCGCCGCGACGACGCTGGCCACCTGGGCGCTGGCGCTGGACGAGTCCGGCGTCGCCGTGGTGGGCGCGGTGCCGCAGGGCCTGCCCGGCCTCACCGTGCCCAGCTTCGACGTCCAGCTCTGGGCCCAGATCGCCGTGCCCGCGCTGCTGATCTCGATCGTGGGCTATGTCGAGACGATCTCGGTCGCGCAGACACTCGCCGCCAAGCGCCGCCAGCGCGTCGATCCCGACCAGGAACTCGTCGCGCTCGGCGCCTCGAACCTCGGCTCGGCGGTCTCGGGCGGCTTCCCGGTGACCGGGGGCTTCTCGCGGTCGGTGGTGAATTTCGACGCCGGCGCCCGGACCCCGGCCGCCGGCGCCTACACCGCGGTCGGCATCGCGCTGGCGACGATGTTCCTGACGCCGCTTCTCTTCTTCCTGCCCAAGGCCACGCTGGCCGCCACGATCATCGTGGCCGTGCTTTCGCTGATCGATCTTCCGGCGCTGAAACGGACCTGGGACTATTCGCGGATGGATTTCGCCGCGATGGCCGCGACGATCCTCGTGACGCTGGCCTTCGGCGTGGAGATGGGCATCATCGCGGGCGTCGGCCTTTCCATCGGCCTGCATCTCTACCGCACGTCGAAGCCCCATGTGGCGGTCGTCGGGCAGGTTCCGGGGACCGAGCATTTCCGCAACATCGACCGGCACGACGTGGTCACGCTGCCCGAGGTTTTCTCTGTCCGGGTGGATGAAAGCCTCTATTTCCCGAACGCGCGGTTTCTCGAGGATCTCGTCGCCGACGCCGTCGCCAGCGAGCCGCGCATCCGCCACGTGGTGCTGATGTGCCCGGCGGTGAACCATGTCGACGCCTCCGCGCTCGAAAGCCTCGAGGCGATCAATGCGCGTCTCAGGGACGCCAACGTGACGCTACACCTCTCCGAAGTGAAGGGACCGGTCATGGATCGGCTGGCCCGGTCCCATTTCCTCGACGAGCTGACCGGCGAGGTTTACCTGACCCAGTACGATGCGCTGCATGCCCTGGCGCCGAAGCTGGCCGAAGAGACCCTGGGCGCGGCGCGCAAGCTTGACGCCTGCCGCACGACGCGCGGCGCCTGAGCGCCGTTTTTCCCGGGCCTTTGACATTGATCAAGGCCCGGGCCGGTCCTGCGTGCCACACGCGCCGCGACACATGATGACGAGGAGACCGGGTATGGACTGGACCGACTACATGAACGCCACCAAGGATCAGGTGCGCGTGCTGAACCGCACGATTCCCGAAACCACCAAGGCCTTCGGCGCCCTGGGCAAGGCGGTGAAGGAAACCGGCGCGCTGGACGTGAAGACCAAGGAATTCGTGGCCCTCGGCATCGCGGTCGCCGACCGCTGTGAGAGCTGCATCGGCTTCCATGTCGAGGCGCTCGCCAAGGCGGGCGCCACGCGCGAGGAGGTGGCCGACGTGCTGTCCATGTGCGTGCAGATGGGCGGCGGGCCGTCGCTGATGTACGCCGCCAAGGCGCTCGACGCCTGGGACCAGCTCTGCGGCAGTTCCGAGGCCAGGGCGGCAGAGTGACCGCCGCCCGCTGAACGCCGAAGACCCCGGGGCCGCGGCCGCCGGGGTCTTTTTTCGCGCCAGGGGTCAGCCGTCCTTGCGGATGACCTCGTTCTTCGGGTCGTAGGGGCTGTCCTCGGTCACCTCGGCGTCCCAAAGCTGGTTGAACATCCGGACCTTCAGCCTGGTGCCGGGCTCGGCCAGGTCGGGGGTGACGTAGCCCATGCCGATCTGCTTGCCGAAGGCGACCGAGTAGCCGCCCGAGGTCAGCCGCCCGACCTTGGTGTCGCCGTCATAGAGCGCCTCGCGCCCCCAGGGATCGGCGTCTTCCGGGCCGTCGATCAGGACGGTCACGCATCTGGAGCGGATGCCGAGCGCCTGCATCGCCGCCTTGCCGCGGAAGTCCTTCGACAGGTCGACGAAACGGTCGAGCCCGGCTTCGAGCGGCGTGGCGTCACGGCCGAGTTCATGGCCGAAGGCGCGGTAGCTCTTCTCCTGGCGCAGCCAGTTCTGCGCCCGCGCCCCGCAAAGTTTGAGCCCATGCTTCTCGCCCGCGGCCATAAGCTGGTCCCAGAGATAGCTCGACATCTCGATCGGGTGGTGCAGCTCCCAGCCCAGCTCGCCCGTGTAGGCGACGCGGACGGCCATGACCGGGCACATGCCAAGCTCAATCTCGCGCATCGACAGCCAGGGGAAGCGCTTGTTGCCGAGCACCGTGTCCGGATCGGCGTCCTTGACGATCTCCTTGAGCACGTCACGGGATTTCGGACCGGCGATGGCGAAGACGCCCCACTGGGTGGTCGCGTCGTGGATCTCGACATAGCCGAACGCCTCGCGCTTGTCCTCGGCGGCCTTGCGGAGATAATCGCCGTCATAGGCCGTCCACGCCCCGGCGGAGACGAGGTAATAGTCGTCCTCGCCCCGGCGCACGATGGTGTATTCGGTCCGCGTGGTGCCGGCATCCGTCAGCGCGTAGGTCAGGTTGATGCGGCCGACCTTCGGCAGCTTGTTGCAGGTGAACCAGTCGAGGAACGCCGTCGCACCCGGCCCGCGCACGACGTGCTTGGTGAAGGCGGTGGCATCGAAGAGCCCGGCGCCGTTCCGCACGGCGTCGGCCTCGGCCTTGGCATACGCCCACCATCCGCCGCGGCGGAAGCTGCGCGCGTCGTGGTCGAACCCCTCCGGCGCGTCCAGCGGGCCATAGTAGTTGGGCCGCTCCCATCCGTTCACAACGCCGAACTGCGCGCCCAGCGCCTTCTGGCGATCGTAGACCGGCGCGGTGCGCAGCGGCCGGCAGGCTTCGCGCTCCTCGTCGGGATGGTGCAGGATGTAGACGTGGGAATAGGCTTCCTCGTTCTTGCGGGCGGCGTATTCCGTTGTCACCCAATCGCCGTAACGCTTGGGGTCCAGCGACGCCATGTCGATCTCGGCCTCGCCCTCGACCATCATCTGCGCGAGGTAGTAGCCGGTGCCGCCGGCGGCGGTGATCCCGAAGGAAAAGCCCTCGGCCAGCCACATGTTGCGCAGCCCCGGGGCGGGGCCGACCAGCGGGTTGCCGTCCGGCGTGTAGCAGATCGGCCCGTTGTAGTCGTCCTTGAGCCCCACGGTTTCCGAGGACGGGATCCGGTGGATCATCGACATGTACTCTTCCTCGATCCGCTCGAGGTCCAGCGGGAAGAGATCGGCGCGGAAGCTGTCGGGCACGCCGTATTCGAACCGCGCCGGCGCGTTCCATTCATAGGGGCCGAGGATCCAGCCGCCGCGTTCCTCGCGCACGTACCACTTCGCGTCGGCGTCGCGCAGCACCGGGTGCTCGGGATTGCCGGCCTTGCGGTACGCGACCAGCTCCGGGTCCGGCTCGGTCACGATGTACTGGTGTTCCACCGGGATCGCCGGCATCTTGATGCCGAGCTGGCGCGCGGTGCGCTGGGCGTGGTTGCCGGTCGCGGTGACGACGTGCTCGGCGTGAATCTCCACCTGCTCTTCGGTCGGCACGAGGTTGCCGCCCTTCTCGACCATCTTGGTGCAGGTCACGATCCATTCGCTGCCGGTCCACCGGTAGCCGTCCACCTGCATCTTGCGGACGACCTCGACACCGCGCTGGCGCGCGCCCTTGGCCATGGCCTGGGTGACGTCGGCCGGGTTGATGTAGCCGTCGCCGGGGTGGTAAATCGCACCCTTCAGGTCCTCGGTGTGGACCAGCGGCCAGCGCTCCTTGATCTGGGCGGGCGTCATCCACTCGTACTCGATCCCGACGGTTTCGGCCGTCGAGGCGTAGAGCATGTACTCGTCCATCCGCTCCTGCGTCTGGGCCATGCGCAGGTTGCCGACCACGTAGAAACCGGCATTGAGGCCCGTTTCCGCCTCGAGCGACTTGTAGAAATCCACCGAGTAGTCGTGGATGTGGCTCACCGCGTAGCTCATGTTGAAGAGCGGCAGCAGACCCGCCGCGTGCCAGGTCGAGCCGGACGTCAGCTCGTCCCGCTCCAGCAGGACGACGTCGGACCAGCCTGCCTTGGCCAGGTGATAGGCGATGGAGGCGCCGATGGCGCCACCGCCGACGACGAGCGCTTTGACGTGGGTTTTCATTGGGTCGCTCCGCGATGCAGTGTTCCTGACCCGTGTTTATCGTCCCACGAAACCCGGAAGATAAGCGTATCGACGGAATCCCTGCCGAAACCGACACGCAAGGCCCGCCATGCTCTGGAACTTGCCCCGCGCGCGGCATAGCTTGGCCTCACAGGAGGATCCGCCGATGACAAACCCGCTACTGGACGACTGGGACACGCCGTTCGACCTGCCGCCCTTCGACCGCATCTCGGACGCGGATTTCGCGCCCGCCTTCGATGCCGCGCTCGCCGAGGCCCGCGCCGCCGTGGACGCCATCGCGGCCGATCCCGCGCCACCCGACTTCGCCAACACCATCGAGGCGCTGGAGCGCACCGACCGCGCCCTCGACCGGGTGGCCGGGGTCTTCTTCAACCTGGCCGGCGCGGACAGCAACCCGGCGCGACAGGCGCTGCAGCGCGACCTGGCGCCCAGGCTGTCGGCCTATGCCTCGGACGTGGCGATGAACGCCCGGCTCTATGCCCGGGTCGAGAGCGTCTGGGCAACGCGCGACGCCGCCGGGCTGACGGACGAACAGCTGCGGCTTCTGGAATTGACCCGGCGCATGTTCCGCCGCGCGGGCGCCGGGCTCGAAGGAGACGCCCGCGACCGGCTGCGCGCGGTCAAGGAACGCCTGGCGGTGCTGGGCACGACCTTCACCCAGAACCTGCTGGCCGACGAGGCCGACTGGTCCATGGAACTGTCCGAGGCCGATCTCGAGGGGTTGCCGGGCTTCGTGGTGGACGCCGCCCGCGCCGCCGGCGCGGAACGCGGGCTCGACGGCCCGGCGATCACCTTGTCACGGTCGCTGATCGTGCCCTTCCTGCAGTTCTCGCCGCGCCGCGACCTGCGCGCGGCCGCCTGGCGGGCCTGGGCGGCGCGCGGGGCCAACGGCGGCGAGACGGACAACCGCGCGATTGCGGCCGAGGTGCTGGCGCTGCGCGCGGAACGCGCGCGGCTGCTGGGCTATGACAGCTTCGCGGCATGGAAGCTGGAAACCGAGATGGCCAAGACGCCGGACGCCGTGCGCAGGTTGCTGATGCAGGTCTGGACGCCGGCCCGCGCCCGGGCCGAGGCCGACGCCCGCGCCCTGACCGCGCTGATGCAGGCCGACGGGATCAACGGCGCGCTGGAACCCTGGGACTGGCGGTACTACGCGGAGAAACGCCGCATGGCAGAGCACGCGCTCGACGAGGCGGCGCTGAAACCGTATTTCCAGCTCGACCGCATGATCGAGGCCGCCTTCGACGTGGCCGGGCGACTGTTCGGTCTCAGCTTCCGCCCGGTGGACGTGCCGCTCTACCACCCCGACGCCCGCGCCTGGGAGGTTCGCAAGGGCGACCGCCACATGGGCATTTTCATTGCCGATCATTTCGCCCGCGCCTCGAAACGCTCGGGGGCGTGGTGTTCGTCCTTCCGCGGGCAGCGCAAGCTCGACGGCGAGGTGCGCCCGGTCGCGGTCAATGTCTGCAACTTCGCCAAGCCCCCCGGGGGCCAGCCGGCGCTGCTGTCCTTCGACGACGCGCAGACGCTGTTCCACGAATTCGGCCACGCGCTGCACGTGTTGCTCTCGGACGTGACCTACGGCTCTCTCTCGGGCACGCGGGTCGCGCGTGATTTCGTCGAACTGCCGAGCCAGCTCTTCGAGCACTGGCTCGAGGTGCCCGAGATCCTGCGCCGCTACGCCACCCACGCCGAGACCGGCGCACCGATCCCGCAGGACACGCTCGACCGGCTGCTCGCCGCGCGGAATTTCGACCAGGGCTTCGCCACCGTCGAATACACGGCGAGCGCGCTGGTGGACCTCGCTTTCCACGACGGCCCGGCCCCCGCCGATCCGGTGGCCCGACAGCAGGACGTCCTGGCCGAGATCGGCATGCCGCGCGCCATCGGGATGCGCCACGCCACGCCGCATTTCGCGCATGTCTTCGCCGGCGACGGCTATTCCAGCGGCTACTACAGCTACATGTGGTCCGAGATGATGGACGCCGATGCCTTCGCCGCCTTCGAGGAAGCCGGCGACGTGTTCGACCAGACCACGGCGGAAAAGCTCGAACGCCACATCCTGTCGGCCGGCGGCACCGACGAGGCGGACGCGCTCTATACCGCGTTCCGGGGCCGGATGCCGGGGGTCGAGGCGCTGCTCAGGGGTCGGGGGCTCGACCGGGTGGCGTAGCCGCCCGCCGGCCGCCGACCGGATCCTTGTGGATGATGACGTCGGTCTCGGGATAGGCCTTCAGGATCTTGCGGCGCAGGGCCGCACCGATGGCATGGGCCTCTTCCAGCGTCTGGGCCCCGTCAAGCTCGATATGCAGGTTCACGAAGACCCGCGCGCCCGCCGTGCGGGTCTTGAGGTCGTGAAAGCCATGCACCCCCGGATGGGCGCGCGCGATCCGCTCGATCCCGGCGATCAGCGCGGGATCGGCGCGCCTGTCCATCAGCGCGTCGAAAGCCCCCTTGCCGATGCGGGCACCGCCGAAGAGCAGGATCACGGCCGCGATCAGCGCCACGATGCTGTCCAGGCTGTAGACGCCCCAGCGCGCCGCGACGTAAAGCGAGACGATCGCGCCGATATTGGGCAGCAGGTCGCTGAGATAGTGGAGCGCATCCGCCGCGACCACCCGCGAGCGGGTCCGTCGCGCCACCCGGCGCTGCCCGATCACGAGACCCGTGGTCAGCAGGATCGAGATCCCCATGACCGCCATGCCCCAGCCCTCGGCCTCGAGCGGGCGGATATCGCCGGACATCAGCCGCAAGGCCGCGGCGCCGCCGATGGCAAGCGCGGACACGGTGATGAAGGTGCTCTGCCCGAGCGCGGCGATATCCTCGGCGGAAGAATGGCCAAAGGCGTGGTCCTCGTCGGGCGGGCGCGCCGCGTAGACCAGCGCGGCCAGCCCGCCGAGCGAGACCATCAGGTCGAGCAGGTTGTCGGCCAGGCTCGCCGCGATGGAAAGCGCCCCGGTTTCCAGCAGGGCCCAGAATTTCAGCGCGGCCAGCACCGCGGCCACGGTGACCGAGGCCCCGCCCGCGAGAATGTTCAGCCTGTCGTCGCCCTGGCCCGCCATGCCGTTCCGTCCTTCGCCCGCGCCGATCCTAGCGCCGGCGCGCGGTCGGGGCTACTCGCGGATCTCGTCGGGATCCACCCCCCAGATCGTGCTCTTGGGCACCCAGCCATCGTAGCCGCCGGCGGTGATCTCGCACCAGTCGGCACGGCAGGCGCCAAGCCGGGCGATCACGCCTTCCTCGGCCCGCGCGACGACCGTCGCGCCCGGCATCGGCTTGAGCCTGAGCGCCAGCATCTCCTCTTGCACGATGACGGTGCGCACCCCCGAGAGCAGCGCGTAATGCATCCAGCCGCCGGCGCCCTCGCGGTCGCGGACGCGCCGCCAGTGGCCGAACTCGGCCGTGATCTGGAGCGGCATGTTCTCGCGCTTGAAGACCCAGTCGACGCGATGGGTCAGGCTCGGGCCGCGGCGCACGTTGCCCTCGCTGGCCTTCATCGACACGAACCGCGGCAGCGGCAGATTCGTCACCGGGCCGCGCCCGTCGGCCAGGCCGGTCGCAAAAGATTGAAAAACAAAGAGAATGGCCAGGGCAAACGCCCCCATCACCCGACCGGTCATGCCCTGCGCCTGCCCGTTTTCATTTATCGCTGCCTCCGGGGATCTTTCGCCCGCTTTCGCCTTGCCCCCGCGGCGCGGAGTTTGTCACTATGCCCCGAGGAATTCCAGCACAGGATGGAGGGACATGCCTGCCCAGAAACTGAGTGTTGTCGTCACGCGACGGTTGCCGGAGCCGGTCGAGACCCGGATGAAGGAGCTCTTCAACGTCGAGCTGCGCGAGACCGACGCAAAGATGGACCGGTCCGAGCTGACCGCCGCCATGCAGCGCGCGGACGTGCTCGTGCCGACCATCACCGACGAAATCGATGCTGGGCTGCTGGCGCAGGCCGGGGAAAAGCTGAAGCTGATCGCCAATTACGGCGCCGGTTTCGACCATATCGACGTGGCGACGGCGCGGCAGCGCGGGATCCTCGTCTCCAACACCCCGGGCGTCCTGACCGAGGACACGGCGGACATGACCATCGCGCTGATCCTGACGGTGATGCGGCGTTTCCGCGAGGGATCCACCATCATGCAGTCGGGCGAATGGGCGGGCTGGTCGCCCAACGCCCTGCTGGGCCACCGGGTCGGCGGCAAGCGGCTGGGCATCCTGGGCATGGGGCGGATCGGCACGGCGGTCGCACGCCGCGCCCGCGCCTTCGGCATGCAGATCCACTACCACAACCGCCGGCGGGTCCACGAGACGATCGAGGACGAACTCGAGGCGACCTACTGGGAAAGCCTCGACCAGATGGTCAGCCGGATGGACATCCTGTCGATCAACTGCCCGCACACGCCGTCCACCTTTCACCTGATGAACGCCCGCCGCCTGAAGCTGATGAAGCCCGAGGCGGTGATCGTGAACACCTCGCGCGGCGAGGTGGTCGACGAGAACGCGCTGACGCGGATGCTGCGCGCGGGCGAGATCGCGGGCGCCGGGCTGGACGTGTTCGAGCGCGGCACCGAGGTCAATCCGCGGCTGCGCGGGCTCGATAACGTGATGCTGCTGCCGCATATGGGCTCCGCCACCCATGAGGGGCGGATGGAAATGGGCGAGAAGGTCATCATCAACATCAAGACCTTCGCGGACGGGCACCGCCCGCCCGACCAGGTCGTGCCAAGCATGCTCTGAGCCGGGGCGCGCCCGTCAGCTTTCGGCGGGCGCGCCGCAGACCGGGCAGCCGGCGCGGCGGCTGACCGTCATCACGCGGTTCTCCCCCCAGAGCGCGTCGTAGAACATCAGCCGCCCGCGCAGCGACTGGCCCGCGCCGGCCACGTCCTTCACCGCCTCCACCGCCATCATGGACCCCACGACGCCGGGCAGCGCCCCGATCACGCCGGCCTCGGCGCAGGACGGCGCGAGCCCCTCGGCCGGGGCCTCGGGAAAGACGCAGGCGTAGCATGGCGCCCCCCGCGCGGGGTCGTAGAGGCTGATCTGGCCCTCCCACTGGGTGATGGCCGCCGCGATCAGCGGCGTTTCGGTCGCCACGGCCGCGCGGTTCACCAGGTAGCGCGTGTCGAAATTGTCCGAGCCGTCGAGCACCAGGTCGTAGTCCGCGAAAAGCGCCGCGGCGGTTTCCGCGTCGAGCCGGCGGCGATAGGGCCGCACGGTCACATGCGGGTTGAGCGCGGCGATCGCCGCCTCGGCCGAAAACACCTTGGGCATGCCCTGCCGCGCATCCGTGTGGATCACCTGGCGCTGGAGGTTCGACAGGCTGACCTCGTCATCATCCACCACGCCGATCGTCCCGACCCCCGCGGCCGCGAGATAGAGCAGCGCCGGCGAGCCGAGCCCCCCCGCGCCGACGACCAGCACGCGCGCGTCCCTGAGTTTCTTCTGCCCGGGCCCGCCTACCTCGCGCAGCACGATGTGCCGGGCGTAGCGTTCGAGTTCCTCCTCCGAAAACGGGCCCTGCCGGGTCTCGGGCACCGGGGGGGCGGCGCGCCCGCGCAGCCAGCGCAGCCCCTGGCCATAGGCCAGCACCCCGGCACCAAGCCCCAGCACGATCAGCCAGTTGACGAGCGAACCGCCCGTCGCGCTGCGCAAGGGATGCCCCGCCGGCAAGAGGATCTGCACCAGGATCACGCCGCCCAGGATCACGCCGATCATCACCGCTTGCGGCCCGGCGGGCACCTTCATGATCCGGCCGAGCAGCAACAGCCCGCCGATCAGCGCAAGAACCCAGAGCATCAGCCGCGCCCCGTCGATCCGAACCCGCCGGTCCCCCGCGACGTCTCGCCCAGGGTCTCGGCCAGTTCGACGCGCGCCTGCACGACGGGCGCCACGACCATCTGCGCGATCCGGTCGCCGTGATGGACCTTGTATGGCGCCTCCCCCAGGTTGATCAGGATCACGCCCAGCGGCCCGCGATAGTCGCTGTCGATCGTGCCCGGCGTGTTGGCCAGCGTGATGCCGTGCTTCAGCGCGAGACCCGAGCGTGGCCGGACCTGCATCTCGTAGCCGGGCGGGATCTCGACCCGCAGCCCCGTCGGCACCAGCGCGCGGGCGCCGGGCGCCAGCGTCACGCCGGCGGCGCGGTCCGCGTCCGCCAGGTTGGCACGCAGATCCGCCCCCGCGGCGCCCGGCGTCTCGTAGGCGGGCAGCGGCAGCGACCGGTCGGAATCCGGTTCGCGGGTGAAACGCAGCGCCGGCGTCATCCGGCCAGCGCCTCGGCGATCCGGTGGGCCAGGCGCGCGGCCACCTCGGTCTTGGAAAGGCGCGGCCAGCTTTCGGCGCCCGCCTCGGTGATCAGGGTCACCGCGTTCTCGTCGCCGCCCATGATCCCGGTCCCGGGCGAGACGTCGTTGGCGAGGATCCAGTCGCAGCCCTTGCGCGTTCTCTTGGCCCGGGCATTGGCCGTGACGTCGTCGGTCTCGGCGGCGAAACCCACGACCAGCGGCGGCCGGCCGCGTGTCATCCCGGCGACCGTGGCGAGGATGTCGGGATTCTCGACCAGTTCCAGCGCCGGGGCGGCTGCGCCCGGTTTCTTCTTGATCTTCGACCCCGTCGCCCCGGCCACGTGCCAGTCAGCCACCGCGGCGGCGAAGACGGCGGCATCGGCCGGCAGCGCGGCCTCGACCGCGGCGAGCATCTCGCGCGCGGTCTCGACCCGTTTCACGGTGACACCCGCCGGCGGCGGGACGTCCGCCGGGCCGGTGACGAAGACGACCTCGGCCCCCAGCGCCGCCAGCGCCCGCGCGATGGCCGTGCCCTGCGCGCCCGAGGACCGGTTGGCGATGTAGCGCACCGGGTCGATGGGCTCGTGCGTCGGCCCCGACGTCACGACGACCTTGCGGCCCGTCAGCGGGCCGCTGGCCAGGGCCGCGGCCGCCGCCGCGACGATCTCGGGCACCTCGGCCATGCGGCCCGGCCCGTATTCGCCGCAGGCCATGTCACCCTCTGCCGGGCCGACAAGGGCGACGCCGTCCGCGGCCAGTCGCGCGGCATTGCGCCGGGTGGCGGGATGCTCCCACATGCGCACGTTCATCGCGGGCGCGATCATGACCGGCGTGTCGGTCGCCATCAGCAGGGTCGAGGCCAGGTCGTCGGCATGCCCGTTCGCCATCTTCGCCATCAGGTCGGCCGTCGCGGGGGCCACCACTAACAGGTCGGCAGCGCGGCTGAGCTCGATATGGCCCATCTCGGCCTCATCGGTCAGGTCGAAGAGATCGCGATAGACCTTCTCGGCGGCCAAGGCCGAAGCCGAGAGCGGGGTCACGAACTCTTCCGCCGCGCGGGTCAGCACCGGCGTAACCGCCGCGCCCTGCTCGCGCAGACGGCGGATCAGCTCGAGACTCTTGAACGCCGCGATACCGCCGCCGACGATCAGGAGAATGCGTTTGCCTGCAAGCATATGGGCGCCCCTCCGGCCTTTGCTCGGTTCTACGCGCCCGCCGCCGCGCGCGCAAGCGCGGCTCAGTCGCCGCGGAAGGCCGCGCAGGGGTCGGCGCGGTCCGCCGGCGCGGTGACGAGCCAGCGATCATAGGGCGCCGGCGGCAGCGGGTCCGACTCCAGCTGGCCAATGCTGAGCACCTCCAGCCCGGGCCGCGCGCGGCGCAGCGCGGCGGGAACGCCGCGGCGCAGATGGGCATGGCCATTGCCGGTGACAAGCGCGACCGGGGTGCCGTGCATCTCCGCCGCCTCGACCACCGCGCGTGCCAGCGCCGCGTCGCGCAGGCGCTGCGCCGCGACCATGCCCGGCAGCATCTCCGGTGGCAGGGCATCGCAATGGGCGGCCATCTGGTCGGCTTCGCGGGCCGTCTGTTCCGCTTCCGGCAAGGGGGCGGCGAGACCATACTCCGCCGCCCCTTCACCGAAGATCGCGGCCGGATCCTCGCCCATGGCGCGGCGCACGGTCGCGCGCGGCAGCGCACCGCCGACGATGGCGGCCCCGGGGGCCGCGGTGAAGAGCGGGTGATACATCGCGAAATCGGGCCAGCCGGACTCCGCCCAGCCCAGCGCCTCGGCCAGGGCGACGGGATCGGCGCGGTTCCCGGGCGTTACCTGCGCCGCCTGTTCGGGGCGCAGCATCTCGAACACGACGGCCGCCGGTTCGAGCGCGGCCAGCGCGCGGGCCTGGTTCTCGTGATGGCGGGGGTTGTCGTGAACCTCGCCCAGGATCACCACGTCGGCCCGCGGCAGCGTGTCCAACGCGGCAGGTTCCATGCGCATGGCCCCCGCGATGGCGGGGGCCAGGCAGACGGTCAGAACGAAAATGGCGAGGCGTGTCATCATACGCAGAGATAGGCACGGGAAGGCGGGTTTCGCAACGCCTTCAGGCCAGCAGCGCCATCACCTCGCCGGACTGGGACTGGAGGCTCTTGCGCATCTTGCCGAACGCCGCCGCCTCGAGCTGGCGGACACGCTCTTTCGACAGGCCGAGCTCGTTGCCGAGGCTTTCGAGCGTGCGGGCTTCCTCGCGCAGCTTGCGCTCCTTGACGATGTAGCGCTCGCGCTCGTTCAGCACGCCCATGGCCGCGACCAGCCATTCGCGCAGCTGCGCCATGTCATGGTCCTGTTCCACCATCTCGGAGGCCTGGCTGCCCTCGTCCTCGATGGTGTCCATCCATTCGCGGCCCTCGTCCTCGGCCGACTGGGTGGCGTTGAGCGAGAAGTCGGAGCCGGACAGCCGGCCTTCCATCATTTCGACGTCGTGCAGCGGCACGCCGACCTCGGTGGCGATCATCTGGCGCAGCTGGTAGCCGTCCAGGTCCTCGCCGCGCGCAGAGGCCTCGCGTTCGAGGCGCGCCTGCACCCGGCGCATGTTGAAGAAGAGCGTCTTCTGGCTCGAGGTCGACCCGGTGCGCACCATCGACCAGTTGCGCATCACATAGTCCTGGATCGACGCCTTGATCCACCACACCGCGTAGGTGGAGAAGCGCACGCCGCGATCCGGATCGAACTTGTCGGCGGCTTTCATCAACCCCAGACCGGCTTCCTGGATCAGGTCGTTCATCGGCGCGCCGTAGCGCTTGAACTTCGCCGCCATGGAGATCGCGAGACGCATGTAGGCGGTCACCAGCCGGTGCAGCGCCTCCTCGTCCCGGTGGTCGCGCCAGGCATAGGCCAGCTGCAGTTCCGTCTCAGCGTCCAGCAGTTCCGCCTTCATGGCGATGCGGGACATTGACTGGTCCGAATTCGTGTCGAGCGCCATGTGATCCCCTCTCGGCTAGCAACGTCTCTTCCGAATGTCGTTCGCAGGGATTACGCGCCGCGGACCGTTTCGGATCACGAAAGAATCGTAAACCGTTCCCGGCTGGCCGTTCACGTTCTTGTTAACTGCCCGCGCCGCGCCGGCGCGGCGCATCGGCGCCGGATGCCGTGGCGCCAGGGCCGCCCGTCCTCGTCACCGTCCTGATCTTAACGCTTCGCTAACCGCTTTTCCGCTAGCCGTTAACCACCTGATCGACGGAGGAAGCATGGTCGCACGGGCCTATACCGTGGCCTTCGAGGGGGTCGAGGCCCGGCTCGTCGAAATCCAGTGCGCCGTAAGCCCCGGCCTGCCGGCCTTCACGCTTGTCGGCCTGCCCGACAAGGCGGTATCGGAAGCCAAGGAGCGGGTGCGCGCCGCGCTGACGGCGATGTCCATCGCGCTGCCGTCGAAGCGCATCACCGTCAATCTCTCGCCCGCGGACCTGCCCAAGGAGGGCAGTCATTTCGACCTGCCGATCGCGCTGGCGCTGCTGGCCGCGCTCGACGTGCTGCCCGAGGACGAGGTTGCGCGCACCGTGGCCCTGGGCGAGCTCTCGCTCGACGGCTCGCTCGTGCCGGTGATCGGCGCGCTGCCGGCGGCGCTCGCCGCCGCCGAGGCCGGCTGCCAGCTGGTCTGCCCGCAGGCCTGCGGCGCCGAGGCCGCCTGGGTCGGCGCCGCCGCGGTCCATGCGCCCGCGAGCCTTCTCGAGACGGTCAACCACTTCACCGGCCGGGCCGTCCTGCCCGCCGCGGAACCCGGCGAGGTGAACGCCGCCCCGGCCGAGCGCGACCTGCGCGACGTCAAGGGGCAGGAGCGGGCCAAGCGCGCGCTGGAGATCGCCGCCGCCGGACGGCATCACCTCCTGATGGTCGGCACGCCCGGATCGGGCAAGTCGATGCTCGCCGCACGGCTGCCGGGCCTGCTGCCGCCGCTCAGCGCCGCCGAGGCGCTGGAGACCTCGATGATCCACTCGCTCGCGGGGCTCCTGGACGAGGGCGGGATTTCGCGCACGCGGCCCTACCGGACGCCGCATCACACCGCCTCGATGGCCGCGATCGTGGGCGGCGGCAAGGGCGCGAAGCCCGGCGAGATCAGCCTCGCCCATAACGGGGTGCTGTTCCTCGATGAGTTTCCCGAGTTTCCGCGCGCCGTGCTCGAAACCCTGCGCCAGCCCATCGAGACCGGCGACGTGGTCGTGGCCCGCGCCAACGCCCATATCCGCTATCCCTGCCGGTTCCTGCTGATCGCCGCGGCCAACCCGTGCAAGTGCGGCTACCTGCCCGACCCGGCCCGCGCCTGCGCCCGCGTGCCCCAATGCGGCGAGGACTATCTCGGGCGGATCTCCGGGCCGCTGATGGATCGCTTCGACCTGCGGATCGAGGTGCCGCCCGTATCGATGGAAGATCTGGACATGCCGGCCTCGGGCGACGGGTCCGGCGATGTCGCCGCGCGGGTCGCCGCCGCGCGCGCCCTGCAGGCCGACCGTTTCGCCGGGCGTCCGGGCACGCGGGTGAATGCCGATGCCGAGGGGGCCGCGCTGGAAGAGATCGCCACCCCGGATGCCGAGGGACGCGCGCTGCTGACCAGGGCGGCGGACCGGTTCGGGCTGTCGGCGCGCGGCTATCACCGCGTGTTGCGCGTCGCGCGCACCGTCGCCGATCTCGACGGCGCCGGGTCGATCCGCGCGCCCCATATCGCAGAAGCCATCGGCTACCGCATCGTCACTCAGGCGTGAGGCGCCCGTCGACGAAGCGCGCCACCCGGGCCAGCGCGGCGTCGGCCTCGGGCAGCGTGCCCTGGAAGATCGGCCAGACATGGGGCAGGTCTTCCCACAGGTCGAAGGTCACCCGCGCGCCTTCGGCCCGCAGCCGCTCGGCCATGCGGGCCACGTCGTCATGAAGGATCTCGGTGCGCGCGGCCTGCAGGAAGACCGGCGGACAGCCCGGATAGCGGCCGAAGAGCGGGGAGGCTCGCGGATCGGACGGATCGGCCGCGCCGACATAGTAGTCGCGCAATTCCGTCACGCGATTGGCCGGCAGCAAGCGGTCGATCTCGGCGTTCCGGTCGAGCGAGGCGCCCGACAGCGTCAGGTCGGTCCAGGGCGACAGCGCGAAGAGCCCCGCGGGCAGGTCCGCGCCAGCCCGGCAGAGCATGCCGAGAAGCGCCAGCGCAAGCCCGCCGCCGGCGCTGTCGCCGCCCAGCACGATCCGTGCCGGGTCGTAGCCCCGCGCGAGCAGCGCCTCCCAGGCCGCCCGGGCATCCTCGACGGCGGCGGGAAAGGGGGTCTCGGGCGCCTTGCGGTAGTCGGGCAGGCAGGCGGCCCGGCCCGTGAGCCGCGAAAGCCGCGCCAGCATGGCCTTGTGGGTCTGCGGCGAGCCCATCACGTACCCGCCGCCGTGGAAATAGAGGATGATCTCCGGCCCGCCGGTCCCGCATCCCGCCGAGGCCCAGAGCGCCGGGATGGCGCCAAGGCGATCCTCGAGATAGAGCGCCCCGGGCGGGTCGGGAAACAGGAGCCGTGCCGCCCGTTCGAAGGAACGGCGCGCCTCGGCGGGTTCGGGCACGCGCGCGAGCCAGGGCTTCTCGACCCGCTGGAGCCAGAGGTTGAGAAGCCTCAGGCGCAGGGTCATGCGCCGCCGCGCCGGGACTCGATCGCCTCCCAGATCCGGCCGGCCACGTTGGTGCCGTCGAACCGTTCCAGTTCCTGGATGCCGGTGGGCGAGGTCACGTTGATCTCGGTGAGCCAGCCCCCGATCACGTCGATCCCGACGAAGACCTGGCCCTTCTCGCGCAGCATCGGTCCGATGGCCGCGCAGATCTCGCGGTCGCGGTCGGAAAGCTCGGCCTTCTCGGCGCGCCCGCCCACATGCATGTTGGACCGGGTCTCGCCCTCGGAGGGCACGCGGTTGATGGCCCCCACCGGCACGCCGTCGACCAGGATCACGCGCTTGTCGCCGGCGCTGACGTCGGGCAGGAATTTCTGCGCGATCAGCGGTTCGCGATTGATGCCCTCGAAGAGTTCGTAGAGCGCGTTGAAGTTCCGGTCGTTCGGGTCGAGCCGGAACACGCCCGCGCCCCCGTTGCCGTAGAGCGGCTTCAGGATGATGTCGCCATGGGTTTCCTTGAACTGTTTCAGCGTGGCGAGATCGCGCGCGATGGTGGTGGGCGGCGTGAGGTCAGGGAACCGCAGCACCAGGAGTTTCTCGGGCGAGTTCCGCACCCAGAACGGATCGTTCACCACCAGCGTCTGCGGATGGATCATCTCCAGCAGGTGGGTCGTGGTTATGTAGCTCATGTCGAAGGGCGGGTCCTGGCGCAGCCATACGACGTCCCATTCGGCCAGGTCGATCTCTCGTTCCTCCCCGAGCGTGAAGTGATTGCCATGCGCACGCCGCACCTTCAGCGGCCATCCCCGCGCGGTGATGCGCCCGCTCTGGAAGGCGATGCGGTCCGGCGTGTAATAGAAGAGCTCGTGCCCCCGCGCCTGGGCCTCCTCGGCGAGGCGGAAGGTGCTGTCGGCGTCGATGTCGATCGGCGCGATCGGGTCCATCTGGAAAGCGACTCTGAGCGGCATGGTCGAACGGTCCTGCGGGTTTCGGTCCGGTCCTGTTTGGCCGACCCGGGCGCGGGTTGCAATCGGGATACGTGCCCGCCGGCCCGCGCCGCTATCCCCAGATCGCGTTTTCGGTCACCACGATCCGCCCCACCCCGTCGACACAGGCGAGATCGAAGCGCATGTCGCTGTCCGCGCCTTTCGGACATGTCCCGAGATATTCCAGCGCCGCGGTCTGCAGCCGGGCGATCTGCCCGGGCGAGAGGCGCAGCGCCGCCGCGTCGAGGCTGCGGGCCTTCTTGACCTCGACGAAGACGATCAGGCCCGCGCGGGCGCAGACAAGGTCGATCTCGCCGCCCGCCCCGCGCCAGCGCCGGGCCAGCACCGCGTGGCCGCGCCGGGCGTAATGCCGCGCGACCGCCTCTTCGGCGGCGCGCCCGGACTCGTATCCCTCGATCCCGCTCATCCCGCTTTCCCCCGCGCGCGCCCCGCGCGGGCCGGGGTCAGTCCCCCTTCGCCAGCGCCAGGGCCATCTGGTAGACCGCCTTGCGCGGTCGGCCATAGGCGGCGCTGACCGCCGCCACGGCATCCTTCAGGCTGCCCTCCGCCATGTGATCGCGCAGCGCCGCCGCGATCTCGTCATCCGAGGCCGCGGCCTCGGCGCCGGCCCGGTCGACGAGCACCACGACCTCGCCCCGAGGCGGTGCCCCGGCATACTGCGCCGCCAGGGCCTGCAGCGTGCCGCGGCGGGTTTCCTCGAACTTCTTCGTCAGTTCCCGGCAGACCGCCGCCTGCCGGGTGCCGCCCAGAACCTCGGCCATATCGGTTAACAATTTCCCAACGCGCTTGGGGGACTCGAAGAAGACGAGCGTTCCGGGCACGGCCGCGAGGCTCTCCAGGTAGCTCCGCCGCGCGCCCTGCGCGGCGGGCGCGAAGCCGGCGAAGAAGAAGCGGTCGGTCGGCAGGCCGGCGACGGTCAGCGCCGCCATCACGGCGGACGGCCCCGGCGCGGCGGTCACGTCGGCCCCCGCGGCGATCGCCTCGCGCGCCAGGACGAAGCCCGGATCGGAGACCAGCGGCGTGCCGGCCTCCGAGGCGTAGGCGACCGACTTGCCCTCCGCCAGCATGGCCAGAAGGCGCGGCCGGACCTTGGGCCCGTTGTGTTCGTGATAGGCGATGATCGGCCGGTCGCCGGCCGGGACGGCGTGGATTTCCATCAGCTTGCGCAGGGTGCGGGTGTCTTCGGCCGCCAGCACGTCCGCCGACGCCAGCACGTCGAGCGCGCGCAGCGTGATGTCACGCGCGGTGCCGATCGGCGTCGCCACGAAATAGAGACCCGGCGCCAACCGGGCCGGTCGATGATCCATAAGGGTCTCCCGGTCACGGCGCCGTTTACTTGACGACGCCAACCCGGTAGGTTCTGCCACATCTTTTCCTGTTCTGGCCAGCATTCGAGGAGACCGGGATGACCGCAATGCTGAACCGCGCCACCGCCGGCCCAAGGCTTGTGGTCGCCATGCTCGTTACCGCCTTTCTGGCCGCCTGCGCCGGGCCGATCGGCACGGGCGGGCCGCAGGTGAACACGCGCGGCGCGGTCCCGGTGGCGCTGCTGGTGCCCTACGGCGCCGAGGACAGCCGCACGACGGCGCTCGCGCGGAGCCTCGAGAACGCGGCGCGGATGGCGGTGGACGATCTCGACGGCGCGGAAATCGACCTGCGCGTCTACGACACCGGCGGCGCGCCCCAGATCGCGGCCGATGCCGCGCGCCGCGCGGTCGACGAGGGCGCGAAGGTCATCCTCGGCCCGCTCTTTGCCGAATCCGCGCAGGCCGCGGGCGCAGCCGTCAACGTCAACCTGCTGAGTTTCTCCAACAATCCGCGGGCCGCGGGCGGCAACGTCTTCCTCCTGGGCAACACCTTCGAGAATACCGCCCGGCGGCTGGTCAACTACGCGACCGCGCAGGGCCGCAGCCGCATCATGGTGGTGCATGCCAACAACCCGTCGGGCCAGATCGGCCGGGCCGCGGTCGAGGACGCAACGATCCTCAGCGGCGCGACCCTGACCGGCGCCGGCACCTACGAGTTCTCGCAGCAGGGCGTCGTGGACGCGCTCGGACCCATAGCAGAGACCGCGCGCGGCACCGACACCAACGCCATCGTCTTCACCTCGGACACGGCCGGGGCGCTGCCGCTGCTGACGCAGCTGCTGCCCGAGAACCGCGTCGGCCCGCCGGAGATCCAGTTCATGGGCCTGACCCGCTGGGACATCCCGAGGGCCACGCTGGACCTGCCCGGCGTGCAGGGCGGTTGGTTCGCGCTGCCCGATCCCGGGACGCGCGCTTCCTTCGACGCGCGGTACGCCGAGACCTACGGCACCCCGCCGCACCCGCTGGCCGGCCTGGCCTATGACGGTATCGCCGCCATCGGGGCGCTGGTCTCGACGGGTCGGTCCGACGCGCTGACGACCCCCCAGCTGACCCAGGCCTCGGGCTTTGCCGGGGTGAACGGCGTCTTCCGGCTGCTGCCGGATGGAACCAACCGGCGCGCCCTCGCCATCGCGGAAATCCAAGACAGCGAAGTAACGATCATTGATCCTGCCCCAAGAAGCTTCGGCGGCCCCGGTTTCTGACCCGGCGGACGTCACGCCCAGCGCCGCGCCCGCGGCCCTGATCTGCCCCGCGCAGGAGATCTTCGACCCGGACGCCGTCCGGGCCGAGCTCGACGCGCGCTTCGCGAACGCGGCCGACGGCAAGGAGGTCCGCGCCATCGCGGTCGACGTTCTCGACACGGCCCGGAAACGGGGATTCGAGGCCATTTCCGCGGCCTTCCGGGCGCGCCCGCTCGAGGCGCGCCCGACCACGGGCGCCTATGCCTGGCTGACCGACCGCGTGGTGGAGGAGGTGCTGCGCATCGCGCGCGAGCGTCTGCATCCCCTGCCCAACCCGACCGAGTCCGAGCGGATCGCGGTGATGGCCGTCGGCGGCTACGGCCGGGGTGAAATGGCGCCGTTCTCGGATGTCGATCTGCTGTTCCTCACCCCCTACAAGATCACGCCCTGGGCCGAGAGCGTGATCGAGTCGATGCTCTACATCCTCTGGGATCTGAAGCTGAAGGTCGGCCATGCCAGCCGCACCGTGGCCGATTGCGTGCGGCTGGGCCGGCAGGACATGACCATCCGAACCTCGCTTCTGGAACAGCGTTTTCTCGGCGGGGACGCCGGGCTCGCCGCGGAGCTGGACGAGCGGCTCTGGACCGATCTCTTCCAGGGAACCGCGGCGGAATTCGTCGAGGCCAAGCTCGAGGAGCGCGCCCAGCGCCACAAGCGCCAGGGCGGCCAGCGCTACGTGCTGGAACCCAACGTCAAGGAAGGCAAGGGCGGGCTCAGGGACCTGCAGTCGCTGTTCTGGATCGCCAAATACGTCCACCGGGTGCGCGAGGCGCACGAGTTGGTTGCGCTCGGCATGTTCACGCAGGAAGAGTTCGACAAGTTCGTGCGCGCCCAGGGATTTCTCTGGGCAGTGCGGTGCCACCTTCACCTGAACGCGGGCCGGGCGGTGGATCAGCTCACCTTCGACATGCAGGTCGAGGTCGCCGCGCGGCTCGGCTACGAGGATCGCGGCGGGCGGCGGGCGGTCGAGCATTTCATGCAGGATTATTTCCGCCACGCCAACAGCGTCGGCGAACTGACGCGTATCTTCCTCACCGGGCTCGAAGCCCGGCACGTCAAGAAGACGCCGCCGGTCGTCGGCTTCCTGCGCCGCGCCGGGCGGCGGCGTAAGATCGCCCAGGGTTACGACATCGTGCATGGCCGGATCTCCATCGCCGACCCGACCGAGTTCCTGGCCGACAAGCTCAATTTCCTCCGCCTGTTCGAGGAAGCGCTGCGCACCGGGTATCTGATCCATCCCGACGCGATGCGCCTGATCGCGGCGAACCTGCACCGGATCGACGACGAATTGCAGAAATCGCCGGAGGCAAACCGCATCTTTCTCGACCTGTTGCTCAAGCACGGGAACCCGGAACGGGCGCTGCGGCGGATGAACGAGCTGGGCGTGCTCGGCGCCTTCATCCCCGAATTCCAGCGCATCGTCGCGATGATGCAGTTCAACATGTACCACCACTACACGGTGGACGAGCATACGATCCAATGCATCTCGAACCTGGCCGAGATCGAACGCGGCGAACTGATCGAGGATCTGCCGATCGCCTCGTCGATCCTGGAAGAGGGCGTGAACCGCAAGGTGCTCTACGTCGCGCTCCTGCTGCACGACATCGGCAAGGGGCGCCCGGAAGATCACTCCATCGTCGGCGCGCGGATCGCGCGCAAGGTCGCCCCGCGGCTGGGCCTGTCCAAGGCGGAATCGCAGACGGTGGAATGGCTGGTGCGCTACCATCTGCTGATGTCCGACATGGCGCAGAAGCGCGACATCAGCGATCCGCGCACGGTGCGCGATTTCGCCCGCCTGGTGCAGTCGCGCGAACGGCTGAACCTGCTGCTGGTGCTGACGGTCTGCGACATCCGCGGCGTCGGCCCCGGCACCTGGAACAACTGGAAGGCGGTGCTGCTGCGTGAGCTTTACAACGCCACCGCCGACATGCTCGAGGGCGGTCTCGAGGAAGTCAGCCGCGCCAAGCGCGTCCGCGAGGCCAAGCGCGCGCTGCGCGAGACGCTGTCCGATTGGGACAAGGCCGATCTCAAGCGCGAGACCCGGCGCCATTACGGCCCCTACTGGCAGGGGCTGGACACCGACAGCCAGGTGGTCTTCGCCAAGCTGCTGCGCGATATCGGCGATGACGAGATCCGCATGGACCTGACCCAGGACACCTATCGCGACGCGACGCGGGCCTGTTTCGCGCTGGCCGATCACCCGGGCATCTTCTCGCGGCTGGCGGGCGCGCTGGCGCTGGTCGGCGCGAACGTGGTCGACGCCAAGACCTTCACCAGCTCGGACGGCTATGCGACCGCGGTGTTCTGGGTCCAGGATTCCGAGGGGTCCCCCTATGACGAGAGCCGCCTGCCCCGCCTGCGCAAGATGATCGACAAGACCCTGAAGGGCGAGGTGGTCGCGGCCGAGGCGCTCAAGGATCGCGACAAGATCAAGAAGCGCGAGCGCAAGTTCCAGATCCCCACGTCGATCACCTTCGACAACGAAGGCTCGGAAATCTACACCATCGTCGAGGTCGACACCCGCGACCGGCCGGGGCTGCTCTATGACCTGACGCGGGTGCTGGCGGCGAACAATATCTACATCGCCACCGCCGTGATCGCCTCCTACGGGGCGCAGGCGGTTGATGTCTTCTACGTCAAGGACATGTTCGGCCTGAAACTGCATTCCGGCGCCAAGCGCGACGCCCTGGAGAAGAAACTGCGCCAGGCCATCGACCGCGGCGACGAGAGGGCGCGGTCGTGACCTCGCCGATCCGGCTGGTCGCGGGGTTCTTCACCGTCGGTGCCTGGACGCTGGCGAGCCGTGTCCTGGGTTTCGTGCGCGACATCATGATCGCGGCCTTTCTCGGCGCCGGGCCGGTGGCCGAGGCCTTCCTGATCGCCTTTTCCCTGCCCAACATGTTCCGCCGTTTCTTCGCCGAGGGCGCCTTCAACATGGCCTTCGTCCCGATGTTCTCGAAAAAGCTCGAGGGCGACGGCACGGCGGAGGCCCAGCGCTTCGCCGCGGACGCGCTGAGCGGGCTGGCGGGAATTCTCATCGTCTTCACGCTGCTGGCACAACTCGCCATGCCGGCGCTGGTGGTGGCGATGGCCAGCGGGTTTCTCGCGGATGCGCGCTTCGACATGGCGGTGGATTTCGGGCGCATCGCCTTTCCCTACATCCTGTTCATCTCGCTGGCCGCGCTGCTCTCGGGCGTTTTGAACGCGATGGGCCGGTTCGTGGCCGCCGCGGCCGCGCCGGTGCTGCTGAACCTGCTGTTCATCGCCGCGCTGGCGGTCGGTGCGGCGTTGGGCTGGCCGCTGGGCGCGACGCTGGCCTGGACGGTGCCGGTGGCCGGGATCGCGCAACTCGCGCTGCTTTGGCGCGCGGCCGAGCGTGCGGGCCTCCGCATCCGCCCGCACCGCCCGCGGCTGACGCCGGAACTCAGGCGGCTGGCCGTGATCGCGGCGCCCGCGGCGATGGCGGGCGGCGTCGTGCAGATCAACCTGCTCGTCGGCCGGCAGGTGGCGAGCTTCTATGACGGTGCGGTGGCCTGGCTCAACTACGCCGACCGGCTCTACCAGTTGCCGCTGGGCGTCGTGGGCATCGCCATCGGCGTGGTGCTGTTGCCCGACCTGTCGCGGCGCCTGCGCGCCGAGGATACGGATGGCGGACGCCATGCCTTCAACCGCGCGACCGAGTTCGCACTGGCGCTGACCGTGCCGGCCGCGGTGGCGCTGGTGGTGGTGCCGGGGCCGCTCATCTCGGTGCTGTTCGAGCGTGGCGCCTTCACCGCCGACGACAGCGCCGCCACGGCGCTGGCGCTTGCGGTCTACGGCGCCGGGCTGCCGGCCTTCGTGCTGCAAAAGGTGCTGCAGCCGCTCTACTTCGCGCGCGAAGACACGCGGACGCCGTTCTATTTCGCGGTCGTCTCGCTGGTCGTGAACGCCGCGGTGGCGATCGGGCTCAGCTACAGCCTGGGCTATATCGCCGCCGCGCTGGGCACGACCCTGGCAGGCTGGGCGATGGCGGTTCTGCTCTGGGTCGGCTCGCGCCGCATGGGCGACGCCGCCGCCCCGGACGACCGGCTGAAGCGTCGCCTGCCGCGGATGCTGCTCGCCTCGGCCCTGATGGCCGGGGTGCTCTGGGGCCTCGAGAGCGCCATGTCCGGGCTTTGGGACGACCCGGTTCTGCGCGTCCCCGCGCTGGCCGCCCTGGTGGGCGCCGGGATGGGCGCCTACGCGCTCGCCAGCATCCTGACCGGCGCCTTTACCCGCGCCGACCTGAAATCGGCCGTCAAGCGGGGATAGGCCCTAGCGCCGGCGGGCCCGCGCCAGCCAGCCCCGCAGCCGCGCCGGACCGCCGGGACTGACCACGAAGGACATCAGGAACCCGGTGACGAACCCCGAGAGGTCGGCGACCCAGCCGCTATGCCCGCCGAAGAAGAGCTGGAACAGGAGTTGCACCGCCAGCAAGAGCCCGACCAGCGCGAAGGCCCGGTAGCGTTTCGCGCCGGCATCGCTCAGCCGCATCCACAGGATATAGGTGAAGGCCCCGATCAGCCCGTAGACGCCGGGGAACCCCCCGGCAAGCGCCACCCGGTCATCGAGCAGCAGGCCATAGGCGAGCGCACCGCCGACGGACGCCCCGAAGAAGACCGCCAGCACCGCCCAGCCCCGGAACGCCTCGCCCACCATCTTGCCGAGGGCGAGAACGAAGACCACCACGAAAAGCGCATGGCTGAACCCCACGTGCAACAGCGGGTAGGTCACGAGCCGGGCCACGTCGCCCGGCGGGAAGCGGCGGTTCTGGATCATCCAGTCGAAGACCACGTCGACGAAGCCCCAGGCCTGGATCGCCGCCAGACGCCAGCCGATGGCACCGGGGCCGCCGATAAAGCCGCGTTCGGCGGCCGCGAAGAGCAGCTCGACCCCCGCGATCACCACGGCCAGCGCGATCACCACGGGCGGCAGCGGGTTGAAGGGATTGGCGTTCGGGTCGCTGTCCTGCACGGGCAAAGCTCCGGTTGACGCCCGCCGGTGCGGCGGCGATAAGCGCGCGTGACTTTCTTTGACGGAGATACAGAAGATGACGGGAGCGGTCCACACGCCTCGTGACGGCGGCGGCGCGAACCGGCGCACGCCGCGGGTCTTTTCGGGAATCCAGCCCTCGGGCCACCTGACGCTGGGCAACTATCTCGGCGCGATGAAACGCTTCGTGGACATGCAGGAAAGCGGCACGGAGACGATCTACTGCATCGTCGACCTGCACGCGATCACCGTCTGGCAGGATCCTGCCGCACTGACCCGCGCGACACGGGAACTGGCGGCGGGCTTCATCGCCGCCGGCATCGACCCGAAACGCTCCGTCCTGTTCAACCAGAGCCAGGTCCCGGCCCATGCCGAGCTCGGCTGGATCTTCTCCTGCGTGGCGCGGATCGGCTGGCTGAACCGCATGACCCAGTTCAAGGACAAGGCCGGAAAGAACCGCGAGGCCGCGAGCGTCGGGCTTTACGCCTATCCGACGCTGATGGCCGCCGATATCCTGGCCTACCACGCCACGCATGTGCCGGTGGGCGAGGATCAGAAGCAGCATCTCGAGCTGACCCGCGACATCGCGATCAAGTTCAACCAGGATTTCGGCGTGGATTTCTTCCCCGTCGTCGAGCCGGTGATCGAGGGCGCGGCCACGCGGGTGATGAGCCTGCGCGACGGGTCCAAGAAGATGTCGAAATCCGATCCCTCGGACATGAGCCGGATCAACCTGACCGACGACGCCGACACCATCGCCAAGAAAATCCGCAAGGCCCGCACCGATCCCGAGCCGCTGCCCGACAGCGTCGAGGGACTCGAGGATCGGCCGGAGGCGCGCAACCTCGTCAATATCTACGCCGCACTGGCCGATACCACCCCCGGGGCGGTGATCGCCGACCATGCCGGCCAGCAATTCGCGACCTTCAAACCGTCGCTCGCCGACCTTGCGGTGGCCAAGCTCGCCCCGATTTCCGAAGAAATGGGCCGGCTGATGGAAGACCCGGCCGAGATCGACCGGTTGCTGGGGCACGGCGCCGACCGCGCGGCCGAGATCGCCGAACCGATCCTCGCCCGCACCCGCGACATCATCGGGATGGTGCGCTCGCGCTGAGCGGCGCGCGGCGGGCCTGCGCCGGCGCACAGCATCTGCGCTTACAGCGGGGACGCATTTCCGGGGCGACGGGCTTACCCTGGCGTCAAGACGAACAGGAGAGCGCGCCATGACAGCCCCGACCCACCCCGAAACCCGCATCGGGCATGTGCACCTGAAGGTCGCCGATCTCGACCGCGCCATCGCCTTCTATTCCGGCGTTCTCGGCTTCGAGCTGCAGCAACGCTACGGTCCCGGCGCGGCTTTCCTCTCGGCCGGCGGGTATCATCACCATATCGGGCTCAACACCTGGGAGAGCCGTGGCGGCACACCGCCCCCGCCGGGACATACAGGGCTGTACCACGCGGCCTTTCTCTACCCGTCGCGCGCGGCGCTGGCGGAAGCCGTGCGACGCGTGACCGAGGCGGGCATCCCGCTCGACGGCGCGGCCGATCACGGCGTCAGCGAGGCCGTCTACCTGCGCGATCCGGACGGCAACGGCGTCGAGCTCTACCGCGACCGGCCCCGGTCGGACTGGCCGCGCGATGGCGACGGGCATTTGGCGATGATCAATGCGCCGCTCGACGTCGCCGCGCTTCTCGCCGAAGCGGAGGCATAGGTCCCGGCGGCTCTGGACCCTCCCGCCCGGCGGTGGTTAGATGCCGGCGATTTTCGGGAGGACAGCATGGCAACGGGACAGAACATCCGCACCTGGTATGACGGGCGCTGGCATGACGGCGACGTGAAGGTCATGAACGCGGCCGATCACGGCGCCTGGCTCGGCACCACGGTCTTCGACGGCGCGCGGCATTTCGAGGGAATCACGCCCGATCTCGAGGCCCATTGCACCCGTGTGAACCGCTCGGCCGAGGCGCTGATGATCACCCCGACCACCGGCGCCGCCGAAATGGCCGAGATCGTGCGCGAGGGCCTGACGGCCTATCCCGCCGGAAGCGCGGTCTACATCCGGCCGATGTACTGGGCGCTGGACGGCGGCGACCTTGGCGTGGTGCCGAAACAGGGCGCCACCGGTTTCTGCATCTGCCTCGAGGAAATCCCGATGGCCCCGGCAGAGGCCACCACGACGCTGACCACGACCCGCTTCCGCCGCCCGGTCCTGGAAGACGCCGTCGTCAATGCCAAGGCGGGCTGTCTCTATCCCAACAATGCCCGGATGCTTGCCGAGGCCCGCGGAAAGGGCTTCGGCAACGCGCTGGTCGCGGACGCGCTCGGCAACGTGGCAGAGAGCGCGACGGCCAACGTGTTCATGGTCCGTGACGGCGAGATCTTCACGCCGGTGGCGAACGGCACCTTCCTGGCCGGGATCACGCGGGCGCGGCACATCTCGAACCTCGGGGCAGAGGGCGTCGCCGTGCACGAGACGGTGCTGACCTTCGACGACTTCCGGGCCGCCGACGAGGTCTTCCTGTCCGGCAACATGAGCAAGGTCACCCCGGTCACCCAGTTCGACGACACGCATTACCAGGTGGGGCCCGTCACCCGCCGGGTGCGCGAGCTGTACTGGGACTGGGCGCGTTCCGCCGGCTAAGCACAAGGCTTGCCGGACGGCACGCTTTCCGCAATCATGCCGCGGGCAACCGGAGGCCACCCATGCGCAAGTTTCTCGTCGTGCTCGACGACAGCAAGGAATGCCTGAATGCCATGCGCTTCGCCGCGATGCGCGCGGCGCGCACGAAAGGGGGCGTCCAGATCCTGGCCATCATCCCGCCCGAGGAATTCCAGCACTGGATCGGCGTGGGCGACATCATGCGCGAAGAGGCGCGCGAGCGCATAAACGCCCATTTCGAGGTGTTCGCGAAATGGATGCGCGACCGTCAGCAGGTGGACCCGGAACTGGTCATCCGCGAGGGCGAGGCGGTGCCCGAGATCCTCGCCCAGATCGAGGAGGATCGCGACATCGGCGTGCTGGTCCTGGGCGCGGGCGTGTCACGTGACGGGCCCGGCCCGCTCGTCAGCCAGCTGAGCCGGACGTCGGGAACGCTGCCCATCCCGATCACGATCGTGCCCGGCGGGCTCAGCAAGGACGAGATCGAAGCGGTGGCCTGAGCCGCTTTTAGAATTGTTCTAAATCTTGACACCATGCGATGCGGCGCGCATATCCTGTTCATACCCAGGAGGCGCACATGTTCATCCAGACGGAATCGACACCGAACCCCGCAACGCTGAAATTCCTGCCCGGCCAGGCCGTCCTCGACGGCGGGACCGCCGATTTCCCGACGCTCGACGCGGCGCAGAAATCGCCCCTCGCCCGGCGTATCTTCGCCAATGACGGCGTGACGGGCGTGTTTCTCGGGCATGATTTCGTCACCGTGACCAAGGATGACGCGGTTGCATGGGAGCATGTGAAACCCGCCATCCTCGGCGCGATCATGGAGCATTTCCAGTCCGGTGACCCGGTTCTCGAAGGCGAGCGCGAGGAAAGCGCCCACGCCGCGCATGACGGCCCGGATTCCGAGATCGTGAACCAGATCAAGGAACTGCTCGACACCCGGGTGCGCCCGGCCGTGGCGCAGGACGGGGGCGACATCACCTTCCACGGTTTCGATCGCGGCATCGTCTACCTGCACATGCAGGGCGCCTGCGCCGGGTGCCCGTCGTCGACGCTGACGCTGAAGATGGGGATCGAGAACCTTCTGCGCCACTACATCCCCGAAGTGATCGAGGTTCGCCCGGTTGCCGCCTGAGCCGCTCGTCCTGGGCTTCGATACATCGGCCGCGCATTGCGCGGCCGCTTTGCTTCGCGGTGACGATCCCGTTGCGCGCCGGCACGAGGAGATGCGGCGCGGACAGGCCGAACGGCTCTTCCCGCTGCTCGAGGAGCTGCTCTCGGAGGCGGGCGCCGGCTGGCGCGATCTCGCCGGTATCGGCGTCGGGATCGGCCCCGGGAACTTTACCGGCGTGCGCATATCCGTCGCCGCGGCGCGCGGGCTCGCGCTGTCGCTCGGGATCCCCGCGATCGGCGTGGCGGGCTTCGACGCGATGGCCGAAGGCCAGCCCGGCCCCGTGCTGGCCAGTCTCGACGCACGGCGCGGGCTCGCCTACCTGGCGCTCGCCGGGGACGACCGGCCGCTTGACCCGGTGCTGGGCGCGCCGGACACGGTCGCGTTGCCGGCGCCGGCCGGAACCCCCTGCATCGGCCATGCCGCCGAAACGCTGGCGGCACGCCTTGACAGCGCCGTCGCGTCGCCGGCCTTCCCGCTCGCCATCGCCATCGGCAGGGTGGCGGCGCGCAGGCTCGGGCGCGCGCATCCGCGCCCGGCACCGCTCTATGTTCGTCCCGCGGACGCGGCGCCGCCCGCCGAGGCGCCGCCCGTGATCCTGCCATGACACCCGCGGCGCTGGCGGCGCTCCATGCCGCAGCCTTCACCACCTCGCGGCCCTGGAGCGCGGCGGAATTCGCCACCCTTCTCGACAGTCCCGGCATCCTGCTCGTGGGCGACGCCCAGGGCATCGCGCTTGGCCGGGTGACGCTGGACGAGGCGGAACTCCTGACCATCGCCGTGCCGCCGTCCCTGCGGCGCGCCGGGCGCGGCCGGGCGGTGCTGGCTGCCTTCGAAACCGCCGTGGCGGCAAGGGGCGCGACCCGCCTGTTCCTCGAGGTCGCAGACGACAACGCGGCGGCACGGGCGCTCTACGCGGGGGCGGGCTATGAAGAGAGCGGCCGCCGGCCCGGTTACTACACCGCCCCGGACAAGCGGCGCAGCGACGCGCTGGTGCTGACGAAATCGCTCAGCGGAGATTGACGCTGGGTCACCTCCCGCGGCGCGTCGGCGGTGCAAAAAGCTGTTGACCCTTTCGCTGGCCTCGGTCCTAAACTGCTTGTGATCCGGCGCCTGTGCGACCGGACCCCGGCGCGCCGCCACCGGCGCCGCCAGACAACACAACCGGGAGTGTGGTATGACCTTCATGAAAACGTGTCTTGGCGCCGCGGCGGCGCTGGCGATGGGTGCGGCGGGGGCCGCCGCGGAACCTGCGCTTATCTTCGACCTGGGCGGCAAGTTCGACAAATCCTTCAACGAGGCGGCCTTCAACGGTGCCAAGCGCTGGGGTGACGAAACCGGCGAGAGCTATCGCGAGATCGAACTTCAGTCCGAAGCGCAGCGCGAACAGGCGCTGCGCCGGTTCGCCGATGGCGGCTCGAACCCAATCGTCATGACCGGTTTCGCCTTCGCCTCGGCGGTCGAGAACGTGGCGCCGGACTTCCCCGACACCAAGTTCGTCATCATCGACATGGTCGTCGACCAGCCGAATGTCCGCTCCGTCGTCTTCGCCGAGCACCAGGGCTCGTACCTCGTGGGCAAGATGGCCGCGATGGCCTCCGAGTCGGGCACCGTGGGCTTCATCGGCGGCATGGACATCCCGCTGATCCGCAAATTCGCCTGCGGCTTCGTGCAGGGCGTCAAGTCGGTGACCCCCGACGCCACGGTGATCCAGAACATGACCGGCACCACGCCGGCTGCCTGGAACGACCCGGTCAAGGGCGCCGAGCTGACCCGCGCGCAGGTCTCGCAGGGGGCCGACGTGGTCTATCACGCCGCCGGCGGCACCGGTGTGGGCGTTCTGCAGGCGGCGGCCGACGAGGGCATCCTCGGCATCGGCGTCGACTCGAACCAGAACTACCTGCATCCGGGGTCCGTCCTGACCTCGATGCTCAAGCGGGTCGACGTGGCCGTCTACAACGCCTTCGCGGCCGGTCCTGACGTCGAGACCGGCATCCACGTGCTGGACCTGTCGAACGACGGCGTCGGCGTGGCCGTGGACGAGCACAACCAGGCGCTCGTCTCCGACGAGATGATGGCCGCGGTCGAAGACGCCAAGGCAAAGATCATCTCCGGCGACGTCGCGGTGCATGACTACATGTCGAATAACGAGTGCCCGGTGAAGTAAGGGACGGTTCCCGTGACAATGGAACAGGATCCGGGGCGGCAGGAAACTGCCGCCCCCGCCATTGAACTGAAAGGCATCTCCAAGGCCTTCGGCCCGGTTCAGGCGAACAGGGACATCTCGCTGTCGGTCGCGCCCGGGACGATCCACGGGATCGTCGGCGAGAACGGCGCCGGCAAGTCGACCCTGATGTCGATCCTCTACGGTTTCTACAAGGCCGATGCCGGGGAGATATGCGTCAATGGCCGGCAGACGCCGATCCCGGACAGCCAGGCGGCGATCAGGGCCGGGATCGGGATGGTTCACCAGCATTTCAAGCTGGTGCAGAATTTCAGCGTGCTGGAAAACGTGGTGCTGGGCGCCGAGGACGGCGCGCTGCTGCGCCCATCGCTGGCGCGGGCGCGCGGGCTGCTGAAGGAACTCGCCGCCGAGTACGAGCTGAACGTGGACCCCGACGCCAGGATCGAGACGCTCAGCGTCGGGCACCAGCAGCGGGTCGAGATCCTCAAGGCGCTCTTCCGCCAGGCCGAGATCCTGATCCTCGACGAACCCACCGGCGTGCTGACCCCGTCGGAGGCCGATCACCTCTTCCGTATCCTGCGCAACCTCAAGCGCGAGGGGAAGACGATCATCCTGATCACCCACAAGCTGCGCGAGATCATGGACGTGACCGACACGGTCAGCGTCATGCGCCGCGGCGAGATGACGGCGACCCTGCGCACCGCGGAAACGAGCCCCGAGAAACTGGCCGAGGCCATGGTCGGGCGCCGGGTCCTGTTGCGGGTCGAAAAGCCGCCCGCGCGCCCGGGGAAAACCGTGCTCGAGGTCGACGACCTGCGCGTGACGGACGCCGACGGCGTCGAGCGGCTCAAGGGCATCTCGCTCGAGGTGCGGGCCGGCGAGATCCTCGGTATCGCGGGGGTCGCCGGAAACGGCCAGTCGGAACTGCTGGAGGTTCTCGGCGGCATCTCCCCGGGCACCGGAGACGTGCGCGTGAACGGGCAGAAACTCGACCTCAGCACCGGCGCCAACGGCCAGGAACGCCGCGCCCGCGGCATCGCCCATGTGCCGGAGGACCGACAGCGGCTCGGTCTGATCATGGAATTCTTCGCCTGGGAGAACATGGCCTTCGGCTATCACAACGACCCGGCCTACAACAGAAACGCGCTCCTGATGGACAACGCCGCGATGCGCGGCGAGACCGCCGACAAGATGGCCCGCTACGACGTGCGCCCGCCGAACCCGGAACTCGAGGCCAGGAACTTCTCGGGCGGGAACCAGCAGAAGATCGTGCTCGCCCGCGAGATCGAGCGAAACCCGGACCTGCTGCTGGTGGGCCAGCCGACGCGCGGCGTCGATATCGGCGCGATCGAGTTCATCCACCGTGAAATCGTCCGGCTTCGGGACGCCGGAAAGGCGATCCTGCTGGTCAGCGTCGAGCTGGAGGAGATCTTCTCGATCAGCGACCGGGTCGCGGTGATGTTCGACGGGCGCATCATGGGCGAACGGATCACGGCCGAGACCGACGAACGCGAGCTTGGCCTGCTGATGGCCGGTATGCAGTCCGACGCCGGGGAGGTCGCCTGATGGACAGAATGCCCCGCTGGGCCGATATCGTCCTCGTCCCGCTCATCAACCTGGTCCTGGCCTTCTTCGTCTCGGGGCTCGTGGTGCTCTCGATCGGCGAGAACCCGGTCGAGGCGATGCAGATCATGCTGCGCGGCTCGGTCGGCAGCGCGACGGCCTGGGGATATACGCTCTTCCACGCCACCAACTTCATTTTCACCGGGCTCGCGGTCGCGGTGGCCTTCCACGCGCGCATGTTCAACATCGGCGGCGAAGGCCAGGCGCTGGTCGGCGGGCTCGGCGCGGCGCTCGTGGCGCTCTCGGTGCCCTGGCCGCACTGGGCGCTGGCGCTGCCCGCGACGATCCTGGGCGCCGCGCTGTTCGGCGCGGCCTGGGCGGCGATCCCGGCCTGGCTGCAGGCCCGGCGCGGCAGCCATATCGTGATCACCACGATCATGTTCAATTTCATCGCCGCGGCGCTGCTGGTCTACCTGCTGGTCAACGTGATCAAGGTGCCGGGCTCGATGGCGCCCGAGACCGCGCGCTTTCCCGAAGGCGCGCACCTGCCGTCGGCCCATGACATGCTCGGCTGGTTCGGGATCCCCTACTCGAAATCACCCCCGGTCAATATCAGCTTCCTGCTGGCGATCCTGGCATCGGTCGGGGTCTGGGCGCTGATCTGGCGCACGCGGCTCGGCTTCGCGATCCGGGCCTTCGGGCACAGTGAACCGGCGGCGGTCTATGCCGGCATCTCGCCCACCCGGATCATCATGGCGGCGATGCTCATCTCCGGCGGGCTGGCCGGGCTGATGGCGGTCAACACCGTCGTCGGCGAGGGCGAGCGGCTGGTGATCGATCACGTCCAGGGCGCGGGCTTCGTGGGGATCGCGGTGGCGCTGATGGGGCGCTCGCATCCCTTCGGCGTGTTCCTGGCGGCGGTGCTCTTCGGGATGCTCTACCAGGGCGGCGTCGAGCTTCAGTTCGAGATGCCCGCCGTCTCGCGCGAGATGATCCTCGTCATCCAGGCGCTGGTGATCCTGTTCACCGGCGCGCTCGACAACATGGTCCGCATCCCGATGGAGAACCTGTTCCTTGGCCTGCGCCGCCGGCGGAAAGGGAAAGCGTGATGGATTTCGCCACGATCCTGCAAATCCTCGACTCCACGCTGCGGCTTGCCGCGCCGCTGTTGCTGGCCTGCCTCGCCGGGCTCTTCTCGGAACGTTCGGGCATCTTCGACATCGGCCTCGAGGGCAAGATGCTGGCCTCGGCCTTCTTCTCGGCGGCGGTCGCGGCGGTGACGGGTTCGGTCTGGCTCGGCCTCCTGGCGGGCACGGCGGCGTCGCTGGTTCTGGCACTCATCCATGGGCTGGCCTCCATCACCTTCCGGGGCAACCAGCTGATCTCGGGGGTGGCGATCAACTTCCTCGCCTCGGGGCTCACGGCCTTCATCGGCCAGAGCTGGTTCGGGCTTGGCGGACAGACGCCGGCGCTGTCCGGCGACGGGCGCTTCGCCCGGCTCGAGTTGCCCTTCGCCGAGACCTTGTCGGGCGTTCCCGTGATCGGCCCGGTCTACGCCGAGCTGATCTCGGGGCACACGCTGCTGGTCTATATCGCCGTCCTCGCGGTCCCGGCGACCTGGTGGGTGCTGTTCCGCACCCGCTTCGGGCTGCGTCTGCGGGCGGTGGGCGAGAACCCGGCCGCCGTCGACACCGCGGGCGTATCGGTCACCGGCCAGCGCTACTGGGCGGTGATGATCTGCGGGCTTCTCTGCGGGCTCGCCGGGGCTTACCTGGCGACGGGCATGGCGGCTGGCTTCGTACGGGACATGACGGCGGGCAAGGGCTACATCGCGCTCGCCGCGCTGATCTTCTCGAAATGGCGGCCGTGGTACGCGCTCTGGGCCTGTCTCCTCTTCGGCCTGCTCGAAGCGATCGGCATCCGCTACCAGAATATCGACGTCGCCGGGATCGGTACCATCCCCGTGCAGTTCATGCAGGCCCTGCCCTACATCCTGACCGTGGTCATCCTGGCCGGTTTCGTCGGCCGCGCGATCCCGCCCCGCGCCGGCGGACAGCCCTATGTGAAGGAACGGTAACCGCCGAGTTAAGAGGAAGTTACGCGAACGCCGCGCCGCGGAAAATTTTCGCGGCGCGGCAGCCTCTGGCCCGTGCTAACCCTTGTCTAAAGGGGTCGGCCCTGCTTCAAATGGGTCATGCAGATCTACCTCCCGATCGCCGAAGTTTCCGTGAACGCCTTTCTCCTGCTGGGGCTTGGCGGTCTGGTCGGCATCCTGTCGGGCATGTTCGGCGTCGGCGGCGGCTTCCTGATGACGCCGCTTCTGTTCTTCATCGGGATTCCGCCAGCCGTGGCGGTCGCCACCGAGGCCAACCAGATCGTCGCCTCGTCCTTCTCCGGGGTGCTGGCGCATCTCAGGCGAAAGACCGTCGATCTGAAGATGGGCTCGGTGCTGCTCGTGGGGGGGCTTGTCGGGGCGGCGGCGGGCGTGCAGCTCTTCGCGATGCTCAAGGCGATGGGCCAGGTCGAGTTGCTGGTCAAGCTCTGTTACGTCGCGTTCCTCGGCATCATCGGGACCCTGATGTTCACCGAGAGCCTGCGGGCCATCACCCGTTCGCGCAAGCCCGGCGCCAAGCCCACGCGCCGCCAGCACAGCTGGGTGCACAAGCTGCCGCTGAAGATGAAGTTCCGCACCTCGGGGCTCTATATCAGCGCGATCCCGCCCGTTCTGGTCGGGGCCTCGGTCGGCGTGCTGGCCGCGATCATGGGCGTCGGCGGCGGCTTCATCATGGTGCCGGCGATGATCTACCTGCTCGGCATGCCGACCAAGGTCGTGGTGGGCACCTCGCTCTTCCAGATCATCTTCGTGACCGCCTTCACCACGCTGATGCATGCCACCACGAACTACACGGTGGACATGGCGCTGGCCGTGCTGCTGCTGGTCGGCGGCGTCATCGGCGCGCAGATCGGCACGCGGATCGGCGTCAAGATGAAGGCCGAACAGCTGCGGATCCTGCTTGCGCTTCTCGTGCTCGCGGTCTGTCTCAAGCTGGGGCTCGACCTGCTGCTGCGCCCCGACGAGCTCTATTCCCTCGGCAACGGGGGGCACTGATGCGCCGGCTGCTCCTGTCCCTGGCGCTGCTGGCGGCCGCCACGACCCAGGCCCCGGCCGAGGAGGTCGTCGCGGGGCTGAGCCAGAACCGGGTCTCGATCACCGCGAATTTCGACGGCTCGGAGATCATGATCTTCGGCGCGGTCAAGCGCACGGCGCCGCCGCCCGATGCCGGTCCGCTCGAGGTGGTCGTCAAGATCACCGGCCCGCTCACGCCCGTCGTCGTCCGGCGCAAGGAGCGCGTGCTCGGCGTCTGGGCGAACACCGCCGCGGTCGAGGTCGATGCCGCGCCCAGCTTCTATGCCGTGGCGACCACCGGCCCGCTGCGCGAGATCCTTTCGGATACCGAGGATCTGCGCCACCGGATCAGCATCGAGCGGATGATCCGGTCGGTCGGCGCGCCCATGGATATCACCGACTCCCAGGCTTTTTCGGAGGCCATCGTCCGCATCCGCGCCGACAAGGGGCTCTACCGCACCTACGAAGGCGCGGTGGAACTGACCGAGGAGACACTGTTCCGGACGGCGATCGGTCTGCCCGCCAACCTGGTCGAGGGCGACTACACGGCGCGCATCTTCCTCATCCGCGACCGGGGTGTGGTCGACATGCGCTCGGTCTCGATCGAGGTCAGCAAGGTCGGGCTCGAACGCTGGATCTACGATCTCGCCCACCAGCGGCCGCTGGCCTACGGGATGCTCTCGCTGGTGATCGCCATCGCGGCGGGCTGGATCGCCTCCGCGGTGTTCGGCCGCTTCCGCACCTGAGATCAGCCGCGGCCCATATAGGGCATCTTCGTCGCCATCACCGTCATGAAAGGGATATTCGCCTCGAGCGGCATCTCGGCCATGTGCAATACCGAGCGGGCCACTTCGGCCAGATCCATGGTCGCCTCGGCCCCCGCACCGTCGGCGCCCGCCACGGCCGCAGCGCCCAGTCCGGCGACCATCTCGGTCCGTGCGTTGCCGATGTCGATCTGCCCGCAGGCGATGTCATAGGCCCGCCCGTCCAGGGCGAGGCTCCTGGTCAGGCCGGTGAGCCCGTGCTTGGTCGCCGTGTAGCAGACGGAACCCGGGCGTGGCACATGGGCCGAGATCGACCCGTTGTTGATGATGCGCCCGCCCCGCGGCGCCTGGCGCCGCATCATCGCGAAGGCCCGGCGCGCGCATGCGAAGGCCCCGGTCAGGTTGACCGCCACGGCACGGTCGAAATCGGCCGCGTCGATCTCGTCGATCAGCCCGGCCGGCGTGAAGATCCCGGCGTTGTTGAAAAGCACGTCGAGGCGCCCGAATTCCGCGTCGATACGGGCGAAGGCCGCGTCGAGCTGGCCCGCGTCGGAGACATCGCAGGGCAGAACGCATGCCGCCGGGTGGCCGTCGGCGGTCTCCTCCAGGCGGTCCCGCCGTCGGCCCATAAGCGCCACGCGCCAGCCTTTGGCCAGGAACGCCTGCGCGGTGGCCCGGCCGATGCCGGAGCCCGCACCGGTGATCGCGACGCTTCGGGCCACGGGCTCAGAAAGCCTTGAAGGTCATGGTCGTCAGCGATCGGGTGATATTGGGGATATTGATGAGGTTCTCGTTGATGTAATGGCCCACATCCCGGTCGGCGGGGATGTAGACCTTCGCCAGAAGGTCGAAATCGCCACTGGTGGAATAGAGTTCCGAGACGATCTCGCGCTCGTAGATGGCGTCCGCCACCTCGTAGGTGGTGCCGGGTGTGCAGCGGATCTGGACGAAGACACATTGCATGGCACGGATTCCTTCTTTCGGGTCGCGGGCAGTCTAGGAAGCTCCGCGCCCCGCGGCCAGACCTATTCGGCCCCCGGCGCCGCGTCGGCGTCAAGCGCGAGCGGCGCTGCGGGCGCGCGGAGATCCGCGGTGTCGAGCGGCGCCGTCGGGCGCGCCAGGCGGTAGCGTGTCACCCAGTGCAGCCGGTGCTCGGCCCGGGTGATCGCGACATAGGCCAGCCGCTTCCAGAGCGGCTGGCCCGCCTCGCTCCGCCCCGAGCGCGCCGCGGCATAGAGATCGGGCGCGAAGACCTGCACCTCGGGCCACTGTGAGCCCTGGGCCTTGTGCACCGTCACCGCGGCCCCGTGCAGGAAGGCCGCCCCCATGTTCGCCGCGAAGGGGATGAAGGGCTCTTCCTCGCCCGGCATCTCGATCTTGACGATCGAGGCGGCAGAAACCTGCGGATCCTCAGCCCCGATGACGTGAAGCCGCGAGAAACCGGGTTTCTTGCCAGGGCCGAGATAGATCACTTGCGCCCCCTTGATCAGGCCGCGCGCCTCGAGGTCGATCCGTTTCTTGCGATGCTTGAGCGGCAGTTCGATCCCGTCGCAGATCAGCGGCTCGCCGGGCAGGAGCGCATCGTCCGGCGAGCCGTAGGCCGCGCGGAAGGCATGGATCAGGCGGATCCGGGTCGCGTTGCGCCAGACCAGCACCGGCGAGCGTGCCATGAGGCCGGCATCGACGCGCGGGGCCACGACGATCCGGTCGTCCTGGCGTGCGGCCTCTTCGACCAGCTGTTCGAACCGCTCGAACCCGACCTCCGGGTCGCCCAGCGCGTGGGCGAGGTCGAGTATCGGGTTGTCGTGTGCCTGCCTGTGAATGCGATGCAGCGTCAGCTTCGAGTCTGCCAGCAAGCCGTCGAAGACCATCTCGCCCGACTGGCCCACCGGCGCGAGCTGTGCCGGATCGCCGAACAGCAGGAGCGTCGGGAAGATCTCCTTCAGATCGTCCAGTTGGGTCTTGTCCAGCATCGAGGATTCGTCGACGAAACCGATATCGAGGGGATCGTCGCGCCGTTTCCACCCACGAATGAAGTCAGAGCCGCGAAGCCCCGCCGCCGCCAGCGCGCCGGGAACAGATTTGTGGATGGCATAGAAGGCGGCCGCCCGGTCGAGCGCGGCCTCGGTCAGGCCCTCGATCACCGGCTTCTCGCCGTTTCCGGCCAGCCACTCCGCGATCTTCTCGTATTCGGGATCGTAGACGGGCGTGTAGAGGATCCGGTGGATCGTGGTGGCCGGAACGCCGCGGGCGCGCAACACGCTGGCCGCCTTGTTGGTCGGCGCCAGAATGGCGAGCGTCCGGCGCTCCTTGCGCCGCCGGCCTTCCCAATCGCCCGACACGGTTTCGACACCGGCCTCCGTCAGGGCTTCCACCAGCCGGGCCAGCAGCATGGTCTTGCCGGACCCGGCCTTTCCGATCACCGCCAGGACAGCGGATTTCGCGCTGCCGGGATCCGGCGTCAGCGTGCCCTCGACAAGGTCGATCCCGGCCGCGGCCAGGGCGGAACTTACCCTGTCATAGGCCTCCGCCTGATCCTCCGAGAACTGCATCCTGCCTCCGCCTGTCCGGGTCGCGGGCACCCTACCGGCCCGCGCCCGCCGGCGCCAGACGGATCAGGCGCTGCGCGCCGGGCGATCGGTCGCGCCGAAGGCCCGCGCACACCAGAGCGCCGAGAGCGCCCGGCTGATGCCGGCCCGCTGCGCCAGCCGGTCACGGATGGCCACGGAGAAGGGCCAGAGCCCGGCGCTGATCGCCGCGGCGCCCCGCCCCTCCTGGCCGAAGATCTGCGGGGGCCAACCGAGGCGGCGGTAGATCCGCACCATCCGGGCATCGAACACGCCGACCGCATGCGTCAGCCCGAAGATCAGGCCGATCTCGGCGCCCGCGAGCATCAGCGCCGCCGGCACCTGCGGCGTCGCCCGCCCGCCGGGCGCGAGACAGAAGCGGGTGCATTCCCAGACGCGCGCCGAGCGGATCCGGCGCCCGCCCGTCAGCTGCGCGAAATGGTCGTCCAGCATCGTGGGGCCGTCGGTCGGAAGGAACCGCATGGATCCGCCATGCCCCCCGTCGTGGCGCTGCCAGATCACGTAGAGCGGGTCCAGATCGTCGTAGCCGTCGCGTTCCAACCCGCCGGCATCCACGCTGACCGCCCAGCCGAGCCGGTCACGGAATTGCCGGGCGCGGTCGCGGAACATGCCATCGCGCAGTTTCGGGTAGCGGGCCAGGTCCGACCCGCGAAGATAACGGAGCATTCTGCCTCCTGTCGCGAAAATCGGCGCGGAGGCTAGGATCGGACGGTTAAACGGCGCTGAAGGTACGTCGACAAAAACTTTCCGCAACGCGCTCAGAGCAGCACCTGGCCGCGGGTGACGGCCAGGGCGACGGCATGCGTGGTGTTGGCCGCCCCCAGCTTGTAGCGCGCGGATTCCAGGTAGGCGCGCAGCGTATGCTCGGAAATGGACAGCGCATCGGCGGCCTGGGCACGGCTCCGGCCGAGCCCGAGCAGTCGCAGCGCATCGATCTCGCGCGGCGAAAGCGGGCTGGACGGTTGCGTTTGATCCACCCCCTCGAGGCGGAGCGCGACCTCGTTGACGTAATGGGCGATCAGGATCAGGTCCTGCAGAAAGTTCGACGTGAAAAGCGCCCAGCGGCGATCGTCGCAGCGGTGATTGACCGTCAGCAGCGCAAAACGCCCGTGCGGCCCGCGCACCGGCACCGAGAGCCCCTGCGCACCGAGACCGGCGTCAAGCGCCTCCCCCAGAAAGCGGCGCGCCGCCCGCGGGGACCAGTCGAGCGCCTTCCAGTCGACCGGGTTGAACCGCCGGTAGCAGCCGAGGACGACAGGGTCGATCCGGTCGTAATCCTGGTCGAGATAATGGGCGACCCAGTCATGGTCGTAGGTCAGCGCCGCGTACTGACCGCCCGCGGCGTTGACGGCATGATAGGCGACGTGATCGACGTCGTAGAGATCCCGCAGGTCCTGGATGCCGGCCTGGAGGCCCTCAAAGCTGTCGACCGCCGCGATACGATCCAGGGCCCGTGTCAGCCGTGTGTCCATGTCCCGCCCCCGCACGGTCATGTTCACGCGCCGTCAGGTCGCTTTCCGCGACGAGGATCGTATCCTCAAGCTGCTCGGCCAACGCGATCAGACCGTTCTTGTGCGCGAATGTCCTGAGGTCGGTCAGAACATCGATCATCCATTCCTGAGACATGGTCACACTCACACGCGAACGGTTAAAGAATCATTAATACAACCCTAGCATGTGTGCTGGTTCAGCCTCTACTCGCTGATTTCAACCCCCCGAATTCGGTGGGGGCGCCTGCTCCAAGCCCTTGATATCTCTCGCTCGCCGCAAAACGAAACGCCCCGGACCGAGGCCCGGGGCGATGACGCGGCGTCGATGTGACCCCCGGCTTCAGCCGGTGGGGCCCGCCTCGAGCGCGTCCTCGAAGGTGCGCAGGCCCGTGCGCGGCGCGGACACCAGCACCGCCATGTTGCCCGGCTTGTGCTGGTTGCGCAGCATCGCCATGTGGGCCAGCGGCAGCTCGTCCCAGGGGAAGACCTCGGACATGCAGGGATCCAGCCGACGCTCGACCATGAGCTTGTTGGCGGCCGAGGCCTGCTTGAGATGGGCGAAATGGCTGCCCTGAAGCCGCTTCTGATGGCTCCACATGTGGCGGACGTCGAAGGTGCAGTTGTACCCGGTAGTGCCGGCGCAGATCACCACCATGCCCCCGCGCTTGACCACGAATGTCGACACCGGGAAGGTCGCCTCGCCGGGATGTTCGAAAACCATGTCGACGTTGTTGCCCTTGCCGGTGATGTCCCAGATCGCCTTGCCGAAACGGCGCACCTCGGCGAACCACTCCTTGTATTCGGGCGTGTTGACCTCCGGCAGACGGCCCCAGCAGTCGAAATCCTTGCGGTTGATGACGCCCTTGGCGCCAAGCGCCATGACGAACTCGCGCTTGTCTTCTTCGGAAATGACCCCGATCGCATTGGCACCGGCCGTGTTGATCAGCTGGATCGCGAAGGACCCAAGCCCGCCCGAGGCCCCCCAGACCAGCACGTTCTGGCCGGGTTTCAGGTCATGCGGCTCGTGACCGAAGAGCATCCGGTACGCGGTGGCGAGCGTCAGCGTGTAGCAGCCCGACTCTTCCCAGGTCAGGTGCCGGGGGCGGGGCATCAGCTGCTGGGCCTGCACGCGGGTGAACTGCGCGAACGAGCCGTCGGGGCTCTCGTAGCCCCAGATCCGCTGGCTCGGCGACAGCATCGGGTCGCCGCCGTTGCATTCCTCGTCGTCGCCGTCATCCTGGTTGCAATGGACGACCACCTCGTCGCCCACCTTCCAGCGGGTGACCTTGTCGCCTACTTTCCAGACGATGCCGGCGGCGTCGGAGCCGATCACCGCGTAGGGGGCGCCGTGCCCCCGGAAAACCGATGCCGGCTGGCCGAGGCAGGCCCAGACGCCGTTGTAGTTGACGCCGGCGGACATCACCAGCACCAGCACCTCGTGGCTGTCGATCTCCGGGACGTCCACGACTTCCTTCTGCAGCGCCGTGTCGGGCTCGCCGTGGCGTTCCTGCCGCAGCACCCAGGCATGCATCTTCTTCGGCACGTAGCCCAATGGGGGGATCTCCCCCATCTCGTAGAGATCCTTCTCGGGCGCGTCGTACTCGATGACACCGGTTGGCGCGTCCAGGGCCATGGGCTCCTCCTGCTGATCGTTCGTTTTGCCGCGACGCAGAATCGCGCGCGGTTGCGCGTGCTCCTTCAATCTCACCTCCCACCGAAGGGTTCAAGAGCAATAATGCGCCAAAATGGCGCGCTTTGGCGAAATTTTATGACGAGGCCGCCCTCAAATCGAGCCCAATCATGCGCCCTCGAGGCAGTCGGACCAGTCGGTCTCTGGCAAGAGGTGGATGATCGAGTTGCCGTAATAGGCCAGCAGCGGGGCTTCTTTCGCATTTGCAGAATAGCCCGCGGGAGCCTCCAGGACGAGATGGCGCCGGGTCAGCATGCGCAGACCGGTGCGCGCCAGTTCGACCGCGCCCTCCTCGGGCACGTGCACATGCGCGCCCACGTCCGCGAGCTTCGCCTGGGCGCGCGTCACCGCCGTGACCAGGCCGGTCTCCGTAAGCGGCCGGTCGGCACGCGTGATCAGCGCGGCGACCAGCGGCACCGGCAAGACCGGCACGGCAAGGCCGACACGCCGCATCAGCGCCGTGCCGAGATGGTCGATCGCCGCACCGTCCCGTCCTTCCGCGGCGACGAAACGGCTCAGATGCAGGGGGTCGCCGAAGCCGACGCTGGCATAGCCGCGGTGGAACCGCCGCATGAGCCGCAGCCGGATCTGCCGGGCGGCAAATTTCACGAAGGCCCAGGGGCGGAACAGGAAACGCCGTTCGGGCGCGGCGGCGCTTTCCAGAAGGATGCGGTCTTCGAGAACGCGGTCGTAATTCACGCCCACCGGCACGAAGATCACCTCGCGCGAGCGGCCGGGTTCGAAATCCTCGAGAATATAGGACAGCAGGCCCAGTTTCGGGCTTCTCAGCCGTCCGTCCAGCGTCAGGCCGCCCTCGGGGAAGACCGCCTGGGTCACGCCGCCCTCGGTCGCCATCTGCACGTAGCGCGCAAGTATCCGGCGGTAGAGCGCGTTGCGATAGCGGCGGCGGATGAAATAGCCGCCAAGCGCCCGGATCAGACCCTGCAGCGGCCAGACCCGTGCCCATTCGCCGACCGCGTAAGACAGCGCACTGCGTTCGGCCACGAGGTAGGTCACCAGGACGTAATCCATGTTGGAGCGATGGTTCATCACGAAGATGACCGTCGCGCCCGGATCCAGTTGTTCCAGCACCTCGCGGTCGTAGCGGCCGAGCTGCACCCTGAAAATGCCGCGCGACAGCCACTTGGCCGCGCGGGTGGCGAAGCCGAAATACGCGAACGCGGAAAAGGACGGCACGATCTCGCGGGCGTGCCGCTCGGCCTCGCGCATGGCGACGTAGAGCGGGACTTTCTGTTCTTCCGCCCGTTCGACCACGGCTTCCATCACCTTGGGATCGTGGGTCAGCCGGTCGATCATGTCGCGGCGGCGCATAAGCTTGAAGGGCTGGAGCTTGAGCTGAAGGCGCTTGTTCAGCCGATCCACGGCGCGCAGGAAGCGCCGCCGCAGAAACCAGCGCACCGACGGCGCCAGGATACGGTCGAGCACCGCGACGACGGACAGCCCCGCCATGATCACTGCGCCCCAGACGGGGATTTCAATTGCCGCGAGCATCGGCGCAGGTTTGCAGCTTTCCCGCGGTCGGTAAAGCGTTTACAGCGTCCATGCTGCGGCGGCTACGCTGCGACGCGGCGAATTGACATCGACACAAAGTTCCACTTATCTCGAGCGCGAAGAAATTTTGTTGCATGCCGATTCCGGCCGGAGATGACATGACCGATCGAACCAAGGACCGCCCCTGGCTTTTCCGGACCTATGCGGGCCATTCCACCGCCGCGGCGTCGAACGCGCTTTACCGCGCGAACCTCGCCAAGGGGCAGACCGGTCTTTCGGTGGCCTTCGACCTGCCCACGCAGACGGGGTACGACAGCGATCACAAGCTGGCACGGGGCGAGGTTGGCAAGGTCGGCGTGCCGGTGGCGCATCTGGGCGACATGCGCGCGCTTTTCGACCAGATCCCGCTCGAGCAGATGAACACCTCGATGACGATCAACGCGACCGCGCCGTGGCTGCTGGCCCTCTACATCGCGGTGGCCGAGGAACAGGGCGCCGACGTCACGAAACTGACCGGCACGGTCCAGAACGACATCATCAAGGAGTATCTCAGCCGCGGCACCTATGTCTGCCCGCCCGAGCCGAGCCTGCGGATGATCACCGACGTCGCGGCCTATACCCGCCAGCACCTGCCCAAGTGGAACCCCATGAATGTCTGCTCCTACCATCTGCAGGAGGCCGGCGCGACGCCGGAACAGGAGCTGGCCTTCGCCCTGGCGACCGCGACCGCGGTGCTAGACGACCTGAAGGGCAAGGTGGAACCGGCCGACTTCCCCGAGATGGTCGGCCGCATCTCCTTCTTCGTGAACGCCGGCATCCGCTTCGTCACCGAGATGTGCAAGATGCGGGCCTTCGTCGAGCTTTGGGACGAAATCTGCCGCACGCGCTACGGCGTCGAGGATCCGAAGTTCCGCCGTTTCCGCTACGGGGTGCAGGTGAACTCGCTCGGGCTCACCGAACAGCAGCCCGAGAACAACGTCTACCGCATTCTCCTGGAGATGCTGGCGGTCACGCTCAGCAAGAACGCCCGCGCCCGCGCGGTGCAGCTGCCGGCCTGGAACGAGGCGCTCGGGCTGCCGCGCCCGTGGGATCAGCAATGGTCCCTCCGCATGCAGCAGATCCTCGCCTACGAGACCGATCTTTTGGAATACGGCGATCTCTTCGACGGCAACCCCGCGGTCGAGGGCAAGGTCGAGGCGCTGAAGGCCGGGGCCCGCGCGGAGCTGGAAACCATCGACGGCATGGGCGGGGCCGTGAACGCCATCGATTACATGAAATCCCGCCTCGTCGAGAGCAACGCCGAGCGGATCGCCCGGATCGAGTCCGGCGAGACCGCGGTCGTCGGCGTCAACAAATATGTCGAGGCCGAAGACAGCCCGCTCACGGCCGGCGAGGGCTCGATCATGACGGTCGACGCCGCCGCCGAGGCCGACCAGCTGCAACGCCTCGCGGACTGGCGGGCGGAGCGGGACGATGCGGCGGTCAGCGCCGCGCTCGATCGGCTGCGCAGCGCCGCGCGGTCCGGCGAGAACATCATGCCGGCCTCCATCGCGGCGGCCAGGGCCGGCGCCACCACGGGCGAGTGGGGCGAGGTGATGCGCGCCACCTTCGGCGAATACCGGGCACCGACCGGCGTGTCTGCCAGCCGCTCGAACCGGACCGAGGGGCTGGACGATATCCGCGCGGCGGTGGACGCCGCCTCCGATCGGCTCGGGCGGCGGCTCAAGCTGCTCGTGGGCAAGCCCGGGCTCGACGGCCATTCGAACGGCGCCGAGCAGATCGCGGCCCGCGCCCGGGACTGCGGCATGGACATCACCTATGAGGGCATCCGCCTGACGCCGGAGCAGATCGTTGCCGCCGCGGCCGAACAGGAGGCCCATGTGGTGGGGCTCTCGATCCTCTCCGGCAGCCATGTGTCGCTTGTCACCGAGGTGATGGAGCGGATGCGCGCCGCGGGGCTCGGCCACGTTCCGGTCGTGGCCGGCGGGATCATCCCCGAGGCCGACGCCGAGAAGCTGCGCGCCGCCGGCGTTGCCCGGGTCTACACGCCCAAGGATTTCGAACTCAACCGCATCATGTTCGATATCGTGGCGCTGGCCGATCCCGAAGCGGCCGCTGCCTGACGCTAAACACGCACACGGCCTGACGGGAAACGCCCGCCGGAATTCCCGGCGGCGTTTAAATCTTGTTTTCCAGAATCGGCTAAGGCAAACTTTGCCCGTTATTAGTGTGAAAGCGTAAAGGTGACCCCATGCTCGATCTGGACTCCATGTCGAAAGACGATCTCGAGAACCTTCTGAAAGACGTACAGAAGGCACTGGCGTCGGTGGAAAAACGCCGCAGGGCCGAAGCCCGTGCCGCCGCCGAGGAAGCCGCCAAACAATTCGGCCTCTCGCTGACCGACGTGCTCGGTGGCGACAAGGGGGCCGGGAAAAACCCCCCGAAATATCGCAATCCCGACAATCCGGACCAGACGTGGAACGGTCGCGGGCGTCAACCGAACTGGCTGAAGGAACGGCTGGCGAATGGTGAAACATTCGAAGATTTACGCATCTGAGGCGCCGGGACGAAACGGCGTCGAATTGGAAATGACATGACGATCCATATTGGCGCCGATCCCGGCGATATCGCCGAAACCGTCCTCATGCCCGGCGACCCGTATCGGGCCCGGTGGGCCGCGGAGACTTTCCTGGAATCTCCGCGGCGCGTCAACGAGGTGCGCGGAATGTTCGGCTATACCGGCACCTGGCAGGGCCATCCCGTCACGATTCAGGGATCTGGGATGGGGATGCCGTCACTCTCGATCTACGCCAACGAGCTGATCCGGGATTACGGTGCCAAAACCCTGATCCGCATCGGCTCCTGCGGGGCGATGCAGTCCCACGTAAAGCTGCGCGACGTGATCCTGGCAATGACGGCATCGTCCATCTCGACACCGTCGCGCGGCATTCTGCGCGAGCTTGCCTTCGCGCCCTGTGCCGATTGGGGCCTGCTGAAAGCTGCCTGGGATGCCGCGCAGGCCAAATGGACCATGGTGCATGCCGGCGGGATCTATTCCTCGGACGTGTTCTACGACGAGCGTCCGGACCTGAACGAGCAGATGACCCGCCACGGCATCCTCGCTGTCGAGATGGAGGCCGCGGAACTCTATACCGTCGCCGCCCGACACGGCGCGCGGGCGCTGGCGGTCCTGACGGTCAGCGATCACCTGCTGACCGGCGAGGCTCTGCCCGCCGCCGACCGGGAAAACAGCTTCGGCGAGATGGTCGAGATCGCGCTGGCGGCGGCCTTCGCCTAGCCGCCCCGCGGTGGCGGCCCGGTCAGGCCGCCTTGCGCTGACCGCCGGAGCGCGACCGCGACCGCCGGCGGCCACCACCGCCATTGCCGCGTTTCTGCGCCTGCTGTTTCCGGGGGGGCTCGACGGCCCAGGGCGTTCCGCCCGCAACCTCGATGCCCCGCCCCATGACCTTCTCGATGTCGCGCAGGGCGCCCATCTCGTCCTTGGTGCAGAAGGCGATCGCCGCGCCATGTGCCCCGGCCCGCGCCGTGCGCCCGATCCGGTGGACATAGTTCTCGGCGACGTTCGGCAGGTCATAGTTGTAGACGTGGCGCACTTCGGGGATGTCGATGCCGCGCGCGGCCACGTCGGTGGCCACCAGAACGCGCGTACGGCCCTGGCGGAACGCCGCGAGGGCGCGGTCGCGCTGGTTCTGGTTCTTGTTGCCGTGGATCGAGTCGGCGGCGAAACCGGCCGCGACGAGCGATTTCATCAGCCGCTCCGCCCCGTGCTTGGTGCGGGAAAAGACCAGCGCCAGCTGGTTCGGATGCCCGGAAAGCAGTTCCTTGAGCAGCGCCGATTTCTCGCCCTGGGGCACGAAATGCACCGATTGGGCAATCTTGTCGGCGGCCCGTCCCGGGGGCGCCACCTCGACCCGGACCGGATCGGTCAGGTAGGCGGCCGCGATCTCGGCCATCTGCTTGGGCATGGTCGCGGAGAAGAGCAGCGTCTGGCGCTTGCGGGGCAGAAGCCCGGCAATCCGGCGCAGCGCGTGAATGAAGCCCATGTCCAGCATCTGGTCGGCCTCGTCGAGCACGAGGAACTGCGTCTGGCCCAGATCGATCGCCCGGCGGTCCAGCAGGTCGAGTAGCCGCCCCGGTGTCGCCACCAGGATGTCCGTGCCGCGGCTCATCCGCTTGACCTGCGCGTTGATCGAGGTGCCGCCGACCACCATCGCCGTGTTCAAACGCGTCTGGGCGAGAAAGCCGTTGAGCGTGTCGCTGATCTGGCGGGCCAGCTCGCGCGTCGGCGCCAGGATCAGCGCCTTGGCGCTTTTCGGCGCCGGGCGGCGCCCCGCGGCATTGAGAAGCTGCACGAGCGGCAGGCCGAAGGCCGCCGTCTTGCCGGTGCCGGTCTGGGCGAGACCCATAAGGTCGCGGCCGCGCAGGACATGCGGGATTGCCTCTGTCTGGATCGGTGTGGGCGCGGTGTAGCCCTGCTCGGCTACGCGGGTCAGCAGGTCGGGCGTAAGCCCGAGGGTGTCGAATGACATCGGAGAGTTTCCTTTCGGGAAGCGGCCGTCCGGGCCGCGAATAACAGGATGCGCTGCGACGCGGATATGCCGCGACGGCGCATATGGCGCAAAGGATGTCAGCCGCGCCTCGCCCCGGGCCGGATTGCCCGATGGCCGGCGCTGCCGGCGGACCCCCTGCGTGATCGTGGGAACCTGGTGTGCCGTGCGTCTGCACGGCTTTCCCGGCTGGCGGGCGCCCACCCTTCGGTGGCGCGGCCTCTCCGCTCACGCGGCGGAGCCAGTCGGGTCCGTGTTACTTGGGACGCCGCGCGCCCCAAGTCAACATGTTTTACCTATCTCTGCGCAGATCAGAGCGTGCGCTCCACCATTTTCTTCTTGATCTCCGCGATCGCCTTGGCGGGGTTGAGCCCCTTGGGACAGGTCTTCGCGCAGTTCATGATGGTATGGCAACGGTAGAGCTTGAACGGGTCTTCCAGGTCGTCGAGCCGCTCGCCGGTGGCCTCGTCGCGGCTGTCAATGATCCAGCGATAGGCGTGCAGCAGCGCGGCCGGTCCGAGATAGCGGTCACCGTTCCACCAATAGGACGGGCAGGACGTGGAACAGCAGGCACACATCACGCATTCGTAAAGCCCGTCGAGCTTCTCGCGGTCCTCGATGGTCTGGCGCCATTCGGTCTGCGGCTCGTTCGTCGTCGTCTCGAGCCACGGCTTCACCGCCGCGTGCTGGGCATAGAAATGGGTGAGATCCGGGATCAGGTCCTTGACCACCGGCATGTGGGGCAGCGGATACACCCGAACATCGCCCTTCACCTCGTCGATGCCATAGGTGCAGGCCAGCGTGTTGCCACCGTCGATATTCATCGCGCAGGACCCGCAGATGCCCTCGCGGCAAGACCGGCGGAAGGTCAGGGTCGGGTCGATCTCGTTCTTGATCTTGATCAGCGCGTCGAGAACCATCGGCCCGCAATCGTCGAGATCGACATGGTAGGTGTCGATCCGCGGATTGTCCCCGCTGTCAGGGTCCCAGCGATAGATGCGGAACGCCCGCACATTCGTGGCGCCCTCGGGCTTGGGCCAGGTCTTGCCCGTCTTGACCTGCGAATTCTTGGGGAGGGTCAGTTGAACCATGTTGCCAATTCCTTTCCGCGTCCTCAGCTGCCAAGCGGTTCTGTCGGCCGCTGGCCGGTCAGGTTTATGACGCACTGGATGTAGACCTGTTCCGGGTCGCGCCCGGCCAGGAAATCGCTGCCGATGGTCACATCGAAGGTGGTGATCGGACCGTCGCTACCGACGCCCATGCCCACGCGGCCGCGCGGGCTCTCCGCCAGGCGTGCCCGCTCGCGGCAGCGCTCCATCGCATCGTCGAGCGGCACCCTTTGCGGGCCACAGGCCGACGCCGCGAGGGCGGAAACCCCCGCGACCGCCAGGCCGATATGACGCCCGGTGCAACGCATGCTCAGTACACGCGCGCCTTCGGGGCGATCTTGGCGGTATCAATCCCGCCTTTCTCCTGCGGCGTCAGCGGGTCGAGATGCACCGGGCGATAGTCGAGCTTGACGCTGCTGTTGCCCTCCACCCAGGACAGGGTGTGAACACGCCAGGTCTCGTCGTCGCGATCCGGGTGATCCTCGTGGGCGTGGGCGCCGCGGCTTTCCTTGCGGGCCTCGGCGCTGACGATGGTGGTCAACGCGTTCGGCATGAGGTTGGTCAGCTCCAGCGTCTCCATCAGGTCGGAGTTCCAGATCATCGACCGGTCGGTGACCTGCAGATCGTCGAGCTTGTCCGCGACGGCCGCCATCTTCTTGCAGCCCTCGGCGAGCGTCTTTTCGCTACGGAACACGGCGGCATCGTCCTGCATGGTCTTCTGCATCTCGAGGCGCAGTTCTGCCGTCGGCGTCCCGCCATCCGCGTGGCGCAGCTTGTCGAAGCGGTCGAGCGCCGCATCGACCGACGCCTTGTTGAGCGCTGGGGCCGGTGCGTTCGGATCGACCACTTCGCCCGCGCGCAGCGCCGCGGCGCGGCCGAAGACCACGAGGTCGATCAGCGAGTTCGACCCGAGCCTGTTCGCCCCGTGCACGCTGGCACAGCCGGCTTCGCCCACGGCCATCAGGCCGGGCGCGATGCGGTCCGGGTCGTCCGTGGTCGGGTTCAGCACCTCGCCCCAGTAATTCGTCGGGATGCCGCCCATGTTGTAATGCACCGTCGGAAGCACCGGGATCGGTTCCTTGGTCACGTCGACGCCCGCGAAAATGCGTGCCGATTCCGAGATGCCCGGCAGCCGCTCGGCCAGGGTCGCGGGCGGCAGGTGGCTCAGGTTCAGATGGATGTGATCCTTGTTCGGGCCGACGCCGCGGCCCTCGCGGATTTCCATCGTCATGCACCGGCTCACCACGTCGCGCGACGCGAGGTCCTTGTAGGTGGGCGCGTAGCGTTCCATGAAGCGCTCGCCCTCGGAATTGGTGAGATACCCGCCTTCGCCGCGCGCACCCTCGGTGATGAGGCAGCCGGCGCCGTAGATGCCCGTGGGGTGGAACTGCACGAATTCCATGTCCTGCAACGGCAACCCGGCCCGCGCGACCATGCCGCCCCCGTCACCGGTGCAGGTATGCGCGGAGGTGGCCGAGAAATAGGCCCGGCCATAGCCGCCGGTCGCCAGCACGGTCATCTTGGCGTTGAAGACGTGGATCGTGCCGTCGTCGAGCTTCCAGGCCACCACGCCCTGGCACTGGCCGTCCTCGGACATGATCAGGTCGATGGCGAAATACTCGATGAAGAATTCCGCCTTCTGCTTCAGGCTCTGGCCGTAGAGCGTGTGCAGGATGGCGTGGCCCGTCCGGTCCGCGGCCGCACAGGTGCGCTGCACCGGAGGACCCTCGCCGAACTCGGTCGTATGGCCCCCGAAGGGCCGCTGGTAGATCTTGCCCTCTTCGGTGCGCGAGAAGGGCACGCCGTAATGCTCGAGCTCGTAGACCGCCTTCGGCGCCTCGCGGGCGAGATATTCCATCGCGTCGGTATCGCCCAGCCAGTCCGACCCTTTCACGGTGTCGTACATGTGCCATTGCCAGTCGTCCGGCCCCATGTTGCCGAGTGAGGCCGCGATGCCGCCCTGGGCCGCAACGGTGTGCGAGCGGGTCGGGAAGACCTTGGTGACGCAGGCGGTGCTGAGGCCCTGTTCGGCCATGCCCAGCGTCGCGCGCAGGCCGGAGCCGCCGGCGCCCACCACGACCACGTCGTAATTGTGATATTCGATATCGTAAGATGCCATGTCCGTCTCCGATCAGGCGCCGAGCGCGATCTTGACCACCGCGAAGACGCCGGCGATGGCAAGGGCCCAGCAGAGCAGCGTGTTCGCGATCAGCAGGACCACGCCGGCCTTGCCGTGCACGTAGTCCTCTATCACCACCTGCAAACCCATCATCAGGTGATAGAAGGCGGTGATGATGAAGAGGATCGCGATCACGGCGTTCCAGGGGTTCGTGTAGGTCTCGACCACGGCGTCGTGGCCGGCGCCGAGATTGCTCCCGAACGGCACCACGAAGAAGATGGTCAGGGGCACCAGCGCGATTGCGGTCAGGCGCTGCATCCACCAGTGATGGGTGCCTTCCTTGGCAGACCCCAGCCCGGCGACGCGCTTGTAACTTGTCAGGATGCTCATGTCTGCCTCACCACGTTGCGGCCAGAAGAAGGGCGGCGATGACGACGGCCAGCACCAGGCCGATGATCCCGCTCTGCTGCGTCGACTCGTTGTCGAACCCGGCGCCGGTGTCCCAGATCAGGTGCCGCACGCCGTTCATCAGGTGATATGACAGCGCCAGCAGCGACAGGAACAGCACGAGATCGCCGATCCAGGATGTCAGCACCCCGTCGACGGTGGCGAAATACTCGGCCGAGGTCGCCGCGGCGAGGAACCACCAGACGACCAGAACGGCGCCCAGCGCCATGGCCGTGCCGGTGATCCGGTGCAAGATGGACATGATCGCGTTGAGCGGCCAGCGGTAGATTGTGGCGTGGGGCGACAGCGGGCGGTTTCCCCGGTTCACGTCAGCCATGGGGCGTCCCTTCTCTTTGCAGTCTCTGCATCTGGTTTACTGCTTAGCCCATTTGCGGCGCTTGTCACATAGTCAGAGCCGCGGCAGGGCGGAAAAATCGCATCTGATTGCGTGCATTTCCAGTTTCGTGATCACGCTTTCTGATCACGTGATCACAAATTCAAGCCCTGCGGGGACATCATCGCATACGATAGTATGCTGATCTGCGACTCACCTTGAACACCCCAAAATTGGCTAGCCGGATGTTCATGGGACCCCTCAACGCGGCATCAGCGCCCAGTAATCGAGGTCGAGCAGCACATGGGGAAGATACTTGCCCTCGGCATTCCTGAGCCCCGCCTCGGGGCCCTCGCCCTTCGTCGCGACCAGCCGCAACCGCAGCGCCCCTACGCCGGGCGCGTCCGTCTCGGCGGTCTCCAGCACCTCGGTCCAGGCCCGGACCGTATCGCCGGCGAAACACGGATTGGCATGCGCGCCGCCGTTCAGCGCCACGATCATCTGCGCGTTCGCCAGCCCGTTGAAGCTGAGCGCGCGCGCCAGGCTGATGACGTGGCCGCCATATATCAGCCGTCGGCCGTCTTCGCGCAGGGTCGCGTCGAAATGGACCTTCGCGGTATTCTGCCACAGCCGTGTCGCCATCATGTGCTCGGCTTCCTCGACGGTGACGCCATCGACATGGTCGATCACCTCGCCCACGGCATAGTCCGCCCAGCGATGCGGCTCGCCGGAGAGGGCGAAATCATAACCGGTGAAATCGAGCCCGGGCGCACTCACGAGGTCTTCGGCCGAAACGGCATCGGCCAGGTCCGGGATCGTGGTCTCGGGGGCCGGTGCGTCGAGCCGCAGCTTCCGAACCATGACCCAGCGGACGTAGTCCAGCACAACCTCGTCGCGCTGGTTGAGACCACGGGTCCGCACCCAGACCACGCCCGACCTGCCGTTCGAGTTCTGCTTCAGCCCGATCACCTCGGACTCCGCGCGCAGCGTATCCCCCGGCCAGACCGGCGCCCGGAAACGGCCCTCGGCGTAGCCCAGATTGGCCACGGCGTTGAGCGAGATGTCCGGCACGGTCTTTCCGAACACCGTGTGAAACGCGATCAGGTCGTCCAGCGGCGCGGCGGGCAGCCCGCAGGCCCGCGCGAATTCGTCCGAGGAATGCAAGGCATGACGCGCCGGGTAGAGCGCGTGGTAGAGCGCGCGCTCCCCGCCTGAAACGGTGCGCGGCACGGCGTGGGCAATCACCTCGCCCAGGCGGTAATCCTCGAAGAAGCGGCCGGGATTGGTCTTGGTCATCGGCTCAGAGGCTCCCCAGTTTCACGTCCGGGTCGTAGTCACCGGCCACGTCTTTCACGACGGCCTGCGCGCAACGCATCACGCCGTTGGCCGCGTCATAGGCATAGGACGGATCGCCATAAAGCGCCCAACCCCTGTCGAGCGCGGCGGTCACCTTGTGACAGAAGGCCGAACCGTCTTCGCCCGTCAAAAGCCGGTACGCCCGCATCACATGCCCCCGCCCGGGAAGGGCCAGTAGCCCAGCCAGCCATGGACCATGCCGATCAGGCCGTAGACCACCACGGCCGCGACGGCCACGCCGATTTCCTTGCCGATCGGGGCCGGCGCGGGGCGTGCCGGCGCCGGCTCGGCTTTGTTGATCAGGATCACGCTGACCACGGCCCAGACCAGCAGCCCGCCGAAAAGGATCACCGAGGCGAGATCGCCGTTCACCAGCAGATGCGCAACCGCCCATGTCTTCACCGCGGTCAGCTGCGGATGGCGGATGATGCCGCTCAGGCGCGTCTTCGCCCCCGAGACCGCGAACAGGTAGACCGCCAACAGCATCAGGAGATTGTTCAGATGGGTCAGGAAAGACGGCGGAAACCACAGGAACACCGGTTCGGCGGCGCGGTACCCGATCACCATGAGCACGATGGAAGCCAGGATCGCGACGGCGACGAGGCCCTTGCCCTTGTCGCCCATCTCCGCCCGCGCATCCGGCATGAGCCGCTTGAAGAGATGCGCGAAAATCCAGAGCGCAAGGCCGAGAACGAGAAGGATCATGCCGCGGACTCCTTTTCCAGTTTCAGGATCGCCTCGGCGCGGGCGATCGTCTTGCGGGCCGTCTCGACATGAAGGTTCTCCACGATCCGGCCGTCAACCACCGCGACCCCCTCGCCAGAGGCCTCGGCCGCTTCGAAGGCGGCGATCTGGCGGCGTGCAAGGTCGAGTTCGTCTTCGGCCGGGGCGTAGACCGTGTTGGCGATTTCCAGCTGGGCGGGATGGATCAGGGTCTTGCCGTCGAAGCCCATGTCGCGGCCCTGAACGCACTCGGCGCGCAGGCCGTCGGCATCCTTGAAGGCGTTGTAGACCCCGTCGACACAGACCAGGCCCCGGGCCCGCGCGGCCAGCAGACAGAGCGACAAAGAGGTCACGAGCGGGCCGCGGTCCGGCACCAGCCGCGCCGTCAATTCCTTGGCCAGATCGTTGGTGCCCAGCACGAACCCCGCCATCCGCGGCGAGGCGGCCGCGATCTCGCGCGCGTTCAGGACACCCTCGCAGGTTTCCATCATCGCCCAGATGCGGGTGTCGCGCGCGGCCGGGATGCCGTCGAGCCGCGCCTCGAGGCGCATGATGTCATCGGCGTCGTTGACCTTGGGCAGCAGCACCGCCTGGGGCGCGGCGGGACCGATCGCGGCGAGGTCATCCTCGGCCCAGTCGGTGTCGAAGGCGTTGATGCGCACGATCTGCGCGCGCGGCCCGTAGCCGCCATCTACCAGCGTCTTCGCCAGCAGATCCCGCGCCGCGTCCTTCTCGCCGGCGGCGACCGCGTCCTCCAGGTCGAAGATGATCGCGTCCGTCGGCAGCTGCCGCGCCTTGTCCAGCGCCCGGGACTTCGAGCCCGGAATGTACAGGACGGACCGGAACGGCCTTGAAGTGTAGTCCATCGATTCTCGCCCTCCCCTGTTCGTGCCGCAATGCAGCACAGCCCCCGCCCCCGCGCAAGCGCCCCGTGGCCGCACCCGCTCGGCGCGATTTGCCTCAAAGCCGCGTCAATCCCTCCATCCGGCGCACGGCGGGTTAACCCCGCCTTCGTGATTTCGCCGCGAGACTGTCCGGCAGCGGCGATGCGGGGGGCATCTGGGGAAAGGGACCAACATGCGGGACAACCTGTTCGCGCTCTCCTTGGGGTTCGGGGGGCTAATTCTGGCAACGCTTTGGGCTGCGCAGTCCGGCACCGCCGGTGTGATGGCCTGTGGCGACCGCCAGACCGTGATCGACCGGCTGGAGACCCGTTTCGGCGAGACGCGCCAGTCGATCGGTCTTGGCCGCGGCGACCGGGTGGTGGAGCTGTTCGCCTCGACCGAAACCGGAAGCTGGACGATCATCGTCACACGCCCCGACGGGGTGAGCTGCCTGCTGGCGACCGGTGATGCCTTCGAAGACATCATCGTGCCGCAGGGCGACCCGGTCTAGGGACGGACCGCGGGGCGACTCGCCCCGCGGACAGCCCCCGAGAGGGGCGTCCGGGCGGCCGCGCTGCGCCGCAGCGGCAGATATCACGGGGGCCGCGCAGGGGCCGGCGGCGCCAGTTTTCCAATGTTTCTCCGGGAGTTGAACCGCCATCGCCGCCGTCCGCGCGGCGCCGGCCCGCATGGCACCGCGGCGGGAAAGCTTGCGCGGACGGGTTTCCGAGAGTAGGCAAGCGGCGATTTCTAACCGACCGGAGATGGAAACGATGGCTAGACCCAAGATCGCGTTGATCGGCGCAGGCCAGATCGGCGGCACGCTGGCGCACCTCGCCGCGCTGAAGGAACTCGGCGACGTCGTGCTGTTCGACATTGCCGAGGGCACGCCCCAGGGCAAGGCCCTTGATCTCGCCGAAAGCGGCCCCGTCGCGGGTTACGACGTGGCGCTGAAGGGCACCCAGGACTATGCCGACATCGCCGGGGCCGATGTCTGCATCGTCACCGCCGGCGTGCCGCGCAAACCCGGCATGAGCCGCGACGACCTGCTGGGGATCAACCTCAAGGTCATGAAGGCCGTTGGCGAGGGCATCAAGTCCAATGCGCCGGACGCGTTCGTGATCTGCATCACCAACCCGCTCGACGCGATGGTCTGGGCGCTGCGCGAATTCTCGGGCCTGCCGCATGAAAAGGTCTGCGGGATGGCAGGCGTTCTGGACAGCGCGCGCTTCCGCCACTTCCTTGCCGACGAGTTCAACGTCTCGATGCGGGACGTGTCGGCCTTCGTCCTCGGCGGCCACGGCGACACCATGGTGCCGCTGACCCGGTATTCCACCGTCGGCGGCATCCCGCTGCCCGATCTGGTGAAAATGGGCTGGACCAGCCAGGACAAGCTGGACGCGATCGTGCAGCGCACCCGCGACGGCGGCGCCGAAATCGTCAAGCTGCTGGGCAACGGGTCGGCCTTCTACGCCCCCGCGACCGCGGCGATCGAGATGGCCGAGGCCTACATGAAGGACCAGAAGCGCGTCCTGCCCTGTGCGGCCTATGTTGACGGCGCCTACGGCCTGAACGGCTTCTATGTCGGCGTGCCGACCGTGATCGGCGCCGGCGGCATCGAACGCGTCGTCGAGATCGAGTTCAACAAGGACGAGAAGGCGATGTTCCAGAAATCCGTCGACGCCGTGAAGGGCCTGGTCGAGGCCTGCAAGGGCATCGACGAGTCGCTCGCCTGACCCGAACATGGCGAATCCGCGGGCTTCGGCCCGCGGGTTGCGCACCGACAGTTTTGTGATCACACCTAGAAATTGCGTGATCACAAACCGCAGAAAATACGTCGAATAGGCGGGTTTTCAGCGGGTTTTCCTTCTCAGCCCCAATCGTCTGTGCTTAGGTCGCCGTCAACGCAAGAAAGACGGGACAGTTTTCATGAACATTCATGAATATCAGGCGAAAAGCCTTCTGCGCGACTACGGCGCCCCGGTGTCGGACGGCCGCGCGGTGACCAAGGCCGAGGAGGCCAAGACCGCCGCCGGGGAACTCGACGGCCCGCTCTGGGTCGTGAAGGCACAGATCCACGCCGGCGGCCGCGGCAAGGGCCACTTCAAGGAAACCGACGTCGGCGACAAGGGCGGCGTAAGGCTGGCCAAGTCGGTCGAGGAGGCCGAGACCGAGGCCAAGCGCATGCTGGGCCGCACCCTCGTGACGCACCAGACCGGCCCGGCCGGAAAACAGGTCAACCGCATCTACATCGAGGATGGCAGCGACATCGATCGCGAGCTTTACCTCGCGCTGCTGGTCGACCGTGTGACGAGCCGCATCTCCTTCGTCTGCTCCACCGAGGGCGGCATGGACATCGAGGAAGTCGCCGCGTCCACGCCGGAGAAGATCCTGTCCTTCTCCGTCGACCCGGCCACGGGCTACCAGGGCTTCCACGGCCGGCGCATCGCCTTCATGCTGGGCCTCGAGGGCAAACAGGTGAAGCAGTGCGTCCAGCTGATGGGCATTCTCTACAAGCTTTTCGTGGACAAAGACTGCGAGATGCTGGAAATCAACCCGCTGATCGTGACGCCCGCGGGCGACCTGAAGTGCCTCGACGCGAAGATGGGCTTCGATTCGAACGCGCTTTACCGGCACCCCGATATCGCCGCGCTGCGCGACGAGACCGAGGAGGATCCCAAGGAACTCGCCGCGTCGAAATACGACCTGAACTACATCGCGCTCGACGGTGAGATCGGCTGCATGGTCAACGGCGCGGGCCTTGCCATGGCGACGATGGACATCATCAAGCTCTACGGCGCGGAACCCGCCAACTTCCTCGACGTCGGCGGCGGCGCCACCAAGGAAAAGGTGACCGAGGCGTTCAAGATCATCACCTCCGACGACAACGTCAAAGGCATCCTGGTCAACATTTTCGGCGGGATCATGCGCTGCGATATCATCGCCGACGGCGTGGTGCAGGCGGTCAAGGAGGTCGGCCTGCAGGTGCCCCTGGTCGTGCGGCTCGAAGGCACGAATGTTGAACAGGGCAAGAAGATCATCAACGAAAGCGGGCTGAACGTCATCGCGGCCGACGACCTGAGCGATGCGGCCGACAAGATCGTCAAAGCGGTGAAGGGGTAAGGCACATGGCAGTTCTCGTAGACGAAAACACCAGGGTCATCTGCCAGGGCTTCACCGGCAGCCAGGGCACCTTCCACTCCGAGCAGGCGATTGCCTACGGCACCAAGATGGTCGGCGGCGTGACCCCCGGAAAGGGCGGACAGACCCATCTGGACCTGCCGGTCTTCAACTCGGTGCACGAGGCCCGGGCGAAGACCGAGGCGAACGCCTCCGTGATCTACGTCCCGCCGCCCTTCGCGGCCGACTCCATCCTCGAGGCCATCGACGCCGAGATGGAGCTGATCGTCTGCATCACCGAGGGCATCCCGGTGCTCGACATGATGAAGGTCAAGCGCGCGCTGGAAGGCTCCAAATCGGTGCTGGTCGGGCCGAACTGCCCGGGCGTCATCACGCCGGATGCCTGCAAGATCGGCATCATGCCGGGCCACATCCACAAGCGCGGCTCCTGCGGCGTGGTCTCGCGCTCCGGGACGCTGACCTACGAGGCGGTCAAGCAGACCACCGATGTCGGCCTCGGCCAGTCGACCTGCGTGGGTATCGGCGGTGACCCGATCAAGGGAACCGAACATATCGACGTGCTCGAATGGTTCCTCGCCGACGACGAGACCGAATCGATCATCATGATCGGCGAGATCGGCGGCTCGGCCGAAGAAGACGCCGCGCAGTTCCTGGCGGACGAGAGGAAAAAGGGCCGCTGGAAGCCCACCGCCGGCTTCATCGCGGGGCGCACGGCGCCGCCGGGCCGGCGCATGGGTCATGCGGGCGCGATCGTCGCGGGCGGCAAAGGCGGCGCCGACGACAAGATCGAGGCGATGAAATCCGCCGGGATCGTGGTGGCCGACAGCCCTGCGGGTCTCGGCGAAGCCGTGCTGAAGGCGATCGGCTGAGACGACTTCCGATCCCGCGCGCCACGGTGGCGCGCGGGCCAACACGATGGGTGCGACCATGACGGACCAGAGCCCGAACGATCAGTTCCGCTCCTCTTCCTTCCTCCAGGGCCATAACGCCGAATATGTCGAGCAGCTCTACGCGCGCTACGCGAGCGACCCGGCCTCGGTGGACGAAGCCTGGGCAGCGTTCTTCCGATCGCTCGGCGACGACGAGATGGACGTCAAGCGCGAGGCCAAGGGCCCGTCATGGGAACGCAAGGACTGGCCCCCGACGCCGAACGACGATCTGACCAACGCGCTGGACGGCATGTGGACGACCGAGCCGGCGATGGCGGGCGAGATCGCCGGCAAGATCAAGGGCAAGGCGGCAGAGACCGGCGTGTCGGTCACCGACGAACAGGTCAAGCGCGCGGTGCTCGACAGCATCCGGGCGCTGATGCTGATCCGCGCCTACCGAATCCGTGGCCACCTCGCCGCGCAGCTCGATCCGCTGGGAATGCGCAACCCTGACCCGCACCCCGAGCTGGAGCCGCAGACCTACGGCTTCGCAGAGGCGGACATGGACCGGCCGATCTTCATCGACAACGTGTTGGGCCTGCAAGTCGCGTCGATGCGCGAAATCCTCGCCATGGTGAAGCGCACCTATTGCGGCACCTTCGCGCTGCAGTACATGCACATCTCCGATCCCGAGCAGTCCGCCTGGCTGAAAGAGCGGATCGAGGGCTACGGCAAGGAGATCACCTTCACCCGCGAGGGGCGGAAGGCGATCCTGAACAAGCTCGTGGAAGCCGAGGGCTTCGAAAAGTTCCTGCACGTCAAGTACATGGGCACCAAGCGCTTCGGCCTCGACGGCGGCGAGGCGCTGATCCCCGCGATGGAGCAGATCATCAAGCGCGGCGGCGCGCTGGGCGTGAAGGAGATCGTGATCGGCATGCCGCACCGCGGCCGGCTCTCGGTTCTGGCCAACGTGATGGGCAAGCCCTACCGCGCGATCTTCCACGAATTTCAGGGCGGCAGCTTCAAGCCCGAGGACGTGGATGGATCGGGCGACGTGAAATACCATCTCGGCGCCTCGTCGGACCGCACCTTCGACGGCAACGAGGTGCATCTGTCACTGACCGCCAATCCCAGCCACCTGGAGGCGGTGAACCCGGTGGTGCTCGGCAAGGCGCGGGCCAAGCAGGCCCAGCACAACGACGCCGAGCGCAAGCGGGTCCTGCCGATCCTGCTGCACGGCGACGCGGCCTTCGCGGGCCAGGGCGTCGTGGCCGAATGCTTCGGCCTGTCGGGTCTCCGGGGCCATCGCACCGGCGGCACGATCCATGTCGTGGTGAACAACCAGATCGGCTTCACCACCGCGCCGCACATGTCGCGATCCTCGCCCTACCCGACCGATATCGCGCTGATGGTCGAGGCGCCGATCTTCCACGTCAACGGCGACGATCCAGAGGCCGTCGTCCACGCCGCCAAGGTGGCCACCGAGTTCCGCCAGAAATTCGGCAAGGACGTGGTGATCGACGTGTTCTGCTACCGGCGCTTCGGGCACAACGAGGGCGATGAACCGATGTTCACGCAGCCCACGATGTACAAGAAGATCAAGAGCCACAAAACGACGCTGCAGCTCTACACCGAGCGGCTGGTCAAGGACGGCCTGATCCCCGAGGGCGAGATCGAGGACATGAAGGCCTCGTTCCAGGCGCATCTGAACGAGGAGTTCGAGACCGGTAAGAGCTACCGGCCCAACAAGGCCGACTGGCTGGACGGGCGCTGGGCCGATCTCGAAGCCCACAGCGGCAAATACGAGCGCGGCAAGACCGCCATCGCCGAAGAGACCTTCCGCGACGTCGGCCAGGCGCTGACCCGCCTGCCCGAGGGCTACAGGCCGCACAAGACGATCACGCGCCTTCTCGATACCAAGAAGGAGATGATCGAGACCGGCCAGGGGCTCGACTGGGCCACCGCCGAGGCGCTCGCCTTCGGGTCGCTGATGCTGGAAGGCTACCCGGTGCGCCTCGCCGGGCAGGACTCGGCGCGCGGCACCTTCTCGCAGCGCCACTCGGCCATCGTCGACCAGGAAACCGACGAGCGCTACCACCCGCTCAACCACATCCGCGAGGGCCAGGCGAACTACGAGGTGATCGACTCGATGCTCTCGGAATACGCGGTGCTGGGCTACGAATACGGCTACTCGCTGGCCGAGCCCAACGCGCTGGTGCTCTGGGAGGCGCAGTTCGGCGACTTCGCCAACGGCGCGCAGATCATGTTCGACCAATTCATCAGCTCTGGCGAACGCAAGTGGCTGCGGATGTCCGGCCTGGTGATGTTGCTGCCGCACGGCTTCGAGGGCCAGGGCCCCGAGCACAGCTCGGCCCGGCTGGAGCGGTTCCTGCAGATGTCGGCCGAGGACAACTGGATCGTCGCCAACTGCACGACGCCGGCCAACTACTTCCACATCCTGCGCCGGCAGCTCCATCGCAGCTTCCGCAAGCCGCTGGTGCTGATGACGCCGAAATCGCTGCTGCGCCACCGGCTGGCGATCTCGGACATGGAGGATTTCACCAACGGGTCATCTTTCCACCGCGTGCTCTGGGACGATGCCGAGAAGGGCCATTCGGACACCAAGCTGGCCAAGGACGACAAGATCCGCCGCGTCGTTCTCTGCTCGGGCAAGGTGTATTACGACCTGCTGGAGGAACGCGACGCCCGCGGCATCGACGACATCTACCTGCTGCGTGTCGAGCAGTTCTACCCGTTCCCGGCGCTCAGCCTGATCAAGGAACTGGAACGCTTCCCCAAGGCCGAGATCCTCTGGTGCCAGGAGGAACCCAAGAACCAGGGCGGCTGGACCTTCATGGAGCCGAACCTCGAATGGGTGCTGGGCAGGCTCAAGGCGACGCATAACCGCCCGCGCTATGTCGGGCGCCAGGCCGCGGCCTCGCCGGCCACCGGCCTGCTCAAGCAACACAAGGAACAGCAAGACGCCATCGTGAACGAGGCGCTTACCTTCGAGAAGGAATAACGGAATGGCTACCGAAGTGCGCGTGCCGACGCTCGGCGAGAGTGTCTCCGAGGCGACCGTGGCGACCTGGTTCAAGAAGCCGGGCGACCCGGTCCAGCAGGACGAGATGCTCTGCGAACTCGAGACCGACAAGGTGACGGTCGAAGTGCCGGCGCCCGCGGCCGGCACGCTGGGCGAGATCGTGGCCGAGGAAGGCCAGACCGTGGGCGTCGACGCCCTGCTTGCCACCGTCGAGGAAGGCGCCGGCGCCGCCGCGCCCGCGGCGCCGAAGGCCGACAAGGCCGAGGCCGCCCCGGCGGACGACGACACCGGCGGCGGCGAGACCGTCGACGTGATGGTGCCGACGCTCGGCGAAAGCGTCTCCGAGGCGACCGTCGCCACCTGGTTCAAGAAACCCGGCGACGCCGTCCAGCAGGACGAGATGCTCTGCGAGCTGGAGACCGACAAGGTTTCCGTCGAGGTGCCCGCCCCCGCGACCGGCACGCTGTCCGAAATCCTGGCCGCCGAGGGCGAAACCGTGGAAGCCTCCGCCAAGATCGCCACGATGACGACCGGCGCGGGCGCCGCGGCCGCCAAGCCCGCGGAAGCCGCCGAGGCGCCGGCCGCCGGCGACAGCGCCAGTGCGGATGTCGAGGACGCCCCCTCGGCCAAGAAGATGATGGAAGAGCACGGCCTGAGCGAAAAGGACGTGAAAGGCACCGGCCGCGACGGCCGCATCATGAAAGAAGACGTGCAAAAGGCGATCGCCGCCGGCACCAAGGCCAAGCCCGCCGAGGCACCGAAGGCCGAACCGGCCCAGGCGCCCCGCGCCCCCGTCCCGGCCGAGGATGCGAGCCGCGAGGAACGGGTCAAGATGACCCGCCTGCGCCAGACCATCGCGCGCCGGCTGAAGGATGCGCAGAACACCGCCGCGATGCTGACCACCTACAACGAGGTGGACATGACCGCGACGATGGAGCTGCGCAAGGAATACAAGGATCTCTTCGAGAAGAAGCACGGCGTGAAGCTGGGCTTCATGTCCTTTTTCACCAAGGCCTGCTGCCACGCCCTGAAGGAAGTGCCGGAGGTCAACGCCGAGATCGACGGCACCGACATCGTCTACAAGAACTTCGTCCATATGGGCATCGCCGTGGGCACGCCGACCGGGCTCGTCGTGCCGGTGGTGCGCGACGCCGACCAGATGTCCTTCGCCGCGATCGAGAAGAAGATCAACGAGCTTGGCGCCCGCGCCCGCGACGGCAAGCTGTCGATGGCGGAAATGCAGGGCGGCACCTTCACGATCTCGAACGGCGGCGTCTACGGGTCGCTCATGTCCTCGCCGATCCTGAACCCGCCGCAGTCGGGCATCCTCGGCATGCACAAGATCCAGGATCGCCCCATGGTCGTGAAAGGCGAGATCAAGGCCCGCCCGATGATGTATCTCGCGCTCAGCTACGATCACCGCATCGTCGACGGCAAGGGGGCGGTGACCTTCCTCGTGCGCGTCAAGGAGGCGCTCGAGGACCCGCGCCGCCTGCTGATGGATCTCTGAGGAGGATCCCCGATGTTGAACGACGAGCTTTCCATACTCGCCCTCTACGGGCTCTATGTCGCCATCACCCTTGTCCTGCAGGCCACGGGCGCGATGCAGCAGCTCGGCATGGGCTACCTGCTGTCCTCGCGGGACGAGGGGCGCACCGCCAGCGGCATGGCCGCCCGGCTCGAACGCGCGCTCTGGAACTCGGTCAGCGCGATGGCGCTTTTCGCACCGGCCGTCCTGATCCTCGAGGCGCGCGGCGCCTTCTCGGACGCCACGCTCATGGCCGCGCAGGTGTTCCTGATCGCACGGGTGATCTACGTGCCCACCTATGCCTTCGGGGTTATCGGCGTGCGCTCGCTGGCCTGGGCCGCAGGTTTCTTCGCCACCATCATCCTCTACCTGCTCGCGCTCTGAGCGGATGTCGGCGGAACTCACCGTCCTCGCGCTCGCCGGGCTTCTGCAGGCGGTCCAGTACGTGCTGATGGCCGTGCCCGCCAACCTGGAGCTTGGCCCGGGCTACACGGCCGGGCCGCGCGACGACGCGCCGCCGCGGGTGCTCTCGGCGCGGACCGGTCGCCTGGTGCGGGCGCTCGACAATCACTTCGAGGCGCTGATCCTCTTCACCCTGGCCGTGGTCGTCGTCACCCTGTCGAACCAGGCGACCGCGCTCACCGCCGCGCTGGCATGGCTCTACCTCGCGGCGCGGGTGCTCTACATCCCGGCCTACGCCTTCGGCTGGCGACCCTGGCGGTCGGTGATCTGGCTGGTCGGCTTCGGATCATCCATTCTGATCATAATTGCAGCCCTCCGGGGGGCGCTGGGCGGTGCATAAGGTTTGTGCAACCCGCCCGCATGTGTTGTGAATAGGGGCAAAGGCCCAAGGAGAAGAACATGGCAAGCTACGACGTCATCGTGATCGGCAGCGGCCCCGGCGGCTATGTCTGCGCCATCCGCTGCGCCCAGCTGGGACTGAAGACGGCCTGCGTCGAGGGGCGCGACACCCTCGGCGGCACCTGCCTCAACGTGGGCTGTATCCCGTCCAAGGCGCTGCTGCACGCCACGCACCAGTTGCACGAGGCCGAGGAGAACTTCGCCAAGATGGGCCTGACGGGCAAGGCGCCGTCGGTCGACTGGAAGGCGATGATGGCCTACAAGGACGACACCATCGGGCAGAACACCAAGGGCATCGAGTTCCTGTTCAAGAAGAACAAGGTGGACTGGATCAAGGGCTGGGGCCAGATCGCCGGCCAGGGCAAGGTCAAGGTCGGCGACGAGACCCACGAGGCCAAGAACATCGTGATCGCCACCGGCTCCGAGCCGGCCAGCCTGCCGGGCGTCGAGATCGACGAGAAGACCGTCGTCAGCTCCACCGGCGCGCTGGCGCTGGCGAAGATCCCGAAGAAGATGGTGGTGATCGGCGCCGGCGTGATCGGGCTCGAGATGGGCTCCGTCTACAGCCGCCTCGGCGCCGAGGTCACCGTGGTCGAATATCTCGATCACATCACGCCCGGCATGGACGGCGAGGTGCAGAAAGGCTTCCAGCGGCTGCTGAAGAAACAGGGGCTCGACTTCGTCATGGGGGCGGCCGTGCAGTCGGTGGAAAAACTCAAGACCAAGTGCAAGGTCACCTACAAGCTTCGCAAGGACGACAGCGAAGCGACCGTCGATGCCGACGTGGTGCTGGTCGCGACCGGCCGCCGCCCCTACACCGGCGGGCTGGGTCTCGAGGCCGCGGGCGTCGAGACGACCGAGCGCGGCATGGTCAAGACGGACCCGCACCGCAAGACCAGCGTGGACGGCATCTGGGCCATCGGCGACGTGATCGCCGGCCCGATGCTCGCCCACAAGGCCGAGGACGAGGGCATGGCCGTGGCCGAGTCCATCGCCGGCCAGGCGGGCCATGTGAATTACGACGTGATCCCGAGCGTGATCTACACCCATCCCGAGGTCGCCGCCGTCGGCAAGACCGAGGAACAGCTCAAGGACGAGGGCCGCGCCTACAAGGCCGGCAAGTTCAACTTCATGGGCAACGGCCGCGCCAAGGCCAACTTCGCGGCCGACGGCTTCGTCAAGATCCTCGCCGACAAGGAAACCGACCGGATCCTCGGCGCCCACGTGATCGGGCCGATGGCGGGCGACCTGATCCACGAGGTCTGCGTGGCGATGGAATTCGGCGCCGCGGCCGAGGATCTCGCCCGCACCTGCCACGCGCATCCGACCTTCTCCGAAGCCATGCGCGAGGCCGCCCTCGCCTGCGGCGACGGGCCGATCCACAGCTGACGTGGCACCCCCTGCCCCGCCCGGGACAGGGGGCTTCACCGTTCACGGCCATCGGCGTCCCCGCCTGTGCCGCGCCGTGACCCTCCCGCGCCGGGGTTAAGGCAGGGTAAAGGCGCGCTTCATCGTTCCGGAAATATCCTCGGGGGTGAATTGGCCCCGCCCGCGGGGCCAAGAGGGGGCGGAAAGCCCCCTGCCCTAGCCCACCAGCATCCGCAGGCCCTGGGTCACGTCCGTCCGCACGGCCAGCCGGAGCCCCGGCTCGTCACCCGCGCGCAGCGCCGCCAGGATCATGCGGTGATTGAGCGGCGGCTCGGTGCGCTGCAGCCGGCCGTAGAGATGGCGCATCGTGGGGCCGAGCTGCAGCCAGACCGTCTCGGCCATCGCCAGCATGGCCGGGGCCTGCGCCCGAAGGTAGAGGCTGCGGTGGAATTCCAGGTTCGCGCGGATATAGCCGACCGAGTCCTGCTTGGCGATGACCTGCGCGATCGTGGCGTTGATGCTCTGCATCCGGTCGATCAGCGCGATATGCGCCCGCGGCAGCGCCCGCGCGGCCAGTTCCGGTTCCAGCAGCGCGCGCAACGCCGCAAGCTCCTCGATCCGCTCGGGGCCGAGATCCGGCGTGGTGATCCGCCCCGAGGACGACAGCGTCAGCGCGCCTTCCGCCGCGAGCCGCCGGACCGCTTCGCGGGCCGGCGTCATCGACACACCGAAACTCTTGGCCAGCCCCCTGAGCGTCAGGGGCTGGCCCGGGGCCAGCTCGCCATGCATGATCTGCGTGCGAAGCTTGCGGTAGACCCGGTCATGGGCGGCGGCGGTGGTGTCGGCGGGGCGCGGGGATATCAGCATGGGCGGATTGTGATCACGTTCCGCGGTGCGGTCAACGACTGCCGAAATCGAAACGGTGCAGGGCGGGTCCCTCGGCCCGGAGCCAGGCGCGGGGCGCCTCGTAACCGGGGCAGAGCTGCCGGACCACCGCCCAGAAGGCCGGGGAATGGTTCATTTCCGCCAGGTGCGCCACCTCGTGCGCCGCGACGTAGTCGAGCACCTCGGGCGGCGCCATCACCAGGCGCCACGAATACATCAGCCCGCCGCGCGCCGAACACGACCCCCAGCGCGAGCGCGTGTCTCGCAGCGTGATCCCGGCATAGCCGCGTCCGAGCGCCGCCGCATGGAGATCGGAGGCCGCCGCCAGCCGCGCCCGCGCCGCCCCGATCAGGAACGCCCGCAGCCGGGCGGGCACCTGCCCAGGCCGGCCCGGCACGTGCAGCGCGCCGTCCTCCGCCCAGGCTGTCCGGCCCGTACCGGGGCGAATCTCCAGCGTCCGGCCCTCGAAGGGCAGGGTTCCCCCGACCGCCGGCACGATCCGCGGGCGGGCCTCGGCCACATGCGCGCGCAGCCAGCCCGCCTTCTCGCGCAGGAAGGCCAGCGCCTCGCGCTCGGGCACGCGGCGGGGCAGGGTCAGCGTGACCCGCCCGTCCAGCCGCGAGACCCGCAGCGACAGCCGCCGCGCCCGCGCGGACCGTCTCAGCTTCACCGCGACGGGTGGATCGCCCGGCAATGTCAGCTCCGTCATCCGGCCTGGTCCCTCGCCATCTTCCCGCCCCGGACTATGCGCCAAAACCACGCCGGATGCAGGGGCAAATCGCCCGGCGTTTCGCGGCTGCGGAAAGGCTTTGACAAAGCCTCGCCATTTTGGCAGTTGGCACCGATTGACGCGACATCAGCAAAGCCAAGAGGAATCTGATGCCCAAGGAAGAATGGGGCGTGAAACGACTCTGCCCCAATTGTTCGACCCGCTTCTACGATCTGCAGCGGAACCCGATGACCTGTCCCGCCTGCGGGCACAGCTTCGACCTCGAATCGCTGACCGGCGCAAAGTCGCAGTCCACCGCCTCGAGCCGCAAGGCGAAGCCGGCCAAGGCCGCGGCGCCCGCCGAAGAGGCCGAGGTCATCGAGGATGACAACGACTCCGATGTCAGCCTGGGCGATGACGTGCTCGAGGACGACGACGAGGATTCCGTCGATCTCGACGACCTCGCCGACGTCCCGGCTGAGGGCACCGACGAGAGCTGATCCGCCGCATTTTTGCACTTGATCTAGGCGGGTCGCTTCAATATCTACCCTCTGGCGAGCGGGACAGCTCGCCCTCGGTGGGGCCATAGCTCAGTTGGGAGAGCGCTTGAATGGCATTCAAGAGGTCAGGGGTTCGACTCCCCTTGGCTCCACCAAATTTTCCCGCGGACACCGACGGCAGGCGCTGAGGACACGGTCCGGCGGCCCCGATGCCGCATCCCGCGCTTTTCCGCTGGCCAGGGCCCGGCCGGGGGTGTAACGCCCGCGGTGACATCACTCGTATACTCCTTTGACGGACATTTCCCCGATGGATCTGAGAAACATCGCCATCATCGCGCATGTCGATCATGGCAAGACAACCCTCGTGGACGAACTGCTCAAGCAGTCCGGCGCCTTCCGCGAAAACCAGGCGGTCGCCGAGCGCGCGCTCGATTCCAACGATCTCGAACGCGAGCGGGGGATCACCATCCTCGCCAAGGCGACGAGCCTGGAATGGGGCAGCACGCGCATCAACATCGTCGACACCCCGGGGCATGCCGATTTCGGGGGCGAAGTCGAACGGATCCTCTCGATGGTGGACGGTGTCGTCCTGCTCGTCGACGCGGCCGAGGGGCCGATGCCCCAGACCAAGTTCGTCACCTCGAAGGCGCTGGCGCTGGGCCTGCGCCCGATCGTCGTGCTGAACAAGGTCGACAAACCGGACGCCGAACCGGACCGCGCGCTCGACGAGGTCTTCGATCTCTTTGTCGGCCTCGGCGCCGATGACGACCAGCTCGATTTCCCGGTGCTCTATGCCTCCGGCCGCTCGGGCTGGGCCGATGCCGAACTCGACGGGCCGCGCCGGGACCTGGTGGCGCTCTTTGACCTGGTCGTCGCCCATGTTCCGCCGCCGGACCAGATCGCCGCGCAGAACGGCCCGTTCCGCATGCTGGCAACCACGCTCGGCGCCGATCCGTTCCTTGGCCGTATCCTCACCGGCCGCGTGGAGAGCGGCACGCTTCGAACCGGCATGACGCTGAAGGCGCTCTCGCGCGATGGCGCACAGCTGGAGTCGTTCCGCGTCGCCAAGATCCTGGCGTTCCGCGGATTGGGACAGCAGCCGATCGAGGAAGCCGTCGCCGGCGACATCGTGACCCTCTCGGGCATGTCGAAGGCCACGGTGGCCGACACGCTCTGCGATCCGGCCGTGACCGATCCGATCCCCGCCCAGCCGATCGACCCGCCGACGATCTCGGTCACATTCGGGATCAACGACAGCCCGCTGGCCGGACGCGAAGGCAGCAAGGTGCAGTCGCGGGTCATCCGCGACCGGCTGATGAAGGAAGCGGAATCGAACGTTGCCATCCGCGTCAGCGACACGCCCGGCGGCGAGGCCTTCGAGGTCGCAGGCCGCGGCGAATTGCAGATGGGCGTCCTGATCGAGAACATGCGCCGCGAGGGCTTCGAGCTTTCGATCTCGCGCCCGCAGGTGCTGACCCGCGACGAGAACGGCCAGCGTCTCGAACCGGTCGAGGAAGTCACCATCGACGTGGACGACGAGTATACCGGCGCCGTCATCGAGAAGCTCACCGGCCCGCGCAAGGGCGATCTCGCCGAGATGAAACCGGCCGGCCAGGGCAAGACCCGGATCGTCGCCCACGTGCCCTCGCGCGGCCTGATCGGCTACCACGGCGAGTTCCTGACGGACACGCGCGGCACGGGCGTGCTGAACCGCGTCTTCCACGGCTGGGCGCCCTGGAAAGGGGCCATCCCCGGGCGCCGGGCGGGCGTTCTGATCTCGATGGAGGCGGGACAGTCGGTCGCCTACGCGCTGTTCAACCTCGAAGAGCGCGGGCGCATGTTCATCGGCGCGCAGGAGCCCGTCTACGAAGGCATGATCATCGGCGAGCACGCCCGTGAGAACGACCTCGAGGTCAATCCGCTCAAGGGCAAGAAGCTGACCAATGTCCGCGCCTCCGGCAAGGACGACGCGGTGGTTCTGACGCCGCCCGTGCGAATGAGCCTCGAGGAGGCCATCGCCTATATCGACGACGACGAGCTGGTCGAGGTCACGCCCGGCGCGATCCGGCTGCGCAAGCGTTTCCTGGATCCCCACGAGCGCAAGCGCCAGGCCCGCGCCGCGGGCTGAGGACACTCAGGGAGCCGCAGGGGTCAGCCGGCCGAGCACGGTCACCCCCGCCCCGTCCGGCCCGCCCTGCCCGGCCCGGACCAGCACGATCTCGCCGGACCGCGGAGCGATGCCGGTCAGCGCGCGGATATTCACCTGGTGCGTCACCATGATCGAGCGCCCCGTCGCGGGCAGCGCGCGGATGCGGTCAAGCGTTGCACGGGTCCGCGGCCCGGCCCGCTCGCGCTGCCCGAAGAAGGAGTTGAGCGCCGGCATCTCGACGACCGCGCCGACATCCAGCAACGCTGCCGTTTCGCGGCAGCGGCACCACTGGCTGCTCAGAACGCGGTCGATCTCCAGGTCCCGCGCGCGGATCGCTGCGCCGATCGCGCGCGCCTGCGCCCGCCCGTCCGCGTCGAGGTTGCGCTGCGTCGCGCAGTCGTCGAGCCGGAACGCCTCCGGGTCGCCGATGCCCGGCGCCAGGGCATGGCGCATCAGCGCGACCACGCCCTCGCCTGCAAAGGCAGTCCAGGCGCTGTCCCCCGCCCGGGCGTCCGCCGGGCCGAGGAAAAGCAGTGCGGTCAGGAGTGCAGCCCAGCGTCTCATGGCGCAACAAGTAGCGGCGCGCATCCGCGCGCCAAGCCTTTTCTCTCGCCCGGGCCTGCGGCCCGAGGCTCGGGGCCTCCGGCGGGGATATTTCTGCCACTTGGATGCGATCACCCCCGTCCAAGTGGTCCAAGTATCCCCGCCGGAGGCATGAATCCCGGGGCCGAAGGCCCCGCATTCGCGTTTGCATCATCTCGCGGCGCATGCTCAACTCCGCGAAAAAGGAGAGGCCGCATGTCCAGGGATCCGCTTCTTCAGCCTTATCGGCTCAGGCATCTGACCTTCCGCAACCGGCTCATGTCCACGGCTCACGAGCCCGCCTATTCCGAGGACGGTCTGCCGGGTGACCGGTACCGGCTCTATCATACGGAAAAGGCCAAGGGCGGTATCGGACTCAACATGACCGCCGGTTCGGCCGTGGTGTCGCCGGACAGCCCCGAGGCTTTCGGGAACCTGCATGCCTACAAGGACGAGATCGTCGCGCCGCTGCGCCGCCTGGCCGAGGAGAGCCACGCGCACGGCGCCGCGGTGATGATCCAGCTGACCCATCTCGGGCGGCGCACGAATTGGAACAAGGGCGACTGGCTGCCGGTGCTCTCGGCTTCGCCGGTACGTGAACCCGCGCACCGGGCTTTTCCGAAAGAGGCCGAGGAGTGGGACATCGACCGGATCGTCGCGGATTACGCGGCCGCCGCCGAACGGATGCAGGCGGCCGGTCTCGACGGGATCGAGTTCGAGGCCTATGGCCACTTGATGGACAGTTTCTGGTCGCCGGCGACCAACCATCGCACGGATGCCTATAACGGCGATCTCGACGCGCGTCTGCGCTTTGCGCGGCGGGTGATCGACGCGGTGCGGGACGCGGTCGGCCCGGAGTTCATCGTCGGCATCCGCATGGTCGCGGACGAGGACTGGGAGAAGGGCCTTTCGCGCGCGGAAGGCGTCGAGATCGCCCGGCGGCTGATCGGGACCGGGAAGATCGATTTCCTCAACCTCATCCGCGGCCATATCGAGACCGACGCGGCCCTCTCGCGGGTCATCCCGGTGCAGGGCATGGCAAGCGCGCCGCATCTCGACTTCGCGGGCGAGGTGCGGGCGGCCACGGCCTTCCCGGTGTTCCATGCCGCGCGGATTCCCGACACGGCGACCGCCCGGCACGCGATCGCGGAGGGCAAGCTCGACATGGTCGGCATGACCCGGGCACATATCGCGGACCCGCATATCGGCCACAAGCTTTCTCAGGGCCAGGAGGATCGTATCCGGCCCTGCGTCGGCGCCACCTATTGTCTTGACCGGATCTACGAGGGGGGCAGCGCGCTCTGCATCCACAACGCCGCGACGGGGCGCGAGGCGCGGATGCCGCATGTGATCCGCCCGACCGAGGGGGCGAAGCGGCGCGCCGTGGTGGTGGGAGCCGGCCCTGCCGGGCTCGAGGCGGCACGGGCCGCGGCCGAACGCGGGCACAGCGTCACCGTGCTCGAGGCCGCGGACCGCGCCGGCGGCCAGGTCGCGCTGCTGGCACAGAACCCGCGGCGGCGCGAGATGATCGGGATCATCGACTGGCGGTGCGCGGAACTCGACCGCCTGGGCGTCGAGATCCGCTTCAACACCTTTGCCGAAGCCGAGGACGTGCTGGCGCTGTCGCCGGAGATCGTCGTCGTGGCGACCGGCGGGCTGCCGCAATGCCCCCCGCTCGCGGCCGGGGAGGATCTGACCGTGTCCAGCTGGGACATCCTGGCAGGCACGGTGAAGCCCGCCGGCCGGGTTCTGGTCTATGACGACAATGGCGGGCACCAGGGCATGAGCGCGGCGGAGGCGATCGCGCGGAGCGGCGCCCGGCTGGAACTGATGACGCCAGAGCGGTTCTTCGCCCCGGATGTGGGGGGGCTGAACCATGTGCCCTACATGAAGGCGCTTCACGAGGCGGGGGCCACGATCACCATCAATACACGCCTCGAGTCGGTCGAACGCCGCGGCAACGCGCTCTGTGCGCGGCTCCGCTCGGATTTCGCGCCCGGCTGGCAGGACGAACGCATGGTGGACCAGGTCGTCGTCGAGCACGGCACGGCCCCGCTGGACGAGCTGTATTTCGCGCTGAAACCCGGGGCGCGGAACGCCGGCGCGGTGGACTACGACGCCCTGATCGCGGGCGCACAGCCCTTTCCCGAGACGAACAGCGAAGGGCGCTATCTTCTTTACCGCATCGGGGACGCCGTGGCGGCGCGCAACATTCATGCCGGGATCTACGACGCGCTGCGCTACGGACTGACCTGGTAGGCCCGTTCAGCCGATATATCCGCCCAGCCGCCGGATCCGCGCCTCGAAGCCCTGGATGCGATCGGTCGCTGCGTCGGAGCGCGCCGCCATCTCGGCAAGGATCAGTTCCGCGACCAGGATCGCGGACATCTGCGAGGGCATGATCTGCGGTCCGGACATCGGCAGCGGCACGACAAGCTCGGCACCCTCGGCGATCGGCGCGGCGTAGCTGTCGGTCAGCGCGATGATCCGGGCGCCGCAGTCCCGCGCGATCTCGCAGGCGCGGACGACCTCGGCCGAGTAGTAGGAAAACGTGATCGCGACCAGAACGTCCTCGGGGCCGGTTTCGCTGATCGTGTCCATGATCGCGCCCGGAACGGTGACGGGCGGCGCGAAATTCGGGAATGCCATGCGCCCGAGATAGGCGAAGTAATGCGCCGCGCCGTAGCAGCTGCGCACACCGACGCAGTGGACGCTGCGCGCGGTGCCGAGGATCGCCGCGGCCTCGCAGGCCAGGCGGTTCATCTCGGGGCTGAACAGCGCCTCGACATTGGACAGCGCGGCCGCCCGCACCGAGTCGAACACGTCCTCGTCGTCACGGTTACGCAGCGCCGCCGCCCGCGCGGAATAGGCCAGCGTCGTGCCGCGCAGCGCCTCCTGGAAGGCGGCGCGACAGGCCTCGTAGCCGTCGAAGCCAAGCCCGTGGGCGAGGCGGACGACCGTGTTCGAGTTGACCTGGGCTTCGGATGCAAGCCCGCGAACGGACTGGAAGGCCAGCTCGTGTGGTCTGTCCAGAAGCCACCCGGCGAGCGTCGCCAGTTGCGGCGCGCCCTCCTGGGAAAGGGTTCGCAGCCTGTCGGTGAGGGTCTTCAGCGTGCCCGTCTGACCGTCCGCCATGTTCGCTCCCTTCGTTTTGCCCGAGATCGATAGACACGGATGATAGCTTACCTTGACATGTTGAACACATTCGTTTCACCTTTTCGCCGCTCGCCGCGTGCGCGGCTGACAGTGTGCATATCAAGGGAGACGTAAGATGAAGAAGCTAATCCTTGGCGCGGCCGCCGCGCTTGCCACGGGGCTTGCCGCCCCGGTTGCCACGGCGCAGGACCAGCAGTTTATTTCGATCGGAACCGGGGGCGTCACCGGCGTTTACTATCCGACCGGCGGCGCGATCTGCCGCCTGGTGAACCGCGACCGCAAGGAGCATGGCATCCGCTGCGCCGTCGAGTCGACCGGTGGCTCGGTCTACAACATCAACACCATCAAGGCCGGCGAGCTGGAATTCGGCGTCGCCCAGTCGGACTGGCAGTACCACGCCTATAACGGCACCTCGCGGTTCGCGGACAACCCGTTCCCGGAAATCCGCGCCGTCATGTCGGTGCATCCCGAACCCTTCACACTGCTGGTGCGCGGCGATAGCGGCATCGAGAGCTTCGAAGGCATCAAGGGCAAGCGCGTGAACGTCGGCAACCCCGGCTCCGGCCAGCGCGCCACGATGGAAGTCGTGATGGAGGCGTTCGGCATCGGCATGGACGACCTGGCGCTCGCGACCGAGTACAAGGGCTCGGAGATGGCCAAGCAACTCTGCGACGGCAACATCGACGCGATGATCTACACGGTCGGCCACCCGGCCGCGGCGATCCAGGAAGCCACCACGACCTGCGACGTGCAGCTCGTCGACGTGGCCGGTGCGCCCATCGATCAGCTCGTGGCGGACAACCCGTTCTACCGCGTCGCCACCATCCCGGGCGGCATGTATGCCGGCAACGACCAGGAGACGACCACCTTCGGCGTGGGCGCGACCTTCGTGACCTCGGCATCGATCCCGGAAGACACGGTCTATGTCGTCGCCAAGGCCGTGATGGAAAACATCGACGACTTCAAGCAGCTGCACCCGGCCTTCGCCAATCTCGACCCGTCGCAGATGGTCAAGGACGGCCTGTCCGCGCCGCTGCACCCGGGCGCCGAGAAGGCGTACAAGGAACTGGGTCTGCTGGACTGACCAGCCCCCGAAACGCCCGGCCCCTTGCCGGGCGTTTCACCCCGGACGATCTCATTTTTTTCTAGGGAAAAGCCATGAGCGACCAGCCCGAGCTTGATCGGTCCGCCGACGATATGGTGGCCGAAACCGACACCGGCGCGCGCGATCCTTCGGCCGCCTGGCAGGCCAGGCTGATCATCGGGACCTGTATCGCGTGGTCCGTGTTCCAGCTCTATATCGCCTCGCGGCTGCCCGGCGTCGTGGCGCAGGCCACCGGCATGGGGATTTTCGCCAATATTGTTGCCCAGGCCCGGTTCGTGCACCTGGCCTTTGCAATCATGTTGGCCACGCTGGCCTTCCCGCTCTTCAAGTCCTCCCCGCGCGACAGGGTCCCGTTCTATGACTGGATCCTGATGGCCCTCGGCGTCGCGGCCTGTCTCTATCTCGTGGTCTTCCGCTTCGAGATCGCGGATCGGCCGGGGCTCTGGAACACGACCGACATCACGATGTCCGCCATAGGGATGACGGTCCTCATGATATCGGTCTACCGGTCGCTCGGCCTGCCGCTGGTCGTCGTCGCGAGCTGCTTCATCCTGTTCGCCTTCTTCGGCGGCTATTCCGAGTGGGCGCGCAACATTACGAACTATGGCGGCGCGTCCCTCTCGAAGGCGCTCGGGCACTACTGGATGCAGACCGAGGGGGTCTTCGGGGTGGCCCTCGGCGTGTCCACCACGATGATCTTTCTCTTCGTCCTGTTCGGCGCGCTGCTGGACAGGGCCGGTGGCGGCAACTGGTTCATCAAGGTCGCCATCGCGCTGCTCGGCGCGCTGCGCGGCGGGCCGGCCAAGGCGGCCGTCCTGAGCTCGATGATGACCGGCATGATCTCGGGAAGCTCGATCGCCAACACCGTCACGACCGGCACCTTCACCATCCCGCTGATGAAACGGATCGGGTTCCCGGCGGAAAAGGCCGGCGCGGTCGAGGTGGCCAGTTCCACGAACGGGCAGCTCACGCCGCCCGTCATGGGGGCCGCGGCCTTCCTCATGGTCGAATACGTCAACATTCCCTATATCGACGTGGTGAAACACGCCTTCCTGCCGGCGGTGATTTCCTACATCGCGCTTCTCTATATCGTGCATCTCGAAAGCCTGAAGATCGGGCTCAAGGGTCTCGAGAAGCCCGGACGCCGCATCGGCGTCCTGATGATCATGATCCTGTTCCTCTCGGGCTTCATCTTCCTGGGGATCTGCACCTTCCTGATGATCGGGCTGCGCGCCGTGCTCGATCCCTTCATGGGGGAAAGCGTCTATGCCGCCGTCGCGCTGCTGGCGGTTCTCTATATCGCGCTCGTGGGCGTTGCCGCCCGCTACCCGGACATCGCCATGGACAAGGACGACGACGGTCCGCCGACGGCGCCCCGCCTCACGCCCACGCTGATCGGCGGGGCCTATTTCGCGATCCCTATCTTCGTTCTCATCTGGAACCTGATGGTGCGCACGGACAGCCTCGACCGGCTGTCGCCGGCGCTCTCGGCGCTGTGGGCCACCGTCTTCATGATCGTCATCGCGCTCACCCACCGTCCGCTGAAGGCGATGTTCCGCAGCCAGGGCTTCGGGACCGAACTCGCCCGGGGCTGGCGCGATTTCGTCGACGGCCTGATCCTCGGCGCGCGCAACATGATCGGCATCGGCGTCGCCACCGGCGCCGCGGGCATCATCGTCGGCACGATCAGCCTGACAGGCGCGCACCAGGTGATCGGCCAGGTGATCGAGGTCATCTCCGGGGGCAACCTGATTATCCTGCTGGTGCTCGTGGCGGTGCTGTCGCTGATCCTCGGGATGGGCCTGCCGACGACGGCCAACTACATCGTCGTCTCGTCGCTCATGGCCCCCGTGATCGTGAGCGTGGGCGCACAATCGGGCCTGATCGTGCCGCTGATCGCCGTGCACATGTTCGTCTTCTACTTCGGCATTCTGGCGGACGACACGCCGCCGGTGGGCCTGGCCGCCTATGCCGCGGCCGCGATCAGCCGCGGCGATCCGATCCGGACCGGCGTGCAGGGCTTCGCCTATGACATCCGCACGGCGCTGCTGCCGTTCCTCTTCATCTTCAACACGGATCTGCTGTTGATCGACGTGGGCTTTGCGAAGGCCATCCTGGTCTTCTTCGTGTCGCTGATCGCGATGCTGCTCTTTGCGGCTGCGACGCAGGGATACTTCATCGCGAAGTCCCGGAAGTGGGAATCGGTCGCGCTGCTCTTCATCGCGTTCATGCTGTTCCGGCCGGATTTCTTCCTCGACCAGGTCAGCGAACGTTACGCCACCGCCACCGGTCCGGCCGGCCTGACCCTGATGGACGAGACCGCCGACGGCAAGGACATCCGCCTCGTGGTCGAGGGACCGGATTTCGACACGGGGGAAATGAAACCGACCACCATCACGGTCCCGGCGATCGCGGACGACGCGCTGGCCGCGCTCGAGGCGCAGGGACTCCTGGTGCGCGAGGAAAGCGGCGCGCTGCTGCTGGACGAGCCCTTCCCGGGGACGCCGCATTTCGAGAGCCTCGGGATCGGCTACGACTTCTACGGCGACCAGCCGGTGACCATCACGACCGTCGAGGTGGAAAACGAGCGCTGGCCGAAGGAACTCTTCTTCATCCCGGCGCTCATCCTGCTGGCGGGGATCGTGTTGATCCAGCGCCCGCGCGCCACCCAAGCCGCCTTCTGAAGGAGCCCCGCGATGTTTTCCGCCATTCTTCTGCCCATCGACCTCGAGGACGACGGCGGCGCCGCGCGCGCGGCCGAGGCCGCGCTGCGCCTTGCCCGGCAAGAGGACGCCAAGCTCCACGTGCTCAGCGTGCTGCCGGATTTCGGCATGTCGATCGTCGGCTCCTATTTCAAGAAAGGCTTCGAGCGCGAGGCCACCGCCGAGGCGGAGACCAAGCTCAACGCCTGGATCGCCGATCACGGGCTCGATGCGGCCGGGGCGACCCCGCATGTGGCCCATGGCAAGATCTATGACGAGATCATCCACGCCGCCGACGCCTTCGGCTGCGACGCCATCGTGATGGGCGCCCACCGGCCGGAGTTGCAGGACTACCTTCTCGGGCCGAACGCGGCGCGTGTGGTCCGGCACGCCAGGCAATCGGTTTTCGTCGTCCGCGACGTCTGAGCGGCCTCCGCAGGCACGGCGCGCACCCGCGACGGCGGAACCTGCCCCCCCTCGATCCCGCTGCCGGCGGTCACCGGACCCCGCTGTCATGCCCGCGGCACGGCCCCTGTCATGCCGGGCAACGGATGCCACGGGATCGCGCCACGGTGTCCCGGCCGAGTTGCGTTACACGATAGGTGGATTTTTTCCGTTTAGGTAACATTAATTCTTGCCAGATGCCCCCGGCGCTGCTATTACCGACCATGCGGTCGGCTAATTTCGCCGCCACGATTCGGGAGGACAGCACGCCCATGAGCGCATTCATCTGCGACGCCATCCGCACGCCCATCGGCCGTTACGGCGGCGCACTCTCCGCCGTGCGGGCCGACGACCTGGCCGCCGCGCCCATTGCCGCCCTGAAAGACCGCAACCCCGGCGTGGACTGGGCCGCGGTCGAGGACGTGATCTACGGCTGCGCCAACCAGGCCGGCGAGGACAACCGCAACGTGGCGCGTATGGCCGCGCTCCTGGCGGACCTGCCGGTGGAGGTGCCGGGCACGACGATCAACCGGCTCTGCGGCTCGGGCATGGATGCGGTCGGCATGGCCGCGCGGGGAATTCGCGCCGGCGACTACGACATGGTCATCGCCGGCGGCGTCGAAAGCATGAGCCGCGCCCCCTTCGTGATGCCCAAGGCAGAGGCCGCCTTCTCGCGCGCGAACGCGGTCTACGACACCACCATCGGCTGGCGTTTCGTGAACCCGCGCATGAAATCCGCCCACGGCGTCGACTCGATGCCGGAGACCGCGGACAACGTCGCGGCCGACTACGATGTCAGCCGCGCCGACCAGGATGCCTTCGCCGCGCGCAGCCAGGATCGCTGGGCGGCCGCGCAGGAGGCCGGCGTTTTCCGGCAAGAGATCGTCCCCGTCACCGTGCCCCAGCGCAAGGGCGACCCGGTGATCGTCGATACCGACGAGCACCCGCGTCCCGGCACCACGGCCGAGAAGCTGGCCAAGCTGCGGGGCGTCAACGGCCCGGACCTGACCGTGACCGCCGGCAACGCCTCGGGCGTGAACGACGGCGCCGCGGCGCTGCTTCTGGCCAGCGAGGCCACGGCAGAAGCCCAGAGCCTGGAACCGATGGTCCGCGTCGTCGCCATGGCGGCGGCCGGCGTGCCGCCCCGCATCATGGGCGTCGGCCCGGTGCCCGCCACCCGCAAGGTGCTGGCCAAGGCGGGGCTCACGCTGGACCAGATGGATGTGATAGAATTGAACGAAGCCTTCGCGGCACAGGGCCTCGCCGTCCTGCGCGAGCTTGGCCTTCCCGACGACGCGCCCCATGTCAATGCCAATGGCGGCGCCATCGCGATGGGCCATCCGCTCGGCATGAGCGGCGCCCGCCTGGTGCTGACGGCGGCCTATCAGCTTCGGCGCACCGGCGGGCGCTATGCGCTCGCGACCATGTGCGTCGGCGTGGGACAAGGGATCGCAATCATTCTTGAACGGGTCTGAGGACCGGGAGGAAACGCAGATGTACGCACAGATGGTGAAATCGACCGGCAAGGGCATCAAGAGCCGCGAGGAAATGACCGACGAAGAGCGGCAGTTCCAGGACCGCGTCGATGCCGACGAAAAGATCGAGCCGAAGGACTGGATGCCCGAGGGCTACCGCAAGACGCTGATCCGCCAGATCGGCCAGCACGCCCATTCCGAGATCGTCGGCCAGCTGCCCGAGGGCAACTGGATCACCCGCGCGCCGACGCTGGAGCGCAAGGCGATCCTTCTGGCCAAGGTGCAGGACGAGGCCGGCCACGGGCTCTACCTCTACTGCGCCGCGGAAACGCTCGGCGTCAGCCGCGACGAGCTGATGGAAAAGCTTCATTCCGGCGACATGAAGTATTCCTCGATCTTCAACTACCCGACGCTGAACTGGGCCGATATCGGCGCGGTCGGCTGGCTGGTCGACGGCGCGGCGATCATGAACCAGGTGCCGCTGCAGCGGACATCTTACGGCCCGTACAGCCGCGCGATGATCCGCATCTGCAAGGAAGAGAGCTTCCACCAGCGCCAGGGCTACGACATCATGATGAAGATGGCCTTCGGCACCGAGGATCAGAAGAAGATGGCGCAGGATGCGCTGAACCGCTTCTGGTATCCCTCGCTGATGATGTTCGGCCCGTCGGACAAGGACTCGGTGCACTCGGCCCAGTCCATGGCCTGGAAGATCAAGATCAACACCAATGACGAGCTGCGGCAGAAGTTCGTCGACCAGACCGTGCCCCAGGCCGAGTATCTCGGCCTGACCGTCCCGGACGAGAACCTCAAGTGGAACGAGGAAACCGGCCATTACGACTTCACCGAGCCGGACTGGTCGGAGTTCTTCGAGGTCATCAAGGGCAACGGCCCCTGCAACAAGGAACGTCTCGGCGCCCGGGTGAAAGCCTGGGAAGACGGCGCCTGGGTCCGCGACGGGCTCATGGCCCATGCCGAGAAGAAAGCCGCCAAAGTCGCGGCCGAGTGAGGAGAGAGATCCATGTCCACCGAATGGCCCCTCTGGGAGGTCTTCATCCGCGGCCAACACGGCATGTCCCACCGCCATGTGGGCAGCCTGCACGCGCCGGATGCAGAAATGGCGATCAAGAACGCCCGTGACGTCTACACCCGCCGCAACGAGGGCGTGTCGATCTGGGTGGTGAAGGCCGCCGACATCGCCGCCTCCTCGCCGAGCGACAAGGGCCCGCTCTACGAGCCGTCCCAGTCCAAGGTGTATCGCCACCCGACCTTCTTCGACATTCCCGACGACGTTGGAGCGATGTGATGACCCGTGACGAGGCTTTCTTCGAGTTCCTCCTGCGCATGGGGGACAACACGCTTATCCTCGGCCATCGCGTCAGCGAATGGTGCGGCCACTCGCCAGTGCTGGAAGAGGACATCGCGCTGGCCAACACCGCGCTCGACCTGATCGGCCAGACGCAGATGTGGCTGGGCCTCGCGGGCGAGATCGAGGGCAAGGGCCGCTCGGCCGACGACCTGGCCTATCTGCGCGACGCCTGGGATTTCCGCAACGTGCTGCTGGTCGAACGCCCGAACGGCGATTTCGGCCAGACCATCATGCGCCAGTTCCTCTTCGACGCCTGGCACAGCCTGATGCTGGGCCGGCTGATGCAATCCTCCGACACACGCGTGGCCGAGATCGCCGCCAAGGCGTCGAAGGAAGCCGCCTATCACCTGGAACGCTCGGCCGATCTGGTGGTCCGTCTCGGCGACGGCACCGCCGAGAGCCATGCCCGGATGCAGGCGGCGCTGGACGATCACTGGCCCTATACGGGCGAGCTGTTCCTCTCGGATGCCGCCGACAAGGCCGTGGCCGAGGCCGGCCTCGCGCCGGACCCGGCATCGCTCAAGGAGGAATGGGACGAGATGGTCACCCGCGTGCTGACCGAGGCGACGCTCGCCATCCCCGAGGGCGCCTATGTCCACAAGGGCGGCAAGGCCGGCACCCACACAGAGCACCTGGGCTATATCCTGGCCCAGATGCAGTGGCTGCAACGCGCCTATCCCGGAGCGACGTGGTGAGCACCGCCGCGCTGCCCTCGACCGACGAGGTCTGGACCTGGCTCGACCAGGTTCCCGACCCCGAGATCCCGGTGATCTCGGTCGTCGACCTCGGCATCGTGCGCGGGGTGGAATGGCAGGACGACACGCTGGTCGTCCATGTCACCCCCACCTATTCCGGCTGCCCGGCGACGACGCTGATCAATATCGAGATCGAGAAGGCGCTGCGCGACCGTGGCATCGAAAAGCTCCGGATCGAGCGGCGCATCTCGCCGGCCTGGACGACCGACTGGCTGTCCGAGCGCGGCCGCCAGAAGCTGGAGGACTACGGCATCGCGCCGCCCCAGGCCGCCGGCGGCCCCGATCACTGCCCGCGTTGCGGCAGCAAGAACGTCGAGAAGGTCAGCCAGTTCGGCTCCACGCCCTGCAAGGCGCAGTGGCGCTGCAAGGACTGTCTCGAACCCTTCGACTATTTCAAGTGTATCTGAGGAGAGGCGCATGGCACGCTTCCACCCCCTGACCGTCACCGATGTGCAGAAGACGATCCGCGATGCCGTCGTGGTGACCCTTAGGCCCGAGGATCCGGCGGCCTTCGATTTCATCCCGGGCCAGTACCTGACCTTCCGTCGCGATTTCGACGGCGAGGAGTTGCGCCGCAGCTATTCGATCTGCGCCGGCAAGGACGAGGGCGTGCTGCAGGTCGGTATCAAGCGGGTCGAGGGGGGCGCCTTTTCCACCTGGGCCAACGAAGAGCTGAAGCCCGGCGACACGCTGGAAGCGATGCCGCCCATGGGCAACTTCCACACGCCGATCGCGCCCGGGGCCGACAAGCATTACCTCGGCTTCGCGGGCGGATCGGGCATCACGCCGGTGCTGTCGATCCTCAAGACGGTGCTGCACCGCGAACCGGAGTCGCGCTTCACGCTGGTCTACGCCAACCGCGCGGTGAACACGATCATGTTCCGCGAGGAACTGGAGGATCTGAAGAACACCTATCTCGGGCGGCTGAACGTCATCCATGTTCTCGAATCCGGCGGCGAGGAGATCGACCTCTTCACCGGCCGCGTGGACGAGGAGAAATGCGCCCAGCTCTTCCGGCTCTGGATCGACGTGAAATCCGCCGACACGGCGTTCATCTGTGGCCCCGAACCGATGATGCTGGCGATTTCGCAGGCGCTGCGCGACCACGGCATGGGCGACGATCGCATCAAGTTCGAGCTTTTCGCCAGCGCCCAGCCCGGCCGCGCCCGGCGCAAGGCCGTGTCTGCCGACGCGGCCCGCCAGGGCAACACCACCGAGGCGACCGTGCGTCTCGACGGGGCGGCACACAGCTTCACCATGCCCAAGGACGGCCAGACCATCCTGGATGCTGCTCTCGGGCAACAGATGGACGCGCCCTTCGCCTGCAAGGCCGGGGTGTGCTCGACCTGCCGCGCCAAGGTGGTCGAGGGCGAGGTCGAGATGATCGCCAATCATGCGCTCGAGGATTACGAGGTCGCACGCGGCTACGTGCTGACCTGCCAGTGCTTCCCGCTGACCGACACGGTCGTCGTGGACTACGACCAGTAAGGAGAGATCGATGGCCGAGGACATGACGATCGAGAGCTATCTCGCGCAGGGCGGGGTGCTGTCCAACCCGGAAAACGTGCCCCCGCGCTACCGCGCGGAACTGATGAAGCTGATGACCACCTTCGTGGACAGCGAACTGGCCGGCTCGGCCGGCTTCGCGGATATCATCAACGAGGCGCCCGGCATCAAGGAACGGATCGCCGCCTGCCGGATCGTGATGGAAAAGACCGATCACGCGGAACGCGTGATGAAGGTCATGGCCGATTTCGGCGCCGATATCGAGAAATACGCCACCCACCAGCCCTGGACCGCGCGGCTGGACCGTGACGCGGTGCTGGGACCGACGCGCACCGGCGGCGACATGCGTCTCTCGGTCTTTCACTACCCGCTCGCGGGCTGGACCGACGCGGTGGTGATGAACGTCCTGATGGGCCGCGCCGTGAGGATCCAGCTGGACGAGTTCGCCCGGGTCTCCTACCAGCCGCTGGCCGAAGCCTTCCGCGCGATCCTGCCCGTCGAGACGCGCCACGCCGAGCTTGGCGAGGAAGGCCTGCGCAAGCTAATCGCGGACCCGGCCGCGCGCGACGCGGCCGCGGCGTCGGTCGCCTATTGGTGGCCGCGCGTGGCCGAAAGCTTCGGCGCCGCCGAATCCGCGCGCTTCGAGCAGCAGAAGGGCTACGGGCTGCGGCACCGGTCCAACGCGGACTTGCTGGCAAGCTGGGAAAAGGACGCCGGCGCGCTTCTGTCGGAACTGGGCCTCAAGGCCGGCTGACGCCCCGCCTGCCTGCCGTCCCGCACGGCCCGGTCGGCCGGCGGCGGTTCAGAGTCCCTTCACCCCGTGCAGCACGAGCTTGGTGACGAGATCCGCGTAATCGCGCCGGGCCTCTTCGCTGTCGTCGTGGTTCCACATGTAAAACCAGTTGAGCATCCCGAAGACCGACATGGTGGCGGCGCGCAGCTTGCGGCTGTCATCGGCGAAGACGCCGGGCGCCACGGCACGCACGATCTCGGCCACCTGGCCCACGAGGTCACGCTGGTAGTCGCGCAGGACGCGCTGCTGTTCCGAAGGCAGGGCCGCCATGCCCCCGATCTGCACCCGGTGCTCGTCATCCGCGCCGCGATAGGCCATCAGGATCTCGAGCACGACCGCCCGCAGATGCGTCTCCGGGGTCATTCCCGCGCCGTCCACCGCGGCGATGCGGTCGCGCAGCTCTTTCAGGTAGGTATCGAGGATGTCGTAGAGCAGCGCTTCCTTGCTGTCATAGTAGTGGTAGATGTTCGCCTTCGAGATTCCGCATTCCCTGGCGAGCAGGCTCATCGACGCGCGGTCGTAGCCCTGCTCGGCGAAGACCCGGGCGGCCGCGGCCAGGATCTGGCCGCGCTTCTCGTCATGATCCTTGGCGATCGTCCGGGCCACTGGTCACTCCTTCGGGCGCTTGTCGACGACGCGCTGCGCCTTGCCTTCCGACCGGGTCACGCCGCCGGGTTCGGCCACGATGATCTCGGCACTGACGCCGACCGTGTCCTTGATCTTCTTGCCCAGCGCCCTGGCCGCGGCCGCGCGGCCCTCCTCGCTCGCCGCCGCCGGCAGGCATTCGCAATGCACCCGCATCGCGTCCATCCGCCCGTGGCGGAAAAGCTCGATCTGGAAATGCGGCGCCAGCCCGGTGGTGGCGAGCAGCAGCTCTTCCACCTGGGTCGGGAAGACGTTGACGCCCCGCAGGATGATCATGTCGTCCGACCGGCCGGTGATCTTCTCCATCCGGCGCATCGACCGCGCCGTGCCCGGCAGCAGCCGCGTCAGGTCGCGGGTCCGGTAGCGGATCATCGGCAGGCCTTCCTTCGTGAGCGTTGTGAAGACCAGCTCGCCAAGCTCGCCGTCCTCGACCGGCTCGCCCGTCTCGGGGTCGATGATCTCGGGGTAGAAGTGATCTTCCCAGATATGCAGCCCGTCCTTGGTCTCGACGCATTCATTGGCCACGCCCGGCCCCATGATCTCGGACAGGCCGTAGATGTCGACCGCGTGCATGTCGAAGGCGTCCTCCACCTCCTTGCGCATCGCGTTGGTCCAGGGCTCGGCCCCGAAGATGCCGACATCGAGCGAGGTCAGCCGCGGATCCATGTCCTCGCGGCGGAACTCGTCGAGAATGTTCAGCATGTAGGACGGCGTCACCATGATGGTCGAGGGCTCGAAATCCTGGATCAGCATGACCTGGCGCGGCGTCATGCCCCCCGAGACCGGCACAACCGTGCAGCCCAGGCGCTCGGCCCCGTAATGGGCGCCGAGCCCGCCGGTGAAAAGCCCGTAGCCATAGGCCACGTGCACCACGTCACCCGGCCGCGTTCCGCTGGCGCGCATCGACCGCGCGACAAGATCGGCCCAGGTGTCGATATCGTTCCTGGTGTAGCCGACGACGGTCGGTTTGCCGGTGGTGCCGGACGAGCCATGCACCCGCACGATCTGGTCGCGCGGCACCGCAAAGAGGCCGAAGGGATAGTGATCGCGCAGGTCCTGCTTGACGGTGAAGGGAAACTTCGAGAGATCCTTCAGGGTCTTCAGGTCGCTTGGATGCACGCCGACCTCGTCGAAGCGCTGCCGATACATCGGCACGTTCTCATAGGCGTGGTGCAGCGACCATTTCAGCCGCTCGAGCTGCAGCGACTGGATCTCGTCGCGCGACGCGATTTCGATTCGATCGAGGTCTTCCTTCCTCGGCGTCAGGTCCTTCATGTCTCCCCCCTTCAGGCGTCCGCCTCTTCGGCGAAATGCTGTCCGTTGATGATGCGCGAGCAGCCGCGGAACTCGGCGATGGTCGCGCCGTCCGAATCGGTCACGGTTACGTCGTAGATACCGCTGCGCCCCCGCAGGCTGATCTCGCGCGCGGTGGCGGTCAGCCTGTCGCCAAGCTGCCCCGGCGCGATGAAGGTGATCGTGTTGTGCTGGGCGACGGCATGCTTGTTGTAGCTGTTGCAGGCAAAGGCAAAGGCGCTGTCGGCCAGGCTGAAGATCACGCCGCCGTGGCATATGTCATGGCCGTTGGTGTGGTGCTTCTCGACGGTCATGGTCAGCACGGCACGGCCCGGCCCGACCTCGGCGATTTCCATGCCGAGCCACTTGGACGCGTCGTCATTGGCCCACATCGCCTCCGTGCTGCGGCGGGCGCGGTCCTGGGCGGAAACGGTCATGCCTGTCCCCCGGTGAATTTCGCGGGCCGCTTTTCCAGGAAGGCCGACACGCCCTCGGCATAATCCGGTGTCGCGCCGCAGGTCTTCTGGTAGTCGGCTTCGAGGTCGAGTTGTGCGTCGAGCGTGTTGGTCGCCGCGGCATGGATCGCCTTCTTCGTGTGGGCGAGCCCGACCGTCGGCCCGGCGGCCAGCGTCGCGGCGAGCGTGCGGGCCTCGTCCATCAGCGCCGTGTCGGCCACCGCCTTCCAGATCAGGCCCCACTCCGCGGCCCTCGCCGCGGGCAGCGGCTCGGCCGTCAGCGCCAGCGCCTTGGCGCGCGCCTCGCCCAGCAGCCGGGTCAGGGACCACGTGCCGCCGCCATCGGGAACCAACCCGACCTTGGCGAAGGACTGGATGAACTTGGCGCTCTCGGCGGCCAGGACGATGTCGCAGGCCAGCGCCACGTTGGCCCCTGCCCCCGCGGCCACGCCGTTCACGGCGCAGACCACCGGGCAGTCGAGCGACCGGATCAGCCGCACCAGCGGGTTGTAGAACTCGGTCAGGGTGCGGCTCAGGTCCGGCGCGCCCTCCATCTCGGACGGGTCCCGGTCGCCAAGGTCCTGGCCGGCGCAGAAGCCCCGCCCGGCACCGGTCAGCAGAACGGCACGCGCGCCGCCATCCCGCGCCGATTCGAGTGCGGCGCGCAACGCGAGATGCATCTCGTCGTTGAAAGAGTTCAGCCGATCCGGGCGGTTGAGGGTAATCTCCACCCAATCACCGTGATCCTGCGAAAGAATCGTATCGCTCATGCCCTGTCCCGTTTCCGGTTGTTTCGACAAAACATTTGCATAAACCGAACGGTTGGTCAATAATGTTGGTCAATCACCCGCCGCGCTGATTCCGGCGGCGGCCAGACGAGACATTCGGGGGGAGCATGACGGAACGGGAGCCGGTGACGGTGCGGATAGAGGGCGACCTGGCCTGGGTCAGGATCGACAATCCGCCGGTCAACGCGACATCGGCCGCCGTGCGCGCCGGGCTCGAGCGCGCCGTCGACGCGGTCGCCGCCGCCGGCGCACGCGCCGCGATTCTCTCCTGTGCCGGCAAGACCTTCGTGGCGGGCGGCGACATCTCGGAATTCGGCAAGCCGCCGGTCCTGCCGCACCTGCCCGACGTCGTCACGAAGATCGAACAGAGCGACGTGCCGTTCATCGCGGCGATGCATGGCAACGTGCTTGGCGGTGGCTTCGAGATCGCCATGGCCTGCGCGTGGCGAATCGCGCGGGCGGGCACGAGGTTCGGCCTGCCGGAGGTGAATATCGGGCTCGTGCCCGGCGCGGGCGGCAGCCAGCGTCTGCCGCGCCTGATCGGCGTCGAAGCCAGCGTCGAGGTTGCCTGCCAGGCCAAGATGCTCGACGCGCAGACCCTCCATGACCTGGGCGGCCTCGACATGGTAACGGATGGCGATCCCGAACTGGCCGCGGCCGAATTCGCCAAGACCCTCCCCGAACGGCCCGCGCCGGTCAGCGCGCGTCCCGTGGCCCCGGTGGCCAGCGACTTCTTCGACACGACCCGCGCGGCGCTGCGGAAGAAGTCCAAGGGCCAGCAATCGCCCCTGCACAATCTCGACGCCATCGCATGGGCGACGCAGATGCCCTTCGACGCGGGGCAGCCGAAGGAACGCGCGCTGCACCTGGCGTTGCGCGACGGGGCCGAATCGCGGGCCCTGCGCCACGTGTTCTTCGCCGAGCGGACCGTCGCCCGGCCCGGCGCCATCGACGGCGTCGCACCCCGCGACGTCGCGCGGATCGCCGTCGTCGGCGGCGGGCTGATGGGGGCGGGTATCGCGATGGCGGCGCTTTCGGGTGGCCTGTCGGTCACCCTGGTCGAGCGTGACGCCGACGCGGCCGCAGCCGCGCATGATCGCGTGGCGGGGCTCCTCGAGGGCGCCGTCAGCCGCGGCAAGATGCGTGCCGACGACCACGCCGCCGCGCTGGCCCGGTTCACCGCCACCGCGGATTACGCCGACGCCGCCGGCGTCGATCTCGCCGTGGAAGCGGTGTTCGAGGATCTCGCCGTCAAGCAGGAAGTCTTCCGGCAGCTTGCCGCCGTTGTGGACGGCACGGCGATCCTGGCGACCAACACCTCCTATCTCGATCCACGCGAGATCTTCGCCGGCATCGCCAATCCCGGCCGCTGCCTCGGGCTGCATTTCTTCTCGCCCGCGCATGTGATGAAGCTGCTGGAAATCGTGAAGACCCCCGACACCGAGGCCGCGGTGCTCGCCACCGCCTTCGCGCTCGCCAAGCGGCTCCGCAAGGTGGCCGTGCTGTCGGGCATATGCGACGGCTTCATCGGCAACCGGATGCTCTCGGCCTATCGTCGCGAGGCCGATTACCTGCTGGCCGACGGCGCCTTGCCCCACGAGGTCGACGCGGCGATGCGCGCCTTCGGCATGCCGATGGGCCCCTACGAGTTGCAGGACCTGACGGGGCTGCAGATCGCCTGGGCCAACCGCAAGCGCCAGGCCGCGACCCGCGACCCGGCCGAGCGCTACGTCACCATCGCCGACCAGCTGTGCGAGATGGACCGGCTCGGCCAGCGCAGCGGGCGCGGCTGGTACCGCTACGAGGCGGGCGACCGGACGCCAAGGCACGATGCGGAGGTCGACACGCTCATCGAACGGTATTCGGCGGACAACAGAATCTCGCGCCATGCCTTCACCGCCGAGGAGATTGCCGACCGGCTGATCGCCGTTCTCGTCAACGAGGGCGCGCGCATCGTCGAGGAAGGCATCGCCGAACGCCACGCCGACGTCGACATGGTCCAGATCCACGGCTACGGTTTCCCGCGCTGGAGGGGGGGACCGATGCATTACGCGACCGAGACCGGCACCGACCGGGTCGCCCGCACGATGCGCGACGTCGCCGAGCGGAGCCCCGGCTCCTGGACAATTTCCGATTTGCTACTCGGGGCCTGAACAGGCCCTGTCCGACTGGTCAGAAAGGGAGGAAACCATGACCAAACTCAACACGCTCTCGACGCTGCTTGCCGGCGCCGCCCTTGCGGTCACCGGCACCGTCGCGTCGGCGCAGGACTACACGCTGACGATCTCGAGCTGGGCACCGCCCACGCACAACATCAACGCGAAGATGTGGCCGAAATTCATCGAGATGGTCGAAGAGGCCACCGACGGACGCGTCACCGCCGAGCTGAAGCTGGGCCTCGCCCCCCCGCCGGCGCAAATGGACATGATCATGGACGGCGCCGCCGATGCCTCGATCATCTTCCACGGCTACCAGGCCGGCCGCTTCGTCACCACGAAGATGATCGAGCTGCCCGGCTATGAAGGCTCCGCCGAGGCCGCGTCCGTCGCCTATTGGCGCGCCTATGAAAAGTACCTCTCCGAGGCCGACGAGCATCGCGGCGTCAAGGTCATCGCCATGCACACCCACGGCCCGGCCCAGGTGCACGTGGCCGAGAAGATCGAGAGCCTCGACGAGATCGCCGGCCTGAAACTCCGCGTGCCGGGCGGCGTCGGCAGCGCCGTGGGCGACGCGCTCGGCGCGACCGGGATCCAGGTGCCCGCGCCCAAGGTCTACGAGACGCTGGCCTCCAACGCCGCCGACGGCGTGGTGATGCCGGTCGACTCGCGCAAGGGCTTCAACCTGATCGAGGTGGCACCGCATCTCTACGAGATGCCGGGCGGCTTCTACCGCGGCTCCTTCGCCTTCATCATGAACGAAGACACCTTCGCCAGCCTGCCGGAGGACATCCAGCAGGTCCTGGACGAAGAGGTCTTCGGCGAACCGCTGTCGCGCGAGATCGGCAAGATCTGGGACGGCGGCGATATCGAGAGCCTCGAGGCGACGGAAGCCGCCGCGGACAACACGATCACCGAGGCCTCGGAAGCCGACCAGGCGAAGTTCAAGGAAATCGCCTCGGGCGTCATCGACGCGGTGATCGAGGAAGTCTCCGCCACCGGCGTCGACGCCGGTGCCGCGCATGAGATGATCATGAACGAGATGGCGAACTACTGAGCCACAGGGCCCGGCGGCGCGTCGTCGCCGCCGGGCCGCATTTCCCGGAGGCATCCCCCATGCAATCCCTCATCCGCCTGATCCGACGTGCAGAGGTCCTGCCGGTTCTGCTGGCGTCGGTCGCGCTGTTCGTGCTGATGGTGATGACCTTCGCCGACGTCGTTCTGCGCTCGGCCTTCAACGCCCCGATCGAGGCCGCGACCGAGCTGACGCGCATCCTGATGGCGATCATCGTCTTCTCGGTCCTGCCCATCGTGTCGGCCCGCAACGATCACATCGCCGTCGACCTGACCGACCCGGTGTTCCGCCGCCTCGGCATCGCCCGGCTGCGGGACGGGCTGGTGCAGATCGTCTGCGGCGGCCTGCTCTACTGGCCGGTGGAACGGGTGCTGGTCCTGGCCGGGCGCTGGCGCGACTACGGCGACGTGACCGAGTATCTCGCCATCCCCGAATTCTACGTGGGCTATTTCATCGCCGCCCTGGCCGGCCTCTCGGGGCTGCTGATGGTGATTTCCGGCCTGCTCACCCTGTTTGCCCCGCGTGTTCTGAAGGAAGCGAAATGACCGAAGCTCTGATCGGGTTCGCCCTCGTTCTTGTCCTTGTCCTTGCCCGCATGCCCATCGTCTTCGCGATGGGGATCGTCGGCACCTTCGGCTATGTCTGGGTGCGGGGCGACGGCGGCCTGTTCGACGAGCGGGGCATGACCGCCGCCATGTCGATGGTCGGCCGGCAGATCACCGACACGGCCCAGAGCTACGGCCTGTCGGTCGTGCCGCTCTTCATCCTCATGGGGCTGTTCGTCAACAAGGGCGGGCTGAGCCGCGAGCTATACGCCGTGTCCAACGCCTTCCTCGGGCATCTGCGCGGCGGGCTGGCCATGGCCACGGTCATGGCATGCTCGGGCTTTGCCGCGATCTCGGGCTCGTCTCTGGCGACGGCCGCGACCATGTCCAAGGTCGCGATGCCCGAGATGCGCCGCTACAAGTATTCCGACGAGCTGTCGACCGCCTCGATCGCGGCCGGCGGCACGCTCGGGATCCTGATCCCGCCCTCTGTGATCCTGGTGATCTACGGCCTGCTGACCGAGACCTCCATCGGCAAGCTGTTCATCGCCGGGATCCTTCCGGGTCTGCTGGGCGTGGTGTTCTATCTTCTGGCGGTGCGCTGGACCGTCTGGCGCAAGCCCGAAGCCGGCCCGGCGGGCGAGCGCCACGCCTGGCCCGAACGGCTGCGCGCGCTGCGGTCGGTCTGGGCGGTTCTGCTGCTGTTCTTCCTCGTGATCGGCGGGCTTTACGGCGCGCTCGATATCTGGCCGCTCAACCTGACCTTCTCGCCCACCGAGGCCGCCGGCATGGGGGCGATGGGCGCCTTCCTGATCGCGCTTTTCCGTGGCAATCTCGGCATCCGCGACATGCTCGAAGCCCTCAAGGAGACGGCCATCACCTCGGCGGCCCTCTTCGCGGTGCTGATCGGTGCGCAGGTCTTCTCGAACTTCGTGAACCTCGCGGGTCTGCCCACCGAACTGATCACGCTGGTGACCGAGAACGCGGTCTCGCCGATGGCGGTGATGGCGCTGATCCTGCTGATCTACATCGTGCTCGGCATGGTTTTCGAAAGCCTCTCGATGCTGCTGCTGACGGTGCCGATCTTCTTCCCGCTGGTGACCGAGCTTGGCTTCGACCCGGTCTGGTTCGGCATCGTGGTCGTGGTGGTCACCGAGATCAGCCTGATCACCCCGCCGGTGGGACTCAACGTCTTCATCCTGCGCGGCGTCGTGGGCGACGTGACGACGGGCACGATCTTCCGGGGCGTCACGCCGTTCTGGATCGCCGACATCCTGCGCCTTGCCCTGATCGTGCTGATCCCGGCGCTGGTCCTGTTCCTGCCGAACCAGATGGGCTGAGCCGCGCACGACCCGACCCGATTGCCGCCGCGCCGGGCGCGGCGGCCGCCCACCGCCCCGGCGGACGGGCGGAGCCTTTCCTGACCTAACCCAGACAGGGGACGACACCATGACGATCATGCAGATCAGCAGCTTTGCCGCAGGCGAATGGATCGCGCCGGGCGCCGGCGCCCGCCCGATCGCCAGCGCCATCACCGGAGACACCATCGCCGAGGCCGGCAACCGCGGGCTCGACGTGCAATCGATGCTCGACCATGCCCGCGAGGTTGGCGGGCCGGCCCTGCGCAGGATGACCTTTCACGACCGGGCGCGCATGCTGAAGGCGCTCGCCGCCTATCTCTCGGACCGCAAGCAGCCGCTATATGATCTGTCCTTCGACACCGGCGCCACGCAGAAGGACCACCTGATCGACATCGACGGCGGCATCGGCACCATGTTCGTCTTCGCTTCCAAGGGCCGGCGCGAGATGCCGGACGCCCATGTCTATCTCGACGGGGGCGTCGAACAGCTCTCGCGTTCGGGCAGTTTCCTCGGCCAGCATATCTGCACGCCGCTGCAGGGCGTGGCGGTGCATATCAACGCCTTCAACTTCCCGGTCTGGGGCATGCTGGAAAAACTGGCGCCGACCCTGCTGGCGGGGGTCCCGGCGATCGTGAAGCCGGCCACGGCGACCAGCTACGTCACCGAGGCCGCGGTGCGCATGATGCTCGACTCGGGTCTTCTGCCCGAGGGGGCGCTGCAGTTCATCGCCGGCGGCACGGGCGACCTGCTCGACCGGCTCGGCTGCCAGGACGTGGTCAGCTTCACGGGCTCGGCGTCGACGGCGCTCAGCCTGCGATCGACCCCGAACATCCTGCGGAACTCGGTGCGCTTCGTGGCCGAACAGGACAGTCTCAACGCCTCGATCCTCGGTCCCGACGCGGTGCCGGAGACGCCGGAATTCGATCTCTTCGTGAAAGAGGTCGTGCGCGAGATGACCGCCAAGGCGGGGCAGAAATGCACCGCGATCCGGCGCATCATCGTGCCCGAGGGGCAGGTCGACGCCGTGAACGCGGGGATCTCGGCCAAGCTGGCCCGGACCACCATCGGCGATCCCCGCGACGCGGACACCCGCATGGGGGCACTGGTCTCGGCCGACCAGCGCGCGGACGTGCTGGAAAAGGCCGCGATCATCGGCACCGAGGCCGAGCGCGTCTTCGGTGACCCGGAGAACTTCGAGGTCCATGGCGCCGACCGCGACAAGGGCGCTTTCCTGCCGCCGATGCTGTTCTGCTGCCGAGATCCCGACGCGGCCGAGAAGGTCCACGACACCGAGGCCTTCGGCCCCGTCTCGACCGTCATGGGCTACCGCGACATCGGCCACGCGATCGAGATCGCCAATCGCGGACAGGGCAGCCTCGTGGCCTCGGTCATCACCCATGACCGCGATGTCGCGCGCGAGATCGCCATGGGCGCGGGCGCGTATCACGGCCGGATCTACTTCAACAACCGCGACTCGATGAAGGACTCCACCGGCCATGGCTCGCCCCTGCCGCACATGGTCCATGGCGGCCCCGGCCGCGCCGGCGGCGGCGAGGAAATGGGCGGCGTGCGCGGCGTGATGCACTACATGCAGCGCACCGCGATCCAGGGCAGCCCCGACATCCTGTCGGCCGTGGGCGAGACCTGGATGCCCGGCGCGCGCGAGATCGAGGGCCCGGCGCATCCCTTCACCCGGCGCTTCGGGGATCTGCAGGTGGGCGAGACGCTCTATACCGAACCACGCGAGATCACGCTGGAGGATATCGAGCATTTCGCCGCGTTCACCGGCGACACCTTCTACGCCCACATGGACGAGGAGGCCGCCGCCGCGAACCCGTTCTTCCCGGGACGCGTCGCGCATGGCTACCTGCTGCTGTCCTTCGCGGCCGGGCTCTTCGTGGAACCGGCGCCGGGGCCGGTGCTGGCCAATACCGGCCTGGACGGCCTGCGCTTCGAGAAACCGGTCAGTCCCGGTGACAGCATCAAGGTGCGGCTCACGGTCAAGCGCAAGACCAAGCGCACCGACGACTACGGCGAGGTCCGCTGGCACGTGACCGTCACCAACCAGGACGACGAGACCGTGGCGGAATACGAGCTGCTGACGATGAACGCCTTCTGAGGCGTCAGTCCTCGAGATACATGAAGGTGGCGGTGGCAAGGGCCGCCGCCTTCTCCGCGCCCTCGGCGCGCAGGCTCACCCGCGCCACCGCCATCTTGCGGCCGTTGCTCTCGATATCGACCGTTACCTCGGCCGGTCCGGATAGCGGACGGATGAAACTGACCGACAGGTCCACCGTGGTGCAGACGCGGAAACGTCCATTGGCCCCGGAAAGCGCCAGCACCACCGCCGTATCCGCCACCGCCGCGACCGCCTGGCCGCAGAGCACCCCCTGCCCCGGCCCGCCGCGCAGGGCAAGCCGCGGGTTTTCCGGCAACCGAAAGCGCGCCTGACGATCCGAAAAGACAAGCGGTTCCAACCCGATCTCCGCCACCCAGGGTGCAAAGACCTCCTGCAGCAGCCGCTTGGCGTCTTCCGGGCCGAATGCGTCTTGCGTCATGCCGTTTCCTCCCGCTGATGTGAGCCTGCCTCGCGCCGGGGCGTGTGGCGCTCGGCGCGTTCCCGGTCTATAGCTTCGCCATGAGCCAGGAAACCCGTTCCGACGCAGACCGCATGATCGCGCGCCTTGCCGCGCTTGGCGATCTGCGGGTCTGGTCGGTGATCATCACCATCTTCGGCGACGCGGTCCTGCCACGCGGGGGCACCGTCGCGGCGACGACGCTGGCACGCATCGTCGAGCGGATGGACATCAAGCCCGAAGCACTGCGCGTGGCCCTCTTCCGCCTCGCGCGGGACGGGTGGCTCACCCGCACGAAACAGGGCCGGAACAGCTTCTACCGGCTCTCCGAAAGCGGCATCGCCAACTTCCAGCCGGCGACCAAACGGATCTACGCCGCCGCGCCGGCGCTGCAGGGGCCGTGGTACCTGGCCGTCGCGGACCCGGGCGGCCCGGACCTGTCGGACGCGATGACCGCGGCGGGATTCCTGCCGGCTCATGGCGGCGTCTTCATCGGCCCGGCGGGGGCCGGCCCGGCGCCGGAGGGGGTGCTGGTCGCCGAAGGCGAGCTGCCCCGCCTGCCGGACTGGCTGCGCGCCGCCTTCGGCCCGCCGGACCTCGCGGCCGATTACGCGCGGCTTTCCGACGGTCTCGCCGCGCTCCGGGCCGATCTGGAAAAAGGCCCGCCGCCCGACCCCCTCGACGCGGTGGCGCTGCGAACCCTGGTGGTGCACCAGTGGCGCCGGCTCCTGCTGCGCCATCCCGACTTGCCGGAGAGATTCTTTCCCCGCGACTGGCCGGGCGAGACCTGCCGGGCGCGGGTGCTGGCGCTCCACGCGGCGCTGACGCCGTTGGCCCGTCCCTGGCTCGACGCCGAGATCGGCGCCTCAGAACCGGCACGCGGCCGGTGACCGCATCGCCGCGCGCCCATCCCCACCCTAGAGTGTCACGCGGAGCCTGACCGGAACCCCGAGATGATGCAGACGCCCCTTCCCCTGACCCGTGACATCGTCCTGATCGGCGGCGGCCACGCCCATGCGCTGGTGCTGCTCAAATGGGCGATGGCGCCCTTGCCGGGGGCGCGGCTGACGCTGATCAACCCCGCGCCGACAGCCCCCTATACCGGGATGCTGCCGGGGCACGTGGCCGGCCACTACCCGCGCGAGGCGCTGGAAATCGACCTCGTCCGGCTCGCCCGGCACGCCGGGGCGCGCCTTGTCCTGGGGCGCGCGAGCGGCATCGACCGGCAGGCCCGGCGGGTGCAGCTGCCCGGACGCGCCGATATCGCCTACGACATCGCGTCGCTCGACATCGGCATCACCTCCGACATGCCCGGCTTGCCGGGCTTTGCCGAACACGGGCACGCCGCCAAGCCGCTCGGGCCATTCGCCGACGCATGGGCACGATTCGTGGACGCGGCCGCTGCCGGCGCGGTGCCGGCCCGCGCGGTCATGATCGGCGGCGGGGTCGGCGGGGTCGAGCTGGCCATGGCGATGGCCTGGCGGCTGCGCCGGGCCGGCTGCCGAGACGCCGAGGTGACGGTGGTCGAAACGGCGGGCGAGGTGCTGCGCGACCTGCACCCGGGCGCACGGGCCGCACTGCGCCACCGGATGCAGCGGCTGGGCCTTCATCTGCGGACCCGCGCCCAGGTGACCGCGCTGCGCGACGACCGCGTCGTGCTGGCGGGCGGCGAAAGCCTGCCCTCGGCCTTCACGGCGGGGGCGGCCGGGGCGCGCCCGCAGGACTGGCTCGGCGGCACGGGGCTGCACCTGACCGACGGTTTCGTGACCGTCGACCGGCAGTTGCGCTCGGTGACCGACCCGGCGATCTTCGCCGTGGGCGATTGCGCGCATCTCTCCCACGCGCCGCGCCCGAAGGCCGGCGTCTACGCCGTGCGCGCCGCGCCGGTGCTCTATCGCAACCTGCGCGCCGCCGCGTCGGGGCGGCGCCTGCGCAGCTTCCGGCCGCAGGCGGACTACCTGAAACTCATCTCCGCCGGGGACCGCGACGCGGTGGCCGACAAGTTCGGCCTGCGCGCCGGCGGGCGCCTGCTCTGGCGGCTCAAGGACCGCATCGACCGCCGCTTCATGGCCCGCTTCCAGGAGCTGCCCGAGATGACGCCGCCACCACTCCCGCGGGAAACCGCCGAGGGCGTGCGCAGCGCGCTGGCCGGCGGCAAGCCGCTTTGCGGTGGCTGCGGCGCGAAGGTCGGCAAGGAAGACCTCGCCGCGGCGCTCGCGGCCCTGCCGGCGCCCCGGCGCGGCGACGTGCTGTCGGGGCCGGGCGACGACGCCGCGATCCTCGCCCATGGCGACGACGCGCAGGTCTTCACCACCGATCACCTGCGCGCCTTCGTGGACGATCCCTGGCTGCTGGCGCAGATCACCGCCGTCCACGCCATGGGCGACATCTGGGCCATGGGCGGCAACCCGCAGGCGGCGCTGACCCAGGTGATCCTCCCGCGCATGTCGGACCGGCTGCAGGCCGAGACCCTGCGCGAGATCCTCGCCGCCGCGGCCGAAACCTTCGGCGCGGCCGGTGCCGACGTCGTGGGCGGGCACAGCTCGATCGGGGCGGAACTCACGATCGGCTACAGCGTGACCGGGCTCGTGGCCGGCCGTCCCATCGGGCAGGACGGTGCCCGCCCCGGCGACGCGCTCATCCTGACGAAGCCGATCGGCAGCGGCACGATCCTGGCCGCCGAGATGGCGAGGGCGGCCCGTGGCGACTGGGTCGCGGCCGCCTATGACGTGATGGCCCGCCCGCAGGACCGGGCCGCCCGGATCCTCGCGGGCGCCCATGCCATGACCGACGTCACCGGCTTCGGCCTGGCCGGTCACCTGATGGGGATTTGCGCCGCCTCCGGCGTGGCGGCGCGGCTCGAACTGGACCGGATCCCGCTGCTCGCCGGGGCGGAAACGCTTGCGGCCGCGGGCACGCGCTCGACGCTCTGGGAGTCGAATGCCGGCCAGTCGGGCCGCGTATCGCGCCCCGACGGGCCGCACGGCGATCTGCTCTTCGATCCGCAGACGGCGGGCGGGTTGCTGGCCGCCCTGCCGCAGGCTGCCGCCCGGTCAACGCTCACCCGCCTCCATGACGCCGGCGAGACCGCCGCCATCATCGGCGAGATCACCGACGGCGCGCCCTGGATCGAGGCGCGCTGAGCCGCTGCGCGGCGATTCCATGCCTCCGGCGGGGATATTTTTCCACTTGGAGGGACACGCCTGGCTTCCAAGTGGTCCAAGTATCCTCGCGCCGGAGGCGCGAAACCCCGGCTCAGCGGCCGGCCACGAGCGCGGCGATGCGGGGCAGGAGCCGCTCGGCCGCGCGCGCGATCCCGGTCTCCGACAGGTCGTCCAGCGTGACCCGCGTCTCGCGGGGCGACGCCATCCGGCGGCGGTGCTTGGCATAGCGCGGGTCGTAGTGCTCGGCCATCAGGTCGCGTGCCAGGGTCTCGAACGCGCCGGAGCCGGCAAGGCCGCGCCAATGCGCGATCGTGGCCGCGGCATGCATCGGGCGCATCCGCTCGATCGTCTCCGCCAGCGCCGCCGGGTCCCCCGCCAGATCGGCATAGGCGCGCGCGAGGTAGCGCGCCCGCTCGTCGAGGCAGGCGGACAGCGTGATCCGCGGGGCCGCCTTCATCGCCTTCCAGAGCGCTGGCGGCAGGATACGGTCACCGACCCTGCTCGACTCGGCCTCCACGATCACCGGGCGCGCCGGATCGAGCGCCGCGATATCCATCGCCAGGCTGCTTTCGAAGGCCTTCTGTCCCGGCTGTCCGCCGGTCCGCGCGCCGAACAGCGATCCGCGGTGATTGGCACGCCCTTCGAGGTCGAGCACCTGCACGTCGCGTGCGGCCAGCGCATGCAGGATGTCCGTCTTGGCCGTGCCGGTATTGCCGTCGAGCAGCACGACGGGGGCGGGGAAATCCTGCGCGTACAGGGCTTCGGACACCAGCCGGCGATAGCTGCGATAGCCACCGTCCAAAAGCTCGACCCGCCAGCCGATCTGCGCCAGGATCGACGCGAAGCCCCCCGAGCGCTGCCCGCCCCGCCAGCAATAGACCAGCGGCCGGTAGCCGCCATGCTTCCCCGCCAGCGCCGTTTCGAGATGGTGCGCGGCGTTGCGCGCCACCAGCGCGGCGCCGATCTTTCGAGCCTTGAAGGGATCCTCCTGCACGTAGATCGTGCCGACCCGCGCACGCTCCGCGTCGCTGAGCACGGGCAGGTTGACGGCGCCGGGCAGGTGATCCTCGGCATATTCCGAGGGACTGCGGACGTCGATGATCTCGTCGAAGGGCAGCGCCGCCAGGTCGGCGAGCGCGGTGAGTCTGAGGGCCATGTCGCTGACATAGCGCCGCGCCCGGGCACATGGAAGCCCGCGCGGAACCGCCCCCGGGGCGCGCTGCGTTTCCATTCCACGCGGTCGTCGGGCTATGATGCGGGCGGCCGCCCCAGGAAAGGATGCCCGCGATGCCGGAAAGCGCATACCAGAAAAAGCGTGACTTCTCGCGGACCCCGGAACCCGACAGGGACACGCCACCCGGCGGGGACGGTCCGCTCTTCGTGATCCAGAAACATGACGCCTCGACGCTTCATTACGACTTCAGGCTCGAGGTGGACGGAACCCTCAAGTCCTGGGCGATCCCGAAAGGTCCCTCGACCGATCCCCGCGAGAAGCGGCTCGCCGTGATGACCGAGGATCACCCGCGCGCCTATGCCGATTTCGAAGGCGTGATCCCCGAGGGCGAATACGGCGCCGGGACGGTGCTGATCTGGGACCGCGGCCGCTACGAGAACATCACCCGGAAAGAGGATGGCCTGCGCGCGGTCGGCGACGCGCTGAAGGACGGTCATCTGCTGGTGCGGCTGCACGGCGAAAAGCTCAGCGGCGGCTACGCGCTCCAGCGCATGGAAGGCGACGACTGGCTGCTGATCAAGATGGACGACGACGCGGCCGATGCCCGGCGCAACCCGGTCTCGACCGAACCCGACTCCGTGGCGAGCGGGCACAGCCTCGAGGAGATCGCGGCGGAGGCCGGGGCATGAGCGCGCTCGACCGGCTCTCGCCGGAGGTGCGCGCCGCGCTGCCGGAGGCCGCGGCGCCGGGCTGGACCGCGCCCATGCTGGCGGTGCTGACCGACAGCCCCTTTTCCGACGCCGGCTGGGTCTATGAACGCAAGCTGGACGGGGAACGCGCGCTCGTTTTCATCGCGGACGGGCGTGCGCGGCTCATGACCCGCAACCGGAAATGCCTGAACGATACCTATCCCGAGCTTGTCGACGCGCTCGAGGCGGCCGCCCCGCGCGACGCCATCCTCGACGGCGAGATTGTCGCCTTCGATGGGCGAGTGAGCAGTTTCGCGCGGCTGCAGAAACGGATGCAGATCAAGGATCCGGCGGCGGCCCGGCGAAGCCCGGTACGCGTCTGGCTCTATCTCTTCGACATCCTGCACCTCGACCGGCGCAAGCTGGACGGCCTGCCGCTCAGGGATCGGAAAAAGCTGTTGCGGGCGGCGGTCGACTGGGACGACCCGCTACGTTTCACCCCGCACCGGAACGAAACCGGGCTGGACTATTACAGGGAGGCCTGCGCCAGGGGGTGGGAGGGCGTGATCGCCAAGCGGGCCGACGCGCCCTATGCCCATCGCCGGTCGCGCGACTGGCTCAAGTTCAAATGCAGCCAGGGCCAGGAGCTGGTGATCGGCGGCTTCACCGCGCCCCAGGGGGCGCGGACCGGCTTCGGCGCGCTGCTGGTGGGCTATTACGAGGATGGAGACCTGCGCTACGCGGGCAAGGTCGGCACCGGCTACGACGATGAGACGCTGGCGCGGCTCCATGAGCGCATGTGCGAGATCACCCGCGCGAACAGCCCCTTTGCCGATCCGGTGGATGACGGCGACGTGACGTGGATCGATCCGGAACTCGTCGGGGCGTTCGGATTCACCGAGTGGACGGAGGCAGGCAAGCTGCGCCATCCGCGGTTCCTGGGCCTGCGCCGGGACAAGCCGGCGGGCGAGGTGGTGCGGGAGCGTCCGGCATGACCGACACGATGGAGGTTCTTGGCAAGCAGATCGAGATCAGCCACCCGGACAAGCCGTATTTTCCGGATGACGGGATCACAAAGCGCGATCTCGTGGCCTATTACGCCCGCATCGCCGAGACCGCGGCACCGCTCTGGCAGGGCCGCGCGGTGACGATGCAGCGCTTTCCCGACGGCATCGGGGCGGAGGGGTTTTTCCACAAGAACGCGCCGGATCATTTCCCCGGATGGGTTCGGCGCGCCGAGCTTCCGAAAGAGGGCGGAAGCGTCAGCTACGCGGTCGCCGACCACCCGGCAACGCTTGCCTTTCTCGCCACGCAGGGCACGATCACGCCGCATCTTTCGCTCGCGCGGGTGGACCGTCCGGATCATCCGGACCGGATGATCTTCGATCTCGATCCGTCGGACCGGGATTTCGGCAAGGTGCGCCGTGCCGCACGGCACCTGAAAGACCTGTTCGAGGCTCTCGACCTGACCGCCTATGTCCAGACCACCGGGTCGCGCGGATTCCACGTCATCCTGCCGCTGGATCGCAGCGCCGGATTCGACCGGGTGCGGGCGCTGGCGCGACGGATCGCGGACCGCCTGGCAGCGGCCGAGCCGGACAGCTTTACCACCGAGCAGCGCAAGGCCGGGCGCGGCGACCGGGTGTTCCTGGACACGCTGCGCAATGCCTATGGCCAGACCGGCGTGGCGCCCTACGGCGTCCGCGCGAAACCGCGCGCGCCCATTGCGACGCCGCTCGACTGGGACGAGGCACTGGGCCGGACCGGCCCGCAGGATTACCACATGGGCAACATCTTCCGCCGGCTGGCGCAAAAGGAGGATCCGTGGCGCGGGATCGCGCAGGCCGGCGTCGCCGCCGAAACGGTAGAAGCGCGGCTCGATGCCCTTGGCACCGAGGGTCGAGATGTGGTGGGGTAGATGACCTAGGGGCCGGGCGCGTTGAGATGAGGACGTAGCGCCCGGCCGCCCAGGGTTGCACGCCGCCTCAGGCGGCGTGCAATTCCGCGGTCTTGCCGGCGGTCTCCGCCGGTTCGACCAGTTCCTTGTGAAGCTGGCGGATGGTGTCCGCCATCTTGTCCTTGGGCACGACGAACTGCACGTCCACGTCACGCGTGGTCTGCTGCACGGCGATCGGCTCGATGCCTGCCGCATCCAGCGCCGAGAGACCGCGCAGCATCACCTTCAGCCCCGAGAGATCGCCGCCGATGGCGGCCACGATGGCCAGGTTCCGCGCCGACAGCTCGGCAGACGGGTAGAGCTTGCGCAGGTCCTGCTCCACGCGGCGCACCGATTTGAGCGGCGCGTCGACATAGTGCGTGATCGTGTTGGCGTTCGACGATTTCGCCACGATGCGCACCTTGTGGCGCGTCAGCACGTCCAGCACCGTCGTGTCGTAGCCCTTCACGCCAACCATGTCCTGCTCGAAGAGTTCCAGCGCGTAGACGCCGAGACCCGTCACCATTTCGACGCGCGGTTCGCCGGCGGCCTCCTCGTCGATCAGCGTGCCGGGATCTTCCGGCTCGAAGGCGTTGGCCACGCGCAGCGGAATGCCGGCACGGCGCAGCGTCTTGGCCGCGCGCGGATGGATCGCTTCCATCCCCATGTTCGAGAGCTGGTCGGCCACGTCGTAATTGGTCCGGCCGATCTTCTGGACGGCCTCCACGCCGACCAGTTTCGGGTCCGCGCTCGACAGGTGGAATTCCTTGTGGATCACCGCCTCGCGCGCGCCCGTCAGCGCGGCGATCTGGCTGAAGGTGACCTCGGAATAGCCGCGGTCGAATTCACGCATCAGCCCGCCCTTGCACTGGGCATACCCGGTGACGACAGGCAGCTCGGTGGCGAAATCGACGTCCTCGAAGGCGCGGGTGATGCGCTCTTCCAGCGTCACGACCTCGTCGTCGCGCCAGCCGGTCAGGTCGACGGCCCGCGCGTTGACGCCCTCGCGGTTCAGCAGCAGCGAGGTGACGAAAGCCGAATGGGCCTCGCCCAGCCCCGAGAGCAGTTCCCGGATGGTCAGCATGTGCTCGTTAAGCCGGAAATGGCCATAGGAACACAACCGCTGCAGGTCGATCAGGCAGCTGCGCGCGCCCTCGATCCGTTCGCGGACGAAGTCGTCGGCCATGCGCTGGTCGCCCGGCTCGCTCAGGATCTCGCCATGGGTGTCGCACATGGCCTCCGCGACCTTGTTCAGCGCGTCGGACCAGGCGTGATCGTTGTCGGCATTCGCGAACAGCCCGTAGACCCCGGGCGTGCCGGATTTCTTGTGTTCCAGCAGCAGGTCGGTGATGCCGCCGAAGGCCGACACGACGAAGACGCGGTTATAGGGCGTCCCGTCAGGGCCCTCGCGCTTGTAGAGGCTGTCGATCAGCTCGCGCGAACGGCTCATTGTCGTGCCGCCGATCTTCTCGACGGTGTGGCCCGTATGGGCTTGCTTGTCAGTCACTGTGAACCTTCCTGGTTTTCCTTGGCAGGCGCGGCCCCGAACCGGGGCCGCCGCCGCGTTCCTGCGAAACGTCTCGCGCTTCAGGCGTCGGCCGGGGCCGGCGCGTAGGATCCGTCGGCCTGGTGCACCTCGGTCCCGGTCACGGGCGGGTTGAAGCAGCAGGCCATCACCAGATCCTCTTCGGACCGCACGGTGTGCTTGTCGTGCTGGTCCAGCGCGTACATCACGCCGGGGCGGATCTCGTGGGTCTCGCCGGTGGCGAGATCCGTGATCGAACCCTTGCCCGAGATGCAGTAGACGCTCTCGAAGTGGTGCTTGTAGTGGAACGTGTGTTCCGACCCGGCCTTCAGCGTCGTGATATGGAAGCTGAAGCCCATCCCGTCGCCGGCCAGGAGCATCCGGACGGATGTCCATTCCGCGTCAGAGACGGCCTTGTCGGTGTTCTTCAGCTCGTGAAAATCGCGTACGATCATGGGTGGTGTTACTCCGCTGCGATGGATTTGCTTCCGGCGACGCCGCGCACGGCTGCCTCGAGGATGTCGAGGCCCTCGGCCATCACCTCGTCGGGCGTGGTCAGCGGCGCCAGCACCTTGACCACCTCGTCATGGGCGCCGGAGGTCTCGATCACCAGCCCGTTGTCGAAGCAGGTGGCGCAGATTTCCTCGGCCATTTCGCCCGAGCCCACGTCGATGCCCTGCATCATGCCGCGGCCCTTGAGGTGCGCCCCGGGGATGTAGGCGGCGATCTCGGACAGGCGCTTGTTCAGCACCTCGCCCTTGCGCTTCACCTCGGTGGCGAACTTGTCGTCGCGCCAAAACTTCTCGAGCGCGATGCGCCCGGTGACGAAGGCATGCGTGTTGCCGCGGAAGGTGCCGTTATGCTCGGCCGGCTTCCAGATGTCGTGCTCCGGCTTCAGCAGCAGCAGCGCGAAAGGCAGGCCGAAGCCCGACAGCGACTTCGCCAGCGGGATCAGGTCGGGCGAGATGCCCATCCCGTCGAAGGAGAAGAACTCACCCGTGCGGCCGATGCCGGCCTGGATATCGTCGACGATGAAGAACGCCCCGTGCTTGCGGGCGAGCTTCTCCACGCCTTGCAGCCATTCCTTGGAGGCGGCGTTCAGCCCGCCCTCGCCCTGGACGGTTTCCAGGATGAAAGCCGCCGGCGCGTCGATGCCGCTCGAGGGGTTGCTCAGCATGGCGTCGGCCAGTTCCAGCGTGTCGACGTCCGGACCCATGGCCCCTTCGAAGGGCAGGTGCGTCACGTCGCCCAGCGCCACGCCGCCCGCGCCGCCGCGCTTGCCGGAATTGCCGGTCAGTGCCAGCGACCCCAGCGTCATGCCGTGGAAGCCGTTGGTGAAGGAGACGACGTTCTTGCGGCCGGTCACCTTGCGCGCCAGCTTCAGCGCGGCCTCGACGGCGTTGGTGCCGGTCGGGCCGGTCATCATCACCTTGTGATCCATGCCGCGCGGCTTGAGGATCAGCTCCTCGAAACTCTCGAGGAAGGCGGCCTTGCTGTCGGTGTACATGTCGAGCCCGTGCGCGATGCCGTCGCCGGCGATATGCTCGACCAGCGCGGCCTTCATCTCGGGATCGTTGTGGCCGTAGTTCAGCGACGAGCAGCCAGCCAGGAAGTCGATGAATACCTCGTCGTTCTCGTTGATCAGGTGGCTGCCCTGCGCGGTGGAAAACACCGTGTCGAAGCTGCGGCTGTAGCTGCGCACCTCGGATTCACGGCGCGCAAAGATCGATTTATCCGCTGTCTTGGCGGTGGTCATGACTATCCTCGTCATCTGGGGAAAGGGGGTGGGCGCGGCAGCGACTCCGCCGCGCCGGCCGGGTGAAGGGGCCGGTCAGGCCGCTTTCTTCAGATCCTCGGCCGCAAGGTCGATGGTGACCAGGTGTTCGGTCGCCGCCGTCCCGTCGAAGTGTTCGTCGCGGGTGAAGTGCGGCTCGTGATCCATGTCGCCGTCCATCCGGTCGCAGAAGCGCGAGAAGAGCGCCCAGCTGGCCGCGTTGGAGCGGGTGATGGTCGTCTGCAGCGTGGTCACGTCACGGCACGCGTCGCGGTCGAGAAGCGCCGTCAGCATCCGGCTGCCGACGCCCATGCCGCGGGCGGTTTCGGACACGGCCACCTGCCAGACGAAGACCGTCTCGGGTTCGCTCGGCTTGATATAGGCCGAGATCCAGCCGACGATTTCGCCGTCCAGCTCTGCCACCACGCAGGTATCCGCGAAGTCCGTGCACTGGATCAGGTTGCAGTACATGGAATTCTCGTCGAGAGGCTTGCTCTCGCGGATCAGGTTCCAGATCGCGGCGCCGTCGGTGTCCGTGGGTGTGCGGAACACCACGTCCCGCGATCGGCTAGGATCGTTGTCTTTCGAAGGCATGTTTTCCGTCCTCAACTCATCTGGACGTATAGATAGCCAATGAAGCTGAATATTTCAACAGCCTAAGCAACATTTCCTCAGAGCCCTATTTTTTAAGGCTATATGCGCAAATTTTACATTCGATAGCCGTTACATTCCCCGAATCCCTCGACGCGCAGGGGCATTTTCATTTAGCCAGCCAAACAATTAGCTATTGCGAAACACCGGTTTCGGTGGAAAATCGGCGCGTCCGATGTTGTCCCGCGAGCGGAGGGTCCATGAAACGGTCCGATATTGCCCTGATCGCGCTCCGCCGCATCTTGCGCGCCACCGAGATGCACAGCCGGAATCTGGCCAAGGCCTCGGGCCTGACCACGGCGCAGATGCTGACCTTGCAGGCGGTCGGCGAGACCGGACGCTCGACGCCCAAGGAAATGGCCGCGACCCTCGGCGTCTCCCAGGCCACGATGACGGCTTTGCTGGACCGGCTCTCCGAAAAGGGCATGATCCGGCGCCAGCGCTCCGAGACCGACAGGCGCCAGACCAACATCCTGCTCACCGACCAGGGCCGCGAGGTGCTCGACCGTGCGCCCGATCCGCTGCAAGACCAGTTCACCGCCCAGTTCGACGGGCTGGAGGACTGGGAACAGGCGATGATCGTGGCCGCGCTGGAACGTGTCGCGCTCCTGCTGAACGCCAAGGGACTCGATGCCTCGCCGGTGCTCGACCTGGGCGACATCCGCCGGAGTCCCGCCGGGCACTGAGGCGGATTTGCGAATTGTTTCGTTTCTGGTCTATAAACGAAACCTGTTCGCCCTGTCCAAGCGGCCCCACCCATGCTCTCGCCTCGCCAGACCGCCATCATGAGCCAGATCCGCCAGGAAGGCCGGGTCCTCGTCGAAGAGCTGGCACAGGTTTTCGGCACCACGCCCCAGACGATCCGCAAGGACCTGCGCGCGCTTGAGGCCGCGCACCTTGTGAACCGCTTTCACGGCGGCGCGACCCTGCTGGCGGGGGTCGAGTACACCAGCTTCGAGGTGCGCCGCGACATCGCCGCCCCGCAGAAAGAGGCCATAGGCGCCGCCGTGGCCGAACGCCTCCCCAACAACGTGGCGCTGCTGATCAACGCCGGGACGACGACCGCGGCGGTGGCTCGGGCGCTCGGGCGGCATGTCGGGCTCAAGGTGATCTCGGACAATGTCGGGATCGCCAACGAGCTCAGGAAATTCCCGGGTGTCGACGTGATGGTGCCGGGCGGCACCGTCCGCCACTCCGATGGCTCGATCGTCGGGGCCGGCGCGGTGGAGTTCATCCGCCAGTTCCGCGCCGATTTCGCGGTGATCGGGGCGGCCGCCGTGGCCGAGGACGGCGCGCTTCTGGATTTCGACCTGCGCGAAGCCCATGTCGCGCGCGCCATCATCGAGAACGCCCGGCACGTGATCCTGGCCGTGGACAGCGGCAAGTTCGGCCGCTCGGCGCCGGTCCGGATCGGGCATGTGCGGCAGATCCACAGCCTCGTCACCGATCGCTGCGATTCCCCCGCGCTGCGGCGGCTCTGCCGGACCCACGACGTCGATCTCGTCGAGGCCGCCCCGCACCGCACCGAACCGCAGCCCGCCTTGACCGGTCAGGGTTGACTCAGGGTTTCGTTTCGGAAAGCATTCGAAAGCAACGCGGCAACAAACGAACCGCGCGTGAATCTGACCGACCGGGGAGGAGCCTGCCATTCGGGGGATTCTGCTAATCCTGCGGGCGCATTGCGCGGTCAACACGGCCGTTCTGCGCGTCGGTCGCCACATCGCCTGGATGGCGATGTTCCTGATGGTGCTCGTCATCCTGGTCCAGGTCGTCGCGCGCTACGTCTTCAACAGCGCCCTGCCCTGGCCGGACGAGGCCGCCCGCTTCCTGATGTTGTGGATGACGGGGGTGGTCGCGCCCTCGGCCTATCGCTGGGGCGGCTTCGTTTCGATCGACATGTTCGCCCGCCTCCTGCCCAGGGTGCCCGGGCTGATCTTCGGCATCCTGCTCTTCGCGCTGTCGCTCGTCGTTCTGGTGGTGGGCCTGCAGCTTGGCCTCAAGCATGTGAACAGCGGCTGGCTTTTCGCCTCGTCGACGCTGAAGCTGCCGCTCGATCTCTTCGGGCTGAAGGCGGTGCCGATCAAGCTGGCGTGGATGTACATGTCGCTGCCGGTCGGGCTGGTGCTGCTGATCTCGGTCAATGTCGAGCTGATGCTGAAATGCCTGGTCCGCATCTTCGACCCGGAGGTCGAACTGCCCTCCGATGACCACGCCCTCGTCGTGGGGGCCGAGTGATGCTGGTCTGGTTCCTGCCGGTCTTCCTGCTGTTCCTGATGGTCGGGCTGCCGGTCTTCTTCGGGCTCCTGGCCGCGCCGGGCCTGCTGCTCTGGCTGAACGGGCAGGAGCGCGACATCGCGCTGCTCTACCGCAACGTCTACAACGGGATGGACAGCTTCCCGCTGATGGCGATCCCCTTTTTCATGCTCGCGGGCGAGCTGATGAACCGTGGCGGCATCACCATGCGGCTGGTGGAATTCAGCCAGGCGATGATGGGGCACCTGCGCGGCGGGCTGGCGCATGTGAACGTGCTCTCCTCGATCCTCTTCGCCGGGCTCTCGGGATCCGCGGTGGCGGACACCTCGGCGCTCGGCTCGATGCTAATCCCGGCGATGGAAAAGCAGGGCTACACCCGCCGTTTCGCCGCGGCGATCACCGCGGCAAGCTCGGTGATCGGGCCGGTGATCCCGCCCTCGGGCATCATGATCATCTATGCCTATGTCATGGGCGAATCGGTCGCGGCGCTGTTCCTCGCCGGTATCGTCCCCGGGCTGATGGTCGGGATCGGCCTGATGATCATGGTCAAGCTGCAGGCCGACAAATACGGCTTCCCCGCCGCGACCGCCAAGGCGAGCTGGGGCGAGCGCGGCCAGGCGAGCCTCAAGGCGTTCTTTCCGCTGATGACGCCGGTCATCATCCTGGGCGGTATCCTCGGCGGCATCTTCACCCCGACGGAGGCCTCTGCCGTCGCCGCCGGCTACGCGCTGATCGTCGGGCTGTTCATCCTGCGCACCCTTGGGCCGTCCGACATTCCCGCGGTCTTCACGAAGGCGGCGCTGACCTCGTCGGTCGTTCTGCTGCTGGTCGGCGCCGCGATGGCGTTCAAGACCGTCGTCAGCCTCAGCCACACGCCGGAGATACTGGCCGAGTTCATCCTGGGCCTCAGCGAGAACCCGCTGATGCTGCTCTTCCTGATCAACCTGCTGCTCTTCGTGGTGGGCATGTTCCTCGATGCCGGCCCGGCGATCATCATCCTGGGCCCGATCCTCGCGCCGATCTTCACCGATCTTGGCGTGCATCCGGTGCATTTCGCGATCATCATGTCGGTCAACCTGACCGTCGGCCTGGCGACGCCACCCATGGGGCTGGTGCTTTTCGTGGCCTCCTCCGTGTCCAACGAGCGGGTGGAGACCATCGCCAAGGCCATCCTGCCGTTCCTCGCCATCGAAGTGCTGGTGATCTTCCTGATCACCTACGTGCCCGCGATCTCGATGTTCGTTCCGCGGATCACGGGCTTCGTGCAGTGAGGCAAATCCGAGACGCATGACCAGAAAAGGGAGGTACACCATGCTCAAGGGAACCATCGGGTCGCTGCTGATGGCGACGCTTCTCGCGGGGGCGCCGCTGGCGGCCACGGCGCAGGAGTACACCATCCGCGCGACCGCAAATTCCAACGAGAACGACGAGGACTACGACGGCCTCATCGTCTTCGAGAACTACGTCGAGAACGCCTCCAACGGCGCCATCGACGTGGAACTCTTCATCGGCACGCAGCTCTGCTCCAAGGGCGCGGAATGCCTGCAGGGCGTCTCCGACGGGTCGATCGACGTCTATATCTCCACCTCGGGCGGCGCGGCCGGCATCTTTCCCTATGTTCAGGTGCTCGACCTGCCCTACCTGATGGCCGATGACCGCATCGCCGAGAAGGTCCTGCGCAGCGATTTCGTCAACGAGATGCGCGACATGGCGCTGGAGGATTCGGGCGGCACGATCCGGCTGATGACCGTCGGCAACACCGGCGGCTGGCGCAACTTCGCCAACACCGAACGGCGCATCGCCGCGCCCGAGGACATGGAAGGCCTCAAGATCCGCACCGTCGTGGCCGACCTGCCGCAGGAACTCGTCAAGGCGATGGGCGCCAGCCCGACGCCGATTCCGTGGCCCGAGCTCTTCACCAGCTTCCAGACCGGCGTGGTCGAAGGCTCCAAGAACGGGATCACCGACATCATGGGCATGAAGTTCCCGGATGCCGGCCTGCAATACGTCACGCTGGACGGGCATGCCTACATGGGCGCGCTCTGGTGGATGAACAACGAGAAGTTCATGTCCATGCCCGACGAACTGAAACGCGTCGTGGTCGACGGCTTCTACCAGCTGCAGCAGGCGACCTTCGCATCGCCGAAGCGCAAGTCGATCCAGGCCTACACGGACTTTGTCGACGGCGGCGGCGATCTCTACGTTCCGACCCCGGAAGAGAAGGCCGCGTTCCGCGCGGCGGCGGCGCCGGTCTTTGACTGGTTCCAGGAGAACGTGAACCGCGGGCCGGAGATCTTCGCCGCCTTCACCGAAGCGGTCGAAGAAGCCGAGGCCGAGGTCAACGCGGCCCGCCAGGCCGACATGCAGTGACCCAGGGCGGCGCCCCGGTCCGCCGGGGCGCCCGATTTTCACCGCGCGGCCCGGTGCCGCGCTGCCGTTGCCGCTCAGCGGAACGGGTAAAGCCACACCCGGTAGTCGTCGATCAGCTCATGCGCCGCCTCGATCTGTTCCTCCGTCATTTTCTTGACCACCTCCTCCTGCGAGATGGCCGCGTCGGGATCGCCGCCGATGGCGGAGAGGACGTACCACATGTAGGCGCGCACGAGGTCGGGTTCGGGCATGCCGCGGCCGACCTCGTAGTACCAGCCGACACCGGATTGCGCCCCCGGATGCCCCTTCATCGCCGAGCGCAGGTACCATTCGAAGGCACGCCGGTCGTCGCGCTCGACGCCAAGGCCCAGCGCATACATGACGCCGATCAGTTCCTCGGCATCGGCATTTCCGGACCGGGCAGCGGGGCGCAGCTCCGCCATTGCCTCGGCAAAGCGCCCCGTTTCCATCAGGTCGCGGGCATGTTCGATCTCGGCCGCCGCCGGGGCGGCCAACAGCATCAGCGCAAGGGCAAGCGCGCGCATCTTCCGGCTCTCCTCCTGTCCTGCGTCGCGGGGATGGCCGGCGCGGCCGACCTGCCGGCCCCTTTGACCGACGACGATTTCCACGCATTTGACGCAGAGAAGGCCCGGATCGGTCAACTGCTCTTCCACGACAAGATCCTTTCGGGCAACCGCAACATCGCCTGCGCGACCTGCCACCACCCCGATCACGGCACCTCGGACGGGCTGTCGCTGGGCATCGGCGAGGGCGGCACGGGCCTCGGGCCGGAGCGGCGGGCCGGCACGGGTGAGGACCGCATTCGCAAGCGCATCCCGCGCAACGCGTCCGCACTCTGGAACCTCGGGCACAAGGATATCGACGTGCTGTTCCATGACGGCCGGCTCGAGGTCTCGGACATCTACGGCAACGGCTATAATTCCCCGGCCGAGGAATGGCTGCCCCCGGGGCTGGAAACGATCCTCGCCGCGCAGGCCCTCCTGCCGCTGGCCGCGCAGTTCGAGATGGCCGGCAACCCGAAGGAAAACCAGATCGCCGGGGCCGCCCATGACCGGATCGATTACGTCTGGCCCTATGTCGCCAAGCGGGTCCGGACGATCCCCGAATACGGGCGCATGTTCGTCGCGGCCTTCGACGATGTCGACAGCCCCGAGGACGTCACCATCGTCCATGTCGCCAACGCCCTCGCGGCCTTCCAGGGGACCGAGTACCGCTCGCACGACGCGCCGTTCGACGCCTATCTGGCCGGCGACCGGGGCGCGCTGGACCCGGCCCAGCGGCGGGGGCTGGACCTGTTCTATGGCAAGGCGCTTTGCGCGACCTGTCATTCCGGGCCGCTCCTGACGGATCACCGCTTCCATGCGCTGGCGCTGCCGCAATTCGGCCCCGGCCGCACGCGCCGCTTCGACCCTTATGCCCGCGACGTGGGGCGCATGGCCGAAAGCGACCGGCTCGAGGACGCCTACCGCTTTCGGACCCCGTCGCTCCGGAACGTGGCGCTGACCGCGCCCTACGGGCATAACGGGGCCTTCCCGACGCTCGAGGGCATCATTCGCCATCATCTCGACCCGCTGGGCAGCCTCGACGACTGGCAAGGCGACATGGCGCGCCTGCCCGCGGCACCCTGGCTGGCCGCAACCGATTTCGTGGTGACGCAGGACCGGCTGGAACGCGCCCGGCACCGCGCCCGCGTCGATATTGACCTGCCCCCGTTGACCGGGGCCGAGATCGAAGACCTTGTCGCCTTCCTCCACGCCCTGACCGGCACCGAAAGCGTGGAGGGACGGCTCGGCGTGCCGGACTCCGTGCCCTCCGGACTGGCGGTGGACGGACCATGACCCGTATCCTCATCGCCGGCCAGGCCGTGCTCGACCTCATTTTCGACGTGGACGCGATCCCCGACGCGGCGCGCAAATACCGGGCCACGGGCGGACGCATCGCCGGCGGCGGCTGCGCCGCCAATGCCGCGGTCGCGGTGGCACGGCTGGGCGGGCGGGCACATCTCGCGGCCTGCGTCGGCGATGACGAGATCGGTGCATTGATCATGGACGGGCTCGCCGCCGAGGGCGTCGAGACGTCCAACATCGCCCGCCGGACCGGCAGCCGGTCTTCCTACTCGGCGGTCATGGTGGACCCGGCCGGCGAGCGGCAGATCGTGAACCTGCGCGGTGACCCGCCGGGGCCGCCCGATGCCTGGCGCCTGCCCCGGCTCGACGCGGTGCTGGCCGACACAAGATGGGTCGAGGGCGCGGCAGCCGCGCTCGACTTGGCCCGCGCGGCCGGGATCCCCGGCATCCTCGACGCCGAACCGCCGATCGACGCCCCGCTCGCGGAGAATGCAAGCCACGTCGTCTTCTCGCGCCAGGGCCTCTCCGGTTTCACCGGGCTCGACTCGATCGAGGACGGCCTGCACGCCGCGGCCGCCCGGCTACCCGGCTGGGTCGCCGTGACCGACGGCGCCGCGGGCTGTTTCTGGGTCGCGCGGGGCGCCATCGCCCACGCCCCGTCCTTCGCCGTGGAAGCCGTCGACACGCTCGGGGCCGGCGACGTCTGGCACGGGGCTTTCACGCTCCGCCTGGCCGAGGGCGCGGCCCGCGCGGACGCGATCCGCTTCGCCGCCGCGGCGGCGGCGCTCAAATGCACGCGGCCCGGCGGCCGGGCAGGCACGCCCGACCGCGCCGAGGTCGAGAAATTTCTGAAGGAGACGGACAGATGAACCTGACGCCCGGCAAGCTCTGGGGCATGCGCCGCATGGCCGACGCCAAAGGGATCTTCAAGATGACCGCCGTGGATCAGCGCCCGCCGATCAAGGGGCCCATCGCGCAGGCGCTCGACGTGGCGGAGGCGCCCTGGGACGAGGTCGCGCGGTTCAAGCGGCTGCTGATCGAAACCCTGCAGCCGGGCAGCACCGCCCTGCTGCTCGATCCGCATTTCGCCATCCCGCACGCCATCGACGTGATGTCGCCCGAGAAGGGCCTGGTCGTCACGCTGGAGGACTCCGTCTTCGAGGAGACACCCGGCGGGCGGCTGTCGGACAGCATCGACGACTGGAGCGTGAACAAGATCAAGCGGATGGGCGGCGACGCGGTGAAGGTGCTGGCGTGGTACCGCCCCGACGCCACGCCCGAGGTCTGCCGCGCCCAGCAGGATTACGTCAAGCGCGTGGGCGCGGCCTGCGCGCGCTTCGACATTCCCTTCCTGTTCGAATTGCTCGTCTACCCGCTGGCCGCGGACGCCGACCAGACCAGGGACTATGTCGAGATGCAGGGCAAGAACACGGATCACGTGCTCGCCTCGGTCGCGGAATTCGCCAAGCCCGACTACGGCGTCGACGTCTTCAAGCTGGAAAGCCCTGTCGCCGCCGCGGCGGCCGACGGGTCGGCCGGGGTGCAGGATGCCTTCGACGAGATGGGCCGGCTCGCGGGCCGGCCCTGGGTGATGCTGTCGGCCGGGGCCGGCCAGGCAGAGTTCCGCCGGATCCTCGAACACGCCTTCCGCGCCGGCGCCTCGGGCTTCCTCGCGGGGCGTGCGATCTGGCTCGACGCCTTCCGCGCCTATCCCGACTGGGACGCCATCCGCCAGGGCCTGTCCGGCGGCGCGGTCGCCTATCTCGACGAGATCGGCGCGCTGGCCGATGCGCAGGCCACCCCTTGGAACGCGCACCCCGTATTCGGCGGCGAGGCCGGTTTCCGGCCCGCCGACGCCTCTTTCCGCCACCAATATGCAGAGATGTGATCTTGAAACTCGGACTTCTTCCACTCGGCCGGCCCACCTTCGACGTCCCCTTCGCAGAGGAAAAGCTCGCCGCCATGTGCGCCGCGCTCGACGCGACGGGCCACGAGATCGCCGGCCCCCGAACCCTGCTCTTCGACGCCGGGACGACCGAGGCCGCAATCGCCGATCTGCAGGCCGCCGGCATCGATCAGCTGCTGATCCTGCAGGTGACCTTCACCGATGCCTCGATGACGGTGGCCGCCGCGCATGCCTTTCCCGATACGCCGCTCTCGCTCTGGGCGGTGCCCGAGCCCCGGCTGGGCGGGCGTCTCAGGCTCAACGCCTTTTGCGGCCTAAACCTGGCGAGCCACGCGCTCGGCCGGGCCGAGCGCGGCTTCGGCTGGCTCTTCGCCGATCCCGCGGGCGATGTCGCGGCCGATCTCGAGTCGATGCTTGCCGGCCACCGGCCTTCGGGGCGGATGCGCCCGCACGGCAACGCCATGCGCACCACGCCCGAGGCCGAGGACATCGCCGACCGGATCGCCACGCGCCGCATCGCCCGGATCGGGGCGCACCCCGACGGCTTCACCACCTGCGCCTACGATCCCGACGAGATCGAACGCCTCGCCGGGGTGAGCGTCGACGAGATCCCGCTCGAGCGGCTGTTCGACGACGCCCGCGCCCTGCCCGAAGGCGCCGAGGCCGCCGTCCGCGCCGCGGCCGAAGCCCAGATGACGGACCTCGAGTCCGTCGACCAGGCAGAGTTGACCCGGTCGCTCCGGCTCAAGACGGCGCTCGACGGGCTTCGCGCGCAAGGCGACTACGACGCCTTCGCGATCCGCTGCTGGCCCGAGACCTTCACCGAGTATGGCGGCGCGGTATGCGGGCCGGTGGCGATGATGGGCGAGGCGCGCGTTCCCTGCGCCTGCGAGGCCGACGTCTACGGCGCGCTGACCCAGCTGGTATTGCAGGAAACAGCGCAGGACCCGGTCTTCCTCGCAGATCTCGTGGACATCGACACCGCGGACGGCACCGGCGTTGTCTGGCATTGCGGCCAGGCGCCCATCTCGATGCGGGATCCCGACGTCGCGGCGACCGCGACGGTGCACACCAACCGGCGGATGCCGCTGCTCTACGAGTTCCCGCTGAAACCCGGCCGGGTGACCTTCCTGCGCATCAGCCAGGCCTTTGGCCAGCCCAAGATGGTCATCGCCGCGGGCGAGATTCTGAAACGCCCCATGGCCTTCACCGGCACGTCCGGCGTGGTGCGCTTCGACAATCCGGCTGGCCAGGTCCTGGCCGACGTGATCGCCTCGGGGCTGGAGCATCACGTGGCGCTCGCCTATGGCGACCATCGCCAGGCGCTGCGCGACGTCGCCGGGGCCATGCATCTGCCGGTGATGGAGCTCTGATCGATGACGATACGCTACGGGCTGATCGGCGCCGGCATGATGGGCCAGGAGCACATCCGCAACCTCGCCCTGATCGAGGGCGCCTCGATCGCCGCCTTGGCCGAACCGGACGCGGCGATGCGCCGCGACAGTCTCGCGCTGGCCGGCGGCGGGGCACGGGCCTTCACCGACCACCGCGAGCTGCTCTCGGCGGATCTCTGCGACGCCTATGTGATCGCCACGCCCAACGACACCCATCACGACGTGATGCTGGACGTGCTGGCCACCGGCAAACCCATCCTCTGCGAGAAGCCGCTTGCCACGACCAGCTTCGACTGCCGGGAGATCCTGCGACGGGCCGACGACCGCGCGGCGCCGGTATGGGTGGCGATGGAATACCGTTACATGGCGCCGGTCCAGCGCCTGCTGGCCGAGCTTGCCGCCGGCACGGCCGGCCCCCCGCGGATGATCTCGATCCGCGAGCACCGCTTTCCGTTCCTGCCCAAGGTCGGCGACTGGAACCGGTTCAACCGCCGCACGGGCGGCACGCTGGTCGAGAAATGCTGCCATTTCTGGGACCTGATGCGGCTGGCGATGCAGGACGACCCGGTGCGGGTCTACGCCTCGGGGGCGATGGACGTGAACCATGTCGACGAGGTCTATGACGGCCAGGCGCCCGACATCATCGACAACGCCTATGTCATCGTCGATTTTGCCAGCGGAACGCGCGGGATGCTGGATCTCTGCATGTTCGCCGAGGGCAGCGCCTGGCAGGAGGTGATCTCGGTCACCGGGCCGCGCGCCCGCGTGGATGCCTGTGTGCCCGGTCCGGCGCGCTTTGCCCCCGGCGGCGTCCAGCGGCCCAGCCAGGTCGTGATTTCCGACCGCACCACCAAGGCCGAGCAGATCGAACAGGTGGAGGAAGACCCGCGCATCCTGGGCGCGGGCGACCATCACGGGTCGACCTATCACCAGCACCGCCGGTTCTTCGACCTGGTCCGCACCGGCCGCGGCACGCCCGAGGTCACGCTCCGCGACGGGCTGTGGTCGGTCCGGGTGGGCGAGGCCGCCGAACTGTCGGCGCGCACGGGCGCGGCGATCGACCTGCGCGAGGGGCTCTGAGAGGGGCGGTTGCGCTCGGCGCCGGCGGCGCTAGCATGCCGGTCTTCGCGACACGGAGGCCCGATGCCCGACACGCTGCTCCAACCCCTGGCCGAGATCGTCGGCGCGGCCCATGTTCTGACCGACGCGGACGCCCGCGCGCCATACGAGGAAGATGCGACCGGCACCTACCGGAGCCAGGCGCGCGCCGTCGTCCGGCCCGCCGACACGGCCCAGGTCGCCGCCGTCATGCGGCTGGCCCACGAGACGGGCACGCCGGTGGTGCCGCTCGGCGGCAATACCGGGGTCTCGGGCGGCGCCTGGGCCGGCGCGGAGCAGGGCGCGATCCTGCTCTCGCTCGAACGACTTTCCCGCATCCGCGAGATCCGCCCGGGGGCACGCCTCGCCATCGTCGAGGCCGGCGTGGTGCTCGAGACCCTGCACCGGGCGGTGGCGGATCACGGCCTGATCTTCCCGCTGGTCTTCGGGGCGCGCGGCAGTTGCACGATCGGCGGTAACCTGGCGACCAATGCCGGCGGGTCGAACGTGCTGCGATACGGCAACACGCGGGCGCTGACCCTCGGGGTCGAGGTCGTCACCCCCGACGGGCGCGTGATGGACCTGATGACCGAGCTTCACAAGGACAACACCGGCTACGACCTGAAGGATCTCTATATCGGCGCCGAAGGCACGCTCGGCGTCATCACGGCGGCGGTGCTGAAACTGGCGCCCGCGCCCCGCGCCTACGCGACCGCGATGCTGGCCGTGCCGCGGCTTTCAGCGGCGCTTGACCTGCTGAACCGCCTGCAGGCGACCACGGGCGGCGCGGTGGAGGCGTTCGAATACATGCCCGGGGCCTACATGGACGCCCTTGCCGAACGCTTCCCGGATACCCGGCCGGTCTTCGGGGAAACGCATCCGATCAACGTCCTGGTCGAGATCGGGGCCACCGCGCCCCGCGATGCGGCGCCCGGCCCCGACGGGCGCCTGCCCGTCACGGCGGTGCTGGAGGACGCGCTCGGCGAGATGCTGGAGGCCGGCCAGCTGTCCGACGCCGTCATCGCCCAGACCGAGGCCCAGCGCCGCGAGATATGGGCCCGGCGCGAAGCCGCCTACGAGGTCTCGGTGATGCGCCGGCCGGTGGTGAACAACGATATCGCGCTGCCGCTCGACAAGGTGGAACCCTTTCTCGACCGCATGGCCGAAACGCTGCCGGGAATCGCCCCCGGTGCAGAGGACATCACCGTCGGCCATCTCGGCGACGGCAACCTGCATTACTGCGTCTGGCTGGACCGCTGCGCCACGCCCGGGGATCCGGCGCTCTACGAACGGGTGGTCGAGACGGTGGAGGACGCGGTGCAGGATCTCGGCGGCACCTTCTCGGCCGAGCACGGGATCGGCCACACCAAGCGCGGCACCATGGCGCGGCGCAAGGATCCGGCCGCGCTGGAGGTGATGCGCGCGATCAAGGCCGCGCTCGATCCCAAGGGCATCATGAACCCGGGCAAGGTCCTGCCCTGACGGCCGGGGTTCGGCCCTTCGGGCCGGTATTTCGCGCTCCGCGCGAGGATATTTGGCCCACTTGGAAGGCAGGCATGCCGTCTCCAAGTGGCGGAAATATCCCCGTCGGAGACATCGAATCGCCGCGAAGCGGCCTCAGGACAGCCAGTCGAGAAAGCCCGGACCGGCGCGGCCCAGCAGCGACCGGGCAAGCTCCCGCCCCATGGCCGTACCCTCCGCGACCGGGCCGCTGATCTCGTCGGCATGCGCCTCGGAGCCGTCGGGGCGCAGGATCTCGCCGCGCAGTCGCAGCGTTCCGTCGGTCACCTCGGCCAGCCCGGCGATGGGCGTTTCGCAGGAGCCGTCGAGCTCTGCCAGGAAGGCCCGCTCTGCCGCGAGCCGCTCCGCGGTCGCGGCGTCGTGGATCGGCGCCAGCAGGGCGGCCATCCGATGGTCGTCGGCGCGCCGTTCGATCCCGATGGCCCCCTGCGCGATCGCCGGCAGCATTTCCGTGTCGGGCACCGGGCCGCGGGCCACCTCGGCCATGCCGAGCCGGTTCAGGCCAGCCATGGCGAGGAAGGTACAGCGCGCCACGCCGTCCTCGAGCTTGCGGAGGCGCGTCTGCACGTTGCCGCGGAACTCCACCACCTCGAGATCGGGGCGGCGGTGCAGCATCTGCGCGCGCCGCCGCAGGCTGGAGGTGCCCACCACGTCGCCCGCGGCGAGGTCGAAGATGCTGTCGATATGGGGCGACACGAAGGCGTCGCGCGGATCCTCGCGCGGCAGGTAGCAGTCGAGCACGAGCCCGCCGGGCTGCGCGACCGGCATGTCCTTCATCGAGTGGACCGCGATGTCGATCTCGCCGCTTAGCATCGCCTCCTCGATTTCCTTGGTGAAGAGCCCCTTGCCGCCGATCTCCTTCAGCGGGCGGTCCTGGACCCGGTCGCCGGTGGTCTTGATGACCACGACCTCGAAGGCGGACTCCTCGGCGCCATGGGCGGCCATCAGGCGCGCGCGGGTCTCGTAGGCCTGGGCCAGCGCCAGCGGCGAGCCGCGGGTGCCGATCTTCAGCGGTCGGTCGGGGGTCGGGATCTCGATGCTCATGACGCTTTCCTAGCCGGGCGGCCGCGGCAGGGCAACGGTCGTGCTGACGCATTGACATCCGCGCGCGGGCGCGGAATGTCTCGCAGGAGTGACAGACGGGAGGATCCATGGCCGACGACAGATTGCTGATGCGCGCGCTCCGGGGCGAGACGCTGCAGGTTCCGCCCGTCTGGATGATGCGACAGGCCGGGCGCTACCTGCCCGAATACCGCGCCACGCGGGCCCAGGCCGGCGACTTCCTGTCGCTCTGCTACACGCCCGAGCTGGCCGCCGAGGTGACGCTCCAGCCGATCCGGCGCTACGGCTTCGACGCCTCGATCCTCTTCGCCGACATCCTGCTGGTGCCGCAGGCGCTCGGGGCGGATCTCTGGTTCGTGACCGGCGAGGGGCCGCGGCTGTCCACCGTCACCGGCGCCGCCGATTTCGCCGCGCTGAAACCGGCGGAGGCGATTCACGAGACCCTGTCGCCGATCTACGAGACCGTGCGCATCCTGCGCCGCGAACTGCCGGCGGAGGTGCCGCTCATCGGGTTCGCGGGGGCGCCCTGGACGGTGGCGACCTACATGATCGCCGGCCGCGGCACGCCCGACCAGGGGCCGGCGCACCGGCTCAAGGACACCGACCCCGAGACCTTCGGCCATCTCATCGATCTTCTGACGGAGGCCACGACGGGCTACCTTCTGGCGCAGGTCGCGGCCGGCGCCGAGGTGGTGAAGCTCTTCGACAGCTGGGCCGGCTCGCTCAAGGGCGCGGATTTCGACCGTTTCGCGCTGGAACCGGCGAAGAAGATCATCGCCGCGCTGAAGGCCGCGCATCCCGACCTGCCCGTCATCACCTTCCCGCGCGAGGCCGGCCCCCGCTATGACGGCTTCGCCCGGGCCACCGGTGCGGATTGCGTCGCGCTCGACACCGCGGTGGACGCGGCCTGGGCCGCGGAGGTGCTGCAGCCCCAGAGCTGCGTGCAGGGCAATCTCGACCCGCAGCTGCTGGTCGAGGGCGGGCAGCGCCTGATCGACGAGACCAGGCGCATCGTCGGTGCCTTCTCCGGCGGGCCGCATGTCTTCAACCTCGGCCACGGGATCACGCCGCAGGCGGACCCGGCCAATGTCGACATCATGCTGGAAGCGATTCGCGGCTGAGCCGCCGCGAAACCCTTGTCACGGCCACTTCGCGATCGGCGGCAGGCTCATCAGCACGGCATCGGGGTCATGTCCGGTCTCCAGACCGAACTTGGTGCCCCGGTCGTAGACGAGGTTGTACTCGGCATAGAGCCCACGGTAGGCGAGTTGCGCCTCGCGCTCCGCCGCGTTCCAGGAGGTGTCGCGCCGTTTCTCGGTGATCGGCAGGAAGGCCGGCAGGAAGGCGCGGCCGGCCTCCTGGGTGAAGGCGAAATCGGCCTCCCAGTCGCCGGTGTTCAGATCGTCGAAGAAGATGCCGCCGACGCCCCGGGCACGCTTGCGGTGCCTGATGAAGAAATACTCGTCCGCCCAGGCCTTGAAGCGCGGATAGTATTCCGGGTGATGGCGGTCGCAGTGCGCCTTGAGCACGGCGTGAAAGGCGGCGGTATCCTCGGCATACTCGATGCACGGGTTGAGATCCGAGCCGCCGCCGAACCACCACGCGCCGGGCGTCCAGAACATGCGCGTGTTCATGTGCACCGCCGGCGTGTGCGGGTTCTGCATGTGGGCCACCAGGCTGATGCCGCTGGCCCAGAAACGCGGATCGCTTTCCATGCCGGGCACGCCGCGCGCCGCCATGGCCGCCTGCGCCTTCTCGCCCAGGGTTCCGTAGACGGTCGAGACGTTGACGCCGACCTTTTCGAAGACCCGCCCGCCGCGCATCACGCTCATCAGCCCGCCGCCTGCATCCGATCCGTCGTCGGAGGTGCGGGTCGTCTCGGTCACCTCGAAGCGGCCGGCCGGCGCCTGGGCGAAGGGTCCGGTCGCCTGGGTATCCTCCAGACGCTCGAAGGCGGCGACGATGTCGTCGCGAAGCGTCCTGAACCAGGCGCTGGCGCGGGCCTTGCGGTCGTCGAAATTCTCGTCGGTCATGGGCGTCTCCGTCTCTCGGCCGATCTTCCGAGTAGCAGACCGGCGGCGCGCCCGCCAGCACCTGCGTGATCGCATAGGCACTTGACGGCGCGGGCGCTTCGGCGGAAGCAGGGGATATGGCGACCCACCCCGTCCCGACCCCCTCCGGCCCACCCGCGGGCCCGGTGCCCGCCGCCGACCGGCACGGGCACGAGAACCTGCGCGGCATACTCTGGATCCTGTTCTCGGTGGTGATGGCCAGCGCGATGTCGCTGTCGGTCCGGGCCCTGGCCGGCGACATGGACAGCCGCATGATCGTCCTGTTTCGCGCGGCGGTGCTGGCGGTGCTGGTGGGCATGCCCCTGATCCCGAACACGCCGCTGCGCCGGCAGATGGGGCTTTCGCGGCCCTGGCTGCACCTGATCCGCGGCGCGATGATCGGGTTTGCCACCCATTTCGGCTTCTACACGCTGGCGAGCATCCCGATCGCCACGGCGAGCGTGCTGTTCTTCACCGCGCCGATCTTCGCCACCGTTCTGGCCGGCATCTTCCAAGGCGAACGCGTCGGGCCGCGCCGGGTCGCGGCCGTGGCCGCGGGTTTCCTGGGCGCGGTCATCATCCTTCGGCCCGGCTTCGGCGTCTTTCATCCCGCCATGCTGGCCGGGCTCGCGTCCTCGGCCTGTTTCGCGGTGGCGCTGACCATGTCGCGGGGACTGGTCAAGGCGGATGGCTGGCTCGCGGCCTATTTCTCGTCCGTCGTGGTGACGGTGATCGTGTCGCTGCCGCTGGCCTGGCCGGTGCTGGGCCTGCCCACGAGCGGTTTCGGCTGGGCCGTCGCCGCGGTGCTGGTGGTCACCGCCTTCGGGCGCGGTGTCGCGGATCTGCTGGCCTACCGATACGCCGAGGCGGCGGTCCTGGCCCCGATCACCTATCTCAGGCTCGTCTTGCTCGGGGTGGCCGGCTACGTCTTCTGGGGCGAGGTCCCGGACGGGCCGACCCTGGCCGGTGCGGCGGTGATCGTGGCGGCCACGCTCTACATCGCGCGGCGCGAGGCGCAGCTCGCCCGGGCCGCGAAGACATGATCGGGCAGGGCGAATCCTGCTATGCTCGGCGCGGAGGTGCCCTATGACCCGTTTCGCCCTGCTGTCCCTGCTGCTGGTGCTGGCCGCCTGTGCCACGCCACTGGAGCGATGCGTCACCCAGGCCACGCGCGAGTTGCGCACGGTCGAGGGGCTGATCGCCGAGACCGAGGCCAACATCGCGCGCGGCTACGCGATCGAGGAGGAACGCGTGCCCTACAGTTACTTCACCTGGTGCGCGCGCGGCGATGTCGACGAGGACGGTTCCGGGCTGGTCTGGTGCCGGCAGACCGACTTCCGGCTGCGCGAGAAGCCCGTCGCGATCGACATGCAGGCCGAGCGGCGCAAGCTTGCCGACCTGGAAGAGAAACGCCGGGATCTCGCCGCCGCGGCGGCAGCCGAGATCCGGCGCTGCCGCGCGGCCTATCCCGCGAACTGACCGTCAGAAGCTCTTGCGCGCCTTGAGCGCGGCCGAGATCGTGCCGTCGTCGAGATAGTCAAGCTCGCCGCCCACCGGCACGCCCTGGGCGAGAGAGGTGACCGTCACGCCCGTGCCCTCGAGCCGGTCCGCGATGTAATGCGCGGTGGTCTGGCCATCGACGGTCGCATTGAGCGCGAGGATGATCTCCTCGACCCTTTCCTCGGCGACACGTTCCAGCAGGCGCGGGATGCGCAGATCCTCGGGGCCCACCGCATCGAGCGCCGAGAGCACGCCGCCCAGCACGTGGTAACGGCCGCCGAAGACGCCGCCCCGTTCCATCGCCCAGAGATCGGCCACGTCCTCGACCACGCAGATCTGGCCGTTGGCGCGGTTCTCGGCGCGACAGACACCGCAGATATCGTCCGTGCCCACATTGCCGCAGACGCTGCACTCGCGGGCATGGGCGGCGACATCGGCCATCGCCTCGGCCAGCGGGCCCATCAACAGGCCGCGCTTCTTGATCATGTGCAGCACAGCGCGCCGCGCCGAGCGGGGCCCGAGCCCCGGCAGCCGGGCCATCAGCTCGATCAGCGCCTCGATCTCGGTGGTGTCGTCGCCCATGCGCGCCCCCTGCCGGTCCGATCCCGCGCGGGGATCAGAACGGCAGTTTCATGCCCTCGGGCAGGTTCAGGCCCTCGGTGACCTTGGCCATTTCCTGCTGGCTGCGTTCGGCGGCCTTGGCCTGCGCGTCCTTCACCGCGGCGAGGATCAGGTCCTCCACCACTTCCTTGTCGTCGGGGCTGAAGATCGACGGATCGATGTCGAGCGCCTTCAGCTCGCCCTTGGCCGTGGCGGTCGCCTTGACCAGGCCGGTGCCGGATTCGCCCGTGACCTCGATGCGATCCAGGCTTTCCTGCACCTCGGCCATGCGCGACTGCATCTCCTGCGCCTGCTGCATCACCTTGGCCATGTCGCCGAGCTGGCCCAGTCCCTTGAACATCTCGCTCTCCTCTGTCGGGGTCCTGATGGTAGATACGTCCGCCGGGGCGTTCGCACAAGTCTGTGCCGCCCGCCCTATTCCTCGAACGGGTCCCAGTCGTCGTCCGGCTCCTCGGGCGCCTCGGTGACGCCGGTCTCGGCCTCGGCCCCGGCCTCCGGCAGGCGGACGTCGCGGATCTCGGCCCCCGGGAAGGCCGCCAGCGCCGCGGCGACCAGCGGGTGGGTCCTGACCTGGGCGTGCAGATCGTCGCGCGCCGCATCGCGGGTCTCGGCGATGGTCGGTGCCCCCTCGGCATTCACCACGGTCACGGCCCAGCGAGCACCGGTCCAGTGCTGCAGCCGCTGCGCGAGCCGCGCCGCCAGGTCGGTCGGCGCGTCGGGGGTCGGGGCGAACTCGATCCGGCCCGGGCTGTATTTCACCAGCCGGAGCCCGGTCTCGACTTCGACCAGGAGCTTGACGTCGCGCTGGCTCCGGACCAGGTCCACCACCTGCTCGAAATCGTGGTAGCGGGCCAGCGCGTCCTGCGGCGCGACCGCGCGGGCCGTCGCCGCTGCCCCGTGACCACCCTGCGCGCGCGGCGCCCCGGCGCCACCGCCGCCCCGGGCCACCGGCGCGGCCCCGCCGGCGACCGGGCCACCGGCGGGCGCGCCGCCACCGCCCCCCGCCGGCCCCGGGGGTGGCGGGGTGTCCTGCAGCTTGCGCACGAGATCCTCGGGGCTCGGCAGTTCGGCCACATGGGTCAGGCGAATGACCGCCATCTCGGCGGCCATCATGGCGTTGGGCGCCTGGGCCAGTTCCTCCAGCGCCTTCAGAAGCATCTGCCAGGTGCGCGTCAGCGCCCGCATCGGCAGCGCCTCGGCCATGGCCCTGCCGCGCGCGCGTTCCTCGGGCCCTATCGTGGGATCCTCGAGCGAGTCGGGGGTGATCTTCACGACGCTCAGCCAGTGGGCGATCTCCGCGAGGTCGCGGAGCACCGCCTGCGGATCGGCACCGTCCGCATATTGCGCCGACAACTCGGACAGCGCGCCGGACGCGTCGCCCTTCATGATCGCGTCGAACAGGTCCAGAACCCGGCCCCGGTCCGCCAGCCCCAGCATCGCGCGAACCTGTTCGGCGGTGGTCTCGCCGGCGCCGTGGCTGATCGCCTGGTCCATCAGGCTCATGGCGTCGCGCACCGACCCCTCGGCCGCGCGGGTGATCAGCGCCAGCGCGTCCCCGGCGATCTCGGCGTTTTCCTTGGCGGCGATGGAGTCCAGATGGGCGATCATCACCTCCGGCTCTATCCGGCGCAGGTCGAACCGCTGGCAGCGGCTCAGCACCGTGACCGGCACCTTGCGGATCTCGGTTGTGGCGAAGATGAACTTCACATGTTCCGGCGGCTCCTCGAGCGTCTTCAGCAGCGCGTTGAACGCGCTGTTCGACAGCATGTGAACCTCGTCGATGATGTAGATCTTGTAGCGCGCCGAGGCCGCACGGTAATGCACGCTGTCGATGATCTCGCGGATGTCGTTGACCGAGGTATTGGACGCCGCGTCCATTTCCATCACGTCGACGTGGCGCCCCTCGGAGATGGCGCGGCAATGCTCGCACTGGCCGCAGGGATCGGTCGTGGGCCCGCCGCTGCCATCCGCCCCGGTGCAGTTCAGCCCCTTGGCGATGATCCGCGCCGTGGTGGTCTTCCCGACCCCGCGCACGCCGGTCATGATGAAGGCATGGGCGATCCGGTCGGCCGCGAACGCGTTCTTGAGCGTGCGCACCATCGCGTCCTGGCCGACCAGGTCGGCAAAGGTCGCCGGGCGGTACTTGCGGGCGAGAACCTGATAACCGCTGTCGGGCGCGTCCTGCATGAAGGCTCCGGATTCGAGACGGTTTGAACTTAAGCCCGGGGCCTCGCGCCGTCCACCGCCCATGCGTAACGCCTGCGACGGGCCGGTGACGCGCCTGCTGGGAAAGGGTGAGAGGTTGGACAGCGACCCGAACGGGACTCGTTACGGCTGCTTCCTTCCGGACCTGACCGGGTTGGCGAGGCGTCCGCCCGCGCCAACCTCTCGCCCGCCGATATAAGGGCGCATCGGCGGATTCGCAAGCCGCGCGGCACCAAGGTCACAGGGTGACGCGAAACCGTGCGAAGCCCGCGGGCGTGGTCCCTGCAGGCGCAATCCGCACCGCGCCAAGATCGTCGAGATAGGCGCCCGCGCCGGGCCCGCTGTCGAACAGAACCGTCGTCCCCGGCATCGGCACGAAGCCCCATGCTCCCGTGGCCACCGGCGCGATGCTGGCCTGCCCGGCGATGAAACGCTGGAGGATGTCGCGGTTGGTCTCCGGTGCCGCGAGGATCACCTCGGCGTCGGCGAGGCCCGGGAAGTTGCCCCCGCCGCCGGCGCGATAGCTGTTGGTGGCGACGATGAAGGCCTGCCGGGGATCCACCGGCACGCCGCCGAAGGACAGATCGGCGATCCTGGACGCCGCCGGGTTCACCAGCACCCCGTCATGGTCGTATCTCGCGGGCTGCGACAGATCGATCCTGTAGCGCAGGCCGTGGATCACGTCGAAATTGTAGGACGGCGCATCCGGGGCGAGCAGTTGCGCGTCGGCCGTCCCCGGCAGGACGCGGTTGAACACCCCGGCCGCGCGTTCGAGCCAGGCCGCGATGCCCGCACCGGTCACGCGCACGGCCCGCACCGTGTTCGGGAAGGGATAAAGATCGGCAACGTGACGGCGGGCGATCTGCCCGGCGGGCACATGGGTATAGTGATCGGGCCCGCCACGCCCGCCGGCCTTGCCGGGCGAGGCCGCCGACAGGATCGGCAGGTCCTCATGGGCCGTGCCCCTCAGCGCGCGGGCGACGAAGGCGCGCTGCGCCTCGGCGACGAGCTGGACCGCCGGCGCATCGGCCAGCAGCGCGAAGTAGCTGTGCAGCGGCACGGTCGTGCGGCCCACCGGGCGGCGGACATGGGCCAGCGTTGCCGCGTGATCCCGGGCGACGGCCGCCATGACGGCCGGGTCGCTCTCGACCTGCGGCACCGGCCGGGCGGCGGCGCCGGTCTTCGCGATCGGGCGGAGCACCGCGTCGTGACCCACGACCGCCCAGCCCGCCCCGCGGCGTGCCAGCATCAACTCGATCACACCGAGATCGCTGCCCGCGCTGCCGGCCATCACGGCCGGCTTGCCATGCAGGGTGCCGCGCGCGGGATCCACCCGGCCGGTGGGCTGAAAATCCGGTCCGGGAAAGCGCAAATGCTGGTGGCCGGCGACAAGCGCATCGATACCCGGGACGGCCGCCAGGGGCACGGCGGCGTTTTCCATCCCCGCGGCATGGGCGTCCGCGCCTATACCCGCGTGGCAGAGCGCGATCACGATATCCGCGCCGCGCGCTTTCATCTCGGGCACCCGTGCCCGCGCCGTGTCGACGATGTCGCGGACCGTGACCCGCCCCTCGAGATGCCGTCGATCCCATTTCACGACCTGCGGCGGCACGAACCCGATGACCCCGATCCGGATCGGGTGGGTCTGCCCGGCCCCGTCGGTCAGCATCCGGTCCAGAAGAACATAGGGCCGCACGCCCGGGATCCCGGCGAGGTTCGCGGTCACGACCGGGAACCCGGCCCCGGCCAGCGCGTCCTGCAGGAAACCGAGCCCGTAGTTCAAATCGTGATTGCCCAGCGTTGCCGCATCTACGCCGAGCGCGTTCATGGCCGCGACGACCGGGTGCGGTGCCGCGTCCGTGACCGCCCGCACCTCGGCGGCGTAGTCGCCCAGCGCCGTGCCCTGAAGAAAATCCCCGTTGTCGAGCAACACCGCATTCGGCGCCGCCGCGCGCAGGTTGCGGACATGGGTCGCCGTCCGGGCAAGGCCCGCCGTATCGACGGGCCTGTCCGCGCAGTAGTCATAGGGACAGACATGCGCATGAAGATCCGTGGTCGCCATGACGCGAAGATGCGCCTGGTCTGCCGCCGCGCGTGCCGTGAAAGGGTGACGTCCGATGACGCTGACCTCCGCCGTCATCCCGGCGCAGAGGCCGCGACGGCTGATTCGCCGGATTGTTCCGAAAAAGTTATCCATCGGCACCGCATACGTCATGCGGATTTGGAACGGACGTGACGTCAGCCTCGCGGGACCTCGAGACCGGCCCCGTCCGTGCCGGGCCGGTGATTGCGCCCGGGGGCGGCCCGGCTTAAGCAAGCGACAGGAGGGCGCGGGATGCGAATATCGGAAGAGGTGACCTTCGGCGGCGCCGGGTTCGACAGGGCGGGCCATCTGCGCGGCGGCGCGGCGGCGGATCTGCTGGCGGCTCCGGGCACGCTGGCGCTGGCGCTCTGGCGTGGAAAGCCGCTGATCGCGGGTGCCGAGAATGCCGCGCTCGGCTGGCTGGCGCCCGATCACCCGGTCTTCGCCGAGGCCGGCGACGCCCCGGTCTTTCTCGGCCGTGACGCGGCCGGGCAAGCGCGTTTCGCTTTCGACATCTCGCGCTGGGAACCGGCCGACGCCGACGAGGATCAGCTGCGCGCGTTTTTCGACCCGACCGAACAGCACCACCCCGCGCTGCCGCGTGACTGGACCTTCGCGGAACTGCGCGGGGCGATGACGCGGCTGTCGGCCGAGGACGCGGAACTCGCCGCGACATCGCGCGGGCTTTTCGCCTGGCATCGCTCGCACCGGTTCTGTTCGCGCTGCGGGGCGGAATCCGAAAGCGCGCAGTCCGGCTGGCAACGGGTCTGCCCGGCCTGCGGCGGCCATCATTTCCCGCGGACCGATCCCGTGGTCATCATGCTGATCACCCGGGGCAATTCGGTGCTGCTCGGCCGGTCCCCGCACTGGCCGGAACGGATGTATTCGCTGCTGGCCGGGTTCATGGAGCCCGGCGAGACGATCGAGGCCGCCGTCCGCCGCGAGGTCGCCGAGGAAACGGCCATCCGGGTCGGGCGCGTCGACTACCTGGCCTGCCAACCCTGGCCCTACCCGTCGTCGCTGATGATCGGCTGCCACGGCCGGGCCGAAACGACCGAGATCGCCATCGACGAAACGGAGATCGAGCACGCGCTCTGGCTCACCCGCGAAGAGACGCTCGACGCCGTCTCCGGCGCCCATCCCGGTGTGGCGCCGCCACGCAAGGGCGCGATCGCCGAGTTCCTCCTGTCCGCCTGGCTTGCCGACCGGCTCGGCTAGGCGCAGGCTGCGTGGCGTGTAACGAGTACGAGGGCACGAGCAGATGCGCTTCACCACCAAGGAGGATATCCGCGCCCCGGCGGACTTCGTCTTCGGGCAGCTGTCCGACTTCGACGCCTTCGAGCAGGCGGCGCGTCAGCGGGGCGCCGAGGTCCTGCGGCTCGACAGGCTCGAACGGCCCACGGTGGGCCAGCTCTGGGAGGCGCGGATCGTCCTGCGCAATCGGCAGCGCCGGCTGCTCATCGAGATGACGGATTACAGCCCGCCCGAGCTGCTGCAGTTCTCGGCCACCTCGGACGGAATCGCGGCACGGTTCTCGGTGGACCTCATCGCGCTGGCGCCGGACCTGACCCGGCTGGCGCTCGATCTCGACATCAAGCCGCGCACGGTCGCCGCGCGGCTGGCGATCCAGTCGGCGCGGCTGGCCAAGGGCACGCTCAAGCGGCGCTTCAAGCGGCGCGCGCGCAACTACGCCTTCGAACTGGAGGATCGTTTCGCCGCCGCCGCGCGGGACGCCCGGGGTCAGTGACGGCGGGGATCGGCCGGGTAGACCCCCAGCACCTTCACGTCCGAGGTGAAGTAATCCAGCTCTTCGAGCGCGCGGGCGACGGGCGGGTCTTCGGGATGTCCCTCGATATCGGCGTAGAACTGCGTGGCGAGGAAGCTCCCGCCGACCATGTAGCTTTCCAGCTTGGTCATGTTGACGCCGTTCGTCGCGAACCCGCCCATCGCCTTGTAGAGCGCGGCGGGAATGTTGCGCACGCGGAACACGAAGGAGGTCATCATCCCGTCGCTGCCGCGGCGGCTGAAATCGGGCGCACGTGCCATGATGAGAAAGCGCGTGGTGTTGTTCGACTGATCCTCGATATGGCGCGCGAGGACGTCGAGCCCGTAGATCTCGCCGGCCAGTTCCGAGGCCAGCGCCGCCTGGGTCCGGTCGCCGTGCTCGGCCACCAGCTTGGCCGAGCCGGCCGTGTCCGCGCCCGTGACGCGATGGATGCCGTGGCGGCGCAGGAAGTCGTGGCACTGGCCGAGCAGCACCGTGTGGCTGATCGCGGTCTCGACCTGCTCCAGCCTGGTTCCCGGCAGGGCGAGCAGGTTGATATGCACCCGGACGAACGCCTCGTCGACGATGTGCAGGCCAGAGTCCGGAAGCAGGCGGTGGATGTCGGCGACGCGCCCGTAGGTCGTGTTCTCGACGGGCAGCATGGCAAGGTCGGCCGCGCCGTCGCGCACCGTGTCGATCACGTCCTCGAAAGTCTTGCAGGGCACGGCCTCCATGTCGGGCCGCGCATCGTGGCAGGCCTGGTGCGAATAGGCGCCGGGCTCTCCCTGGAATGCGATCTTCTTGGTCATGCGGCGAAAATGCCTCGTCTTCTTGGTTCCGGGCGTTTGGTCGCGCCTTCTACACCTTGCCAGAGGCGTGTGGAAGCATATACATCCCCGCGTGAACGGGATATGTGGTTCCAGACCACGCACGAGAAGAAACGGACCGGACCATGTTCGACACAATGACAATGACGAAACTCGTCGGCGGCTTCTGCGGGGCGCTGCTGGTGTTCATGCTCGGAAACTGGGCGGCGGAGACGCTGTATCACACCAGCGGCGGACACGGTGACGACGAACACGCCGCCTATGTCATCGACACCGGCGAGGACGACGCCGCGGGCGCAGAGGAAGAGCAGGGCCCGACCTTCCAGGAGCTCTTCGCGAGCGCCAGCGCCGCCGACGGTGAGCGGTCCTGGGGCAAGTGCCGTGCCTGCCACGCGCTTGACGGGACCGATGGCACCGGCCCGCATCTCGACGGTGTGATGGGGCGCCAGATCGCCGCGGTCGACGGCTTCAACTACTCGGATGCGCTGGCCAGCCTGTCCGACCGCGAATGGACGCCGGCGGAAATGGACGCCTGGCTCGAGAATCCCAAGTCCTACGCCCCGGGCAACAAGATGACCTTCGCGGGTCTGCGCGACATGGAAGAGCGCGCCAACCTGGTGGCCTACCTGGTCGACCAGTCGCCCGGCTACACCCCGCCCGCGGCCGCAGAGGATGCCTCTGCGATGCCGGCGGAGGAAGAAACCACCGACACCGCGGCCGCCGACACCGCCGCCGAGGAAACGACCGAGGAGACCGCTGCCGCCGAGGACGTGACCGAAGAGACCGTTGCCGAAGAGACCGCGGCCGCGGAAGAGGCCGCGGCCGAGGAAACGGCAGCCGCGGACGCCGCGGCGGACTCGCCCCTGCAGCAGGCCCTTGCCCAGGGCGACGCCGATGCCGGCGAGGCCGCATTCCGCAAGTGCCGCGCCTGCCACAAGCTGGACGACGGCGCCAACGGTGTCGGCCCGCATCTCTACGGGGTCATGGGCCGCGAGATCGCCGGGGTCGACGGCTTCAACTACTCGGACGCGATGGCCGGGCTGGACGGGACCTGGACGCCCGAGGAAATGGATGCCTGGCTCGAGAACCCGCGCGGCTACGCGCCGGGCAACAAGATGAGCTTCGCCGGTGTCCGCGACCTTCAGGAGCGCGCCGACCTCATCACCTACCTGCAGACGATCGGCGACTGATCGCGGATCGCGCAGACAGGCAACGGGCCGTCCCCGCGGGGGCGGCCCTTTTCGTTCTGGGCCCCGCAGTCACCAAGATGTGCGCGTCTCGGCTTTTGCTTTCCGGATGCGCGGCATTAAATCATTGGGGCGTCGCGCTTTCACATCTTGAACGGACGCGGTCGCGCTCTTTACGGTAGACGGGGATCCCGGGCCCGCACCGGCCCGGCATGGCGGAGGAGGACGACATGCGGCAGGACAAGGCCCGCGCGGCCACGGCAACAGCCAGCGCATCCCGTGCGAGATGGGCGGCAGGTGTCTCTGCCCTGACCGCCCTCGCCGCGGCGGTGGCCCTGCTGACCGCAGGCGTCGCACGCGCACAGGACGGCGGGGCCGTGCAGACGCGGCACGGCATCTCGACCTTCGGAGAGCTGAAATACGGCCCCGATTTCGCACATCTCGACTACGTGAACCCGGAGGCGCCCGTCGGCGGCGAAATGTCGGTCTGGGCGTTCGGGTCCTTCGACTCGATGCATCCCTACACAACCAAGGGCCGCGCCGGCGCGTTGTCCTCGATCTTCTTCGAGTCGCTGCTCGAAGGGACCGCCGACGAGCCCGACTCCGCCTACGGGCTGCTGGCCGAGAGCCTCGAATACCCCGAGGACCGGTCCTGGGTGATCTTCAACATGCGTCCCGAGGCACGCTTCTCGGACGGCACGCCGGTCACCGCGGAGGACGTCGTCTTTTCCTTCGAGACGCTGCGCGACAAGGGGCTTCCCAGCTTCCGCGCCGTCATCCGCAAGCAGATCGCCTCGGCCGAGGCGCTCGACACGCACCGGGTGAAGTTCACCTTCGCCGAGGATGTCCCGACCCGCGACCTGCCCCTTGTGGCGGGCGGGTTGCCGGTCTTTTCCAAGACCTATTACGAGCAGAGCGGCGCGGATTTCGAGGACTCGACCATGACGCCGGCCGTGGGCTCGGGACCCTATGTTCTCGAAGAGGTCGATGTCGGCCAGACACTGGTCTATCGCCGCAACCCCGATTACTGGGGCTGGGCGCTGCCGATCAACCAGGGCCGCTACAATTTCGAGACCATCCGGGTCGAGTACTATGCCGACTACAACTCGGCCTTCGAGGGGTTCAAGGGCGGCACCTACACCTTCCGCAACGAGGCGTCCTCGCTTTCCTGGGCGACGGGCTACGACTTCCCCGCCGTGCGCGAGGGCGCGGTCGTCAAGCGGGAACTGCCCGACGGCAGCCTCGCCCCCGGCCAGGCCTTCGTCATGAACCTGCGCCGCGAGAAATTCCAGGATCCCCGCGTCCGCGAGGCGCTGGGGCTGATGTTCAACTTCGAATGGTCGAACAAGACACTGTTCTACGGGCTCTATGCGCGCATTCATTCCTTTTGGGAAAACAGTGACATGGCCGCGACCGGCCTGCCCTCCGAGGCGGAACTGGCGCTGCTGGAACCGCTGGCCGACACCCTGCCCGAAGGCGTGCTGACCGAAGACGCGGTGATGGCGCCGTCCTCCTCGGCCGACCGCCAGATCGACCGGGGCAACTTGCGCGAGGCCTCGCGCCTGCTGAACGAGGCCGGCTGGATCGTCGGCGACGACGGGCTGCGCCGCAACGCCGATGGCGAGACGCTCAAGATCGAGGTGCTGAACGACAGCCAGACCTTCGACCGCGTGCTCAATCCCTTCGTGGAAAACCTGCGCCGGCTCGGTGTCGACGCGATGCTCAACCGGATCGACAACGCGCAGATGACCCGGCGCGAGAGAACCTTCGACTTCGACATGGTGATCGGCAACTATCCCATGACCCTGACGCCGGGTGGCGGGCTGGAGCAGTATTTCGGCTGCGAAAGCGCCGAGACCTCGATCTTCAACCTTGCCGGCTACTGCTCCGAGGCGGTCGATGCCCTGATCGAAGAGGTCAAGGCCGCCGAGAGCCGCGACGAACTGCGCGTCGCGGTCCGGGCGCTCGACCGGGTGCTCCGCGCCGAACGGTTCTGGATCCCGCAATGGTTCAAGGACGTGCATACCGTCGCCTATTACGACATGTACGAACACCCAGAGATCCCGCCCTTCGCGCTCGGCAATCTGGATTTCTGGTGGTGGAACGCCGAGAAGGCGGCCCAGCTCGAAGCCGAGGGGGCGCTCTAGCCCATGGGCGCCTATATCCTCAGACGTCTGGCCCTGATCATCCCCACCCTGCTGGGGATCATGATCATCAATTTTTCGCTGATCCAGTTCGTGCCCGGCGGGCCGATCGAACAGATCATCGCCCAGATGGAAGGCGAGGGCGACGTCTTCCGCAACATCGCGGGCGGCGGTGGCGAGGCCGGCAACTTCCAGGGCGAGGGCGAAAGCGCCTATCTCGGCGCGCGCGGCCTGCCGCCCGAGTTCATCGAGGATCTCGAACGCCAGTTCGGCTTCGACAAGCCCCCGGTAGAGCGGTTCTTCGACATGATCTGGGGCTATCTGCGCTTCGATTTCGGCGAGAGCTATTTCCGCTCGATCTCGGTGGTCGAACTGATCGTCGAGAAGATGCCGGTGTCGATATCGCTCGGGCTCTGGTCGACGCTGATCGCCTACCTGGTGTCGATCCCGCTGGGCATCCGCAAGGCCGTGAAGGACGGGACGCCCTTCGACACCTACACCTCCGGCGCGATCATCATCGGCTACGCGATTCCGGGATTCCTCTTCGCGATCCTGCTGCTGGTGTTGTTCGCGGGCGGCTCCTACTGGCAGATCTTCCCGCTGCGCGGCCTGACCTCGGACAACTGGGAAGAGCTGAGCCTTCTCGGCAAGGTGGCCGATTATTTCTGGCACATCACGCTGCCGGTGCTGGCCTCGACCATCTCGGCCTTCGCGACGCTGACGCTGCTGACCAAGAACAGCTTCCTCGACGAGATCAAGAAGCACTACGTGATAACCGCCCGCGCCAAGGGGCTGGGCGAGCGCCGGGTGCTTTACGGCCATGTCTTCCGTAACGCCATGCTGATCGTGATCGCCAGCTTCCCGGCGGTCTTCATCGGGGTGTTCTTCGGCGGCTCGCTCATCATCGAGACGATCTTCTCGCTCGACGGGCTCGGGCGTCTCGGCTACGAGGCCGCCGTGGCGCGCGACTACCCGGTGGTGTTCGGCACGCTCTACATCTTCGGGTTGCTCGGGCTGCTCATGGGGCTGGTTTCCGACCTGATGTATGTCTGGATCGATCCCCGGATCGACTTCGAGACGCGGGAGACGTGATGCAGCTGAGCCCGCTCACCAAACGCCGCCTGCGCAATTTCCGCAAGAACGGCCGCGCCTTCTGGTCTCTGGTCCTTTTCTGCATCCTGTTCGGGCTGTCGCTCTTCGCGGAGTTCCTGGCCAACGACAAGCCGATCCTCGTGAGCTACCGCGGCGACATTCGCGCGCCGATCTTCAACTTCTATCCCGAAACGGCCTTCGGCGGCGACTTCCAGACCGAGGCCATCTACAAGGATATCGAGGTCCAGTGCCTGATCGTGTCGGGCGGCATGACGGAATGCTTCGACGATCCCGACGGCATCATGACCGACGCCGCGGATGGCGAGGTGCTGGGCAACCCGATCGAGAAGGGCTGGCTGCTGTGGCCGCCCATTCGCTATTCCTACGACACCATCTCGAGCGACCTGCCCGGGGCCGCGCCCTCGCCGCCGGACGAGAACCACTGGCTCGGCACCGACGACACCGCGCGCGACGTGCTGGCGCGGGTGATCTACGGCTTCCGGCTGTCGATCCTGTTCACCCTCATCGTGACGCTGCTGACCTCGGTCGTGGGGATCGCGTCGGGGGCGATCCAGGGCTATTTCGGCGGCAAGCTCGACCTGATCTTCCAGCGTGTGATCGAGATCTGGGGCGCGACGCCGGCGCTCTATATCATCATCATCGTCTTCGCGATCCTCGAGCGAAGTTTCTGGATGCTCGTCCTGCTGACCACGCTCTTCGGCTGGACCGCGCTGGTCGGGGTCGTGCGCGCGGAATTCCTGCGGGCGCGCAACTTCGAGTATGTCCGCGCCGCCCGCGCGCTCGGCGTGTCGAACTGGGTCATCATGTTCCGCCACGTGCTGCCCAACGCGATGGTCGCGACGCTCACCATGCTGCCCTTCATCGTCACCGGCACGATCGCCACGCTTGCAACGCTCGACTTCCTCGGTTTCGGCCTGCCCTCCTCCGCGCCGTCGCTGGGCGAGTTGACGCTGCAGGCGAAACAGAACCTCCAGGCGCCGTGGCTGGGTTTCACCGCCTTCTTCACCTTCGCCATCATGCTGTCGCTGCTGGTCTTCATCTTCGAGGGCGTGCGCGACGCCTTCGACCCGCGCAAGACCTTCCAGGACCAGGGCGGCACCCATGTGGCGACAACGGCGGAACCGGCGGCCCCGGCCGAGGGCACGGCGGCGCAGACCGCGGAAGACGCCGCCCGCAAGGAGGCCCGATGACCGAGAGCATCCTCGATGTCCGCGACCTGTCGGTCACCTTCAACCAGGACGGGGCCGAAACCCGTGCCGTGCGCGGGGCGGCGTTCACCATCGGGCGCGGTGAAACCGTCGCGCTGGTCGGTGAGAGCGGCTCGGGCAAATCGGTCACCGCGCTGTCGACGGTGAACCTGCTGCCGGCCAGCGCATCCATCCGCGGCTCGATCCGCTACGAGGGCATGGAGATGGTCGGCGCCTCGACCGCGACGCTGCAACAGGTGCGCGGCAACGACATCAGCTTCATCTTCCAGGAGCCGATGACGAGCCTCAACCCGCTTCATACCATCGAGAAGCAGATCGGAGAGTCGCTCCTGATCCATCGCGGGCTGACCGGCGACAAGGCCCGGGCGCGGATCCTCGAGCTGCTCGAAAAGGTCGGGATCCACGACCCCGCGTCGCGGCTGAATTCCTATCCGCACCAGCTTTCGGGCGGTCAGCGCCAGCGCGTGATGATCGCCATGGCGCTGGCCAACGAACCGGATCTGCTGATCGCCGATGAACCGACGACGGCGCTCGACGTCACGATCCAGGCGCAGATCCTCGACCTGCTGTTCGAGCTGAAGCGCACCGAGAACATGAGCCTGCTCTTCATCACGCACGACCTTGGCATCGTGCGCCGGATCGCGGACCGGGTCTACGTGATGAAGGACGGCGAGATCGTCGAGTCCGGCGCGACCGAGGCGCTGTTCCGTGAACCGGCGCATGCCTACACGCGCAAACTGCTCGGGGCCGAGCCCGCCGGCAGGCCGGACCCGGTGCCCGACGAGTCCGCCGAGGTGGTCCGGACCGAGGCGCTCAAGGTGTGGTTCCCGATCCAGCGCGGTTTCCTGCGCCGGACCGTCGGCCATATCAAGGCGGTCAACGACGCCACGATCGACGTCCGCGCCGGCGAGACGGTCGGGATCGTGGGCGAGTCCGGCTCGGGCAAGACGACACTGGCGCTGGCGATCATGCGGCTGACCTCGTCGCAGGGACGGATCCTCTACCAGGGGCGCGATATCCAGGGCTGGAAATCGCGCCAGCTCCGCCCGCTGCGGCGGGACATGCAGATCGTGTTCCAGGACCCGTTCGGATCACTCAGCCCGCGCATGTCGATCGCGCAGATCGTGGCCGAGGGGCTGACCGTGCACGACATCGACCCGGGACGCCCCCATCGCGAGCTGGTGGCCGAGGTGCTCGAGGAGGTCGGGCTGGAGCCCGCGATGATGGATCGCTACCCGCACGAGTTCTCCGGCGGGCAGCGCCAGCGCATCGCGATCGCCCGCGCCATGATCCTGCGGCCGAAACTGCTGGTGCTGGACGAGCCCACATCCGCGCTCGACATGACGGTGCAGGTGCAGATCGTCGATCTCCTGCGTGACCTCCAGCGGCGCCACGGGCTTGCCTATCTCTTCATCAGCCACGACCTGAAGGTGGTGCGCGCCCTCAGCCACAAGGTGGTGGTGATGAAAGAGGGCGACATCGTCGAATGGGGCAGCAGCGACGAGATCTTCGACGCGCCGAAGACCGAATATACGCGGGCCCTGATGGCGGCGGCGTTCGACCTGACGCCCTGGGGGCGCGCCAGCGCCTGAGCGCGGCTCAGATCGCCGAGCTGTGGCCCTTGCCGGAGAGCGTGTAGGCGTCGAAGGCCCGCGCGATCATCCGGGTCAGCGCCCGACCCTCATGCGGGATCTCGATGATGCGCTCCCTGAGCTTCATCGCGCCCGGGAATTTCCGCGCCGCCGTCTCGGCCGGCTGTTGCAGCGTGCCCGGCGCGGCCCCGCATTCGGACTCGATCGCGTCGAGATCGGCGCGGAACTGGCACATCAACTCCTCGATCACGCGGCCGCGCACACAATCCTCGCCCTTGAAGACATGGCCGCGCGCGGTGGCGAGTCCGCCGCCGCGCACCATGCGCTGATAGTCGGCGGTCTTGCTGGCGTTCTGCGCATAGCCCTGCGGGAAGCGCGAAATCGCCGAGGCCCCCAGCCCGACAAGGGTGCGTGCCTGGTCGTCGGTGTAGCCCTGGAAGTTCCGCCTCAGCGTGCCGTTCTGCAGGGCAAGATCGAGCCCGTCGCCGGGTTTCGCGAAATGGTCGATGCCGATCTCGCGATAGCCGGCCCAGACAAAGAGCCGTCGCGCCGTGTCGTAGAGATGCAGGCGCGACTCGGGCGTGGGCAGCGCCTTGACCGGGATCATCGTCTGGCGCCGCGCCATCCACGGCACATGCGCATACCCGTAGAGCGCGACCCGGTCCGGCTCCAGCTCCAGCAGCTTTCTGGTGCTGTCGGCGATCCTGGCGTTGTCCTGGAAGGGCAGCCCGTAGAGGATATCCGCGTTCAGACTGCGGATGCCGCGCGCGCGCAGCGCCTGCACGGCGTCGCGCGTGACCTCGAAGCTTTGCACGCGGCCGATGACTTTCTGGATCTCGGGATCGAAATCCTGCACCCCGATCGAGGCACGGTTCATGCCGGCGTCGGCCAGCGCGTCGAGCCGCGCCGAATCGATCTCGTTCGGATCGATCTCGACCGAGAATTCCGCGTCCCGGGCGAAGGGGAACTCCGCCGTGACGGTCGCCGCCAGGTCGGAGATCATCTCGGCGGGCAGGATCGTCGGCGTGCCACCGCCCCAGTGCAGCCGGCTCAGCCGCACGTCATCGGGCAGCGCGGCGCGCACGCGCGCGATTTCCTGCTTGAGCGTTTCGACATAGAGCCGCACCGGCAGATCGTTCGTCACACCCTGGGTTCGGCAGGCGCAGAACCAGCACAATCTGCGGCAGAACGGCACATGCAAATATAACGAAACCGCATCCCCGTCGGGCACAGCCGCCAGCCAGCGCCCGAAATCATTGGCATCCACGTCGTCCGAGAAATGCGGCGCCGTGGGATAGCTGGTGTAACGCGGGACCTTGGCGTCAAAGAGCCCCAACCGCGCGAGTTGCGATTCATGTTTCATCGTCATACCTTATGAGTGTAAACGCGCCGATCATCCTTGATCGAAATCAAACCGAGGAAGTCATGGCCGATACCGGCTTGGCCGAGGTCCACGTCAAGTGCTCTAGCTGCCCGATACGTCATCGGGCCGTCTGCTCGCGTTGCGAGCAGGACGAGCTCGATGTCCTCGACCGTATCAAGTATTACAGAGACTTTACGCCCGGCCAGACGATCGTTTGGGCGGGTGACGAAATGGATTTCGTGGCCTCCGTGGTGACGGGGATCGCGACTTTGTCCCATACCATGGAAGACGGGCGGCGGCAGATGGTGGGGCTGCTTTTGCCCAGCGATTTCCTGGGCCGCCCTGGCCGCGAGACCGCGCCTTACGACGTGGTGGCCACCAGCAAGATCACGCTGTGCTGTTTCCGCAAGGGCCCGTTCGAAGAACTCCTGCGCTCGACGCCGTCCATCAACCAGAGGCTGCTGGAAATGACGCTCGACGAGCTCGACGCGGCGCGGGAATGGATGCTGATCCTCGGCCGCAAGACGGCCCGCGAGAAGATCGCGAGCCTGCTCGCGATCATCGGGCGCCGGGACGCCAGCCTCAACATGTCGACGGCTGATGGCCGGCTGGTCTTCGACCTGCCCCTGACACGCGAGGCGATGGCGGATTACCTCGGCTTGACGCTCGAGACCGTCAGTCGCCAGATCTCGGCACTGAAGCGCGACGGCGTGATCCAGATCGAGGGCAACCGCCACGTCACCGTGCCGGATTTCCAGCGCCTGATCGAGGAAACCGGCGACGACACGGATGGTGGCCTGATCGCGTGATCCGAACGCGCGGGGGCAGCGCCCCCGCCTGGCCCGGGTCAGTGGGCCATCAGCACCGGAAGCTCGGATTCGGCCAGCATGTCGCGGGTCGCACCGCCGAGGATCGACTCGCGGAAGCGCGAGTGCCCGTAGGCCCCCATCACGATCAGGTCGGCGCCCTCGTCCGTGGCGTGGCGCATCAGCACGTCCGACACCTTCGGCATGGTCTTGGGCAGCACCGAGGCCTCGACCGAGATGTCGTGGCGCGACAGCATGCGGCAAAGCTCGGCCCCCGGGTCGGCCTGTTCCGAGGCGTGCTGGTAAGGATCGATGATCGCCACGTCGACCTCGTCGGCGGCCTGGAGAATCGGCATCGCGGCGCGGATCGCCGACAGCGCCTCGACGCTTTCGTTCCAGCCGATCACCACCTTCTTGCCAAAGCGCGCCATCGGCTTGCCCGGCACGACGAGCACCGGGGCGTTACCCTCGAAAAGCGCGGCCTCGAGAACGGCGGCGTCCTCGACCTCGTTATCGCCGCCATAGGGCTTCGAGAGCACCACGAGATCATTGTAGCGGGCGGTCTGCCCGACAACCTCGGCGATCGCGCCGATCTGGACCACGGCGGCGCGCACGGCATAGGGAATGTCCTCGCCCTTGAGCCGCGCCTCGACGGCGTCATGTGCCGCCTGCGCCTCTTCGCGGGCCCTCGCGATGCCCTGTTCGAGCAGGGCCGGCGACGCGGTGTCGAAATAATAGCCCACCTGAACACGATCGACCCCGAGGCACAGCACGTCGAGGTGCCCGCCTTCCTGACGGGCAATCTGCACCGCCGAGTCGAGCGCCTCGGGCTTCACCGTCTCGCCAAGTGTGACCGTCAGTATCGATTTGTAGGCCATGTCGCGTTTTCTCCCATTCGCGTTGGTTTTTGCACGCTAGGCGCCCACTATCGAGGCTTCCTTGATATGGGTCAAAGTGCGTCCACGGCCCTTTTGACATGGATCAAGGCAAGCCGCGACGCGATCGGCAGGTTCGCGGCGTAGAAACCGTGCGTGACCGGGCGTGGATTCGGTTGCGAAATATAACTAGGGGACGTGCGATGTGGGATTATCTCAAACTCGCTCTTCTGGCAGTGATCGCGCTTCTGGCGGCGATCGCGGCCAACTACGCCCGTGACCTTGCCTACCTGGTGAACGCTTTGACGATCATGCTGGTGGCAGGCGGGCTTTTCCTGTGGGTGCTCCGCAGGACAGACGAGCCAAAACCGGCGGCCGTCGAAACCGGCTACATGGACGGCGTCGTGCGCTACGGCGTGATCGCGACCGCCCTGTGGGGCGTCGTTGGCTTCCTGGTCGGAACCTTCATCGCATTCCAGCTGGCCTTTCCGCAGCTCAACTTCGAGTGGGCGCAAGGCTACATGAACTTCGGGCGGCTGCGGCCGCTGCACACCTCGGCCGTGATCTTCGCCTTCGGCGGCAACGCGCTGATCGCGACCTCGTTCTACGTTGTCCAGCGCACCAGCGCCGCCCGGCTCTGGGGCGGCAACCTCGCCTGGTTCGTGTTCTGGGGCTACCAGCTGGTCATCGTCCTGGCCGCGACCGGTTACCTGCTGGGCGCCACGCAGTCCAAGGAATACGCCGAGCCCGAATGGTACGTCGACTGGTGGCTGACCATCGTCTGGGTGGTCTACCTGGCCGTGTTCCTCGGCACGATCATCAAGCGGAAGGAACCCCACATCTACGTGGCGAACTGGTTCTACCTCTCGTTCATCGTCACGATCGCCATGCTGCACGTCTTCAACAACCTGTCGATCCCGGTGTCGCTCTTCGGCTCGAAGTCGGTGCAGGTCTTCTCGGGCGTGCAGGACGCCATGACCCAGTGGTGGTACGGCCACAACGCGGTGGGCTTCTTCCTGACGGCGGGCTTCCTCGGGATGATGTACTACTTCGTGCCGAAGCAGGCCGAACGCCCGGTCTACAGCTACAAGCTGTCGATCGTGCACTTCTGGGCGCTGATCTTCCTCTATATCTGGGCCGGCCCGCACCACCTGCACTACACGGCGCTGCCCGACTGGGCCTCGACGCTCGGCATGGTGTTCTCGGTCGTGCTCTGGATGCCCAGCTGGGGCGGCATGATCAACGGCCTGATGACGCTCTCGGGCGCCTGGGACAAGCTGCGCACCGACCCGATCATCCGGATGATGGTCGTCTCGGTCGGCTTCTACGGCATGTCCACCTTCGAGGGCCCGATGATGTCGATCAAGGCGGTGAACTCGCTCAGCCACTACACCGACTGGACGATCGGCCACGTGCACTCCGGTGCGCTCGGCTGGAACGGCATGATCACCTTCGGCGCGCTCTACTTCCTGGTGCCGCGGCTCTGGAACCGCGAGCGGCTCTATTCGCTCAGCCTGGTGTCCTGGCACTTCTGGCTCGCCACCATCGGCATCGTGCTCTACGCCGCGTCGATGTGGGTCACGGGCATCATGGAAGGCCTGATGTGGCGCGAGGTCGACAGCCAGGGCTTCCTGGTCAACGCCTTCGCCGACACCGTGAGCGCCAAGTTCCCGATGTACGTCGTCCGCGCGCTTGGCGGGGTGCTCTACATCGCCGGGGCACTGATCATGTGCTACAACCTCTGGATGACCGTCGTTCGCGGGCAGGCGAAAGCCTCTGCCCCGGCCGCGGCTCCGGCTGAATGAAGGAGGGCCGGATGTCCATTCTCAGCAAGCATAAGGTAATCGAGAAGAACGCGACGCTGTTGCTCGTTCTCAGCTTCCTGGTGGTCACCGTCGGCGGCATCGTCGAGATCGTGCCCCTGTTCTACCTGCAGAACACGATCGAGAAGGTGAAGGGCATGCGCCCCTACGCACCGCTGGAACTGGCCGGGCGCGACATCTACATCCGCGAGGGCTGCTACGTCTGCCACAGCCAGATGATCCGCCCGATGCGCGACGAGGTCGAGCGTTACGGCCATTACAGCCTGGCGGCGGAGTCGATGTACGACCACCCGTTCCAGTGGGGCTCCAAGCGGACCGGGCCGGACCTGGCCCGCGTCGGCGGCCGCTACTCGGACGAGTGGCATGTCGATCACATGATCGATCCGCAGTCCGTGGTGCCGGAATCGGTGATGCCGAAATACGGCTTCCTGATGAACCGCGAGATCGACGGCGAATACATCGAGGATCTGATGCGGACCAACCGCATGGTCGGGGTGCCCTACACCGACGAGATGCTCGAGAACGCCGTGGCCGACTTCCGGGTTCAGGTGGAGCCCTTCGGCGACACCGACGGCCTGCTGGCGCGCTATCCGAAAGCACAGGTTCGCAATTTTGACGGGCAGCCCGAGCTGACCGAGATGGACGCGCTGATCGCCTATCTCCAGATGCTGGGCACGCTGGTGGACTTCTCCACCTTCACCCCGGTCGCGAACCGCTGAGGAGACGGGAATGGAGACCTACTCGATCCTTCGCCAATTCGCCGACAGCTGGATGATGCTTTTCCTGCTGCTCTTCTTCCTCGGCGTGGTTGTCTGGGCGTTTCGCCCGGGCAGCCGGGCGAAGCATCGCGACATCGCCAACATTCCCTTCCGGCATGAAGACAAACCCGCGGACACCGACTCTCACGGGGACGGTGATCGGTCCAAGGAGACGCGGAAATGAGCAAGAAAACCGAAAACCAGGAACCGGATACCACCGGCCACGAGTGGGACGGGATCAAGGAATACGACAACCCCATGCCGCGCTGGTGGCTCTGGACTTTCTACGCCACGATCATCTGGGGCGTGGCCTACACCATCGCCTACCCGGCCTGGCCGCTGATCAAGGAGGCCACCCCCGGCCTGCTCGGCTACAGCACCCGGGCCGAGGTCGCCGAGGAAATCCAGCGCTTCGAAGAGATGAACGCCCCGCTTGACCAGAAGCTGGTCGCGACCGAGCTGGCCACCGTCCCCGATGACGCCGAGCTGCACAGCTACGCCGTCAACGGCGGCGCGGCGGTGTTCCGCACCTGGTGCGCGCAGTGCCACGGTTCCGGCGCGGCGGGGGCCAAGGGCTACCCGAACCTGCTGGATGACGCCTGGCTCTGGGGCGGCTCGCTGGAGGAGATCGAATACACCGTCGCCCATGGCATCCGGAACGAGCAGGATCCCGACGCCCGCTGGTCGCAGATGCCGGCCTTCGGCGAGATCCTCGAGGAACAGCAGATCAGCGAGGTCGTGCATTATGTCCGGCAGATGTCCGGCCAGGAGCACGACGCCGACCTGGCTGCCGCGGGCGAGACCGTCTACCTGGACAACTGCGCCGCCTGCCACATGGAAGACGGCACCGGCGACACCTTCCAGGGCGCGCCGAACCTCACCGACGCCATCTGGCTCTATGGCGGGGACGTCGAGACGCTGACCGAAACGGTGGCCTACAGCCGCTTCGGCGTGATGCCGCCCTGGAACGAGCGTCTGACGGAAGCCGAGATCGACCAGGTCACGCTCTACGTCCACCAGTTGGGCGGCGGGGAATAAGTTTCTCCCGAACCCGGGGGCACGTTCCCCCGGCACTGCACCGGCCCCTTTTCCTGTTCGCGCGTTTCTCGGGGGGGCCGGTGCTTTTTTTCCGGGTCAGCCCTTGCGGGAAAAGATCCGGCGCCACCCGCCGCCAGCCGCCTGCGAAGAGGCCTCGGCGCGCGATGCAATCATGAAAGTCTGAGCGTAGATCCCGATCATGGCGGGCCTCCTTTCCTGTGGTATCTGCCCTTGCATATCGCCCCAAAGGGTCCAGATTGCGAGTCAGGAAAAATTCCAACATGAAAGTCTGGCTTTCAGATGAACTGGCGTCGCCTCCCCCCGCTCCACGCGCTCCGCGCCTTCGCCGCCCTGGCCGAACATGGCAGCCTCTCCGCCGCCGGCACGGCGCTCAATGTCAGCCATGCGGCGGTCGGCCAGCAGGTGCGCGCGCTCGAAGCCCATCTCGGCCTGCGGCTGGTCGAGAAATCCGGCCGCAGCCTTGAGCTGACCCCGGCGGGTGCACGGCTCGCCGACACGCTGAGCGGCGCTTTCGCGGCCATCGGACGCGAGGTCGACGACATCACCGGCGCCGACGCCGACCGGCCTCTGCAGGTCTCCACCACCCCGACCTTCGCGGCCAACTGGCTCCTGCCCCGGATCGCGGATTTCCATGGCCGCCACCCCGAGATCGACGTCATGCTGAACCCGACCCCGCAACTGGTCGCGCTGGAGCCGGGCGGCATCGATATCGCGATCCGTTTCGGGCGCGGCGACTGGCCGGGGCTGGACTGCGCGCAGTTGCTGTCGACCGATCTCGCCATCGTCGCCAGCCGCAGCCTGATCGGCGATCGTGACATCCGCACCCCGGCGGAGTTGCTGGACTATCCCTGGCTGCAGGAACTCGGCACCACCGAGGTCACCGACTGGCTGAAGCGCATGGGCGTGACAGAGGGACGCGTCCGCACCATGACCCATGTGCCGGGCAACCTGGTTCTGGACGGCGTCCGGCGCGGCACCGGAATCTCGGCCACGACCCGCGCCTTCATCGAGGACGATATCGCGGCTGGCCGGTTGCGCGTGCTCTTCGAGGAACCGCAGCCGGGATCGGGGTATCACATCGTGACCCGCCCGGGCGTCCTGCGCCCCTCTGCCAAGGCCTTCGCCGCCTGGCTGCGCCGGCAGGCCGCGGCCTGAGCCCCGGCGCCTTTCCGGGGCAGGCACGGCAAATCATAGGTTTGCCGTGCATATTTTGATCTGGGTCAATGCCACCCGCGCCGGGCCCTGCCAAAACGAGCCGAACCTGCAGGTCTGTCCGGAGTATCTTCGTGGCCGTTTCGGAAAAGCTTCCCCCCCGCCTCTACGCCGCACGCGAGCCGATCTTCCCGCGCCGGGTCTCGGGCCAGTTCCGCACGCTGAAATGGTGGATCATGGCGGTAACGCTGGGCATCTACTATCTCACGCCCTGGATTCGCTGGGACCGGGGGCCCAACCTGCCCGACCAGGCGGTGCTGGTGGATCTCGCCGACCGGCGCTTCTTCTTCTTCTGGATCGAGATCTGGCCGCACGAGTTCTATTTCATCGCCGGCCTGTTGATCATGGCGGGCCTGGGGCTCTTTCTCTTCACCTCGGCCCTTGGACGGGTCTGGTGCGGCTATACCTGTCCGCAGACGGTCTGGACCGATCTTTTCATTCTCGTCGAACGCTGGATCGAGGGCGACCGCAACAAGCGCGTCCGGCTCTGGAACGCGCCCATGTCCTTTCGCAAGGCCCGGCTGAGGGTCACGAAATGGACGGTCTGGCTGCTGATCGCCGTCGCGACCGGCGGTGCCTGGGTGTTCTATTTCGCGGATGCTCCCACGCTGTTGCAGAGCCTCCTGACCTTCGACGCGCCGCCGGTCGCCTATGGCACCATCGGCGTCCTGACCGCGACGACCTTCGTCTTCGGCGGGTTCATGCGCGAACAGATCTGTATCTATGCCTGCCCCTGGCCGCGCATCCAGGCCGCCATGATGGACGAGGACACGATCACGGTGGCCTACCGCGAATGGCGTGGCGAACCGCGCGGCAAGCACCGCAAGGGGCCGGAGGCCGACAAGCTGGGCGACTGCATCGACTGCATGGCCTGCGTGAACGTCTGCCCGATGGGCATCGACATCCGCGACGGCCAGCAACTCGAATGCATCACCTGCGCGCTCTGCATCGACGCCTGTGACGACGTGATGGAGAAGATCGGCAAGCCGCGCGGGCTGATCGACTACATCGCGCTCTCCGACGAGCCCCGCGAACGCGAGGGGCAGCCACCCAAGGCCGTATGGAAGCACGTCTTCCGTCCCCGCACGATGCTTTATACCGTCCTCTGGGCGGCGATCGGGCTCGGGCTCGTGGTGGCGCTCTTCATTCGCCCCGAGATCGACATGACCGTCGCCAAGACCCGGAACCCGGTCAACATCGTGCTGTCCGACGGGGCGATCCGCAACAGCTACGACGTCCGCCTGCGCAACAAGCACGGCGAGGCACGCCCGTTCCGGCTGTCAGTCAGCAGCGAGGCCCCGCTGAACATCGAGGTCGAGGGCGCCGGCGGCGATGCGACCGTCACGGTGCCGCCCGACTCGACGCTGCAGCAGCGGGTCTACGTGGTCGCGCCGGCAGGCACGGCCGCCGCCACGACGGAACGCACGGAGATCCGGCTCTGGATCACCGACCAGATCAACGAGGAACGGTCCTACGAGGACACCCATTTCAACGGGAGAGCGCAATGACGACCGACACCGGCAAACCACTGACCGGCCGCAAGGTTCTGGCCATCGCCGTGGCAGCCTTTGGCGTCATCATCACGGTCAACATCGTCATGGCCTGGCAGGCGGTCAGCACCTTCCCCGGGCTCGAGGTCAAGAACAGCTACGTCGCCAGCCAGAAATTCGAGGAACGCCGCACCGCGCAGGAGGCGCTTGGCTGGACGCTCGACACGCAATACGCGGCGGGGCTGCTGACGCTGGACTTCACCGGGCCCGACGGCCGCGGGCCGGAGATCACCGATCTCTCCGTTCTGGTTGGCCGCACGACCGAGTCCCGCGACGACATCCGCCCGGAAATGGCCGGCGTCCAGGGCCGGTTCACGGCCCCGATGGATCTCGACTACGGCAAGTGGCTCGTGCGGGTCGAGGCCACATCCGCCGACGGCACCGTCTTCCGGCAGCGCCGGGACATTTTCGTGGGCCGCTGAGATGAGCGACACCGCGCGCCCCTCGGTCGCCGCCTGCCCCGCCTGCGTGGCGACGCCTCCACGCCCGGAGTCCGCGCCTGAAAAACCCGGCCGGCTGATGCTGTCGCTGCCGGGCATTCACTGCGCCGGTTGCATCGCGACCGTCGAGAAGGGGCTCAACGCCCTGCCGGGTGTGCACGAGGCCCGCGTGAACCTGACGCTCAAGCGCGCGGCGGTGGATGCCGACGCCGACATCACCGCCGAGGACCTCGTCGCCGAACTCGACCGGCTGGGCTACGAGGCGCATGAACTCGACCCGGGCACCATCGCCGCGACCGAAACCGACAGCGCCGGCCGCGACCTGCTGATGCGGCTGGCGGTGGCGGGTTTTGCCATGATGAACGTCATGCTGCTCTCGGTCGCGGTCTGGTCGGGCGCCGAGGACGCCACCCGCGACCTGATGCACTGGATCTCGGCGATGATCGCGCTGCCGGCGGTCGCCTTCTCGGCGCGGCCCTTCTTCGTCAACGCGCTCTCCGCCCTGTCCGCCCGCCGGCTCAACATGGACGTGCCGATCTCGCTCGCGATCATCCTCGCCGCCGGCATGTCGCTTTACGAAACGGCCATGTCGGGGCGCCACGCCTATTTCGACGCCGCGCTGTCGCTGACCTTCTTCCTTCTCGGCGGGCGCTATCTCGATCATCGCACCCGCGCCACCGCGCGGTCCGCCGCGCAGGAACTGGCCGCCCTCGAGGTGCCACGCGCCGTGAAGCTCGAGGACGGCAGGGAAGTCGTCACGCCGATCGCGGAACTGGCCATCGGCGACCGCGTCGTGGTCAAGCCCGGGGCGCGCGTGCCGGTGGACGGCGTCGTCGAGATCGGGACCAGCGAAATCGACCGCGCCCTCCTGACGGGCGAAAGCCTGCCGGTCTTCGCCGGCCCCGACAGCGATGTGGCCGCGGGCGAACAGAACCTGACCGGCCCGCTGACGGTGCGCGTCACCGCGCGGGGCGAGGACACCCGGCTTCACAAGATCGCGGACCTTGTCGCGCTGGCCGAAACGGCGCGCAACCGCTACACCTCGCTCGCCGACCGCGCGGCGGCGGCTTACGCGCCGGGGGTCCATCTTCTGGCGCTTTTCGCCTTCGCCGGGTGGATGATCGCGTCGGGCGACGTGCGACTGTCCATCAACATCGCCATCGCCACGCTGATCATCACCTGCCCCTGCGCGCTGGGGCTGGCCGTGCCCGCGGTGACCACCGCGGCCAGCGGGCGGCTTTTCCGCAAGGGTGTCCTGCTGAAGAGCGCCACCGCGCTGGAACGGCTGGCCGAGATCGACACCGTGGTGTTCGACAAGACCGGCACGCTGACGCTCGGCACCCCCGAGATGCAGGGGCTCCGGGACCATGCACGCACGGATCTCGCGCTGGCCGCGGCGCTGGCCGCCGGGTCGTCGCACCCGCTGGCCCAGGCGCTGGCCGGGGCGGCCGCGGCCGACGGCGTCACGCCGGCCGATGTGTCGGAGATCCGCGAGGTGCCCGGCTACGGCGTCCAGGCGCTATGGGGCGGGCAGCGCGTGCGGCTCGGCCGCGCCAGCTGGGTCGGCGCAGAGGCCGCCGCCGAGGGCCCGGCCACCTGGCTGCAGGTCGGCGATGCCCCGCCGGTCCGGTTCGATTTCACCGACGAGCTGCGACCGGGCGCGGCGGAGGCGATCGGGGCGCTGCGCGGGGCCGGCTGCCGCGTCATGCTGATCTCGGGCGACAGCGACCGCGCCGTTGCCGCCACCGCCGACCGGCTTGGCATCGCGCTCCACGAAGCCGGCGCGCTGCCAGAGGACAAGGCGGGCCGAATCGAGGCGCTGCACCGGGAAGGCCACAAGGTTCTGATGGTCGGCGACGGGCTCAACGATACCGGCGCGCTGGCCGCGGCGCATGTCTCGATCTCGCCGGCTTCGGCGCTGGACGCGGCGCGGGTGGCCTCGGACATCGTGCTGTTGAACGGCGACCTGACCGTGCTGGGCGATTGCCTCGTCACCGCCCGGTCCGCGACCAAGCGGATACGCGAGAATTTCGGGATCGCGACCGCCTATAACGCCATCGCCATCCCGATCGCGCTGGCGGGCTTCGCGACGCCGCTTGCCGCGGCTTTGGCGATGTCGATCTCGTCGATCACGGTGTCGCTCAATGCCCTCCGACTGCGCTAGGGTCAGGGCATGGACGTTCTGACATACCTGATTCCAATCTCGCTGGTGCTCGGCGGCATTGGCCTCGCGGCCTTCTTCTGGGCGCTCAAGACACGCCAGTTCGAGGATCCCGACGGCGACGCCCAGCGCATCCTGCGCACCGATTACGACGACGAGCCCAAAGAGGACTGAGGCGCCAGCGCGGGGGTGACAGCCCCCGTCCGCTGATCCATAAGGTGCCTCGTAACAGGCCAGCCGCAGGATCACGCCACCGTCATGAGCCAAACCGCCCCGCGCCACCGGTCGGCCGTCGCCCTGGCCTGCAACGACGCCTATGCGCCCTACGCCTTCTTCGTAGCCGACCAGATCGCCCGGCTGCATCCAGAGCGCAGCTTCGACATCTGCATCGCGATGCCGGATCCGCCGGCACCGCCGGCGTCTCTGGCCCGGCACGACATCCGGCTGCTACGCTTCGCCGACGGCAACCCCTTCGACGATGGTCCCAATCCCGGGCGGCACGGCGGCGCGGCCTATCTCCGGCTCGTTCTGCCGGATCTGCTGGCGCGGGACTACGACCGGATGCTCTATCTGGACAGCGACGTGTTCGTTACGTCCGGCGGGCTCGACCAGCTCCTGCAAATGGATCTCGGCCCCCATCCCGTCGGGGCGGTGCGTGACAACCTCCAGTGGCGGACGCCGGATCGGCAAGTGCCGGAATTCCGGAAAATGGGGCTCGGGCGCGCACCCTATTTCAACTCGGGCGTCCTGCTGATCGACATCCCCCGGTTCCGGGCCGAGAGCGTGCTTGACCGCTGCCTCGAGACCTTCGCCATGCATCCCGAAGCACTGCCCCGGCACGACCAGTCGCTTCTGAATATCGTGCTGCACGGCGGCTGGGCGGAACTCAGCCCGGTCTGGAACTGGCAGTATACCTGGTCCTCGCGCTTCTTCGCCGATCTCGTCGCGCCGAAGATCCTGCATTTCATCGGAACCGTGAAACCATGGCGTGACCGCAAACGCCGGTTGCCGGAACGCTACCGCGCCCCCTATGCCGCCTTCCTGGCAGAAACCTATCCCGACCGCCCCGACCTGGCCCTGCCCAGCCCGGACGGGCCAGCCGCGCTGGACGAGATGGGGCCGAGCTTTCTCAAGCACTGGCAAAGCCTCGGGGCGATGCGGCGATACCTGGGGCGGTTCACCTCGCCCTACGCCCGCGCCGAGGGGGAGCGGCAGGCGCTCAGGCGATCTTGACCGTGACGCCGCCCACCCCGGCAATCTCCACCTCGCAGGTATCGCCGCGCTCCAGCGGGCCGACGCCCGCGGGCGTTCCGGTAAAGACCAGGTCGCCCGGCTGCAACTCGATCGACCGCGCGAGAGACGCGATGATCTCGGGCACGCTCCAGATCATCTCGGCCAGATCGCCTTCCTGGCGGGTTTCGCCGTTCACCCGGCAGAGGATCCTGCCGGATGCGGGATGCCCCGTCGCGGCGACCGGGCGAAGCGGACCGCACACCGCCGAACGGTCGAAGCCCTTGGCCCAGTCCCACGGCCGGCCGGCCTTTTTCGCCGCCGCCTGCAGGTCGCGCCGCGTCAGATCATTGCCGGCGGCATAGCCCCAGACATGGGACAGCGCGTCGGCCTCGGCGATCTCGCGCCCGCCGGTACCGATCGCGACGACGAGCTCGGCCTCGTGGTGCAGGTTCTGCGTCTCGGGCGGGTAATCGAGGATGGCGCCGTCATCGACCACGCTGTCCGCCGGCTTGGTGAAGAAGAAGGGCGGCTCGCGCTCGTCATTGCCCATCTCCCGCACATGCGCGGCATAGTTGCGCCCCACGCAAAAGATGCGACGCACCGGGAAGCGGTCGGGCGTGTCGGCGACGGCGACGGACGGCGTGGCGGGCGGGGGGATCACGAAACGGGTCATGGCGGCTCCTTTGTCGGCGCCTATTCCTGCCCTGCCCTGCCCCCGCGCACAAGCGCTCAGGGGCCGGAAATCTCGCAGCCGAGCCGGCGGGCGGAGAGACGGGCACAAGCGGTTTCCGCCTCTGCGCGGGTGAGCCCGACGAAATTGGCCTCGAACCCGGTCGGACGGCGCACGACCTTGCGCAGGGCCTCGTCCAGCGTGTCGAGTTCCTGCAGCGCCGTTTTCAGCAACAGTTTCTCGGCGTGGTAACGCGACGGCTGCTGCCCGAGATTGATCGCCCAGAGCCGCTCACCCGATGTCGAAGACCGGGCGACGACCTCGAGTTTCGCGGCGCCGGCGGCCGTGGCGACGGCCTGCACGGCCGGCTTCGGGCGCGGCGCCGGCGTTGCGGCGGTCGCGGCCATCGCGACGACTTCGGTGCCCCCTTGGGGGACGACGTCGTCGGGGCGCGCCCGCGGGTCCGGCGCGGCCTTGAGTGCCGCCACCTCGGCGACCGCGGTCTCGATATCTTCCTGCATGGCGATCAGGATCTCCGGCGCAGGTGCGGCCAGGGGCCGCGACCGGGGCCGCAGGCTCCGGGTTACGGCGAGCGCGAAGGACCCGGCGCCGCCGCCGGCATAGTCGGGGCGGGCGGGCTCGCGCAGCGCGACGCGTGTCGGCGAGCGCTTGAAGCCCATGTCGAGCAGTTCCGCCACGCGCTGGTTGCGCCAGGTCGAGGACCGGCCGCCGAAGACCGTGGCGATCACCCGCTCGTTGCCGCGCCGGGCCGAGGCGACCAGATTGAAACCGGCGGCGCTGGTATAGCCCGTCTTGATGCCGTCGGCACCGCGATAGGCGCCCAGTAGGCGGCGGTTGGTGTTGCGCACCTCGCGAATGCCCGCATGGGTCGATTGGCGCGAGAACAGGTTGTAATATTCCGGGTAGTGGAAGAAGAGCGCGCGGCCCAGCTGGGTCATGTCCCGCGCCGTCGAAAGATGGCCGGATTCGGTCAGGCCATGGGCGTTCTTGAACGTGGTCCGCGCCATGCCAAGCGCCTTGGCCGTGCGGTTCATCCGCCGGGCAAAGGCGGCCTCGGACCCTTCGATTGCCTCGGCAAGCGCGGTCGCCGCGTCGTTCGCGGATTTCACCGCGGAGGCCCGGATCAGGTAGCGCAGCTTGATCGTCGATCCCGCGCGAAGGCCCAGTTTGGACGGCGGTTCGGCCGCGGCCCTGCGGGAAATCTTTACCGGCGTGTCCAGCGTGATCTCGCCGTTTTCCACCGCCTCGAAGACGACGTAGAGCGTCATCATCTTGGTCAGGGACGCCGGGTGAAGACGCGTGTCGGCGTTACGGGAATGGAGAACCTCGCCGCTGCGGGCATCGATCACCATTGCGGCGTAGGGCGCCGCAGAGGCTGCGCCCGCCACCAGCACATACACGGCCAGAACCGCCACGGCCCGGGCGATGAGATCAGTCAGTTTTTTCAAGGCACCTGCTCGACACTGCCCCTGTCCCCGCGTTTGGCCACGGTGGACGTTTCATTTATAGGTAGAGTATCACAGCTTCCCCACAGGTAAAGCATTTAATTTCAAGGGGTTTCACGACAGAGTTCGGGCACCCAACATATCGCGGCCGCATCGCCGCCACCCGCTAGATCGAGTCCGCGGCCCGCCGTATTTCCCGAACAAGGTCAGGCAGTTCGCCCAGGTCGCCCAGTTGGAGAAACCGCGGCTCGGACTCGGGCGCGGTGTCGTGCTCCACCTCCCAGGTCAGGTCGTGCGGCACGAAGACCCCCCAGGCCCCGGCCCGGATCGCGGGAACGATATCCGATCTCAGGGAATTGCCGACCATCATCGCGTGCGCCGGTCCCCCGCCATGGACGCTGAAGGCGCGCATGTAGGTCTCGGGGGTCTTGTCGCTGACGATTTCGACCGCGTCGAACATGTCGCCCAGCCCCGATTGCGCGAGCTTGCGCTCCTGGTCGAGCAGGTCCCCCTTGGTGATGAGCACCAGGCGGTAATGCGGCGCGAGGGCGGCGACGGCCTCGGCGGCCCGGGGCAAAAGCTCGATCGGATGACGGAGCATCTCGCGCCCGGCCTCCATGATCTCGCGGATGACGGCGGCCGGCACGCGATCCTCGGTCACCTCGATCGCGGTCTCGATCATCGAGAGCGTGAACCCCTTGATGCCGAACCCGTAATGACCCAAGTTGCGCCGCTCCGCCGCGAGAAGACGCTGGTCGAGATGATCCGGCCCGGCATACTCGGCCAGAAGCGCCTTGAAGCGCTCTTGCGTGATCCGGAAAAACCGCTCGTTCTGCCAGAGCGTGTCGTCGGCATCGAACCCGATCGTGGTCAGTGCATGCATGCGGCCCCCGGCTTTTCCACCCGCGCCCTCTTTTCACGGATTTCCGCAGGAATATATAGTGGGGTCGAGATTCGGACCCGGAAAGTGGGAGACGACTCCGTGCGTGACTTCCCGATCATGATGGCGGACAAGAAAGAGGACGGCGAAAGCGACGCGGCGGTCATCACCAAGGCCAAGCCCAAGACGCAGCGCCCCCCTCTCTACAAGGTTCTGCTGTTGAACGATGACTATACGCCGATGGAATTCGTCGTTCACGTTCTCGAGCGGTTCTTCGGGCTGTCGCACTCCCAGGCCGTCGAGATCATGCTCACCGTCCACAAGAAGGGCGTCGCCGTGGTCGGCGTGTTCTCCTACGAGGTGGCGGAGACCAAGGTCGCCCAGGTCATGGATTTCGCGCGGCGCAACCAGCATCCGCTGCAATGCACCATGGAAAAGGAATAGGCGGCCCCGTCCGCCCCGCACCCGATGGCCGCATCGCGTCTCTCCCTCGCCGTCGAGACCGGGGCCCTGCCGCTGCCGGCACAGGGGCGGATCGGCCTGTTCCGGGTCCGTCCCGACCATGACCTGACGGCCTTCCCGGCCGAACGGCTGCACATCGTCCAGGGGTTCTGCCCGCATTACAGGGCCCTGGCCGCGCGGGGGCTCGACTGCAGCGTCACCGCCGAAGGCCCCTATGCCGCCGTGCTGGTCGCGGCGACCCGCAGCAAGGAAGAGACGCTCGGCCTGATCGCCGACGCCCTGGCCGAGACCCAGCCCGGCGGGCTGGTCGCCGTCGATGCCCAGAAGACGGAAGGCGCCGAGGCGCTGCTGAAAGCCTGCAAGCGGGCACTCGGCGTCGAGGACGTGGTGTCCAAGGCGCATGGCAAGCTTTTCACGCTGCGCCGTCCCGAAACCCTGCCCGGGACCGTGGCCGGCTGGGCGGCGGCGGCGGCCGCGCGCCCCGGCGCAGGCGGTTTCGTGACGCGGCCGGGGATTTTCTCGTCCGACGGCGCGGATCCGGGCTCGGTCCTGCTGGCCGACCATCTGCCCGACGCGCTGAAGGGGCGGGTTGCCGACCTGGGCGCCGGCTGGGGGTATCTCTCGCATCGCCTGCTTGCCCTTGAGGCCGTGACCCAGCTGGACCTGGTCGAGGCCGAACACGCCGCGCTCGAATCCGCGCGGGCCAACATCACCGACCCGCGCGCCCATTTCCTATGGGAGGACGCGACAAGCTGGCGGCCGGGCGCCGTCTATGACGCGGTGATCTCGAACCCGCCCTTCCACACCGGCCGCGCCGCCGACGCGTCGCTCGGCCAGGCCTTCATCCGCACCGCCGCCGCGATCCTGAAGCCCGGCGGACAGTTCTGGATGGTGGCAAACCGCCAACTGCCCTATGAACGGACCTTGGAGGCCGCCTTCCGCGAGGTTGAAACCGTCGCGGAGACCCCCGCCTACAAGATCTTCCGCGCCGCCCGGCCGGCGCCCCCGAGCAAGCGAGGAGCGCGCCCGACATGACCTTTTCCGTAGCCGGCAAGACCGCCATCGTGACCGGCGCCGCCAATGGCGTCGGGCTTGCCATCGCGCGGCGCTTCGTCGATGCCGGCGCCAACGTCATGTTCGCCGACATGGACGAGGCGCGGCTGAAGGACGAGATCGGCAAGAGCGACGCCGACGCCTCCACCGCGCGCGCCTTCGCCGGCGACCTGCGCGAGAAGCTGACCCAGGCCAACCTTCTGTCGGCCACGATCGACGCCTTCGACCGCGTGGACATCCTGGTCAACGGGTCGCGCCAGGTCATGTTCTCCGACCCGCTCGACCGCGACGACGACTCCGTCGACACGCTTTTGCAACAGAACCTCCTGGCCAATCTGCGGCTCAGCCAGCTTGTGGCCAAGCGGATGATCGCCCAGGCCGAGGAGTCCGGCGAGGAGGAAGGCACGGTCGGCGCGATCGTCAACCTGTCATCGGTGGCGGGGCAGCGGACCCGGCCCGACCTGCTGGCCTACTCGGTCAGCTGCGCCGCGCTCGACCAGTTGACGCGCTCCCTGGCCGTGGCGCTGGCGCCCCACCGCATCCGGGTGAACGCCATCGCCTTCGGCAGCGTGATGAGCGCGAGCCTGCGCCAGGCGCTGCGCGACGACAGCGACCTGCGCGACGCCATCACCACCGCGACGCCGCTCGGGCGCATCGCGCCGCCGGGCGAGGTCGCGGATGCCGCGCAATTCCTCGCCTCCGACAGCGCGGGCTTCATTACCGGGGAAATCCTGCGCGTGGATGGCGGCCGGTCGATCCTCGACGCGGTCGTGGCCTCGGCCCACTGACATGCGGCGCGCGGGTCCGCGCGCCACGCCTTCTCTCTCGCGCCCCTGCGGGGCGCTCGGGTGCCTCCGGCGGGGATATTTCGCCCACTTGGAGCCGGCGCGACGCTCAGCGCCCGGCGGTGTCGTCCTCGTCGTCTTCCGCGTCCGTGTCGGAGTCGGGCAGGTTGAAGAGGCTGTCGGCATCGACCGGGGTCTCTTCCTTGTCGCTGCTGTCCGACTCGTCCGAGCCGCCGAGGGTGAAGGTCTCGAGCCCGGAGATGCTCGACGGCATCTTCGGTTCGGCCTCCATTTCGAGCGACTGCTCGGTCGAGACCAGGCGGCGGCGTTCCTCGTCGGACATCAGCTCGCCGTCCTTGGCTTTCTTGGCCGCGGCTTTGCGCACGGCCTCGTCCAGCTCGGTCTGTTTGCAGAGGCCCAGCGCCACCGGGTCGATGGGCTGGATGTTCTGGATGTTCCAGTGCGTGCGCTCGCGGATCGACTGGATCGTGGGCTTGGTGGTGCCGACCAGCTTGGAAATCTGGCTGTCGGTCAGTTCGGGGTGAAACTTCACCAGCCACAGGATCGCGGCGGGTCGGTCCTGGCGCTTGGAAAGCGGGGTGTAGCGCGGACCGCGGCGCTTTTCCTCGCCGGCGGCGGCGGGGTTGTGCTTGAGCTTGAGCTTGTAGGCGCGATCCTTTTCGCCCCGCTCGATCTCTTCGGGATCGAGCTGGTTGTTGGCGATGGGATCGAAGCCCTTTATCCCGGCCGCGACCTCGCCATCCGCGATGCCCTGCACCTCGAGCTCGTGCAGGCCGCAGAAATCGGCGATCTGCTTGAAGCTGAGCGTGGTGTTGTCCACGAGCCAGACGGCGGTGGCTTTCGCCATGATCGGATAGGCCATGTTCGGAACCCTCTTTCAGATATGCGTCACCCGTGCCGGGAAGTCGGCTGCGCCCGGACCGGGCGCGGTTTCCTCGATGACGGGGAAGTCGCGACGTATATAATCGCCACCGACCCGGATGCAAAGGGGGAAATGATGCGCGTTATCCTGGCGCTGCTGCTGATGGCGGGGATGGCCCGGGCCGGGTCGGACCGCCCCGGCGATTTCGACTACTACGTGATGGCCCTGTCCTGGAGCCCGAGCTGGTGCGCGCTGGAGGGCGACGCGCGCGGCGCCGCGCAATGCGATCCGCGCCGCGGTCACGGCTTTGTCCTGCACGGGCTCTGGCCGCAGCACGAGACCGGCTGGCCGGCCTGGTGCGACAGCGACGCGCGCGCCCCGTCCCGGTCGGAGATCCGCGCGATGGTGCCGATCATGGGCTCGGCCGGGCTGGTCCGCTACCAGTGGGAAAAGCACGGGCGCTGTTCGGGTCTCGCCGCCGGGGCCTATTTCGACGCGGCGCGCCGGGCCTGGACGCGCGTGCGCCGGCCCGCGGCGCTCCGCCAGCCGGACCGCCCGGCGCGGCTCGCGCCCGCAGAGGTGGAGCGCGCCTTTCTCGCCGCGAATCCCGGCTGGACGGCGGACATGGTGACCATCACCTGCAAGAACGGCCACATCCAGGAAGCGCGGATATGCCTGACGAAGGATCTCGCGCCGCGCCCCTGCGGCGCGGACGTGGTGCGCGATTGCCGGGCGCGCGCGGCCCGGATGCCGCCGGTCCGCTAGGCGATCTTCAGGACGATCTTGCCCATGTGGGTGGAGCCTTCCATCCGGGCATGGGCGGCGGCGGCCTTCTCCAGCGGAAATTCCGAGTCCATCACCGGCCCGACGGCGCCGGTCTCGAGCAGAGGCCAGACACGGGTCCGAAGCTCGTCGGCGATTCGCGCCTTGGCGAGATCCGATTGCGGCCTGAGCGTCGATCCGGTGATCGTCAGCCGACGCGCCATGACCTGGGCGAAATTCAGGTCGACCTTGGGGCCGGACAGGAAGGCGATCTGCACCAGCCGGCCGTCGTCGGCCAGCGCCTTGACGTTGCGCGGGATATAGTCGCCGCCCACCATGTCGAGGATCAGGTCGGCGCCCCGCCCGTCGGTGGCGTCCTTCACGGCGGCGACGAAGTCCGTCTCGCGGTAGTTGATCGCGCGCTGGGCGCCGAGATCGCGGCAGAGCGCGCATTTCTCGTCGGACCCGGCGGTCGTCAGCACGCGGGCGCCGAAATGACGGGCCAGCTGGATGGCCGTGGTGCCGATGCCCGACGATCCGCCATGGACGAGGAACACCTCGCCGCCGGTAAGCCGGCCGCGCATGAACACGTTGCTCCAGACGGTGTAGTAGGTCTCGCAGAGCGCCGCGGCGCGATCCAAAGGCAGGCCCGCGGGAACGGGCAGCGCGTGGTCCTGGTGGGTGACCGCGTACTCGGCATAGCCGCCCCCCGGCAGGAGTGCCGTCACCGGGTCGCCGACCGCCCAGCGGCTGACATTCGGTCCGACCGCGGCGACGGACCCTGCCGATTCGAGACCGGGCAGGTCCGACGCCGTCGGCGGCGGCGCGTAGGCGCCCGCGCGCTGCAGCGCGTCGGGGCGGTTCACCCCGGCATAGGCGTTACGGATCAGGATCTGTCCAGGGCCGGGCACCGGCACGGGGCGGGTCACCGGGCGCAGCACCTCGGGGCCGCCCGGTTCGGAGATTTCCACGGCGCGCATCGTCTCGGGCAGGGTCATGCGGGTCTCCTTACCTGGAATGGGCCCAGTCCCAGTACATCTCGCGCAGCTGCAGGCCGAAATGCTGCGGCAGGGTGCGGTCGTCGAAGCGCGCGACCGGCATCACCTTGGCGATATTGCCGGTGACGAAGATCTCGTCGGCGGCGCGGAAATCCGCGACGGTCAGGCTGGCCTCGGTGACGGTGTGGCCCGCGGCGCGCAGCAGCGCGATCACCCGCTGCCGTGTCAGCCCGTTCAGGAAGGTGCCGTTCGGCACCGGGGTCAGCACCTCGCCGTCGCGGACCATAAAGACATTGGTCGAGGCGGTCTCGGCGACGTGGCCGTCGATGTCGAGCGAGAGCGCGTTGTGAAAGCCGCGCTTCCGGGCCTCGGCCATGATCCGCCCGTTATTGGCATAGAGCGAGCCCGCCTTGGCCTCGGTCAGCGCCATGTCGGGACGGGGCCGGCAATAGGGAGAGACGGTCAGGCTGAAATCCCCCGGCTCCGGCATCGGCAGGGTCTCGAGGCAAACGGCGAAACCGGTCGACCCGGGGTCGATATCGATGATGCCGGGCGTGCCCTCGCGCGCCCACATCATCGGGCGGAGATAAAGCGCGGCATCCGGCGCGAAATGGGCGCAGCCCTCTTCCATCAGGCCGTGCACGGTCCCGGCATCGACCGGGGGCACCATGCCCATGGCCTCGGCCGACCGGATGATACGCTGGCTGTGCAGGTCGAGGTCCGGGCGCACCCCCTCGAACTGCCGGGCGCCGTCGAACACCTGGCTGCCGAGCCATGCCACGTGGTCCGCGGCGCCGATGATCGGCGCGTTGCCCTTGTGCCATTTGCCCTCGTACCAGGTGACGATTTCTTTCCCGACAGCCAATGACCTCTCCTTCGCGGTTCTAGCGGCGGGTCCATCCCGGCGCGTTCTCGCGGAAGGTTTGGTCCGGCGCGCGGACGCGGTCAAGCAGGCGGAGCGGTCCTTTTTCCAGAACGCGGCCCAGCGGCGACTTCATCACCTTGCCCTTGACGCCCTCGAAGGACATGACGTTGTCGATCCGGCGGTCGAGAAACTCCCACGTCGCCTGATGGCCCGGCGAATCGTCGCCGAGCCAGTAGAGCACGGTGGAGGAATAGACCGCCGAGAGCGTCGCGCGCTTGGTGTACCAGTTGTAGTCGCGCGCGGTGTCGCCAAGCGCCGTCCAGATCGCGTCGGCGGTGTGCCAGATCGCACCGGCGCCGTCGGCGGCATGGTTCGGCAGCGCGAAGAGGGTCGCGCCGCGGCGCACGGCCTCCTTGTCCATCTCCATCGCCTCGAGCCGGAACCGGATCGCCGCCGCGACCCGGTCGCGAAAGCGCATCTGGGCCAGGTCGGCCTCTGCGATCCGCTGGACCATCAGCGCGTCACCGCGGTAGTGGAACGCCAGCGCCATGTCGACCGCCCCGCGCGGAAAGGCGGCGCGGGCGAGCGCCGGGTCGACGTCCGAATCGGTGACCGCGGCATCGAACGTGGCCTGGGTCCAGCCGTCGAACGGCACGTGCGGCAGGGCCGCGTCGAGCAGCCTGTCACGGATGCCGGCGAGCCCATCGGGGTCGGCGTGCGGATCGGTCATGCTGTCTGCCTCCTGTTGCGTGTCACGTGTGGACAAGCTAGCGGGCGTTTGCTATAGGACCACCTCCTGCGATTTGAGCAACTCTAACACGGAAAGGTGGTGACACCACATGCAGGTATCGGTTCGCGACAACAATGTCGACCAGGCGCTGCGCGCCCTGAAGAAGAAGCTTCAGCGCGAAGGCGTGTTTCGGGAAATGAAGCTGCGGCAGCATTACGAGAAACCGTCCGAGAAGCGCGCCCGCGAACAGGCCGAGGCCATCCGCCGCGCGCGGAAACTGGCCCGCAAGAAGGCTCAGCGCGAAGGCCTTCTCTGATCGCCGCCTGACGGCAAGCGAACCGGCGGGGCGATCCGCCGCACGCACCACCCCCGGGGCTGACGCCGCGGGGGTTTCTTTTTGCCTGTCGTCCTTGCGCGGCTCAGGGGGTTTGCTTGGCCATCGCCGTCTGCTGCGCCGCGAGGAGATCCCCGTTCCTGGCGTCGTCGTCATCGCGGATCACGCTTTCCGCGACGCCCGCGATCTGAGCGAAATCCCGGCGGGCCCTGTGGGGCCAGAAATTCCGCGCGACGCCCTCGAAGCCGGGGATGTCGCGCAGGATACGGGTCGTGGCCACGCTGCACTGGGTCTTTGGCACCGCGCCATAGGCTTCCACCCGGCGGATCGCCATGTCCGCGACCTCGCGCGGGACCTGCTTTTCCTGCAGAACGACGCGCCATGTCTCGCGCGCGTGGTAGTCCAGGTAGAAGTCCAGCATGGTCGGCGTGATCCCGTAGAGCACGTCGTTACGCTCGGGCACGGTGCGGTGCCACCAGGTGCCGGCGGGATCGAAGATCACCCGTTCCGAGCCATTGATGAGCAGCGCGGCGTGACCGCCTTCGTCGGACCGGTTGTTGATCACCGTGATCAGCGTGATCGAGGCCGGCGCATCATGGCTGTAGCGCGCACGGTCGACCGCGTCCTGCGGTGCCCAGACCTTTTCCGCGCAACCCGCCAGCATAAGCCCCAGGGCAATAAGAGCGGTCGGGATGCGGCGCATCGGCTGCTCCTGCGCGGGCCGGACCCGTCAGCTGTTGAAGATCGCCAGGAAGATCAGCACAGCGATGGAAAAGGCCGCGACATAGATCGTCCAGCGAATGAACCCCTCGAAGGTCTTCTCGTGTTCGGTGACGTCCATCTCGCCGTGCTTGTGCTCCGCCATCGTCGTCCTCGTCTGAAGCAATGTCTGTCGTTTCCGGAGATAGAATATTCCCGCGGGGCTGTCACCCGTTTCCGTGCGCCCTGCGTCACTCCACGCCAGCGCGTTGCCAAAGCCAGGCGCCATCCGCGCGACGCCTGCGCGTGACCTCGCCCCGGCGGTGAAGGTGGTTGAGATGGCCGATGGCCTCGACCAGCGCGAGCCCGTACTCGCCCTCGCCGATCTCGCGCTTGAAAAGCGGCGGGAAACACTCCGCGGCCGTCCGGGGCGCGGCGAGCGCATGGCGCAGCCGCTCCAGCGCACCATGATGATTGTCGATCAGTTGTCCCATGCGCGTCGGCAGCCCGGTGAAGGGCAGCTTGTGGCCCGGCAGGACGAGATGACCCTCGCGCGCCAGCCGCGCGAGACGGGTGCAGGACTCGAGCCAGTCCGCCACCGGGTCGGCCTCGGGCTCGGTCGCGTAGACGCCCAGGTTGGGCGAGATCGACGGCAGGATCTGGTCACCGGCGATCACGAGCGCCGCGTCGCGGCACCAGAAGGTCGCGTGTTCGGGGGCATGGCCGTTGCCGGTATGCACCTCCCAGTCCCGGCCGCCCATCGTCACGACTTCGCCCTGCGCGATCCGCGTGAACCCCAGCGGCATCGGCGCCACCACGTCGGCGAAGTTGAAAGGCCGCTCCGCCGCCCGTTTCTCATAGAGCGCCGGATCCATGCCGCCGGCGCGCCAATGCGCCAGGGTTTCCGGCGCGGGGCGGTCCTGCACGTCGAGCGTGAGCATCCGCGCGAAAAGCCAGGCCGTGCGGGTGGACAGCAGATCCGCCCCGTGGTCGCGCTGGAACCAGCCGACCAGCCCGACATGATCGGGGTGGTGATGGGTCATGACGACCCGTTTCACCGGGCGCCCCTCGAGCGGGCCCTCGAGGATCTTCGCCCAGATCGCCCGGGCGCGCCGGGTGGCGAAACCCGTGTCTATCACGGTCCAGCCATCGGCCTCGCGCAGGGCGTAGACATTGACGTGATCGAGCCGCATCGGCAGCGGCAGACGCAGCCAGAGGATGCCGTCCGCGACCTCGATCGCCTCGGCCTCGGCCGGCGGCACCGGGTGCGGGTAGCCGAGCGGGGCCTGTCCCCCATCCATCACGCGACAAGATCCTCGTCCGAGAGCGCGTAAAGACCGGCGGCCCCCTCGCGCACCGCGGCGCAGAGCGCGTCATGGGCCGGCAGCATCCGCCGGATGAAGAGCCGCGCCAGCGCGGTGCGCGGCCCCTGCCCGCCCTCGGCCAGGGCGGCGCGCAGGTGGTAATGCCCGCCCAGCACCAGTGCGAAGGCCCGCAGATAGGGCACGGCCCCGGCGAAACGGTCGTTGATCTCTCCCTGTTCCAGGAGCCAGCTCGTCGTCGCCGTCAGGGTCGCCTCGGCCGAGGCGAGGAACGCCGCGAGATCCGGCAACTCTTCCTCGGCGCGGGCGGCGGTCTGGCCGATCTCGGCCAGGAGCGCAAAGGCCGCCGCGCCCCCGTCCGACAGCTTGCGTCCGACGAGGTCCATCGCCTGGATGCCGTTGGTGCCCTCGTAGATCGCCGTCACCCGCACGTCGCGCAGATACTGCGCCGCGCCGGTCTCCTCGATATAGCCCATGCCGCCATGCACCTGCACCCCGGTGGAGGCGACATCGATCCCGGTCTCGGTCCCATAGGCCTTGGAAATCGGCGTCAGGAAGGCCGCGCGGGCCTGCCAGGCGGCGTCGCCCGTGGCATGCGCCATGTCGATGGCCACCGCGTTGTCGAAGGCGATGGCGCGGGCGGCGAAGGTCTGCGCCTTCATCTCGGCCAGCATCCGGCGCACATCCGCATGATCGAGGATCGTGCCGGTGCCATCTTCAAGCGGTGACGGGCCCTGACGCCGGTCGCGCGCGTAGGCCAGCGCGTGCTGGCAGGCGGCCTCCGCCACGCCGATGCCCTGCACGCCGACGCCCAGGCGCGCGTTGTTCATCATGGTGAACATCGCCGCCATGCCCTTGTGCGGCGCGCCGACCAGCCAGCCGGTCGCGCCGTCATATTCCATGACGGCGGTGGGCGAGCCGTGCAGACCCATCTTGTGCTCGAGCGAGACGACCCGCAGGCTGTTGGCCGGCCCCGGCGTGCCGTCGGCGTCGGGAATGCGTTTCGGCACCATGAAAAGGCTGATCCCCTTGGTGCCCGGCGGCCCGTCCGGCAGCCGCGCCAGCACCAGGTGGCAGACGTTTTCCGTGAAATCGTTGTCGCCCCAGGAGATGTAGATCTTCTGCCCGGTGATCGCGTAGGTGCCGTCGCCCTTGGGTTCGGCCCTGGTGCGCAGCGCCCCCACGTCCGATCCGGCCTGCGGTTCGGTCAGGTTCATCGTTCCGCACCATTCGCCGGTGATCAGCTTCGGCAGGTAGAGCGCCTTGATCTCGTCGCTGGCATGGTGCTCCAGCGCCTCGATCTGCCCCTGGGTCATCAGCGGCGCGATCTGGATCGCGAGGCAGGCGCCCGACATCATCTCGTTCACGGCGGTCGTCAGGCTCTGCGGCAGGTCCATGCCGCCATGCGCCGGCCCGGCCGACATCCCGACCCAGCCGCCGGCGGCGATGGCGCGATAGGCCTCGGCAAAGCCGGGCGTCGTGCGCACCACGCCGTTCTCGAGCACGGCGGGATGCTGATCCCCCGCGCGCTGCAGCGGCGCGAGCACCTCGTTGGCGAGCCGCGCGGCCTCTTCGAGGATGGCATCCGTCACGTCCGCGGTACTCTCGGCGAAACGTTCGGTCGCGCGGAGGCGGTCGAAACCGACCACGTGCTCGAGAATGAACCGGTAGTCCGGTACAGGTGCATGATACGGCATCCAACCCTCCCGTCTTGGCAATGCGTGGAATAACAAGCTATGCCGGTCACCGCCACGACAAGTTTTCCGACAGCGCCCGGACGCCACGTCACCATGAACCTCGAGACGACCGAAAAGCTGAGGCCCGACGCAGACGGGCTTGCCCGTGCCGCGGACCTGCTGGCGGCGGGCCGCCTCGTGGCCTTCCCGACCGAGACCGTCTACGGGCTCGGCGCCGATGCGCGGAACGCCACCGCCGTCGCAGGCATCTTCGCGGCCAAGGGCCGGCCGGCCTTCAACCCGCTGATCGTGCATGTGGCCGATGCGGCAGCCGCGCGCGAGATCGCGGTTTTCGACACGGACGCGGACCGGCTGGCCGACGCCTTCTGGCCCGGACCGCTCAGCCTGGTGCTGCCGGTGCGGGCCGGCGCGGGCCTGTCCGAGCTCGTCACGGCCGGCCTGCCCACCGTCGCGATCCGGGTGCCCGGGAACCCGGTCGCGGCGGCGCTGCTGAACGCCTTCGGCGGCCCCGTCGCCGCCCCCTCGGCCAATCCGTCGGGACGGGTCAGCCCGACGACGGCGACCCATGTTCTGGACGGGCTGGACGGCAAGATCGCCGCGGTCGTCGACGGGGGCGCCTGCACGGTCGGACTGGAGTCGACCATCGTGGCGACGGGTGCGGACGGTGCGCGCCTGCTGCGCCCGGGCGGATTGCCGGCCGAGGCGATCGAGACCGCGCTCGGCCGCCCGCTCGCCGCCGCCGAGACGCCCGGCACCGCGCCCGAGGCCCCGGGACAACTGGCGTCGCATTACGCGCCGGAGATGGCGCTGCGCCTGGACTGCGCCGCGCCCGCGGCCGACGAAGTCTGGCTGGGCTTCGGCCCGGCCGCACGCGCGGCGGATCTGAACCTGTCGCCCAATGGCGACCTGGTCGAGGCCGCGGCCGCGCTCTTCGCCGCGCTGCGGGAAATCGACAGGCTGGGTCGGGTGTCCGGCAAGGCGCGCGCCTGTGTCTCGCCCGTGCCGGACACCGGCCTTGGACGGGCCATCAACGACCGGCTCAGGCGCGCCGCGGCGCCGCGGCCGCAGGGCGGCTGACCTCAGGCCGATCCGCCGTCGGCGGACAGGAAACTCGGGCTGATCCCCATGCTTTCCAGCGCGGCGGTCCACTTGCCGGCATCGTCGGCGCTGAAGACGAGATCGGGGGCTGCGGCGCAGGTCAGCCAGCCATTGGCCTGCAGTTCCTGTTCAAGCTGTCCGGGCCCCCAGCCAGCGTAGCCCAGCGCCAGCAGGCACGCGCCGGGGCCGGCGCCGCGCGCGATATCCTCGAGGATGTCGAGCGTCGCCGTCATGCCGAAATCCTCGTCCACCTGCAGCGTCGACTCGTTCGAGCGGTAATCCGAGGAATGCAGCACGAAGCCGCGGCCATGCTCGACCGGCCCGCCGAAATGCACCCGGATCGCCGAGGTATCGTCCGACGGGGCGATCTCGAGCTGTTCGAGCAGGTCGGAAAACCGCAGGTCCGGCGTCGGCTTGTTCACGATCAGCCCCATCGCGCCGTCCGCGGAATGGGCGCAGAGATAGACCACGCTCTTCTCGAAACGGGGGTCGGACATCCCCGGCATGGCGATGAGGAGTTTCCCGCTGAGGGACTCGGCGACGGCGGTATCGGTCATGGATCGACAATGTGCCTTGCCGGGACCGGGTTCAAGGGCCGGCGCACCGGCTTTGGCCGGCCACGGACGGAAAAGTGATTTTGCCGGCGCGCCAACATGCCTATGTTGACGCGCATGACGTTTTTTTCACCACCTTTCGCAGCCGTTCTGGCCGCCGCGCTGATCGGTCTGCCCGGCGCCGGCGCGGCCGATATCGTCACGCCCCGGGACGCCGTCGAGGCGCGGCTCCTGCCCGGGTGGCGCCAGGCCGACGGCACGCATATGGCCGCGCTACGTCTGCAGCTGGCCCCCGGCTGGAAGACCTACTGGCGCGCCCCGGGGGATGCCGGGATCCCGCCACGCTTCGACTGGGACGGATCCGAGAACCTTGACCGGGTGGATCCCCACTGGCCGCGCCCAGAGATTTTCGTGGTCAGCGGGATGCGGTCCATCGGCTACAGCGACGAAGTGGTGTTGCCGCTGCGGATCACCCCCCATGCAGGGGCGGATCCGATCACGATCAGCGCCCGGATGGAGATCGGGGTGTGCGAGGATATCTGCATGCCGGTCGATTTCTCGGTGCGGGCCGTTCTTCCGGCCGGGGGGGCGCCCGATCCGCGCATCACGGCGGCGCTGGCCACCGAGCCGGAAACCGCCGCCGCGGCCGGGGTGGGCAGGGTCACCTGCCGCCTTGCCCCGGCGGGCGACGGAATGGAACTGACCGCGCGGATGGCGGTCCCGTCGCTCGGCGCCGGGACGCCGGCGGTCGTGTTCGAACTGCCGGACCCGGATGTCTGGATCGGCGAGGCCGACGTCCGCCGCGCGGACGGTGCGCTCACCGCGACGGCCGAGATCATCGACTATGGCGGCGCGCTGATGCTGGATCGGTCGGCCCTGCGCATCACCCTGCTCGGCAGCGAAAGGGCCGTCGACATCCAGGGCTGCGACGGCGGCTGAGCCGGTCAGCCCCGGCGGCGCGGCGCGACGGAGAGTGCCAGCGCCGCCACGAGGTAGACCAGCAGCGTCAGCACCGCCAGCCCACCCGCGAAGAGAAGGAACGCACCGGTCATGCCGTCCGGCACCGGCAGCCCGGCCAGCGCGGCCGGCAGCGCGCCCGTCACGGCCACATGGCCGAGCGTCGCGGCAAAGAGACCCGCCGCACCCAGCGCCGCAACGCCCACGGCCGCGCCCGGCGCCCCGGCCCGCCCCGACACGACCCGGCGCAACCCGGCGACTTGGCGGCCGATATCCATCTGCACCGCAAGCAGCGCCGGCACCACGATCAGAACGAGGAACATGCCGAAGCCGAGCCCGTAGACCAGCGTGATGACGGTCGGCTTCAGGAACTGCGCCTGCTGAGAACTCTCGTAAAGCAGCGGCGCCAGCCCCAGCACCGTCGTCGCGGTCGTCAGCAGGACCGGCCGCAACCGGTCGGCGGCACCGTCGACGATCGCCGGGATCAGCCCCCGATCCTGCGCGTACTCGTCGATGGTCGAGACCAGGACGATGCTGTCGTTGATGATGATCCCCGTCATGCCGATCAGCCCGACGACCGTGAACATGGACAGCGGCACGCCCCAGACGTAATGCCCCCAGATCGCCCCCACGAGCCCGAAGGGAATGATCGCCATCACGACGGCAGGCCGCGTCCAGCTGGCGAAGATCCAGGCCAGCGTCAGGTAGATCCCCATGAGGCACAGGATGAAGCCCGTGCGCGCATCCGACAGGAAGTCGCGCTCCTGCTCGGCGAGACCGGTCATCGTCCAGGCGACGCCCTGCGCCGTCTCGATCTCGGGCAGGATCGTCTCGCGCAGGGTGTCCTGGATCTCGGTGGCGCGGGCCGGATCGTCCTCGGCGATGTCACCGGTGACGCTGACGACGCGCAGGCCGTTTTCGCGCCGGATGGTGGAAAAGCCCGTGCGCGAGGTGACGGTGACGATATCGGCCAGGGGCACGTAGCCGCCGGCGGTGGTCCGCATCACGGTGCGGTCGAGGAAATCGGCGGTCAACTCGTCCTCGGGCAGCTCCACCCGGATCGTGGCCGAGCGCGGTCCGGCCGGGTAGCTCGCGGCCTCCACCCCGTTCAGCCGGTCGCGGAGCACGCGGCCGAGCCCGTCGATGGTGAACCCCAGCGCCTCGCCCTGCGGGGTCAGCTCCAGCACCAGTTCTTCCTTGTCATAGGCCAGGCTGTCCTCGACGGCCGATACCTCGGGGTAGTCCATGACCGCCGTCTTCAGCGACTCGGCGGCGGCCTTGAGCGTCTCGCTGTCGGCCCCGTAGAACTGCACCGACAGCGAGTCGCCGCCCGGCCCGCCGCGCCAGCCCCGGAAGCTGAGCGTCTCGAGCAGCGGGTGACGCTGCACCTCGTCCTGCAAGGCGGCGACGAACTCGAACGAGGAATAGGGCCGAAGGTCCGCGTCGATCAGCTCGATGGCGATCCCGCCCAGCTGGTCGGGCTCCTTGGTGTCGGCCCCCGAGAGGCCGCGCCCGGTGTTGCCCCCGATTTCGGCCAGGGCATAGTCGATCGGGTTACGGCCGTATTCTTCCGCGTAGCGTGCCCCCAGCGCCTCGGTCGCGCGCTGCAGCTCGCGCATCATCTCCATCGTGTCGTCGCGGCCGGCGCCGGTGACCATGGCGAAATTCCCCGTGACCGAGCCGAGTTCCGGCGCGTTGAAGAACCGCCACTGCACATCGCCGCGGATGAACAGCACCGCCTGCGTCGAAAACAGGAAAACGGTCAGCGCAAGCGCCGGGTAGCGGGCCCAGATCACCAGCCGGATGAGCCGGCGGAAGATCGTCCGCCGGACCCAGGTGAAGCCGGCATTCACCACGCGCGAGGGCGCGTCGTACCAGTGCCGCGCGGCCGTGTGGCGCAACGCATGCGCCATGTGGTTCGGCAGGATCAGGAAACACTCGATCAGCGATGCGATCAGCACCACGATCACCGTGAAGGGAATGTCGGAGATCAGGTCGCCGAAGCGCCCGCCGATGGCAACCAGCGCGAAGAAGGCGATCACCGTCGTCAGCGTCGCCGAGAAGACCGGCGCGGCCATGCGGTTGGCGGCGTTCTCGGCCGCCACGACCGGGGGCTCGCCCAGCTGGCGCGCGCGGAAGTCGGCATGCTCGCCCACGACGATGGCATCGTCGACCACGATGCCGAGCGTGATGAGCAGCGCGAAGAGCGAGATCATGTTGAGCGTCAGCCCGAAGGCATACATCAGCGCCACCGCGGCCAGCATGGCGACGGGAATGCCCGCCGCCACCCAGAACGCGGTGCGCGCGTTGAGAAACAGGAACAACAGCAGGACCACCAGCGTCAGCCCCAGCATCCCGTTGTCGAACAGGATGTCGAGCCGGCCGGTGATCGCCTCGGCGCGGGTGCGGATCAGCTCGATCTTCACGCCCTCGGGCAGGGTCGCTCCCATCTCGGCGGCCACCTCCTCGACCTGGCGCTGGATCGCGATGGCGTCGCCCTTGTCGGACCGGTCGACCCTGAGCGAGATCGCGGGGTCCGGGCCGGCGAAATAGGCGCGCGCGCGGTCGATGCCCTCCACCCGGACGGTGCCGAGATCGCCCACGGTGAGCGTCGATCCGTCCGGGTCGGACCGGATCACGATTCCGGCGATCTCGTCGTAATCACGCTTGGCCACGCCCGTGCGGACCCGCGCCGCGCCGCCGGCCACGTCGCCGGCCGGGTCGGTGTCCGCCTCGGCGCCGATGGCCTGCGCGATCTGCGACAGGCTCACGTCATGCTCGATCAGCGCGGCTTCAGGCACCTCCACCACGGTTTCCGGGGCCTCGAGCCCCCGGATCGTCGTCCGCGTGACCCCGGCCGCGAAAAGCCGGGTGACGAACTCGTCGGCGAAACGGCCCAGCTGCTCGACCGAAACCGGGCCGGTGATCACGACGTCTGTCACCCGGTCGCGCCACGCGCCGCGGCGCACCACGGGCTCCTCGGCCTCCTCGGGCAGGTCCGTCACGGCGTCCACGGCCACCTGCACGTCGTCGGCGGCGCGGGCCATGTCCCAGCCCGGTTCGAAATCCAGCTCTATCGCGGCGCGCCCCTCGCGCGAGGTCGCCGCGCTCGACTCGACGCCTTCCACGGCGAGAAGCGCGGGTTCGAGCACCTGCACGATGGCGGCATCCACGTCCTCGGCCCCGGCGCCCTGCCAGGCGACCGAGACCGAGACGTTGTCGATGATCACGTCGGGGAAGAACTGCGCCCGCATCCGCGGGAATGCCGCCAGGCCCAGCGCGATCAGCACCACCAGCAACAGGTTCGCCGCCGTCCGGTGCCTGGCGAAATAGGAGAGGAGCCCGACAGCGGCTTTCGGGGCGCGGCGCTCGGCCATCGGTCAGCCCCCGATCCGGGCTTCGAGCCGCTCGACGACGCGCGCGGGCACGCGGGTCTCCTGCAGCTGGGCGCGCAGCCGGTCCTTGACGTCCTCCGGCATCGCGCCGTTGCCCTCCACGAAGGACAGGAGCCGCGCCCGGCGTTCCGGCGTCAGCTCCAGCATATCGGGCGGCTCGGCCATGTCGGCGCGGTCGCCCGCGCGCACCGGACGGACGCGGATCCCGGCACCGATGAGCGGCGTCCGCTCGGCCACGACCTCCGCACCGTGGAGATCCGGCGCCCGCACGATCACGTCGTTGCGCTGCTTGCGCAGGATCTCGACGCGCCGTTCGAGCAGCCGGTCATCCTCGCCCAGAACGAGAACCGTGCCGGCCGCGTCCACCGCCGTGGCGGGCAGGACCGCCACGTTCGGCAGTTCCGGCTCTTCGATCTCGACGGCGACGAAATCGCCGGGGCGGAAGCCGATCGCGGTCTTGCCGTCCAGCGTGGCGAAGATCAGCCGGCCCGTCTGCCCCTCTCCGACCGCGGCCCCGGCGCGGGATACCTGGCCATGCGCCACGAGATCGATGCCGAAATTGTCCAGCTTGACGCGGACCGGAACCGGGCGCAGCCGTCCGGTGTCGTCCAGAAGCCGCGCATATTGAGAGGTCGAGACCCGGAAAGACACCTCGAGCGCACGGGGGTCGATCAGACGCGCCACGCGCTCGTTCGCGGCCACAAGCCCGCCCTCGACCACGGCGACGTCGCTCAGCGTGCCGGCGAATTCTGCCCGGAGCTCGGTATCGGCAAGCCGCCGTTCCGCCTCGGCCTGGCCGATCTCGCGCCGGGCCACGGCGTTGCGCGCCTGGTCGACGCGCGCCTCGGCCTGGGCGATGGCCTGGCGCTTGGCCAGCACGGCCTGCTCTGCGGCGGAGGCGGCGAGTTCCGCGGTTTCCACGGCGGCCTCGGTCCCGACACCGCGGCCGAGCAGGTCCCGCTGGCGCGCGAGCGCCTGGTCGCGCAACCGCGCCTGGTCCGCGGCGGCGCGCAACTCGTCACGGGCGAGCGCCAGCGCGCGCACGGCGTCGCGCAGCTCGGCCTCGGCCTCGGAGAGATCGGTGCGCGCCACGTCCAGCGCGGATTGCGCGTCGGCCGGGTCGATCCGCAGCAGGAGCTGCCCGGCCGCGACGCTGCCGCCTTCCTCGAAATCGGCGGCCAGTTCCACCACGGGGCCGCCCACCGCGGCGCGCAGGTCCAGCGTCCGACGCGAGCGGATCTCGCCGAAGGCCGTCATGACGGGCCGGATATCCGTGCCGACGACCGGGATCACGTTGACCGCGAAGACCCGCTCGCGGGCCGGGCGCTCGGGCGGCGCCTCGGACCAGCGCTCCTGCAGGGCGGTCATCACCCCCTGCCCGGCCAGGGCCAGGAGCCCGAGCGTGAGACCCGCGAGGAACAGGCCGACGAGGCTGCGTCTCAGGAAGCGCATGGTGAAGGACACTCCGGTAACGGCACGCCCGCGGCGCCCCGGGTCGACAGGATAGCAGCCCGGCGGCGCGGGTCCACTGCATGACTGTCACACGTCCGTGCGGGGATTTTCCGTCGCGAGACCGGCCGCGATCAGCACCCGGCGGATCTGGGGTACAAGCTCGTAGCGCCCGGCCTGTGCCGCCGTGAGAAACGCGAAGCCCGCACCTTCGCCCAGGCGCAGGTCCTCGGGCGCCACGGGGCGCACGAGCGCGAAGACATGGAGCATGTAGCGCCGCGGCGGCATGCCCAGCAGGCGGAACCGCGGCGCGAGGTCGGCCGGGTCCACGGCGATCCCGGTTTCCTCGGCGAATTCGCGCGCGGCGGCCCCGGCGAGGCTCTCGCCCGGCTCGACCTCGCCGCCGAAAAGCGCCCACTGCCCCGCGCCGGCGAGCCCCGGCAGATCGTCGCGCAGCTGCATCAGGACCCGGCCGGCCCGGTCCCGTGCCAGCACCAGGGCCGCGCAGCCGTCGCCCGCGCCCGACAGATCCCCCAGCGGCACGAAGCCGTCGCCGGTCATTTCCGGCGCTTGTGCTCGTCGAGCCGCGGCAGGATCTCCACGAAGTTGCAGGGCATGTGCCGGTAATCGAGCTGCGGCTCGAGGATCTCGTCCCAGGCGTCCTTGCAGGCCCCGGTGCTGCCCGGCAGGGCGAAGAGATAGGTGCCGTTCGCCACCCCGCCACAGGCGCGCGACTGGATCGCCGAGGTCCCGATCTTCTTCATCGACACGATGGTGAAGACGGTGCCGAAGGCCTCGATCTCTTTCTCGTAGACGTCGCGATGCGCCTCCACCGTCACGTCGCGGCCGGTCAGCCCCGTCCCGCCGGTGCTCAGCACCACGTCCACGCCGCGATCGTCGCACCAGGCGCGCAGCTGGGTCGCGATCTCGGCGCGCTCGTCGCGCAGGATCTTGCGGTCGGCCAGGACGTGGCCGGCCCGCCGGATGCGCGCGGCCAGCGTGTCGCCCGAGCGGTCGTCCTCGGGGGTGCGCGTGTCGGATACCGTCAGCACCGCGATGCGGACCGGGATGAAATCGCGGGACTCGTCGATGCGGGACATTAGCCTTCCTCTTCCAGGCGGTGCCGGATCATCAGCAGGTCATGCCAGGCCTCGCGCTTGGCCGCGGGATTGCGCAACAGGTAGGCCGGATGGAACATCGGCAGCGCCGGCCGGCCCAGGACCTCGGCCCAGTGACCGCGCAGGCGGGTGATACCCTTGCGGCCAAGCAGCGCCTGGCAGGCGGTGTTGCCCATCAGGACCAGGATATCCGGCGCCACCAGCTCGACATGGCGTTCCACGAAGGGCAGCATCATGGCGATTTCCTCGGGCGTGGGATCGCGGTTCTGCGGCGGGCGCCAGGGCATCACGTTGGTGATGTAGAGCGCCGCCGCCCCGCTGCCGGCGCGCGCCAGCCCGATCGCGTCGAACATCCGGTCGAGCAGCTTCCCCGCCCGCCCGACGAAGGACTTGCCCTCGATGTCCTCGTCGCGGCCCGGCGCCTCGCCCACGATCATGACGCGGGCCTCGGGATTGCCGTCGGAGAAGACGGTGTTGCGCGCGCCCTTCTTCAGCTCGCAATGGGCAAACGAGGACAGGGCATAGCGCAGCCCTTCGAGGCTATGGGCCTCGGCGGCCGCGCTGCGCGCGGCCTCGACCGCGTCCGCGCCGGCCGGCGCCGGGTCCGCCGCGGGGGCGGCGGCCGCCGCCGCGACCGCGGCTTGCGGCGGTTTTCCGGGCGCGGGCGCGGCGGGCGCGGGGTCCGCGGCGGCCGCATAGCGATCCACGGGCGTCTCGCCGATCGCCTCGGTCGCGCCCAGCTCGATCTGCCATTCGAGCATCGCCTTCGCGGTATGAAAATCCAGCACCCGGTCCATCTTCCGTCCGCCTGTCGCGCCGAAACCCTAGGCCGCCCCGCGCGTGGCGTAAATCCCTTGTTCCGTATCTCCGCGCCACCTATAAGTCGGGCGAAGACAGGGATGGAGGCCATGACTTTCAGCGCGCGACACCTCCTCGGCATCGAACCGCTCTCGCAAGCCGATATCCTGTCCATCCTCGATCTTGCCGACACCTATGTCGCGTTGAACCGCGGCGCCGAGAAGCACGGCGACGCCCTCGCCGGCATGACGCAGGTCAACATGTTCTTCGAGGCTTCGACCCGCACCCAGGCCAGCTTCGAGCTTGCCGGAAAACGGCTCGGCGCCGATGTGATGTCCATGGCGATGCAGGCCTCCTCGATCAAGAAGGGCGAGACCCTGATCGACACGGCGATGACGCTGAACGCCATGCATCCCGACCTCCTGGTCGTGCGCCATCCCCATTCGGGCGCGGTGAACCTGCTGGCTGAGAAGGTCAACTGCGCGGTGCTGAACGCGGGCGATGGCCGGCACGAGCATCCCACCCAGGCGCTGCTCGACGCGCTGACCATCCGGCGCGAGAAAGGCCGGCTGCAACGGCTGTCCATCGCGATCTGCGGCGACATCGCCCACAGCCGGGTCGCGCGGTCCAACATCCTTCTGCTCGGCAAGATGGAGAACCGGGTTCGGCTCGTCGGCCCGCCGACCCTGATGCCCGCGGGCGTCGCGGATCTCGGGGTCGAGGTCTTCGACGACATGTGCGAGGGGCTGCGCGACGTGGACGTCGTGATGATGCTGCGGCTCCAGAAGGAACGGATGGACGGCGGGTTCATCCCGTCGGAGCGCGAGTATTATCACCGCTACGGCCTCGACGCCGAGAAGCTGGCCTTCGCCAAGGACGACGCGATCGTGATGCATCCCGGCCCGATGAACCGCGGGGTCGAGATCGACGGCACGCTGGCCGACGACATCAACCGGTCGGTCATCCAGGAACAGGTCGAGATGGGCGTCGCGGTCCGCATGGCGGCGATGGATCTGCTGGCGCGGAACCAGCGCGCCACCGCGGCGGAGGGGGCGGCATGAGCGACCGCATTTCGGTACCCGCCGAGGAATACGGTGTCGTTCGCGTCTTCACGCTGGACATATCCGGCGCGGAGAAGGCCGCCTATCTCCCGCCCGAAGACGAGGCCGGCGCGGAGGGCTGGAAACTGCCCGATGCCCTGGGGGCCGAGCGGCTCGACCCGCGCTATGTCCAGGTGTTCGCCCTCCGCGAGTTGGAGGGGATGGGGTTTTCCGACTACCTCGTCGAGGGCCAGGGCGTTGCCGAAGAGGAGCTTTCGGGCGACCGGGGGCGTCTCGACGGGCTGTCGGGCCATGTCGCGGTGCTCAGTTCCGCGGCCTTCGGCGACCGCGCCCAGACCCTGACGCCGACGGCCCCGGCGCGCTGGATCGGCACCTACCGCGAAGAACGCGGCGCCGCGGTTCACATGCCCCTCCATGCGGAGAGCGCGCGCAAACAGACCCCCGACGGGTCCGAGACCGGCGGCGACGCGCCCGCGGAACCGGCCGGCGCGGGGCCGTCCAGCCGCCGCATGGTTCTGGCGGGCCTGGCGCTGGTTCTGCTGCTTCTCGCGGTGCTCGCCCTGGCGGGCGGCGGATAAGGGGCGCGGGTCCATGATGCACGAGATGACGCCGACCACGCCGCTCGAACCGGGCGAGGAGGTGGTACACAGCTTCCATCCCGACCGCGCGACCTACTGGCGTGACCATGCCTGGCTTGCGGCCTTTGCCATGGCGCTTGGGATGATCGTGCTCTGGATCATGGGCAATCCCTTCCTGTGGACCGGCGCTGTCGGCGGGCTGGCCGCGGTGGCGGTGCGGGCCTTCTACGTCGCCTCCGACGAGATGGCCGCGCGCTGGGACCTGACGGAGTTTCGCCTGCTCGGCCCCCAGACCCGCGCCGTGCGCCTCGACGAGATCGCCCGCGTCCGGGGCCTGGGCAGCGCGGTGCAGGTCGTGACCCGCAGCGGCGACAAGCACCTGATCAAGTACCAGGCGGACCGCGCAGACACCGAACGCCGCATCGCCCGTGCCGCGGCCGCCGCCGGAAACACCGCCATGGAGACCTCATGACGACGCTCCTGAAGAACGCCCGCCTGATCGACCCCGAAGCCGGGACGGAGCGGACCGGCGACCTGCTGATCCGGGACGGGGCCATCGCCGCGGTCGGCGGCACGGAGGCGCCCGGCGGGACGCAGGTCATCGATTGCGCCGGCAAATGCCTCGCGCCGGGCATCGTCGATATCGGCGTGAAGGTCTGCGAGCCCGGCGAACGCCACAAGGAAAGCTTCCGCACCGCGGGGCTGGCCGCGGCGGCGGGCGGGATCACGACGATGGTGACCCGCCCCGACACCCTGCCCGCGATCGACAGCCCCGAGACGCTGGAATTCGTGCTTCGCCGCGGCGATGCCGCGACCCCGGTCCGCTTCAAGCCGATGGCGGCGCTGACCAAGGGGCGAGCGGGCCGCGAGATGGTCGAGATCGGCTTCCTTATGGATGCGGGTGCCGTGGCCTTCACGGATTGCGACCATGTCGTGACCGACCCCAAGGTGTTTTCCCGCGCGCTGACCTATGCCAGGTCGCTCGGCGCGCTGGTGATCGCGCACCCGCAGGATCCGGGCCTGACCGCCGGTGCGGCGGCCACCAGCGGCAAGTTCGCGTCGCTGCGCGGGCTGCCCGCGGTCTCGCCGATGGCCGAGCGCATGGGCCTCGAACGCGACCTCGCCCTGGTCGAGATGACGGGTGCCCGCTACCACGCCGACCAGATCAGCACCGCCCGGGCCCTTCCCGCGCTGGAACGCGCCAAGGCGGCAGGGCTCGACGTGACGGCCGGCGTGTCGATCCACCACCTGACGCTCAACGAGTTCGACGTCGGCGACTACCGCACCTTCTTCAAGGTCAAGCCGCCACTGCGGTCCGAGGACGATCGACTCGCGATGGTCGAGGCCGTGGCCGGCGGAACGATCGACGTGATCTCCTCCATGCACACGCCGCAGGACGAGGAATCGAAGCGGCTGCCCTTCGAAGAGGCCGCCAGCGGCGCGGTGGCGCTGGAAACCCTGCTGCCGGCGGCGCTGCGGCTCTACCATGCCGGGGCGCTGGACCTGCCACGCCTGTTCCGGGCGCTGTCGCTGAACCCGGCCCGACGGCTGGGGCTCGACGGCGGACGGCTGGCAGCCGGGGCGCCGGCGGACCTCGTGCTGTTCGATCCGGATGCGCCCTTCGTGCTCGACCGCTTCAAGCTGCGCTCGAAATCCAAGAACACCCCCTTCGACGGCGCACGGCTCCAGGGCCGGGTTTTGCGCAGCTTCGTCGGCGGGGCCGAGATCTACCGGCACGGGGACTGACGGATGCCCGAGCTCGACACGTCCGCCGGCCTGCTCGCCGTCACCGCCGTTCTCGCCTACCTCCTGGGGTCGGTGCCCTTCGGCGTGGTGATCGCGCGGCTTTTCGGGCTGGGCGACCTGCGCAAGATCGGGTCCGGCAATATCGGCGCGACCAACGTGCTGCGCACCGGCAACAAGCCCGCCGCCGCGCTGACGCTACTCCTCGACGCGGGCAAGGGTGCGATCGCCGTGCTGGTCGCGCGCGCCCTGATCGGGGACGACGCCGCGCAGGTCGCGGGCTTCGCAGCCTTTCTCGGGCACATCTTCCCGGTCTATCTCGGGTTTCGCGGCGGGAAGGGCGTGGCGACCTTCCTGGGCACGCTGCTTGCGCTGCACTTCCCGGCCGGGCTGGCGTCCTGCGCCACCTGGCTGGTCGTGGCCGGCCTGTTCCGCATCTCGTCGCTCTCGGCGCTGGCAGCGGCGGCGCTGGCGCCGGTCTGGCTGGCGCTGTTGTCGCGGCCCGATGCCGTGGCGTTCGGCGTGGCGCTGGCCGCGCTGGTCTTCCTGCGCCACCACGAGAATATCCGCCGTCTGCTCAAGGGTGCCGAGCCCCGCATCGGCGCGGGCAAGTAGCGCCGGGGCAGGCTTGACGGATCGCCCGCCAGGCGCAACCGTCATCGCGCACCCCCAAGATGGAGTCCCGCCCCATGGATTTTCAGACCGCCGTCCGGACCTGTCTCGCCAAATACGCCACCTTCAGCGGCCGCGCCGCGCGCTCGGAATTCTGGTGGTTCGTTCTTTTCAACGTGCTGGCGAATTTCGCCCTGGGGCTCATCGACACGGCGATCTTCGGCACCGCGCCCGACAGCGCCGCGATCTTCGCGCCGCTTTTCTCACTGGCCATGCTGATCCCGAACATCGCCGTCGCGGTGCGCCGGCTGCACGACACCGACCGATCGGGCTGGTGGTATCTGCTGATCCTGATCCCGCTGATCGGCATCATCGTCCTGATCGTCTGGTGGGCGACGCCCGGCACCCAGGGGCCGAACCGCTTCGGCCCCGATCCGCTGGAGGGTCCGGATACCGGCGCCGCCTACCGCGACAGCTCGGTTCCCCATGTCGGGCGGGGCGATCAGTAGCTGTATTCGTTGTAGATGCGGCCGATGTCACCGTCCCAGTCGCCGTGGTAGTGTTCCAGCAGCTCGTCGGCCGGCACGCGGCCTGAATCGACGCTTTCCTTCAGCGCGTTGAGGAAATGGGTCTCGTCGGGGATCATGCCCCCCGCGCCGGGGCGTGCCCGCGCGCGCAGCCCGCCCTCGGAGATCTCCAGGACGCGGCAGGCCAGATCCCGCATGCGCACACCGTTCGCCTCGGCCTGGAGCCCGTCGACCGCGGCGGCGACGCGCAGCGCCTCGCGGGTCTCGGCATCCCATCCCTTCACCAGGTCCCAGGCGGCATCCAGCGCGCCCTGGTCGTAGAGCAGCCCAACCCACAACGCCGGCAGCGCGCAGAGCCGCCGCCACGGGCCGCCGTCCGCCCCGCGCATCTCGAGGAATTTCTTGATCCGGGCCTCCGGGAAGATCGTGGTCAGGTGATCGGCCCAGTCGCTGAGCGTCGGCGTCTCGCCCGGCAGGGCCGGAAGCTTGCCCGCGAGGAAATCCCGGAAGGACTGGCCCAGCGCGTCGATATAGACCCCGTCGCGGTAGACGAAATACATCGGCACGTCGAGCGCGTACTCCGCCCAGCGCTCGAAGCCGAAGCCATCCTCGAAGACGAAGGGCAGCATCCCCGTCCTGTCGGCGTCGAGATCGCGCCAGACGCGCGAGCGCCAGCTCTTGTAGCCGTTGACCCTGCCCTCGAAGAAGGGCGAGTTCGCGAAGAGCGCGGTCGCCACGGGCTGGAGCGCCAGCGCCACGCGCAGCTTCTGCACCATGTCGGCTTCCGAGCCGAAATCGAGATTCACCTGCACCGTGCAGGTGCGGTACATCATCTGCTTGCCGTGGGTGCCGACGCGATCCATGTAGTCCGTCATCAGCCGGTAGCGCCCCTTGGGCATCATCGGCATCTCGTCATGGGTCCATTCGGGCGCCGCCCCGAGCCCGATGAAGCCAGCGCCGATATCCTCGGCGACGGAACGCACCTCGCGCAGGTGTTCGTTCACCTCGTCGCAGGTCTCGTGGATCGTCTCGAGCGGCGCGCCGGAGAGTTCCAGCTGGCCACCCGGCTCGAGCGAGACGTTGGCGCCGCCCTTGACCAGGCCGATGATGTTTCCGGCCTCTTCCACGGGGGTCCAGTCGAAGCGTTCCGCGAGCCCGGTCAGCATTGCCCTGATCGAGCGCGGCCCATCATAGGGCAGCGGCTTGTGGGTGTCGCGGCAATAGCCGAATTTCTCGTGCTCGGTGCCGATGCGCCAGTCGGCGCGCGGTTTGCAGCCGGCTTCGAGATATTCGGCAAGCTGCGCGCGGCTCTCGATCGGTCCGCCGCCGGACTGGGGAATGGACATGATACGGGGCTCCGGTCTGTTGCGCGCGAATGGGCCTGACAGGTGGCGCGCCTGCGCGGCCAAGTCAAGACCGGGGCAGTTGCGTCCGCGCGCGCCGTGTCCAGATCACCTGCTTGCCGGCGTCCCCGCGTTCGACGGCGGCGACCAGCCGCGCGGTATCCAGCCCCGGCAGGGCCGCGAAGGCATCGAAGAGCGCCTCCGCCCCGTCCGCGGAAAGCGGAATCGCCAGCGGCGGGCCGTCTTCGTGATGCAGCATCCAGTGCCGATCCCCGCCGCCCGCCGGCACCAGTGCCAGCTCCTCGAGCCGCGACAGCGCGACCGCGCCGCCATGGATCGGACCCATATAGGTGATCTGGCGCTCGGTGACCCGCACCAGGCCGGGGCCCTGGCCGCCACCACGAAAGCGCGCGCGCTGGATCGCGGCCCAGGCGACGACCGCACCGCCGAGGATCAGGACCCCGCCGACACCCTGCAGGAGCCAGTCGCCCCGCCCCAGCCCGCGCCCCAGCGCCCAGAGCCCTAGGATCGTGACCCCGACCGCCGCGAGCGCCTCGCGCCAGCGCAGGAGCTGCGCGACCACTTCCGGGCGGATAAAACTCATCGCCAGTCTCCCAGCCGGTCCTGCCAGAGCGTCATCGCCGCCACCGCGGCGGTGTCGGCGCGCAGGATGCGCGGGCCGAGGCTGACCGTGGTGACGAAGGGCAGGCGCCGAAGCCGCGCACGCTCGGCCTCCGTGAAGCCGCCCTCGGGGCCGACCAGGATCGCCCAGGGTCCCGGCCCGGCCGCGTCGAGCGCCAGACCGGCGCCGACCTCTGCCTCGTCGCAGAACATCAGACGGCGATCTTCGGGCCAGGCGTCGAGAACCTGGTCGAGCCGCGCCAGGTCCGCCACCTCGGGCACGAAGGTGCCGCCGCATTGCTCGGCCGCCTCGACGGCATGGGCCTGCAACCGGTCGCGGCGGATGCGTTCGGAATTGGTGAACCCGGTCTGCACCGGCAGGATGCGGGCCGCGCCCATCTCGGCGGCCTTCTCGACGATGAAATCGGTGCGCGCTTTCTTGACCGGCGCGAAGAGCAGCCAGAGATCGGGGGGATCGAGCTGCGGCGCGGTCTGCAGGCTGCAGGTCAGCGTGCCGCCCTTCTTGCCGGCCTCGGCCACCTCGGCACGCCACTCGCCATCCCGCCCGTTGAAGAGCGCCACCGCGTCCCCCGGCTTCAGCCGCATGACGTTGAAGAGGTAATGCGCCTGGTCGCGCGCCAGAGGAACCGATTGCGCGGGGCCGAGCGGGTGCTCTACACAGAGCCTGACCTTTGGACGCGTATCCGACATGGGCGGGACCATATGACCGACGACAGCCGAACGCCAGAGCCCGGAGAGCCCGGCAGCGTCTCCGACGCGGTCACGGGGAACTGGGTCGACCGGCACGCCCCGGCCTGGACGCGGCCCTATCTGCGGCTTTCCCGCGCCGACCGGCCGATCGGCAGCTGGCTTCTGCTGCTGCCCTGCTGGTGGGGCGTGCTGCTGGCCGCGAATGCCGACCCGGCCGGCCCCCGCTGGGAGGATGCCTGGATCTTCGCCGGCTGCTGGGCAGGCGCGTTCCTGATGCGGGCGGCGGGCTGCACCTGGAACGACATCACCGACCGCGACATCGACGCCGGCGTGGCGCGGACGCGGTCGCGGCCATTGCCGTCGGGGCAGGTCACGGTCAGGCAGGCGCTGGCCTGGATGGCGATCCAGTCGTTGATCGCGCTCGGCATCCTGCTGACCTTCCATCCCGTGGCGATCCTGCTGGGCGTGATCTCGCTGGCGCCGGTCGCGGTCTATCCCTTCGCCAAGCGCTTCACCTGGTGGCCGCAGATCTTCCTCGGCATCGCGTTCAACTGGGGCGCGCTGCTGGCCTGGGCGGCCCATGCCGGATCGCTGTCGCTGCCCCCGGTGCTGCTCTATTTCGCGGGCATGGCCTGGACGCTGTTCTACGACACGATCTACGCCCACCAGGACAAGGAGGACGACGCGCTGATCGGCGTCAAATCCACCGCGCGACTCTTCGGCGACCGGACCGGAACCTGGCTGAGGCTCTTCATGGTGGCCTCGGTGGTGCTGATGACGGCGGCCGTGATCACCGCGATGGTGCCGGCCGGGGCGAATGTGCTGGCGCTGACCCTGGCGCTCGCGGGGTGCTGGGCGTTCGGCTGGCACATGGTCTGGCAGTTGCGCCGGCTGGATATCGACGACCCCGACATCTGCCTTCGGCTCTTTCGTTCGAACCGCGATGCGGGGCTGATTCCTGCGCTGTTTCTTGCCGCCGCGCTGATCGCCTGATTGCACGCCCCGGCGCACGACCGTAGAGATGTTCTGCCGGGGACCGGAGCCTTCTTGAGCCTATGAAAAGAACCCATCTCTTCACGATCATCGCCTTCGCCCTGGCAGCGGCCGTCAGTCTCGGGGTGGCGGTGACCGCGGTGAACGCCATCGAAACCCGCTCCGCAGAGGCGGTCGAACGGGCGCTCTCGCTCAAGGGTCACGACTGGGCCAGCGTCGCGACCGACGGCCTGCAGGTGCGCATCGCCGGCACCGCGCCGACCGAGGCCGGGCGCTTCGAGGCGCTCAGCGTGGCGGGCGAGACGGTGAACCCCGACCGGATCGTGGACATGACCGATGTCCGCCCGTCCGAAGACCTGGCACCGCCGCGCTTCAGCATAGAGATCCTGCGCAACGGCGACCGGATTTCGCTGATCGGACTCGTGCCCGGCCAGGAGAGCCGCGCATACGTGCTCTCGGGCGCGGAGGCCCTGTCCGAGGCGGCCTGGGTCACCGACATGCTGGAGACCGCGGACCATCCCGCACCCGACGGCTGGCGTGGTGCCGTCGAGTTCGCGCTGACGGCGCTCCGGACCCTGCCGCAGTCGAAGATATCGGTCAGCGCCGGCGCGGTGACCGTTGCGGCCATTTCCGACAGCCCGGACGAGAAGCGGCGGCTCGAGTCGACGCTGCGGCGCGCGGCCCCCGAAGAGCTGGTCCTGGCGCTGGAGATCAGCGCCCCCCGGCCGGTCATCACCCCCTTCACGCTGCGCTTCATTCTCGACGGGGACGGCGCCCGCTTCGACAGTTGTTCGGCCGATACCACGGAGGCCCGCGACCGCATCCTCAGGGCCGCCCACGCGGCCGGGCTCGACGGCAAGGCGGACTGTCCGATCGGGCTGGGCGCGCCGACGCCGCGCTGGGCCGGCGCCGTCGCGGCCGCGATCGAGACCGTCGCGGCGCTTGGCGGCGGCAGCGTCACCTTCGCCGATGCCGATATCAGCCTCGTGGCGCCGCAGGGGCTGAACCAGGAGCGTTTCGACACCGTGGTGCACGCCTTCGAAAAGGATCTCCCCGAGGTTTTCTCGCTCGATGCGATCCTGCCCCCGGCCCCGGCCGAGGAGGACGGCGAGGGCGGCGAGATCGCGCGGGAATTCATCGCGACGCGCAGCCCCGAGGGGCTCGTGCAACTGCGCGGGCGTCTCGGAACCGCGCGCGTCAAGGCCGCCGTCCAGAGCGTGGCGCATGCCCGCTTCGGCGCCGGCAATGTCGACGATGCGACCCGCATCGCCGAGAACCTGCCCGAAGGCTGGGCCAACCGCGTGCTGGCCGGGATCGAAGGGCTGGGACAGCTCAACCACGGCAGCCTGCGGGTAACGCCGGACCGCGTCACGCTGCGCGGCGTGACCGGCAAGACCGAAACCCGCGCGCGGGTGACCCAGCTTTTCTCGGAACGGCTGGGCGACGGCGGCGGCTTCCAGATCGACATTCGCTACGACGAATCGCTCGATCCCCTGGCAAACCTGCCGACACCCGAGGAATGCGTCGCCGACATCCAGTCGGTGCTTGAGGAGCAGCAGATCACCTTTGCCCCCGGATCGGGCAATATCGACGCCGAGGCGCAGCAGGTGGTGGACGAGATCGCCGGCATCCTTCAGGCCTGCGAAGACGTCGAGATGGAAATCGAGATCGGCGGCCACACCGACAGCCAGGGGCGCGAAAGCATGAACCTGGCCCTCAGCCAGGCCCGTGCCGAGGCCGTGCTCGACGGGCTGCTACAGCGTGGCGTCCTGACCGCGAACCTCACCGCCCAGGGCTATGGCGAGGCCGAGCCTATCGCCGACAACGATACCGAGGAAGGCCGCGAGGCCAACCGCAGGATCGCGTTCAAGCTGATCGTCCCGGCCCTCGAAGAGGTGGAATCCGACGCCGATACGGCGCAGAGTGACGCGGCCCCGGAGGCCCCGGCCGATCCGCCAGCGGCGCCGGCCGATCCGCCGAGGGTCATCGACGCCGACACGGCGACGGACGTGCCGGAACCGGCGCCGCGGCCGGCGCCGGAGGACAGGGAAGAGACGGAGACGGGCGATGGACAGGACTGAGTTCATACTGGTGACGGCGATCATCCTGTTCGTCGCCTTCGGCCTCGGCTGGCTCGGCTCCTGGCTCTTTCACCGGCTGACACGGGTGACCGGCGCCGACATGGCCGAGCTGGACCGCATGGCCTCGGCCCTGCACGAGGCCGAGGAAGCCCGCGACGAGGCGATCACCTATCTGCAGCAACGCGAAGCCGAACTGACCAGCCAGCTCGGCCAGACCGAGGCCGAGTTGCGCGCGACGATGGACGGGCTGCGCGAGGCTCGCCACGAGGCCGAGGAGCTGCGCGGCTATATCGAGAAGCTGAACGCGGGCTGACCCTGCGTCACCAGCGCGAAAGCGCGTCCTCGTCCTCGTCCCTGGCCGCGACCCAGGCGGCGCCGTCGGCGGTGACTTCCTTTTTCCAGAAGGGCGCGCGGGATTTCAGGTAGTCCATCAGGAACTCGGCCGCCTGGAAGGCATCCGCGCGGTGCGGCGCGGCGGTGGCCACCATCATGATCGTCTCGCCCGCGGCCAGCGCGCCGTAGCGATGGATCACCAGGCTGTCGGCCAGGCGCCAGCGGCGGACGGCCTCGGTCTCGATCTTGGCAATCGCGGACTCGGTCATGCCGGGGTAATGCTCGATCTCCATCCGATCGAGCCCGCCCGTATCGAGATCGCGCACCACGCCCGTGAAACTGACGATCGCCCCGGCGCCCGCGGCGGCCGCGGTGAACGCGTTCAGTTCGCCCCCCGGGTCGAAGCCCGCTTCCTGCACGCGCACCGCCATCTCAGCCCCCCGTCATCGGCGGGAAGAAGGCGACCTCGCGCGCGCCGTCGAGCGGCGCGTCGAAACCGGTCAGTTCCTGGTCGACCGCGACCCGCAATGCCGAGAGATCGGCGAAAGCGGCGGCGTAGCGATCCTCGCGCGCGCGCAGCTCCTCGACCAGCTCAGCCACCGTTTCCGCACCGGTTTCGACCCGCTCCCTGGGCAGACCGATCCGCTCGCGCACCCACGCGAAGTAGAGAACGTCTATCATCGGGGCTCCTCGTTCTCTTTCAGGTAAGGCAAGGATTTCACGAAATACTCGTAGCCGGTCACCAGCGTCAGCGCCGCCGCGACCCAGAGCAGCACGATGCCGCCGTAATGTGTCGCCATGGCCCCGTTGTATTTCCAGCCGAGGCCGACGGCATCCTCTTCCTCGCCGGCGAGGATGCGGCCGACAAGCTCGGCATCCATGCCGATGGTCTGCATACCGAAATAATGCTCGAAGAGCCCGCGCGCAAACAGCACCGCGATCGCGACCATCTGCACCGTGGTCTTCCACTTGGCCAGCTGCGTGACCTGCAAGAGCCCGGCCTTGGCGCCCAGGAACTCGCGCAGGCCCGACACGAAAACCTCGCGGAACAGGATGGCGGTGGCCGGCAGCAGGATCCACGGGTTCATCCCGGAAAGCCCGGTTACGATCAGCAGCGCGATCACCACCATGGCCTTGTCCGCGATCGGGTCCAGCATGCGGCCGAACTTCGTTTCCTGTTTCCAGGCGCGGGCAAGGTAGCCGTCCACGAAATCCGTCACCGAGGCGCCGACGAAAAGCATCAGCGCGAACCAGTCCGCCCAGGGCCGCGCGAAATACAGGAACATGACGGCCACCGCCGGGGCGGCCAGCAGGCGCAGCACTGTCAGGATGTTGGGCAGCGTCCAGATCATGGCCCCGTTCCTACCGCGTCAGCCGCGGTCATGGAAGAAGTCATAGATGGTCTGGGCCAGCGATTCCGATATCCCGTCGACCGCCTTCAGATCGGCGAGCCCGGCGCGGCTGACGGCCTTGGCCGATCCGAAATGCGCCAGCAGCGCACGCTTGCGCGTCGCCCCCACGCCCGGCACCTCGTCGAGCGGCGTGGCGCCGACGGCCTTGGCGCGTTTCTGGCGGTGCGCGCCGATCGCGAAGCGGTGCGCCTCGTCGCGCAGGCGCTGAACGAAGTAGAGCACCGGATCGTTGTGGCGGAGCGCGAAAGGCCGCTGGCCGGGGCGGTGGAATTCCTCCTTGCCGGCGTCGCGGTCCACGCCCTTGGCGACCCCGACCATCGCGATGTCGTCCACGCCGAGATCGGCCATGATCCCGGCCACCGCGCTGACCTGTCCCTGCCCGCCATCGATCAGCAGAAGATCCGGCCAGGCGTCGCTCTCGCGGTCGGGATCCTCCTTGAGCAGGCGCTTGAAACGGCGCGTCAGCACCTCTTTCATCATCCCGAAATCGTCGCCCGGGGTCAGGGCGTCGCCGCGGATGTTGAACTTGCGGTACTGGTTCTTGAGATAGCCCTCGGGGCCCGCGACGATCATCGCGCCCACCGCGTTCGCGCCCTGGATATGCGAGTTGTCGTAGACCTCGATCCGCTGCGGCGGCGTCTCCAGCCCGAAGGCCTCGGCCAGGCCCTTCAGCAGCCTGCCCTGGGTGGCGGTCTCGGCCATCCGGCGGCCGAGGCTCTCGCGCGCGTTGCGGGTGGCGTGGGCGATCAGTTCCGCCTTCTCGCCACGGCGGGGCACGGCGATCTCGACCTTGTGGCCGGCGCGTTCGGCCAGGAGGTCCGCCATCAGGTCCGCGTCCTCGATCGGATGCGACAGGAGCAGCAGCCGCGGCGGCGCCTTGTCGGCATAGAACTGGCCGAGGAACGCCTCGAGCACTTCGGGAGCCTCGGCGCCCGCGCCGGTGCGGGGATAGAAATCGCGGTTGCCCCAGTTCTGGTTCGCCCGGACGAAAAAGACCTGGACGCAGGCCTGCCCGCCTTCCATGTGGACGGCGATGACGTCCGCCTCGGCCACGCCGCGGGGGTTGATGCCCTGGGCCGACTGCACCTGGGTCAGCGCCCGAATGCGGTCGCGCAGCGCCGCCGCGCGCTCGAACTCGAGCCCTTGCGAAGCCGCGTCCATTTCGGCGGCGAGTTTTTCCTGGATACGGGTGGATTTGCCCGACAGGAACCGCTCGGCATCCGCCACCAGGGCGGCATACGCTTCTTCGCCGATATAGCCGACGCAGGGGGCGCTGCAGCGCTTGATCTGGTAGAGCAGGCAGGGCCGGGTCCGCGAGTCGAAGGTGGAGTCGGTGCAGTTGCGCAGCAGGAACGCCTTTTGCAGCTGGTTGAGCGTCCGGTTCACCGCGCCGGCACTGGCGAAGGGGCCGTAATAGTGCCCCTTCTCGGCCTTTCGTCCGCGATGCTTGCGGATCTGTGGATAGGCGTGGTCGGTGACGAGGATGTTCGGGAAGCTCTTGTCGTCGCGCAGAAGCACGTTGAAGCGCGGCTTCAGCTGCTTGATCAGGTTCTGCTCAAGCAGCAGCGCCTCGGTCTCGGTCTCGGTCGTGAGAAACATCATCGACGCGGTTTCCGAGATCATCCGCGCGATGCGGGCGCTGTGCCCGCCGGGCTTGGCATAATTCGCGACGCGCTTCTTCAGGTTCCGCGCCTTGCCGACGTAAAGCACCTGGCCCCGCGCATCGAGCATCCGGTAGACGCCCGGGCTGCCCGGCAGCGTCCGCAGATAGGCCTGGATGCAGGCATGCCCGCGCACCGCATCGCCGGACAGGACGGTGTCATCGGGGGGCAGGTTCGAGGGCGCGTGCGGGTCTGTCATGGGCGTCGGTCTGATTCCTCACTCGGCTGCATCTTCATGCAAGTGTTTTCAAGGGAAAAGCTTTCCACGGAAACTGTGGATAAACCTGCGGATAACAATCCGCCTCTCGGAAAATCGTGTTGAATCCAAAGCGGTTCATCGGAATGCCCAATTTTTGGGCACAAAAACAACCCCTTGATATTACGTCAAAATTTTATGCGACCCGGGCAAACGACTGAAAACACTGCAAAAATCGTAACGGATTTGTGACGTCTTCGGTGCGGGTGGACAAGTGCCCGGTCGAAAGCCCGTCCCGACGCCGGCGCGCGGTTTATTCGGCGCCCAGCACATCCGGGGTCTGCCACGCCAGGTGCTGCCCCCCGTCGATGCAGAGAAGCTGGCCGGTCAGGGACTTCGATTCGAGGATGTAGCCCATCGCGGCGACGATATCCTCAGGGTCCGCGCCACGGCCCAGGACCGTGGCCGCGCGCTGGCGCGCGAAATGCTCGGTGGTCTGACGCGCACCCTGCATGGTCGGGCCGGGGCCGATCGCGTTGACGCGGATCCCGGGGGCCAGCGCCTGCGCCGCTGTCTGGGTAAAGGCCCAGAGCCCGGCCTTGGCGATCGTGTAGGTCATGAATTCGGGCGTCAGCTTGCGCACCCGCTGGTCGATCAGGTTGATCACCGCCGCCTGCGCGACCGGTTCGCCCGCAGCGTCCGTCGCGGCCGGGGGCGCCTGGTGCGCGAAATCCTGGGTCAGCCGGAACGGCGCCCGAAGGTTGGATTCCAGGTGGCGGTCCCAGCTTTCACGGGTTGCGGTCTCGATGTTGTCGTACTCGAAAATCGAGGCGTTGTTCACGAGGATCGACAGCGGTCCGCCCAGCGCCTCGGCCGCGCGGCCGACCAGCGTGGCGGCCTGCGACTCGTCCAGCAGATCGGCCTGCAGGACAGCGACCTCGACGCCGAGCGCCTCGATCTCGCGGGCGGTCTCGCGGGCACCGGTATCCGAACTCGCGTAGTGTATCGCCACCGGGCAGCCGCGCTGCGCCAGGCCCAGCGCCATCGCGCGGCCCAGCCGCTTGCCCGCCCCCGTCACGAGTGCCTTGCCCTGGATCATCGTCTCACACTCCCGTCAGCAGAACGTAGACATAGGCCAAGTAGAGCCCGGTCAAGACGACACCCCAGATCCGCGTGATGTCCCGGCGCATCAGCACGAAGGGGAAGATCAGCAGCGATGCGCCCGCCATGACCCAGAGATCGAAGCGCAGGAATTCGGGATCGACGGGAATGTCGCCGAACAGCGACGCGACGCCCACGATGGCGATCAGGTTGAAGATGTTGGAGCCGATCACGTTGCCGAGCGCCACGTCGGCCTGGCGCCGGATGGCCGCCATGACGGTGGTCGCCAGCTCCGGCAGAGACGTGCCGAGCGCGATCAGCGTCAGGCCGATCACCGTGTCGCTGACCCCGAAATCCTCGGCGAGGTTCACGGCGGCGTCGACCAACAGGTCGGCGCCCAGCGGCAGGCCGATCAGCCCCAGCAGGATGAAGATGCCGATCCGCCACCACGGCATTTCCGGGTCGGCCTCTTCCAGCACCTCGACGTCTTCCATCGCGGCCGCCTGGCCGTTGTCGCGAAACCGCTTGGCGGTGATGAAGGCATCGGCCAGCACCAGGGACAGCACCGCCAGCAGGATGAGCCCGTGCCACCACAGGATCGGCCCGACGAAGCACAACCCGATGAAGAGCGCGGTGACCGCCAGCATGATCAGATAGGTCCGGCTGGAGTCGCAGCGGCTGGTATGCAGGCCGGACACCATCGCCGGCACCCCGAGCACGAGCAGGATATTGGCCGTGTTCGACCCCACGACATTGCCAAGCGCGATGCCCGGCGCATCCTCGAGCACCGCCTTGACACCGATCAGCAGCTCGGGCGCCGAGGTGCCGAAGGCCACGATCGTCAGGCTGACGATCAGCGCCGGAATGCCAAGCCGGAGGCTCAGGTTGACCGTGCCCCGCACGAGCGAGTCGCCGGCCAGCAGCAGGATCACGAGCCCGAGAACGAGATAGAGTAAATCCATGACGGTATCGGGGCCTCGCCTTTGCTGCCGTCAGGTCTTGTCTTCGCAGATGCAACGTCCGCCGCCCGGGATCGGGCTGCCGCATCTGCGGCATTTCTTGACCCGCGAGAGGCGGAGTTTCTCCGCCGTTCGGCGGATCGACCTGGGCGCGCGAAGCTTGCCGAACATGGCCAGCACGAGGACGCCGATCAGGAAAAGGGTGACGATCTTGACCAAGGTTACAGCCCGTATTGCGCCCAGAGGGCGCGTTCCTCGACGAGGCCCGCCGCATCCTCCATCGCGCGCATGCCCAGCCGCGCGAAGAATGACCGGCGCCGGCCATGGGTGGTGAAGCGGGTCTTGGGGCCGAAGCGTTCCTTCATGCGCGGCACCAGGTGCCCCAGCCCATCGGCGAGGCCCAGCGCGACCGCCTCTTCGCCAACCCAGACGTCACCGCTGAAGAGATCCGCCGCCGTGTCGAGCTTGTCGCCCCGCCGGGCCTTGACCTGTGCGATGAAGCCGTCATGCACCTTGGCCTGGAGCCGCTTCAGCCGCTCGACGTCTTCTTCGCGCTCGGGGCGGAAAGGGTCGAGCAGGCTCTTGTCCTTGCCCGCGGTGTGGACGCGGCGCTCGATTCCGTAGCGCTTCATCAGGCTGTTGAACCCGAAGCCGGCATAGATCACGCCGATCGAGCCGACGATCGAGGCGCGGTCGACATAGATCTCGTCCGCGGCGCTTGCCAGCCAGTACCCGCCGGAGGCCGCGAGATCCTCGACGAAGGCGAAGACCGGCACCTCCTTCTCCTCTGACAGGCGGCGGATCCGCGCCGCGATCAGCGACGATTGCACGGGCGACCCGCCGGGCGAATTGATGGCCAGGGCCACCGCCGCGGGCTTGCCCTTGGAAAACGCCTTCTCGATGAGGGGTTCGAGGGCCGCGTCGTTCAGCCCGCCGGAGCCGAAGCGCCCGCCCGATCCGATCATGCCGTTGAGCGGCAGGATGGCGACCAGCGGGGGGCGTTTGATGAAGGGCAGAGAAAGGTTCATGGGCGTGGATGTAGAGGCTGGCCGCGTTCAGAACAAGGCACGCCGCGCCGATTGCCCCGCGTTTTGCCCGCAAACCGCCTCGGGACCGAAAACGGGGCGGCCGAGGCCGCCCCAGGGATGTGCACTGCGCCGGGCGCAGCCGTGTCAGTTGCTGACGCTCTCCAGGTAGGCGAAGAGGTCTTCGGGGTTCTGCACCCGCTGCGCGGCCATCTTGGCCTGCGCGGATCCGCCGAGATATTCGGCCAGGAATCCGCGCGGGTCCTGGATATAGGCCGAGAAACTCTCGACGTCCCAGGTGAGCCCCTGCGCGCCGGCCTCGACGATGCTGTCGCCGTAGTTGAAGCCCTCGACCGCGCCCGCCTGGGCCCCGGGAATGCCATAGAGGTTCGGGCCGACCTTGCCGCCGCGAACGATGGCGTTGCCGTCGTTATCCACGATCTCGTGGCAGGCACGGCATTTGCGGAATTCCTTTTCACCGGCGGCGGGGTCCCCCTCGGCCAGGGCCGGGCCGCTGACGATCATTGCTGCGGCAAGTGCGAAAAACGGTTTCATTCTTTCCTCTCCTCACGGCGCGTTGCGCTTTTGGTCCTACGACAGGCGGAACCTGGCCGGCAGGCAAACCCACGCCGTCCGGGCAAACCAAGGCTCTGCCTTGGGGGAATTCTCGGCATCCAGCCGCGATGCGCAACGATGAATCCGCCGGGGCGGCAGAATGCAGCGGTTCGCCCCTTCGTTCGGGGCACCGCCCCCCGGTCAAGCCCTCCGAAAGGCGTGGTCACCCTGTCAGTTCGCGCGTTTGCCGCGCGGTGTTCTGGCCTGTTGACAATCCCCGGCGCATCCCCACCGAGGGCCGAGTCACGCGCCACCAGCCGTCTCTCCGCCCGGCAGCCGGCCCGGCGGCATCTCTTTTCACATCCCGGCGGCGCCGCAGCCGGCAGCGCCGCCCCGGCCAAGCCAGAGCGGCGTTTGGCGAGGGTGGCAAAGCGCCCGAAGCTCCCCCGAAAGACCGGTTTCCCGTGCGTTTACCGTCCGTTCCGGCCCCCTGGCCGCCGTCGCCGACGGGTCGGTCCTGCGCGACGCCATGTGGATAACACTGTGGGCGAAAGCGCAGGACCCCGGCCGCCGCGCACCGCGCGCCTGCAACCGGCGGAGCGCGGGTATCACATGGATAGCCCGGAAAGGATTTTTATCGGCTAGCCGATTCGCGTTAGCTTAATCAGGTTTAAGCATTGATATATGTCATGCCGCCCACGGGTGACTGGCGTAGAGTGCAATCACGTATCAAAGCCAATAATCGAACGGAGGTAGTTACATGTCGCGGAAGTTTCTGACCATTGCTCTCGGAATCGCCCTTTCGGCCGGCGCGGCCAGCGCCCAGGACGCCGATGTCGGTGAGCGGTCCTACATGCAGTTTTGCGCGACCTGTCACGGCGCCGACGGGGCTGGCGAAGGGCCGCTGACCCAGATCATCTCCGACAAGGTGCCCGATCTGACCCAGCTGTCGGCGAATAACGACGGCGAATTCCCGATGCTGGACGTGATCCACGTGATCGACGGGCGCACCGGCCTGCGCGGCCATGGCGGGCCGATGCCGGTCTATGGCGCGCTCTTCGACGAGGAGGTCGAGAACCCCGGCCCCTTCGGCGCCGTGCTCTATACCCGCGGGCGGATCCTGTCGCTCGCCTATTACCTCGAGTCGCTGCAGCAGTAACCGCCTACACCCTGCCCGGGCGCGTCCGGGCAGGCGTTCCGCCAACGCATCATGCGCCCGCGGCCAGGCCGGGCCGGCCGGCCTGGCCCGCGCGCAGCCCTTCGGCCGCGTCGCGGACGACCTCCGAGATCTGTGCGAGCTGCCCCGCGAGCGGGCTGGACTTTCGCCAGATCATGCCGACGGTGCGCGTCGGCTGCGGGTCCGCGAAGCGGGCAACGGAAACAGGCGCGGAACGCGTTTCGACCGGCACCGCCATGTCCGGGATCAGCGTCACGCCGATTCCCGCACCGACCATCTGCACCAGCGTCGAGAGCGAGCTGCCCTCGAGCCCCTCGCGGGGCAGGGACGACTGGATATTGCAGAACGACAGCGCCTGGTCGCGGAAACAGTGCCCCTCTTCGAGCAGCAGAAGCCGCATCTCGCGCAGGGTCTCGCGGCAGGGCACGGGGGTGCCCGCCTCGGCCTCGGGCCTGACCAGCACGAAGGATTCGGTGAACAGGGCGGCCTCTTCCAGCGACGGCTCCGACACCGGCAGCGCGACGATCGCCGCGTCGAGCCGCCCCTCCGTCAACTCGCGGATCAGCGTCGGGGTCAGCGTCTCGCGCACGTGAACGTCGAGCCCGGCATTCATCCGCGTGAGGCTGCGGATGACCGCGGGAAGCAGGTAGGGCGCGATGGTCGGGATCACCCCGATCCGCAGCCGTCCGGCCAGGTGATCCTGCGCCGCCCGCGCCAGGTCCCCGAGTTCGTCCACCGACCGCAGGATCCCGCGGACCCGGGCCGCGAAGGCCTCGCCGAAACCGGTCAGCCGCACCTGCCGGGTGCTCCGCTCGAACAGCGCCGTTCCGAGCGACGCCTCGAGTTCCCGGATCTGCATGGACAGCGCCGGCTGCGAGATCGCGCAGGCATCGGCCGCGCGCCCGAAATGGCCGTGTCGCGCCAGGGCATCGACATAGCGAAGCTGCTTGAGGGTCAGGTTCATCATAAGCGTGTCTTATATCTGAAATCAGAAATTTCAACTTATTCTAATGAAGGGTTTTTGGTAGGACTCACCCCGGAAGCGGGTTCGGCGGCAGGTCCCCTGCAGCCGGCGCCCGCCGGGAACGCATTTCATACCTAACCAGGATCGGAGAGAATTATGGACGGAAACGACATGGGCAAAGTCGGCAAGTGCCCCGTGATGCACGGTGGCATGACCTCGACCGCCAGCTCGGTGACCGATTGGTGGCCGAACTCGCTGAACCTCGACATCCTGCACCAGCACGACACCAAGACGGACCCGATGGGCAAGGATTTCGACTATCGCGAAGAGCTGAAGAAGCTCGACGTCGCCGCGCTGAAGAAAGATCTCACCGACCTGATGACCGACAGCCAGGAGTGGTGGCCGGCCGACTGGGGTCACTATGGCGGCCTGATGATCCGCATGGCCTGGCATGCCGCGGGCTCTTACCGTCTGGCCGACGGCCGCGGCGGCGGCGGCACCGGCAACCAGCGTTTCGCGCCGCTGAACTCCTGGCCGGACAACACCAATCTCGACAAGGCGCGGCGCCTGCTGTGGCCGGTCAAGAAGAAGTACGGCAACAAGGTCAGCTGGGCCGACCTGTTCATCCTCGCCGGCAACATCGCCTACGAGTCGATGGGGTTCAAAACCTTCGGCTTCTCCTTCGGCCGCGCGGATATCTGGCACCCCGAGAAAGACACCTACTGGGGCGCCGAGAAGGAATGGCTGGCGCCGTCCGACAGCCGCTATGACGACGTCGCGAACCCGTCGACGATGGAAAACCCGCTGGCCGCCGTGCAGATGGGTCTGATCTACGTGAACCCCGAGGGCGTGAACGGCACCCCCGATCCCCTGAAGACTGCCGGCCAGGTGCGCGAGACCTTCGCCCGGATGGCCATGAACGACGAGGAAACCGTCGCGCTGACCGCCGGCGGCCACACCGTCGGCAAGACCCACGGCAACGGCGACGCGGCCAATCTCGGCCCGGACCCGGAAGCCGCCGACGTCCACGAACAGGGTCTTGGCTGGAACAACCACGTCACCCGCGGCGTGGGCCGCGACACCGTGACCAGCGGCATCGAGGGCGCCTGGACCACCAATCCGACCAAGTGGGACAACGGCTACTTCCACCTTCTGCTGAACTACGAGTGGGAGCTGAAAAAGAGCCCCGCCGGCGCCTGGCAGTGGGAACCCGTCGACATCAAGGAAGAGGACATGCCGGTCGACGTCGAGGATCCCTCGATCAAGGTCAAGCCGATCATGACCGACGCCGACATGGCAATGAAGATGGATCCGGACTACCGCAAGATCTCCGAGCGGTTCTACAACAACCCCGAGCAGCTGGACGACGCCTTCGCCCGCGCCTGGTTCAAGCTGACCCATCGCGACATGGGGCCCAAGGCACGCTATTTCGGTCCGGAAGTGCCCGAGGAGGACCTGATCTGGCAGGATCCGGTGCCCGCGGGCGCGACCGACTACGACGTCGAGGCGGTCAAGGCCAGGATCGCCGATAGCGGCCTGTCGGTCGCCGAGATGGTCGCCACCGCCTGGGACAGCGCGCGGACCTTCCGCGGCTCTGACATGCGCGGCGGTGCGAACGGTGCGCGCATCCGGCTCGCCCCGCAGAAGGACTGGGAGGGCAACGAGCCCGACCGCCTGCAGAAGGTTCTCTCCGTGCTCGAGCCGATCGCGGCCGAGACCGGTGCCAGCATCGCCGACGTGATCGTGCTGGCCGGCAATGTCGGCATCGAGAAAGCCGCCAAGGCCGCGGGACACGACATCACCGTGCCCTTCGCGCCGGGACGTGGCGACGCCACCGACGAGATGACCGACGCCGAGTCCTTCGAGCCGCTGGAGCCGATCGCGGACGGCTACCGCAACTGGCTCAAGAAGGACTACGCCGTGAGCGCCGAGGAGCTGATGCTCGACCGGACCCAGCTCATGGGGCTGACCGCGCCCGAGATGACCGCCCTCGTCGGCGGCATGCGCGTGCTCGGCACCAACCACGGCGGCACCAGCCACGGGGTCTTCACCGATCGCGAGGGCGCGCTGACGAACGACTTCTTCGTCAACCTGACCGACATGGCCTACAGCTGGGAACCCGCGGGCAACGGCATCTACGAGGTGCGCGACCGAAAGTCCGGCGACACCAAGTGGACGGCCACCCGCATCGACCTGGTCTTCGGGTCGAACTCCATCCTGCGGGCCTATGCCGAGCTCTACGCCCAGGACGATTCGGAAGAGAAGTTCGTCGATGACTTCGTTGCGGCCTGGACCAAGGTGATGAACGCCGACCGCTTCGACATCGCCTGATCACGGGCATCGGCCCCGGGCCTGCCCCGGGGCCGCGATAAGTCCCAGAGGCGGCGTGCCTATCGCGGCACGCCGCGCCCCCTGACGCGGTATCGGGCATCGCGCTGCGATCGGTCAGGGCAAAACGAATTGTGGCATGTGGCGACTGACGCAGCCCGTGGCGATCTCGCTTTCGGGCGCCGAGACGAAGGCGACCCCGATATCCCGGGCGCAATCGGAAAAGCCGATCACGCCGTGACCGACATCCGGGAACCGGATCAACCTTGCGCCCGAGAGGTATCCTGCAGCGTCGACGCCCCAGGACGGCGCGGTTTGGGTGTCGTTCAGGCCGACAAGCACGAGGGTCGGAATATCGCTGCGGACCGGCGCATGGTAGCCGGCGCGCGGCGCGGGCGGCACCAGGTCGCACAGATCGAACAGGCGATCGGATGCGAGCGAAGAGCGCCGCAGGAAATCGAAGCGCAGGCCGGCATTGAATGCGGCCATGCCTTCGCGGCTGTTGAAGGGCACGTGTTCCTGGCAGGCGACGAGGGCATGATCGAGCGTCCGAAGCACCGGGTGCACCAGCCCGTCCACCTTCGACCGGAGGTCGCCGTAGAAGCCCCGCACCTCCCGTGGCGTCATCAGGTCGACGATCTCCAGCGCCCGGATCCGGCTGCGCGCCGTGAGATGTGTTTCCGCGAACCTGCGGAGCGTCCCTTTCGACGGGTCGGCCGTGGCGAGGCCGGCATAGGCGGACAGCAGGCGCATTGCCGCCTCGGGCTGTGATCTCAGGGCGAGGTTCCCGGTGATCTGCCGGTCAAGCAGATGCACAAGGTCGGATCGCCCGGCGGCCACGCGATCAAGCGACATCTCCAGATCCTGCAGGACATCGGCGAGGGCGGCACGATCCCGTTCGCCGATCTCCGCCATGCCGAGCGCGGCACGTGCCAGCGCCGCCTGCTCGGGCGTGATCTGATCGCGATGGGCGCCAAGCGCCCCGTCAGAAAATGTCCGTGGCACGGTTCCGCCCGCGCTCAACATGTCCCAGGTGTCGGTGATGCCCAGGTCCCATTCGGTCAGGATGATCGGAATATGGGCCGTCGCCTCTGGCCAGTAGCTGCGGTCGTTCCGCCCCTCGAAAAGATCGAGGAGCGTATCGATCGTGATCGGCGGGCGCCCCCGCGCCGATGGAATGGGGTCCGCCGCGAGCTTGCCGGCCACGCGGTGCAGAAGCGCCTCGAGATCCGGGTAGGCCGCGCGGCACGCGCCGTCGCCCGCACAGAGATCGAGCACCGCCTGCGTCGCTTCGGCCAGTGGTTCGACATTGCGCTGGTAGCCCGGAACATGCGGTGGCAACACGCTGTCGAGAACGACGCTCCGCAAGCCGACCGGCGCGGTGCGCATGATCTCGAGCGCAAGTTGCGTGCCGTAGGAGATGCCGTAGATATTGTAGTCGCTGTATCCGAGGGTGGAGACGATCGCGCGCACGTCCCGGGCACTCTGGGTTGTATTGAAGAGCGTGAGATCGACGCCGTTCTCCCGGATCTCTGCCAGGCAGTCGGCCAGGAACTCCAGCCCTATCCCGCGGCCGGTAATGGTCGGGTCGACGAAATCCGCCATCCGCTCCGCCGCGTTGCGCGAGCAGGTCACCACCTCGGCGGATCGCCCGGCCGCCCTCTGATCGAAGAGCACCACGTCCCGATGCTCGCGGAAGCCGGAAAAGAGCGGCAGGATTTCACCCGCCAGGTCGTCCAGCGCGCCTGCCCCGGGGCCGCCATGCAGGTAGACCAGAGGATCGGGCGCGGGCGAGAGGGTCCGCGCGCGCAGCACCGCGAAGGCCAGGTCCAGCGTCTTGCCCTGTGGCAGCTCGTGGTCGCGCGGCACCTTGGTCCGCCCGCAGATCACCGTTTTGCCCTCGACCTCGAAGGCGGGAAGCGGGCGCGGACAAGGGTCGACCACGACCTCGTAGCGAATGTCCGCCCCGCCGGCCTTGATGTGGAAAAAGGCATCGGGGTCCGGCTCGCCGGAGAGAAGAGCGGCCACCACCGCGGCGACTTCGGACGCGTTCATGGGCGGTCAGACCGTAGCCGTGCCATCGTCGCAATGCGTCCGGATCATTCGACGACCGTGAAGGTCACGATGGCGGTGGTCGTGCCCTGCGCCGCGTCCGCAACGGTCACCCGAAGAGCGTGATTGCCGGCTGGCAGGTCTGCATTCTTCGCGATGAGCCGGTTGCCGATGATCCTGGCTTCGCGGGTCAGCCGGCGCGTGACGTTGGTCCAGATCGGGCCGAGTTTGTATTCAATCTTGAGCGAGCCCATGTCCACGCCCGCCTCTCCGCGCGGCTGCAGGGCGACGTCAAAATCGATCGGCGACTTCAACTCGAACCCGACCGGGGAATTCACCGCGATCGTCGGGCCGTCATTCCTTTTGAGCGAAATCGAGTCTTCTTGCATCAACGTCGTGAAATCCAATTCCCCGGATTCCGAGATATGCGCATTCCGGGTCGCCACTTCTTCGGTCGTCAGAAAGGAAAACGTATCTTCCATCGCGGATGCCGGGGATATCACCAACAACTGCAATGTGACGGCCAGCAGCAACACAGCTGAGTGACGGGACAACTTGCGCATGGAATGTCTCCATATTCCGGGCCCGAATAGAAAAGCTTGGAAAAAGACCACCGTCCGTTCCGCGCTCTTTCAACGCGTGCGGCCAGTCAGCTTTTCACCGCACATTCCTGTCCCGGATGGTGCCGTCCGAAACGGGCCTTGGCAACGTTTTTGACTCGGCGCGCATTATTTCCACCCCGCGATCGGCGCTATTGCCCGCGGCGTTTCACCGACAGCAGGCAATGGCCGGCCCGGGGATGACGCGCCGGGATATCGCGGGCCATGGCGTCTACCATTCCGATATGCGCGAGCGATCCGTTATGGCCCGCGTTACCGGCGCCGGCCGCCTGTCGACGTCCGAAACCGCTGGCCACGCATTCCCACCCGGCCGGTGCCGTCCGTTCGTCGAAACGGGCCGGGGCGTGCAGCGGCTGCCGCCCCGGACGCGCCGTTACAAGCTGTCGCCCGACGGGCGGGGTGCCGCTGGAGGCCGTCGCTGTAAGCTGGGCCGGGCGCGTCTTCCGGGACGGGATCGTTTTCCCGGAACGCGGCTTGGGACGCGGCACGACGATCGCATGGCTCGGTGTCAGAGTTTGCGCCTGGGGCGCGCCGGTATTGGCCCCGGTTCCTGCATTTGCCGGCATTTGACCGGGCACTGGAACGATCACGCCCGCGCCACCAGCCGGATATGCGACTTGGGGCACCATCGGCGGCGTCGCCCCGGGCGTGGCCGAAGGCACCTGCCGGGGCACCATCGGCGGGGTCGCGATGGGAGTGGGGGTCGGGGCTTGCGGCGTCACCAGAAGCAGGGTCTGACCCGGGATCGCCGGCCCCTGCGGCCCCGCCGGGGCCAGGATCGGCGTCGGCACGGGCGTGGCCGGAGGCACCCGCCGGGGGACCATCGGCGGGGTCGCCATCGGGGTGGGCGTTGGGGCCTGCGGCGTCACCAGAAGCAGGGTCTGACCCGGGACCGCCGGCCCCTGCGGCCCCGCCGGGGCCAGGATCGGCGTCGCCACGGGCGTGGCCGGAGGCACCCGCCGGGGGACCATCGGCGGGGTCGCTATCGGGGTGGGCGTCGGGGCTTGCGGCGTCACCGGAAGCAGGGTCTGGCCCGGGATCGCCGGCCCCTGCGCCCGCGCCGGGGCAGAGGTCGGCGTCGCCCCTGGCGTCGCCGAAGGCACCTGCCGGGGCACCCGCTGCGGGGTTGCGGTGGGGGTGGGGGTCGGGGTCGCGCGCACGCCGAACGCGACCTGAGGCAAGGTCGGCCTGGTCGCGGCCTGAGGTATCTTCTGATTGGATTGCGGCGGGTTGGGCGTCGCTTGCTGGGTGGCCGCCGGCACGGGCCGTTGCCGCGGGTTTGCAGGGCTGCTGGCCGGGCAGTTGCCGCTGTTTCCATGCCCATTGCAGGATCCATGGGTATGACCATGACTGCCACGCGAATGACCGTTGTTCCCGGCCTCGAGGGGTGCGGCCGGCAAGAAGGCAGCGAGACACGCGGCCGAGAGCAGGGACCCTGCAAGTTTTCTTGTCATATCGATCACCATGAACGTGTGTATCTCAGGTAGACGGCCGGGTCCCCGGCAGCGGTGACAGGCCCATCGGCAAGGGGCACGCCAACATACATGTCGACCTCGTTGACGCGGCCGAAAACGGCCTCGAGCCCCAATCCGACCGAGGCGAGAGACGTGCTGTCCTGTTCGAAAGCGCCCGGATCATTGTTCTCGATGTACCCGAAATCGACGAAGCCGTAGGGGGTAAGCCGATCGATGCCTCCCGACGCGGGGTAAATCGTCTGCGAAACCTCGACGGATCCGCCCAGGCCGCTGTCGCCGTCAGCCTCGTCGAACCTGTAGCCCCTGAGGCTGTCCGCCGAGCCGAGATAGAACTCCTCGACCCCCGGCAGGCGGCTGGTCGTGTATTGAGCGATAAGCTCGGCGCGAAGGGCTGCATTCTCGACCCAGCGGTCCAGGGGCGCCTCGTAGCCGATACCCGCCCGCAGATGCCAGAAGTCCGCGTCACCGTCATCGATGCCGGGCGTCAGCGCCCGGTGCTGGCCGAAAGACAGGTTCACCGCCGCCTCGAGAGAGCCGCCGCGGTCAAAGGAATGCCCATGGACATAGGTTGCGCCGACGACGTCCACGGCGCTTTCGATTTCCTCGCCCGGCACGCGCGAGACGCTGGAGGAGCGGCGTATGTCCAGGATGCCGTAGCCATAGCCATGAATGTTGCGGATGAAGGGATACCCGAACGCCAGCGCGTAGGTTTCGCCGTCGATCTCGGTCTCGGCAAAGCTGCCGGAGGCCCCGCGCCGCGCGGTCAGGTTGCTCGCGTATCCCTCTGCATAGGCCCCGCCGGCGCCGACAGGGGCGCGATACCGCAACGATCCGAAAAGCGTGAAATCGTCTTCGAGCTCGAAATCGGAATTCGCAAAGGCATCGAGCCCGAGGAAGTCACCCGCGACCGCCGAAGAGTAGAACTCCTGGCTCAGATGCAGATCGAGCGTCTTTCCGATACGACGGGGAGAGTGATCGACACTCAGGCTGCCGGACTGCGAGGCGGTCTCGGTCACCACGAGGCGCAGGCGCGCATCCGCGTCCGGTGCCGGATAGTCGATCTCTGCCTCGACACCAGCGCCGGAGAGATCGTCGGACAGCATGAGCGCGCGTTCGAACGTGTCGAGCCGCGCAACGGGTTCGCGGGCAAGCGGCGCGATGTAGCGGCGCACGGCCGCCGCCATCCGTGGTTCCGCGCCTTCTATCGAGATTTCACCGATACGCCCCTCATAGACCGAGAGCCGGACGCCGCCGCCCGGTGCCGGCCGCGCCGTGACCTCCGCCAGGAAATAGCCATCCTCGCGGTAGACTTGCTCCACGATGTCGGCAACCCCGCGGGGCGTCACGCTCGCCCCGCTGGCGATCAACGATCCGGTTGCAAACGACAGCAGCGCAGCCTCGTCGTAAAGCGTCACGCCCTCGAAGCGGTACCCCTCAAGAGTGATCGCGACGGGTTCCTGCGCCGTGGCGGAAAAGGAACCCGGGCCCAAAACCGAAATAGCCAGTGCCGCGGCGGAAATCGAGCGGGTGAGCATTCTGAAATCGGTCCTCGCAATAAATCGGGCGCTGATCCTGTCACGGCCCGGAAAACCATCGATCAGCCAGGGCCGAAGACCTTGGAGTAACACATATTCGGCAATTCAGGAGGAGGGCGAAAATATGCGGTTTCCGGGTATTGGCGCCCCATGTCCAGGGAAAATGCGCGGCAGCCCAATTCTGCGCGGCCTCGTTATTGGACGGGCCGTCCGCGCGACGATGGCACCGAATTCCCGGCTTTTGCCGGGACGTCCAGATCACCCAGTCGGCTGCCTCAATCGATGCCGTAGACGAAGAAACGCGAGTCCTTTCCATCGTCGCTGACGACGAAAAGCCGGTCGCCCGCCGCGTTCAATGTCACACCCTCGGCGTTGTCGATCCGACGGATGTCTTCGCCGTCTTGCCAGAGCAGATCGAACCGATGCGCGGGCCCGCCGCGTCGCGGCCAGAAGAACAGGCACTTCCCGGTATCGCTGGACATCCAGATGCCGCCGCGCCGGCGGTCATGCGCCAGCCCCGAGACATCGAGCCGGGCATCGGCGACATCGCGCGACACGAAACCGAGTTCCGATGTCAAAGCCGTGACCGCGCGTATCTCGTCCAGGCCCGGTGACAGTTCGACGAGCAGCCGCGGCGCGCGTTCGTTGACCACCCAGACGGTCCCGGTCACGGGATCGACCGTGATGCCCTCGGGGCCCAGCCTGCCGGGATCTCCCCCCAGCGCATCACGCAGCATGTCCGAGCCCGGGATTTCGAGCAGGGCGCGGCGCTGTACCGTGTATGGCGGCGCGGCATCCACCGCGAAGATGGCGGCGTCCTCTTCCGCGAGGATCAGCCGGCGTCCCGTCCCGGGCGCGAGCGCGATGCCTTCCGGGTCGGACAACCCGTCGATCTTGGGGAGGACCCCGGTTACCTTCCCCGCGTCATCCGTGCGGAAGACATGCCGGGAATCGTCACTGACGGTCAGGAAACCGCCGGACACGGGATCAAGCGTCAGCCCGGACGGCTCCTTGAGCCCGGCCTTGCCCTGGTGGAACGGATAGCTGCCGATATATGTCAGCTGGCGCGGTGGGTCCGCGCGGCCCGCATCGGTCCGGCCGGGCAAGGGCCAGAGCGTCAAGGTCGCGCCAACCAATCCGGCGAAAGCGCCAATCATCCGGCTCAGCATTCGCATGCTAGTCGATATGCCAGTCCGCAATGTCACTGTCCGGCAGGGCATGAAGCCCCGACATCTCGCGCACGAGAAGATCCTGCGCCTGCGCGCCCCGGCGCGACAGAACAAGATTCACGGTCGGCTTGAACTTCGCTTTCGAAACCGACACGACGGTAAAGCCCTTGTCCACCAGATGCGCCTGCAGGCGCTGCATCGCGTCGGGGTCGACGGTCTTGCCCGCGAACTTCACCTCCAGGACCAGGCGTCTTGATGTTCCGACCGTGTAGATCACGATCCAGGCCGCCAGCGTCGCGATCAGGGCCATCACGGGCAGATCCAACCCGGCGGCGAGCCCGACGAGCGAGACCAGGACCAACTGCCCCGTATCGGAAATGGAGCTCGACTCCATCCGGAACCGGAACAGACCGCCGATTCCGAAGATCACGAAGCCGATGAGGTATCCGTGATGGACCACGAGGAAGCCCGTCAGCATGCCGATCAGCGCGAAGATGAACATGCCCTTGCGCAACTCGACGGCGTCGGGTTGCGCCCGGAACCCGATGTTGACCGGGTGGAAGGCCAGGACAGCGGCCAGCACCGCCGTCTCGATCAGGGCAACCCCGAAATCCAGCATCTCGTCGATGTTCGCGATCTGGCTCCATCCGCGGCCGCGCACGTCGATCCCACCGGGGATGATGAGGGAGCCGTCGGACGTCTGCGCCAGCGCGGCTGAGCCCCAGCCGAACGCGAGCGCGCCCGCCAGGACCGGCAGGGCGCGGAAGCCTCGATCAAGCCTCGTCCAGCGCATCGCGTATCCTTTCCCTCGGTCGCCTAGTTCCCGTCTGCCCGCCGCCAGTGGGCATCGGGCAGGGGCGCGATGTCCAGTCTTTCGATGACCGGGCCGGATGTCCGGAGCCGTTCCGGCAGCGCCCTCAGGTCCAGCGGGTCCGCGAAGCGGGGGCCGGTCCGCGCGGAAACCGCGATCTCGCCATCCGCCGAGATATCGAGGACGGTAATCGCGGCCGGGCTCCTCCGGTCGTCGCCCAGAAGGCGGCGCGCGCCGGATCCGAGACAGGCCTGCGAGATCACGCCAAGCCCGTCGATCACGCCCGGGTAGAAGCCATGGTGATGGCCGGAGAGATGGATGTCGATCTCGAGGGCTGCGAACTGGTCCTGGAGTGCCGGATCACCGATCACGTCGGTCTCGCGCCCCTCGGTAAAGGGCCAGATCGGCAGGTGACTGAAGACGATCCGCGCCGGTCCGGCCCCGTCCATGGATGTTGCCAGCCAGTCCTGCTGTGCGCTGTCCAGCGCCCCGACGGTCGTCGCATCGAGCGACGCGAACCGGGCCGCGCCAAGGTCGAAGGCATAGTGAAACGGCCAGTCGCCGGCGCCGGTAAAGTCCAGATTTGGCCGGCGCGCCGTCCACTCTTCCGCGAAGATGCGGCGCTCGTGGGCGAACCCGGGATAGGCCGAGGCGTCGTGGTTGCCCGGCGTGACGACCAGGGGGATTCCCGCTGCGGCCAGTGGATCGGAGACCTCGGCGTGAAAGGCGTCCCACATCGCGCGGATGGTCTTTTCCGGCAGATGCGGGCGGCGCTGACCGGCCACCATGTCCCCCGTCGAGATCACCAGATCCGGGGCAAGCGCGACGATCGCCGAGACCGCCCGCCCCACGCGCGGGGCATAATCGACCGACCCGTAGGATCCGTTGAGATCCGATATCACCACCACCCTCAGCGGCTCCGCCGGGGCGGACCCGGCGGCCAAGGTGAACAGGGCGGCAAGCAGACTCCTAAGCATCATCGCAGGCCACTTTCTCGGGCTGCACGCTGCCGGTTTCGAAGAAGCGTTTTGGATTGAGATCGAAGATCAGGTCGCCCCGCCGGCAACTCTCGCGCAGGATGCCGGCGGCAAGCGCGGTGTTCTTCACGACCTGGGACACCTGCCCCGCGTCGAGCCCGACGCTCGTCGCCGTCCACTGGTAGATCGGGCCCTGCGCCTGAAGATCCGCGTCGAGCGCCATGAGCTTGCGATACACGTCCGCGTCGAAATGGCGGAGCTTTTCCAGCATCTCGGTGGATTTCGCGAAATTGGCGTATTGGACACGCCCGCCCGCGTCATTGTCGTTGAGGTTGGTGCGCCTGATCAGGATGGCGCCCGGCGGCACGTCGCCGTCGCCGGGCTCGTGATGCTTGGCTTTCTTGTGCTTCGCGTCACCGCCTTCCAGCCAGTAGTAGTAGGGGGTGAAATCGATGTTCCCGATGCGATCTTGCTGGCTGAAAATGTAATCCAGCAGCACGATCTCCGACACTTCCCGCATCCAGTAGGCCATTTGCACCGGCGGCACGTCACCGCCGAGATCCCGGTTGATCTGGCTGTCCTTGCGGGCTTCGCGCAGCCCGTGGGCGATCGCCTGGTCGAGCGGCAGCGACGCGCGCAACGCGAGGAAGGCCGGCGTTTCCTGGAAATCGTAGTTCTGCCCCTTGCCCCAGCCCGAGCGCCGGGTGCCATTGACCTCGGACCCGTAGCGGTGGCCCGGGCTGGACAGCAGCACCCCGTAGATCTGGGTGCGATCCGCGGTGAATATGTCATCCGTCGGGGAATAGGAGGCCGGGTTGCGCTCCGCATCGACGAGATGGCGCCAGCCCGCGTGGTTCATGCGGCCGGTCCGCCCCGAGATCGCCAGCCCGGGGCGGGCCACCTCGCTTGCGTGCATCCCGACGTCCATCGACCGCCAGACCGCCACCGGCACCTTCACCGTCATGTCGAAATACCGCGAGAAATGGTAGTAGAGCAGCGAGGACGGCGCGAAGGTTCCGCTGGTTCCCTTCGCGTTCATCGTGACCTTGAACTTGGCGAGATCATCCTCGGCGAGGTCCTTGGCGGACTTGCCTTCCTTGCAGGCGTTCCGCTCGAATGCGGCACGATCCCGGGCATAGGGCCCCGTGCTGATGTCGTAGACCATCATGCCGGGGCTCGTGCTCCAGGTCTTGGGGCAGACCGCGACGTCCGGCGCGTAGAAGTCGATGGCACAGTAGGCCTTTTCGTCCTCGACATCGCCCTTGTCGTAGGCACCTTCCGGGATCGCGGCGATGCGCACGCAGCGTTCGACCACGCCGTTCGGACTGGTGAAGGTCGTCTCCGATCCGCGCACCGCGTCCGACGCGCGGGCGCCCGGGGCGGTCAGCGCGACTGCCGCGAACAGGAGTGCAACTCGTGAGATCATGGGGCTTCCTTTCATTGCGGGCAGATCGCCGCCTTGTCGGCCTCGGAAATCACCAGGGCCGGATCCTTCGTGAAACGCTCGAACTTGCGGTCGATCCAGGCGTCGCAGCCGCCGCCGCAGGGGGCGCCGTTGCGGGCGTCCTGCCAGTAGGCCTTGGCCCGCGCCTCGGACCAGTCGCAGAACTGCACCAGCGCCATCGCCGACAAGGCCCCCGACGCGTGGACGCCCCACATGCAATGTACCAGAACGGGGCCGCTGTCCGGGGTGGTGATGGCCGAATGGATGGCCTCCATCACGGGTGCCGGACGCGACGAGCGCGCGGCGTCGTAGCCCAGCGCCTGGCTGCCGCACCGGGTCGTTCCGTAATCGGTGTTCTTGCCGAAATCCGCGTAGAAGGCTTGCGAGAACCCCATCTCGCAAAGGCTCTGGCGCTGGGCGGAACTCAGTCCCGTGCGCGCGTCGTCGCCACCCTTGAAACCCGCGCGGTACAGTACGCCGCTCAGCACCGGGCGGAAAAAGGCGAGCCCGTCCGGTGCCCCGTCCATGGTTCTCGCCAGCATGGCGCTTTCCGACGGTCCACCGGAGCGGGCCTTGAAATCCGCCGCGGCGGCCGGACCGAACGCGGCGAGGCAGAACAGGATGGCGAGCGGCAGTTTCATCTTTCTTCTCCGGTCATGGGGCGGCAACGGCCCCCTATGCGAATTGGGCGACACCCCAGAGCAGTCCGATCAGGATCGGCTGATGCACGAGGTAGATCGCCAGGCTGTGCCGGCCGAACCAGGCGGCCCGGCGCGCGAGAGGGCGGGCCGGGCCGGGCCGGCGCAGGGCGCGCCAGAGACCGGCCCGCCCGGCCAGCCGGGCGAAGGCCACGCCCAGGAGACACGGCCCCAACCACGGAAAGAGAGGTTCGAAATCGACACTGCGCGGCGTGCGCTCCGCGAGGCCGGTCCAGACCAGCCACGGCGCGTCGAACACAGGCGAGCTGTAAATCATCGGCAAGGCTAAGACGATCGCGGCCGCGACCAGTGTCAGCATGACGGGTATGCGCAGGAACGCCATGCTGACAAGGCTCGCGACCGCGATCGAATGCAGGATCCCGAAAAAGACGAAGGCGTCCGGTATCGCGATCCAGGTAGCCACGCTGACCGCCGCGGCAGCCAGAGCGATCACGGAAAGGCGGCGGAGAGCCGCGCGCCAGCGGATCTCTTCCGCGTGGGCCAGGGCGAGGCTCACGCCGGCGATGAACAGGAAGCTTCCCGCCACCACCTTGGCGAAGACCGGCCATATACCGCTCGACACGGTGCCTGCCGGCAAATGACCGAAGAACTCCAAGTCCCAGACCAGGTGAAAGAGGATCATCCCGCAGAGCGCCAGCGCGCGGGCGATGTCCAGTTCGATGATGCGGTGCGATGAGGTCACTGCGTTTTCCACGCCGACGCATGCCGGCTGCACGGGGTGCAGCGGCGGGGCCGCGTCCGGGCTGTCTGCCACCGCGCCCATCTCTGGATCACTCGCCGGCTTCGGATCGGAGCCTTTGCATCACGGCATCACATTCGGCGGCACTGCCGACCATCTCCGACCCGTCGGCCACGACCTCGCTGCCCCCCATGTCCTGAGCGGCCCGAAGCAGAACCTGATCGACCTGCTCGGCGGTCAACAGCCCCTCTTCCTGCGCGGCTTGAACGGTCGAGCAGATACCGGCGCTGAGGCCGGTGGCAATGCCGACCCCCGTGGCCGCGCCGCCGATCAGCGCCCCGCCGAAAATCGCGCCGCCCACAAGACCGACCACGAGGCCGAGCAATCCGATAACAAGCTTTCCCATGCGTTCTTACCTTTCTTTCACGCGTTTCCAGAAGAACCTCGGTCGCGGCCCGGCCGGCCCGCGCCCCCGCGGCGCCAGCAGATCAGCGCGAGGATGGCGAGGTTCAGACCCGGCATGGCGGCCGCCACCCATGGCAGCAGCCCCTCCGGGACCCAGTCGATGAACCTGTTCCACGGCAGGCCCAGGGGCATCAGGAACAGGCCGGCGAGCGGGTCGCGCGCCTGGCCGAAGAGTCCGTAGTTGCCGATCAGGAAGAGCCCCAGCGCCAGCAGATAGGCCACGCCAAAGCCCAGTGTAAGGATCCGGCAAATCTTGATCACCACGGCCCGTTCCCTGCCTCGGCCAACACCCATATCAACCCGCCACCTCACCGAAGACCGTCACGCCACCGCAGTCTGCGACATGCCAGCGACAAGGCACCCCATAAGCCGAGAGGGCCAGGACGGTGGTTCGACGCCCGCCACTAGTCGTAGTCCGGCATTACGGTCAGCATCTCGCCAAAGCTCCAGACAACGGCTTCGAAACAAATCTGTGCGCCCGCGCCGCCGCACCATCCGCCATCGCGGGCGACCAGCAGGATCGGTCGCCCGTCCCAGTCGATCATGCGCCAGCCTTCGGCCTGGAAGGTCCATGTCCTGTCCCCGACGACGGCATGGAGCCCGCAGCCACCGGTCCCGCAATACATCGAAGCGGCGGACGAACAGGTGAAGGCGCGCGAGTCGACGAGCCGGTCCATCTCGCCGTCGCCGGTGAGGTCGACGTCGATGACGGCATCGTTCGCGGCGAAGTCCCCGTTCTCGAACCCCTCGCATAACGCCCGCGCCTCGGTAAGCACCGCCGTGACCGGATCGCCGTTCTGCGCGGCAGCCGGCTGCATGCCGAACGTCGCGATGGCAAAGACCATCGGAAGGATCACCGCCACCCACCGTCCGGATGAGTTCCTTCGCATCATCGGGTGCGCCTGTTCCAAACCCCAATCCTGTCGCCGCGGCATGACCTTCTGGTCATGAAATGCAGCGCTGCTCCCCCGCATTTGATGGCATCCCCGCACGGGATGGGAGGGCGTTAATATGCGTTTGACCCAAAATGACGACGTGCCGCGCGGGGCGTGACCGGGGCACGGCCGCGAAGCCTGGTTCAGCCCGCGCGCTGCAGCACCATGTCCCAGCGTTTCGGATCCTCGGGATCTTCCACCTCCAGGAAGAAGTAGTGGGTTTGATTCCAGAGCTGAATCTTGTTCGTAAGGTTGTCGAGCACGAAGTCCCCCGCATGTGTGCGGACAACCAGAACCGCGTGACCCTCGTCATGGGTGTCGAGCACCACGGCCATGAGAAGATGCTCGGACGAAATCCCATGCTCGATCAGCTCCTTCTTCTTCAGAAGGGCTATGTCCTCGCAATCACCCATGGCGTGGGTGGGCAGCGCCCATTTTTCACTGACGTGATATTGGCGTTGGTCGGAGACCTGCCGGATGGTCTTGTTGACCCTGGTGTTAATCTCCTTGACCTTTTGCCAGTCAGCCTCGGTAAGGGCATGCGGTTTCGGGGTCCGGGTGCAGATGACCGGGTGCTTGGCACAGACCGCCTGGAAACCATCCGGGGCTTTCCATGGCTTGCCGAGCCGCAAGAACTCTGCGCTGGCATGAACGCCCCCCGCGAGCGACATGGTCGCGAGCAGAGCGGACAAGGCCGAGAATAGAATCTGTCTCATCTTGGTGATGCCCCCTGCATGACGTTGCGGGATGCCCGAGACCGCGGCCGCGCCGGTCGCGTCTGCCGGTTCATCCTGCGCGACGGCGGCGACCGCGGCAAAAAACAGACTGCCGCCTTTCAAACAAACAGTGGAGAGCGGAAAAATGCGTTTCTTCGTTCATTCCCGCGCCTATTCGGAAATGCTTTTCGAAATTCACATCCAGTGCGGCCTGTTTTCAAATGTCGCCATACGGGGCCCACGATGCAGCTGGGTCACCTCCGAGGGATCCTCGCCCGGCACGAAATCGACCAGCTCAATCGTGAATTCGTCATTGGCCGGAAACGAAAACATCGCGGCGACATAATTGAGAACGCAGACCAATCGGCCGTCCTCGAACACAGGTTCCCACACGGTCGCATTGCCCTTTCCATAGGCATTCACGACAAATCGGAAGAACAGCGCGTCCCCGCGCAGCAAGCCCGACTCGCGCACATGCGCCATCAGGGTCGGGACCCCCATGCGATCGGCGTAGCTTTCGAAGCTGACCCCCATGAGTTGCGACAGCTTCTGGCCGCGATCTCGAAACAGTCTTTCCGCGGATGCAGAGGCCTCGATCAGGCGCAAGTTCTCGTCCAGCAGGGTCGCCGGCAGAAAATCATGACGAACGACGGCGATGCTTTTCTTGACCTGGCGTCGTTCCTCGTCGCGCAACAGAAGCGTATGAAGCTTCGCCATCCTGGCAGGGCGCGGGCGCTCGACACCGCGCTCCCAGCGGCTCACCGTGCCTTGGTCCACGTCGATCCTGCATGCAAGTTCCTGCTGGGTAACACCCAGCCGCCGACGCAGTTCCCGGATCCGTGATCCTTCCAAAGGCCCCTCCTTCGAGGTGATGGCCACGCCGGCCGCGCATGGTCACGGGGCCTGCGGTCGGCGTAACGACGATTGTCACTTGAAACCGATTTTACCAACTTTGGGATAGGGAATCTTTGTTCCTACGTCTCAACATGAACAGGTGCGGCGCCGGGATCGCGGTTTTTTCGGGGTTCGGTTCGGCGCCACGGGTGTGAGGCCCGCGATCAGGACCCCGGCAGCGCCGCGTGACCGGCCCGCACGGCCCGCATCGCGGGTTGCGCGCGCCCGACAAAGTCCTGTTCTTCCCCGGGACCGGTTTCTTGCCTAGAATGATCGCAACACGCCAGTGGAGCTTCGAATCCGTGCCAGACGTGAACCAGAGCGAACCGGCCTTGATCTCGACAATGGATCTCGGCAACGAGGCGTCCTTCGATTTCTGGCGCGAAGCGACCCGCGGAACGTATCGGCTCGGCGTGCCACCGAAGCCCGCCCGGAAATTCCGGATGATCTCCAGAATGTGGGCAGGCGACGGCTGTATCCTGTCGGATTTCAAATGCACAGATAACGTCAAGTTCCGCGAACCCGCGCACGTGGCCAACGACAAACAGGCTTACCTCAAGCTGCGCTACTACTTTTCCGGAGGCAGCCGCGTCATTGCCGGAAATGAAACCTATACCCTGCTGCCCGGCTCGGTTTACCTGATCGACCAATCCCGACCCATCGCGGAAATCTCCAAGGCAAATCACCAAATCAACCTATTCGTGTCCCATGCCGAGATCGGATTCGATCCCGAACGCTGCGGACCCTGCCTGGATTTCTCGGGTGACAGCCTGGAGGGACGCATTCTCAGCACGGCGCTGATACGCAGCGTCGCGGTCGGTACGGATAACGGCGCCCCGCAGGGACCGGCCGGCCTGGACGATCTGATCCACAGGCTCCGGATCATTCTCGAGGGATCGGTTCGGTGCTCCACCGACCGCAGCATGCAAGAGGCCCGGCGACAGGCCATTGGCGAGTGGGTCGAAAACGCGATGGCCGATCCCGAGCTGGACGTCGCACGAATTGTTGCGAAATCCGGGTGTTCCCGGGCAACGCTGTATCGCGATTTCGAAGACTATGGCGGCCTGGCCCGCTTCATCTATCAACGCAGGCTCAATGCCGCATTCCGGCTGTTGATCAGCGAGAAACCCGGTTGGGGGCGGGTCGGCGCGGTCGCGGAGGCGACAGGCTTCTCGTCGATCCACACGTTCAGCAAGATGTTCAGGCGGGAATTCGGATACAACCCGAGCGACGTCCTCGGCATGGGGGCGCCCGCTGACCCGAACGCCGAACAGGTCTCCGCGGTTGAACAGGCCGATCACTGCGACTTGCAGAAAGCCCGGAAGTTTTTCGAGGTTCTTCGCTAGGGTCGACAGCCTCCGGTCCTCGGAGGATCTCGCCTCCGGCGCTGCCGGACGCGCGGCGACGCGGCCCCTCGCCAGCCGGTTTGCCAGCACAAAAGGCTTCTCTCCACCCGATCGCGACGACTGCAACCGGCGGCCGCGGTGCGTGCCCCTGCAGAGAACGCAGAGGCCGCGCTGCGGAAGCTTCGCGCCGGGGTCCGCAGGCGGTCTGCAACGCTCCGGACGATTTTTCGGGGGACCGGCAACTTAAGCCGCCAAACGCATGTTTCCGCCCTTTTGTGGCAAGGCAACGCACGCGAATGTGGAGTGGAGACATAGTTCCAGAGCCATTCTCTGATCTGACTGAAAGCCGCGCGGCGCCTCACCCAATGAAAGTGAGCTACGGACCAGTGAGCATTCCGACAAAGGCCGACGGGATAACGATGGCCAGGGCGACCCCAGACACCGGGTACCGCGCCACCGGGGTCATCGTCGGCGGTTGCGCTGCATTGCTGTCCGCAAAGGCCCACGCCGCCGGGTTGCAGTCTGTTCGACCGAACGATCCAGCGCCGCGCGCCGCCGCCTCGGTGCAGGTCCCAGCCGATGATGCAGTCGCGGGCACGACCGGCTGCAGCCGCTTTCGGGGCAGCGCGCGGGTGCATGGCGGTGATCCCGTGATCGATGGTCTCGTGGCAACGGCGCGGGTGGCGTGCCCCGGTGACGGCCCGGAGTCTCAGGGCGAAGGGATCATCGGGGTCCTCCGCGAAAGCCGCGCGACGAGACTCCAGATCCGGTCAGACCCGCCGGCTGGGCTGCAACATTTATTCAACCCAAAGAGGACGTCCAGACATGAATAGAAAGATCATCCTGTCAGCCGCCTGGGGTGCGGCGATGTCGGTCGCAACCGGCGCCCTGGCGGACATGCCTGTCTTTACCGCGCAATGCCCCACGGGCATCACCATCGGCTCTGACCCCGCCGGGAACGTACGGGTCAACGGGACCCCGGCCAGCGTCGTCATGTTCAACCAGCATTACTTCGAAGCCACGGCGGGCGGCATCACGTTCCCGATCAGCACGGAAGAAGACGGAAGCGGCCTGCACGTCAGGTTCGAACCGCCGGGGAGCGCAGGTGGTTTCTGCACCATTTTGTTCCATGACTCAGGTCCCGCACCGTTCGACAGCATGGCAGGGGCCGGCGGCCCCGACCATTTCGAGGTCAGCGTGACCGGCCGTCTGAACGTGCGGTCTGCGCCGTCGACCGCGGCGGTGATCGTGGGCAAGCTGCCGAGCGGCACCGTCGTTGAAAACCTCGGCTGCCAGCAGAGCGAGGGGCGCACCTGGTGTCACATCGCCGATGGCGATGCTTCCGGATGGGCGGCCAGCGACTTCCTGACCGAGGCGAGCGGCCCGGTCCGCGCCGCGCGCGCGACGCCGGTGGTCGAAAGCGGCATGGCCAGCCATACCGTCGAACGGGTGCAGTTTCCGCGGGGGGAAACGGGGACGGAATTCACCGACAGCCTCGAGGCAGGCGGGTCGCGGCGTTACGTGCTGGGCGCGCGGAGCGGACAGGATCTCTATTTCCGGCTCGCGGCCAACGGTTCGGGCATGACCTACGTGGTCTACAACCCCGATGGGTCGGTCATGCAGGACGAAATCGGGGCCGACACCGAGTTTCGGACCCAGCTCTGGCAATCCGGCGATCACACGATCGAGGTCTACAACACGTCCAACAGCGCCCAGTCCTACAACGTGATCTTCGGGATCAACTGAACGATGCAAGGCTGATCAGAGACGGTAAGTCGTTGAAACCATAGGAAAAGGTACCATGAATTCACTGAAGATAGCCATTGGCCTAGGCGCGCTTGCGTCCTTGGCGGCCTGTGTCGAAACCTCGGGCACGTCATCGGGCGGACAAATGGACGTCGCGGCCGGCGCGCCACCATTCATCGAAGGCGTCTTCGACGCCAGCGACGCGGCAGTGAATGCCTGCCGCAACCTGCTTGCATCGCAAACCACCGGCGGCGTGCGGGTCGTGGGCTCCGAATTCTCGCAGGCCAACAGCGCGGTCTACATGCGGGTCGGGGCGAACGGCGCGCCCTGGCGCTGCCTTGTCTCGGACGACGGCAGAAACCCGTCCGTCATGTTCATGGGCAGCGAGGGCACCCTTTGACGAAACCTTGACCTGCGCCGGGGCCGACAGAGCCTCGGCGCAGGCATCACAGACGGATTTCGATCCAAGGCCACTGGCGGCCAGACCACCGAAAAGGAACAAAGAATGCTTCACCGTTCTGCATATCTCTTGCCCGCGCTCCTGGTTCCGGCCAGCGCGGCCTTCGCACAAGACGAATCGGCACAAGCCGTCGGCGCCGCTGTCGGCGGCATCATCGGCCTGCTTCTCTTGATCATCATCGGTGCAATCGTGGGCTGGCTCGCGGGCCTCATCGTCGCGGGGCACGGGTCGGGACTGCTGGGCAACATCGCCGCCGGGATCGGCGGCTCGATCCTCGCCGGCTATGTCCTGCCGCTCCTCGGCATTTCGATCGGTGGCACGTTCGGCGGCTTCATCGCGGCCCTGATCGGCGCTGTCGCCTTGATCCTGATCGTCCGTCTGATCCGCAAGGCGGCGAACTGAGGGGGCTCGACCGTGGGTGATTTCAGCTTCCTTCGGAAGGTCCTGGTCGTGATCGCGTTTGCCGGCGGCATGCAGGGCGGCATTGCGACCGCACAATCGCAGGAGTTCATGCTGAACGAGTGCTCGAGCACCGGGCAGAGCTACTTCCGCGATTTCAACGCGCGCACGGACATGCAGTACAACGGCCAGCGCGTCGATGGCACGCATGCGATCAACGGCCGGATTTTCCTCGAAACGCGCTTCGAGGATTTCGCCTGTTCTTACGCGCCGGATGGGCGTCGCATGATCCAGTTCTTCGCGGAGGGCCGTGTCCAGAACGCCTACCTGCCGGGCAGCGGGAACCCGGGCCAGGGCAGCATCGTCCAGGTTACCGGCCTGCGCGGCGGCGATACGCTCAACGTCCGCAGCGGACCCGGCACCGGCAACGCGATCGTGGGCGCGCTGACCAACGGCACATCCGTCCGCAATCTCGGATGCCAGATGCAGGGCAACACCCGCTGGTGTCAAATCGAGATGATGACGGACATGCGCGAACGCGGCTGGGTGGCAGGCCGTTACCTGACGCTCGCCGGATCGACCCCGCCGCCCGCGTCCGGCCCGCTGGAAACGGTCATCGGGGTGCCCGAAAACGATGTGCTGAATGTGCGCGCAGGACCCGGCACCAATCATCGCATTGTCGGTGTCCTCGGTAACGGTGCCCAGGTCCGCAACCTCGGCTGCGAGACGCGGGGCAGCGCGCGCTGGTGCCAGATCGAGATGCAGACCGACATGCGCGAACGCGGCTGGGTCAATGCCCGGTTCCTGACGGGCCAGTCCGGACAGGCGACGCAACTGCCCAGCGCATCGCGGATGCAGCGCGTCTCGTTTCCATCCGGAAGCACCGGCACCGAGCTGACCGACCAGCTCGCGGCCGGGACATCGGTGACCTACGTGCTCAACGCGCGCAGCGGCCAGACCCTCTACTTCCGTCTTGCCGCAAGCGGCCCGAACATGTCCTGGCGGATGTACACTCCGACCGGGTCGCTGCTCGATCGCGGCGGGCCGTCCAAGGAATATCGCGGACAACTGTTCCGGTCGGGCGATCACAGGGTCGAAGTGGCAAATGGGAGCAGCCGCCCCGAGGCTTTTGACGTCATTTTCGGTATCGAGTGAGCAGGGATTGTAGCCAGCCAGCCGAGGCAGCAGGGGGCGGGACAGGATGAAGCAGCTGATGAAACCGGCGTTTGGTGCGGCGCCCACGGGGCCGTGGCGGGGTGTGTCGAAACGCGTGGAACCGGAAGCAGCGATGGCCTCGGCGAGACGGACGCATGCCGTGCAGTCGCGGATCGACGGCGCGCCGCGCATTGACCCGGAGGCCTGAGGTGGACGCCGCAAAGGGAACCGCAAGTCGCGAAGGTGCCATCGCACGCTGCCGCGCGGAGCGCCGCGGCCGGTGCCAGGGCCCGAGATCCACGGCCCGGGCTCGAAGCGGAACATTCAAGGGTGGCGCGGTCATGATCACCTCGAAAAAGCCCCAAGAGGTAACTCCATGCTGACACGTCGAACCATGCTCGCAGGTGCCGCCGCGAGCATTTCGAGCATAGCCCTGGCCGATGAGGCGATGATCGATATCGAAAACATGCTGCCGGGCGATTTCACCTGGCATCCGGAACGGTCACCGCAAGGTGCCGTGGCGGTCATCGCCTCGATCCCGGAGCAGCGGGTGCATGTTTACAGGAACGGCGTGCGGATCGCGGTCTCGACCTGTTCCACCGGCAAACCCGGGCACGAGACGCCGACAGGTGTCTTCACGGTTCTGCAAAAGGACGCCGACCACAGATCGTCGACCTATGGCGGTGCCCCGATGCCGAACATGAACCGGCTCACATGGGATGGGATCGCTCTGCATGCCGGAAACCTGCCGGGCTATCCGGCTTCCCACGGCTGCGTTCGTCTCCCGCTCGAGTTTTCGCGTCGACTGTTTACCGTGACCCATGTCGGAACGCCCGTTATCCTGTCCGGTGCCCATAACGATCCGTGGGACCTCATCCATCCCGGTCTCGTCCTGCATGCCTTCGCGGAACAGGAGCTGGAGATCGCCGTTTCGGGTCTTGAAACGCGATCCCACCCCGCCGACTGGACGAACGAACAGCCATATCCCGTCACCACCGTTCTGGCCACGGCAGCGGACCGCCGCATCGTCGTGATGGAGGATGGGCGCGAGGTCATGGAGGACGAGATCGGACTCGTCGAAGATGGCCCGCTCGGCGAACACGTGCTCGTGCTGCAAAGGCGACGGGGCAAAGGGCTGGGATGGATGGGCGTCACACACCATGCGGACCCGCTGCACCCGCTCTGGCCCGAAGAACAGGTTCTCAACCGTCTCCGCCTTTCCAGTGCTGCCAACCGCCATCTTGCCGAACGACTGCACCCCGGTATGACCTTCGTTGTCTCGGATCTTGCGGCCACGCCAGACAGGCGCTCGGGCCACGACTTCGTTATCATGACCGGTGACGACCTCGTTTCTCCCCGTCCGAGGGCGCGGCCATGAGATACGCAGTGCTTGCGACGCTCCTGGCTTCGGCTGCGCCGCTATGGGGGCAGGACACGCCGATATTTCCCGAAACGGATTTCGTGTCGGTGGCAATTGACGGGTCTCTGAACCTCAGAGCGGGGCCCACGACCGGGTCCGAACGGCTCACCCGGCTCAAGGACGGGACCGTGCTCCGCCGCATCGATTGCATGCGCGCGCCTGACGAGGACTGGTGCGAGGTCGAGGCCCTCGATGGATCGATCGAAGGCTGGGCTGCCGCGCGTTTCCTGCGCCCGTGGTACGGTGCCGATCCGGTCGCCTTGGAAAGCCCCGGTTTCGCGGCGAACGAGCGCCTGTCCGTCGCGGCGCCGGGGCGGTTCGCCGGCACCCTTTCGCGCGGTCAGGTCCTTGACCTGATAGTGGATGTGCCCGCCGACCGCGAAATCGCGATGTCCTTCGAGACGGCCGAAAGCATCGGGTTCGCGGTCTTCGCGACGGACGGAAGCGTGATTGACACCGGGCGCGGCACGGCGGAGCTGTCCGTGGTGACGTTGTCCGACGATGACCTCATGATCCGGTTTGCCGACGTGGCCGGGGCAACAGGCGACTGGAGCCTCGATGTCAAAAGCGAATGAACAGATGTCCGGTGCCTGCGCCGTGATCTCCGCCGGGGCTTGTCACGGCTCGCGCCTGCCCTGGCCGGATGTGCCGCGCGACCTGCCGCCCGGCCGGCAAGGATCCCGTACCACCTCGTCCGGGGTCTTGAACCCTGCGGAGCCATCCCGGTCGCCACGACGGCGGCGCGGGTATCTCTCGCGGCCATCCTGCGTCCTGCGCTTTTGGGCAAGCCTCTGCTGCGCAGCAAAACATCCAAACCGTAAGGCCCGGGGAAAAATCGGAGGTCGACCAGGCATGAACAGCAATATTTCCAGAAGTCTTTCAGCTCTCTTCGCCTGCGCGTTGCTGCATCCCATGTCAGCGAGCGCACAGGATGCGACACCGGCCTGCGCCATTCCCGTTCCAGAAGGCGAAATCCTTGGCGAGACCTTCTCCTGCGGCCAGATCGAGGTGCCGGAGAACTGGGACGTACCGGGCGGGCGAACGATCCCGATCTCCTACATCGTCATGAAGAGCGACAGCCTCGCGCCCTTCGAGGACCCTGTCATCTACTTCCAGGGCGGGCCGGGCGGATCGGCTTTGAATTCCCTCGGCCAGATCGCCGGTGGCACGGCGGGCCTGCGCCGGAACCGCGACATCATCGTGTTCGACCAGCGCGGCACGGCCCACAGCAACGAGTTGCTCTGTCCCATCAATGTGCGGATCGCGTCGCCCGACACCTACGAGGAGGATTCCGCGGCCATCGAGGAACGGTTCGAGGCCATGGACATCGGCGCCGACAGTGCCCCCGAGGCGGTCTATGACATCATGGCCGCCGTCGCGGAGGTCACGGATTACCGTAGCTGCGTGCCGTATCTGGAAGCCCAGGGAAACGATATCACGCAATACAGCACGCAAAACACGGTCCGGGACACGATCGCGCTGATGCGGCACCTGGGCTATCCGGCCTACAACCTGTTCGGCGGATCCTACGGAAGCTCGGTGACGCTCGCCATCATGGATCATTACGAGACGACCGCCGGGACCGACCTGCCGCCCCTGCGCACCGCGGTCATCGACGGCGTGGCCCCGCGCAACACCGAATTTTACGAGATGGGGGTCCTGAACGCCTATGTGATCCTGCGTGTCTTCGCCGATTGCGAGGCCGATGCGGACTGTGCCGCGCGCTATCCCGATATCCGCCAGCGCACGGTTGACCTGCTGGCCCGTCTCGAGGCGGAGCCCCTGGTGCGCGAGGACGGGACGCGGGTGACCGCGGACGATCTGGCCGGCATCCTGTTGTCTTCGATTTCGCTTCGGAAGAACATGCTCCCCTTCCTGCCGCGCCTGATCGCCGAGCTGGAACAGGGAGAGTTCGCCGTGTTCGATCTGGCCGGGGCCGCCTCTCGCGGGGACGTGCGCTTGCCGAATGCGCAGATGCAGCCGACGCCGCCGGCGCCGGAAGGCGCCATGGCGGAGGCGCATGCGCGTTTCGAAAGCATCTCCGAGAAATTCGATGCGATCGAGGATGACCTTACCTTCATCCTCGCCGGCGCGGCCATCATCCGCGAGGCCCTTCTGGAGGCCACCAATCGCAGCGAGCTTTTCGTGGCGCTGCTCGAAGGCTATCTGGAAGCGACGGGCGGGTCGACCGCCAATCGCACCATGTCCGAACTCGAACCGCTGCTGATCCATCGCGACCAGCGCACCGCTGACGGCCTGGCAAGCTTCGTGCAGCAAGCGATCGTCATTCCGTCCCTGCAGACCGAGATGTTGGCACTCATCGACATTCTGGCGGAGGACGAACTCGCGGCCGTCTTCAGCCAGCTGACCCGCGACTCGTTTCTGCGCGGCCGGACGATGGTCGATTCGATCACGCACCGTATCGTTCGATGCAACGACATCTCCTACAGCTTCTTCAACGACGTGGCCTTCGACGCCTATGCGGAGTTCGAGGCGCCGCAGCTGATCGGCGAGTCGGCGAAGTGGGTGCCCAGCTATCAGATCAGCTGCGAACAGCTCGGCTTGGCAGCCGAGGCCTACGCGCCGGCGCCCCCTGGTGTCGAAAGCGATCTTCCCACGCTGGTCGTCAACGGCGCCCTCGATACCGCGACGCCGCCGGAATGGGGACTGCGCGCCGCCGAGACGCTGAGCAACGCCAGGGTCGTGACGGTGCCGATGTCGGGGCATGTGTCGGGGCTGTTCAACGCTTGCGGAAAAGCACTTGTGCAGTCCTTCATTCTCGCCCCGGAGACCCCGTTGAACACGGCATGCCTCGACGCGGCGCGCTACCGGTTTGTGCAGCCGGACGAGTCATTGCCGCAGTAGCGCCTTATGCAAGCAGCCATGCGCGCAGGCGCAACTCGGGCACATACCGGCTGCGTTCGCTGTAGGATCCGGCCAGTTCGGCAGCTGCGCCGGCAGCCGGGTTCCGCGGCGACCCACTGAACGGGGCCATTCACGATGTCGGCCCGCCCGGGTTCATGAACACCGGCCGGGGATCTCGGGTCGCGTGTTTCCCCGGCAAGGATCCCTCGGCGCATTCATCCCCGTACGCATATTTTCGCCCTTCGCAGAATCGTTCAGCCGGCTCAACTTGTTCGTGTGTTGGCCCTGTTTCCCCAGACAGCGCACCTGGCCCGCGCGGTCGAACCCCGGCCGCGCGGGCCTTTTCACCGGCAGCGTCCGGGGTCAGGGCCAGGAACACGCATTGGGATTGGCACAATCCACGGGACACATTGGGAGGCGATGATGAGGTTCCTTATCTCGGGTCTGGTTGCAGGCTCTCTTGTTTTCGGCTCGGCGCATCCTAGCGCCGCGATGACTGACGAACAGAAAGCCGGCTTGGCTGCCGCGGCAATCCTGGGGATTGCGGCTCTCGCCCACCATAACAAGCACTATCAGGGTGAATACCGCCCTCAGGGTGCTCAAGAGAAAGCCATGTTCGAAGCGGGATACCGTGACGGTCTGCACGATGTACGATTTGACACCGGCTACGGCTCGCGGGCTTACAGCGAAGGCTATGCCGCCGGCCACAAGGAGCGCGAAAACCGGCTCGCGCACAAGCAGGGCCATGCGCAAAAGGTCAGGGTGCCGAGCGCGGCAATCGCGGCCTGTCGGGACGAGGCGGTTTCGAGCCTTGGCGTCCGGATGCGGGACGTTCACATCGTCAATGCCGGCCAGGAAGGTTCCGACAACTACTACATCGAGCTCGCGGCCGGTCATCACCACGTCGTCTGCGGAACGAGCGGGAACGGCCAGGTCTTCAATCTGCGTGACGGGCGTCTTTGACCGGATATCTGCCGGTGATGGACGCGCCCGCCCTTCAGACGATCCGATCATATTGACAGACCCGACTGAATCTCGGTGAATAGAAACCGCGCGCAAGGGCTCGAGCGGTCAATAATCTTGGGTCGTGCCGATTTTCTGTCCGGGTCGCTGCCGCCGTCTCGCATGGCAATGAACTTTCCCGGGAAAGGTAGCCTGGGGCTCAGAAGCCGGCTTTCCCGGCCTGGCGGGCCTCGGCACAGATCGAATTGGAGACAGCAAAATGACCGAGATGGCGACCCCTCTGAAATACCTGGACAATGCAATGAACCGGCTTCAGGACCTCGGTCTGCTGCCGTCGACCGATACCAAGACCAGCGAAGCCCCCATCGTTGCCCTTCTCAACCAGATCTCGGACCTCGACGAAATGCGCGTGGCGGCAATCGCCCGAACCCTGAGCGAGGCCTCGGTCTTCAACGATATCGTCCGCCAGCAAGTCCAGACGATGGATGTGGGCGAGCGCTACAACGCCATTACCGACGCCTTCAACAGTATCCGCGATGACGCCCGGTCGATGGTCGAGCAGGTCGAAGACGGCAGGATCGACACCTTCGAGCGGCTTGGAAATGTCTGGATGAAAGTGACGCGCGGCGATATCGCCTCTCGGTTCGACAAGATCAAGGACACCTACCTGGATGTCACGGCCGCCACGCAGGACCAGATCGTACGTGAGCAGGACATCCTCGAGGCCTACCGGGACTTCCGTGGTGCTTTGAAGGAATCGGAGGTGCTGGCCTTCGAGGTGCTCGAAAAGGCAGGCCAGCGCCTGGAGTCGGCCAAGGACGCGTTGGGAGAGGCGATGTCCGCGCTCGAAGCCTATCATGGAGACGATCTTGCCGAGCGTGCCCGCCTCGAATTGAAGCGCGACGAACAGGTTCGCGCCCTTCAGAACGAGGAAAAGCGCTACCAGGTCGCCAAGGATCTCTCGGACAACCTGACGGTCAGCTACAACACCTCCGAAGTGATCATGGCACGCCTGCTGCAGACCACGAACGCCAAGGAACGGGTCTATTCCCAGGCGATTTCCTTCTTCTCCACGAACGAGGTGGTCCTGACTGCCCTGACGGCGTCCTTCACCGGGCTCTTCGGCCTCCACGAAAGCACGCAGACCGTCGAGGCGATGAAGGAAGGCGTCAGCAAGTCGCTCGAGGATCTGGCCGAAATCGGCGGCAAGGTTCAGGACGCGGCGCTGAAGGCCGGGTACGGGCCGACGATACGGGCTGACGCCGTGAAGAAGCTGGTCGAGTCGGTCGTGACCTGGCAGGAGCGATCGCACGAGATCATAGAGGAAATGCGTCGGCAAAGCACGGCCAACGCCGAGGAGATCCGCCAGGCGGTCGAGGACGGCAAGCGCCGGCTCGCCCGCCTCGCCGAGGAGGGCAAGGGGCTGGCCGCCGGATGACGGGCGCGGACGCGGGAACCGCTGCCACCCGCCAGCCTCTCGACGAGGTCATGATGGCGATGGATGTCGTTGACACGCTTCGGCGACGTGAGCGGCTCGTGCGCGGTGAGCTGGACGATGCAAGCCGGCGCGCGGACCTCAAGGCACGGCTGAAGGACATCTACGAAGCCCAGGGCATCGACGTTCCCGACCGGATACTCGAGGATGGCGTCGCGGCGCTGGCGGCCAATCGCTTCGTCTTCGATCCGCCGGAAGACAGCCTCGCGATACGGCTCGCCCGGATCTACGTGACCCGGGACCGGTGGGGAAAATGGGTTCTGGGCGCCGTGGCCTTGGTCTTGGTCATTCTTGCCGTCAACTACGTCACGGTCACACGGCCGAATGCCATGCTCGGCCCGAGGCTCGCCGAGCTCCACGACCAGGTGATCGCGGTATCGACGGTGCCGGACGCCACGATCATGGCCGATACCATGCTCGAGACGGGCCGCGCCGCCCTCGACCGGGAAGATCCCGCGACGGCGCGCGCGGCGCTGGAAGACCTCGGGAACCTGCGCGACCGTCTGGACCAGGATTACCGCCTGCGCATCGTCAACGAGCCGGGACGCCTCACCGGCGTCTGGCGGGTGCCCGAGGTCAATTCCGCCGCGCAAAACTACTACATCATCGTCGACGCCCTTGATCCGCGCGGCCAGGCCGTGTCCGTGCCCGTCGAAAACGAGGAGACGGGGTCGGTCGAGCGGGTCTCGACCTGGGGGCTGCGCGTCGACAAGGCGATCTTCGAACGGATCGCCGCGGACAAGCAGGATGACGGCATCATCCAGAACGACATCTTCGGCGCAAAGCCGCGTGGGACCCTGGAGCCTGCCTACGCCTTTCCGACCACGGGCGCCGCGATTACGCGTTGGTAGGAGATGCGCCATGATATCGGGACGCAAGGCGCTGGAGACCATAGAAAGAACGCTTGCTGACGAGGCCTCGGCCGTCAGCGCGCTCGAGGATCGGCTGGAGGCGCTTCAAAAACAGACGGAAGAGGCGCGCGCGGCAGAGCTGTCGGGCTACCGCGACCTCGCGGGGCTTCGTCTCGAGGCAATCGACAGGGATAGCCTCACCGGCGGCCTGGACCGGGCCGACAAGGATGCGCTGGCCCTTCTGGCGCAGCGTGACGCCGCGAGGCAAGCGGCACAGACGCGGCGCGCGGAGCTTGTTCAGCGGCTCGAGGACCTCGACGCACGGCGCGCCAGTCAGGAGGCTGACGTCGCCGCGGCACGCGCGGCAGTCGAAAGGGCGGAGACCGAGACGCGCGCGCGGCTTGAAAAAGATCCCGCCTTTAGCGCGCAGGAAGACCGCGCGCACAAGATCGACATCCAGGCGACCAACGCAGGCGAGAAGGCAAACCAGAGCGAAACCGAGCTGGCCGAGAAGCGCGCCGCCTACGAGCAGAGCCCGTTATTCATGTATCTCTGGACCCGCGGGTTCGGCTTACCCGGCTATGCGGCGATGCCGCTGATACGCACCCTGGACGGCTGGGTCGCAGGGCTGATCGGCTATGACGCGGCACGGCGCGATTTCGGGCGTCTCCAGGAGATCCCGAAACGCCTGCGCGGCCATGCAGATCGGCTGGCGGAAGAGGCGGCGGCCGAGGAAGAGGCCCTGTCGGAGTTGTGGCAGAAAGCGCGTGCCGAAGACGGCCTGACGCCCCTTGACGATGCGCTGGAGGCGGCAGAAGCCGCGTTGGAGCAGACGGAGGATGCGCGAGACGCCTTGGCGCAGCAGCACGAGGATCTTCTCGCCGAGTTGGCATCCTTCGCCTCCGGCGCGGACGAATGGTCATTGCAGGCCGTCGATTTGATCGCAGGAGAGCTTCGCCGGCAAAACGTGGAGGCCCTGTTCCAGGATGCGCAGGAAACCCTCGGCGCGGAAGACGACCGGATCGTCGGACGCCTCATGGAGTCCCAGGGCGAGATCGCGGCACTGCACGCGGCACGGGTCGAATTGAAAGAACGGCTCGACCAGAGGCTTGCCCGGCTGAAAGAGCTCGGAGAGATCGCGCGCGACTTCAAGCGCCGGCGCTACGCCCGGTCAAACTCCACCTTTCGCGATGGCGACCTGATAGCTGTTTTGCTGCAGAACCTTCTCGAGGGGACCCTGTCGCGGAACGGGTTCTGGGATCACCTCTCTCGCCAGCATCGTGTTCTACGCTCGACGATGCGCACGCACCGCGCCAGGCGGAGCCGGTCTGCCGGTGGCGGGTTCAGGACCGGCGGCGGCTTCGGCGGCGGGCGATCTGCGGGCGGCGGTTTCAGCACCGGTGGTGGCTTCTAGGACCAACGCAGACAGGATCCCTGCGCGGGATACCCCGGAGAGACCCCGCCCTTGCGGTTTTTTTGGTTGTTGGGTCTTTGGGGTGCTGAACACAAAAAGCCTCCCGTTTGGGAGGCTTTTTTTGCGGCTTTATTATTGGTGGGTATTGGTTGCGGGGAAGGGATTTGGACTCACGCGAAGACGAATCTTTTGTATCTCGCCGCGCCGCGGATACGCGGCGGCCAGGCCCTGATGCGCGTTGAAGACCTCCACAGCGCAAGTTACCGTCAGCCTCGGGGCGGTCGCCGGCCTAAACGCGGGGGCGATACCTTCCGAGGCATCCATCCGCGCTGCCGGGGCCGCCTCAAGGCCTTCGGCGTCGTCACGAGGCCTCTTCGGACGAAGCCTGAGAGCCCGAGGCGCTGGCCTTGGTGCCGTCTTCTGTGGTTCGAGTGGCCTCGCGGTCGAGGCGGGACAGCTCCCGCTCCACGCGCTCATCGACCCCATCCGGACGAAGAGCGTGCTTCTGGATGCGACGCCTGTTGGTCGCCGAAGCGAGGATCTCAAGCTCAACATAGAAATCCTCGGCGGCCTGCGGGTCTTGTTCGGCGAGCCAGTCGAGCCAGTCTTCGACGGTGTCAGCAATTGCGAGGCGCGCGTTGCGCTGCGCGACCTCATCTTTTCGACCGACGGTGCTGGCAACGCGGGCGACGCGGTCCATGGCGCGCTCAAGCTGCTTGCTCTGGGACGGGCTGATGCTGCGTGCCTTGCGGCTGCGTTTCTGGCTGTTGGTCGGAAGCTTCTTGGGCATGTCCTGCTCCTGCATAAGTCTGTTTCCATCGTGTCCGGCGGCGTCGCTACGTCGCCGGTGTTCTGGAAATGTTCCGACCTGGATGAGCGCAAAAGCGAAATTCAAACCGACTGTTGTAATTGCCTGACAAGGCTCGAAACTTTCTACTCTTCACCGTCCGACGCCGGGCCAGACCGTTCCCGCCGATGGTCTCTCTTCCGGCGTTCTGACTTACGCTCAAGACCGACAATCCTCTTGCTCAGGCTACGCCTCGCAGAAGCGAGCTTCGCACGCATATCGTTGGGCAAGAGCTCAGCGAGACTGACGATAATATCGTCCGCCTTACGGATCTCGGCGAGATCTTCGGCTACCTGCCGTTCGGCCTCGGCGCGGGCATCAGCCTCCAGGCGCGTTCGCAGACGCCTCAGGGCTGATCGGAATGCCCTGCGAGCAAGCCCGAACCCTCTTGACGCCTTCAAGGCGGGACTCCTGGGAAGCCGCGACGGATTATCCGCGCGGACTTCGACCGACCCAGATTTCACTTCGCGACCGCTTTCATCGAGCTCTCCGGAAGCAATGCCTTCGGTAAAGGCCAGAACCGCATCGGCCTCTCGCTCGCGGGCCTCTACCTCGCGCCGGCGCACCTCAAGATGAGCCTCTTTCTCCGCCAGTTCCTTCTCCTGCCGCCGCCGCCATTCAGCGGGGCGGACATGGCGACGCTTCTTCGGTGACTCCCTGCCATTCTCAAGCGCATCACGGATGGCCTGCGCCCTGCGCTCACCGCGCGTCAGTCCGAGAGGCGCGAACCATTCGCCGACGCTGTCTTGCGCCAGTTCATAGTCGCGGATTACATCGAACTTCGACGGCTGGAGCATCTTCCGTCTGGCGATAACCTTCTTCTCGCCAGTAGCCTTGTCGGTTCGCTTCATCTCGACGGTCTCGCGCGGCATGATGACCGCATGGATATGGTAGGCTTCCTCGTCCAGATCCGCACGGGCATGGATCACGTCCTCGCCGAAGGTCTCCCTGAGCCAGTCGACTGCGAGACGCTCGAACTCTGCGACACGCTGGTTCGTGGTTGCTTCACCGAAGAAGACGGACAAGTCTTCCTCGAACCACTCCTTGTTGGCCGTCAGGATGAGCTCCCTCATGGGACCATGCCGTGTAGGGCGCCAAGGGTCATGCGGCCCTTCAGCAAGACGCCGCTGGATATCCTTGCGCCTCTTTCGGCTCTCAAGGGCCTCAAGCTCCGCGGCGAAGTTCTCCGCCTTGATCGTCTCGACTTCTTCCAAGGCTCTCTCAGCCCAGTCGGCGGGACCGATCAGGCGCCGATTCTGATCAGAGCGAGTCTCGTCAACATGTCCGAGATCGCCGCCCCGGCGGCATCGATGTGCTTCGTAGCCTGCAAGGTCCGACGGGCTCAGGCCCTCGAAACGCAGGACTACAGGGTGAAATTGTTCCGACACGGCTCCGTCCATCTTCGGACCTCCTTGGATTGTGGAGGTCAGGAGATGGGGTCAAACGAGATGGCCGATAGCCGAGCAGAACGAACATTCTTCTTGCACAACCCAACAACGCTGCCATCCCAACGGCGCCAATCTAAGGTTGCAGCAACAGCTTCCCCTTGGTTTAGTTCCTTTTACTTGAAACAGCAGTCGATAAGAAAAAGTGGAAGTCCGTCCAGATCTACGCAGTCCTACACTGGGTAAGCTAACCCAAGGTACGGTCTTCTGCTGTGCAGCCGCCGCTCGCTACAACGAGTGCCCGGTTCATGGCCTTACTATTACCGCGCGTTGTGACGTCGCACAGGACAAATACCCTATTCTCAGTTACCTTCCAGTTGTACGCTTGAACGATTGGCTGCGGCGAGACGGATTAGACATACTGACGACCAAGGTTCAAAATGACCTTAATGGAAAGCTTAAACAACAACTCAAGCAGGCCGCTTTATCTGAAAACCTCCTCAGGACTATTTCATTAAAGGAAATTGCACGCGTAAACTTCCCGAAAGACGAGGGTAGCAAAAATCAAAAAAAACAGGCAGATCGATTCCACAAAACCATTTCGATGAAAGAGCAACTTGATGAACTAGCCGAGACTGGGAGCGCAGAGGCGCTCTTCGCTTGGATTTGCGAAGAATACGAGAACGAAATAAAATTATTGATTGAGCGTCTCAGTCGTCATGACGTATTGGGACACTACCTACTGGAGCGACTTGAGAAAGGTGAAAAGGAGGCACCGGGATATGTCTGCCTCCTTCGTGAGATGACATCTCTTCCAAAAAGAACTGCGGAAAAAGTGGCAAAAGGACTTTCAAAACAAGAGTACAATGCCATAAGACCCAAAACTGACGCAGGCGGTCTTAATTTTTCTCATAGTGATTTTGCAATGCCGATTTCAGAAATCGCCTCGCCGACAATCGAACATCTATTACAGTCTTTTTCGAACCTATTTGGAAGAATTGGTGTAGCAGATCCATTTGAAGATGATATCGCAGCCATTACTCAACTGAGCATTCAGAAGGGTGGAAAACAATGAAATATGTTTGCATCGACGATGGAGCTGTTTCTGAACTTATATCGGGCAGACACTATCAATCCATCGACTTCAAGGCCGGCGAAGAACTCATCAAGGCTCTAAGCGGGACAGTCTCTTTTGTACACAAGCTTGGCAAAGTGACCACATTTCAAGACGAAGATGGCGTATTCATGACGACCAAGGGGAACTGGAAAAAAAAGAAGTACTTGGTCATTGATTGCGAAGAATCCCTCCTGTTTACGCAGCTTCGGGAAAGTGAGACGCTGACGTCATTTCAAAAACTTCTCCGTTTTTGCGCAAAGTATTGGAATAATGGGATTTATAACAATTCAGAGAAAATAATTACCGGAACAAGCAAAGCTGTCGTCTTCCCACTTCCCTACTCTCCGGTCCCTTTCCGAATTACCCTTGAACGAGAACCTCTCAAGGAGCGGCTAAAGAAGCGAGAACTCGGTGGTCACTTTCTCCTTGCCTACAAGTCCGGCTGGGAGGGCGCCAGCTCGCCAAACGAGAGCCCAGACACCGCAAATTTTAGGAAAGTCATTGGCAGACTTTCAGAGATCTATTCCTCTTTGGAGAGGACCGCGGAAAGGCTTGAAGCGGACCAGCCGTCAGGAAGCCTAACCTCAACGAAACTTGAAGCTCCAGACGCGGCGAGACCCGCGCATATGCCTTTTGAGGAATGGCTGCCACTTCTCACTGACAAACAGAGGGCATTCGTTTTCGCCACACCGGAGGTTCCGCATAGACTTCAAGGCCCAGCTGGCACCGGGAAAACACTTTCACTTTTGCTTCGAACTATTTACATCCTCCGCGAAGCAGAGCGCAAAGGGAGAGAATGCCGTGGGCTCTTGGTAACACACAGCGAAGCGACCAAGGATACCATCAACGAGATACTATCTGTTGTTGACACTAAAGACTTCAAGGATAGAGACCCCGAAAGTGCGAGTGTAAGCCTTTCTGTTGAAACACTCGCGTCCCTTTGCGCTAAGCTATTAAATACAACCATTAAAGAATCGGAATTTGTAGACCGAGATGCGCAGGATTCTAAAATCCTGCAACAACTGTATGTAGAGAGCGCTATTTCAGAGGCTCTCCAGAAAGAGTTTCCGTCATTCAAACCCCATCTTAGCGATCAGTTTAGAGAATTCATCCAAGGCCAAGCTAAGGAAATACAGTCACAGATTTTCCAACATGAAATTAGTGTTCAAATCAAGGGTCGATCAGGTGAGAGATTTGATATCTACAAGAACTGCCCGCCACTGAAGTACGGCCTACCAGTAAATAACGAAGCGGATAGAGGTTATGCGTTCTCAGTGTACCGCCTTTATCAGGATCAGCTCGAAAATGCAGGTCAATTCGATACCGATGATGTAGTAATATCCGCCATCGGGCAGCTCGACACTCCAATATGGCGGAGGCGCAGGGAAAGGGAGGGTTTTGACTTTATTGCCATAGATGAAACTCATCTTTTCAATATAAATGAGCTTCACGTTTTTCATCACTTCTCACGGCGAGTATCTAAAAATCCAATTTCCTTCACCGTTGACCAAGCTCAGGCAGTCGGCGATAGAGGCTGGGGTGATGTAAACGCATATGACGAACTTCTTGAGAATGGCGATAAGGAAAATGATATAACTACCGTCAACGCCGTGTTCCGTAATGCACCACACATTCGGGAGTTTTGCCAATCCATTCTTGCGTCCGGCGCAACACTATTTACAAACTTTGAAAATACTCTTCTCGAAAGCAATAGCACATTTACCGCAGAGGAAGAGAGGAGATCATGCCCAACAAAGTACAAAGAATACACAGATGACGACGCGATGGTTCAAGCTGCGTTCCAAGAAGCCGAGAAATTGGCAAAGGAGACTCAGTCTGGGAAGGCCCGCATACTCATTACTACACTTTCGGATGATCTACTCAGTAGTCTGAAAGACTATGCAGAGAAGAATAACAAGCCAACAACCGTTATTGAAAGACGCGGAGACTACGTGCAGCTGCGAAAGGCTGAAAAATCCGGTCACTTCGTCTTGGCCCATTCTGACTTCGTTGGAGGCCTGGAGTTCAATGCGGTAGTAATCGTGGGAGTTGACGAGGGAAGAGTTCCAGTCGCGGGGGCTACGTCAAACGCCGACTCTCGGAGCTTTGCCAATTATGCTGCGCACAATCGGCTATATGTCGCCGCGTCAAGGGCGCGGTTCGCGTTGCTGTTGATGGGGGTAAACGCGCGCGGCTCAAGCAGTCTTCTTAAAGCTGCGGCTGCCAACGGCCTTGTAGAAGGAACCGACTAAGCCTAACGTAATTGAGGCATTGGTTCGGAAGTCCAACGCCTGTCTTCCTGCTTGGCTCATTACTCACTAATCAGCTCGCACTCCGGGGCGTAACCCCTTCGTTCGAGCTGTCGTTCGCCAGGGCTCTGCCCTGGACCCGCTTGGGCGAGGTCGTTCCGCACACCTCCCCCAAGACCCCCTCTTGCTCGCGCTACCCCGCGCGGGCCAAGGGGAGCGTTCGCCACGCCCCTTGGATTCCCCAGGCGCCTCCGGCGGGCAGAGGGGTATGCTCGCCGCTACCCCTCTGCACTTCCCTTAGCGTCTTCCGACGGACCGTAGGGACGCGCCGCCCCCTCCGGATTCCCCAGAGCAGGGACCTGCTCGGCGCAGATCCCTGCACCCTCTCTGGCGGCGTCCGGCGAGCCAAGACCGTTCCGCAGGGCTCTGGATCAATCGGATCGGCTACCTGCTACCTGCTACCTGCTACCTGCTACCTGCTACCTGCTAACTGCTACCTGCTACCTGCTACCTGCTACCTGCTACCTGCTACCTGCTACCTGCTACCTGCTACCTGCTACCGAAAAGGTAAAGCACTTCACCACTACTTATAGTGCCACCCGTCGAACAATGCACAATATGGGGGTTGATTGGCGCGCGAAGGCTGCGACAATTTACACGCTGGACGGGTGATTCTCTATGGGCCGGCCAGCCGGCAGAGCTGCGCCGCCGATCAAAAGTGCGTAGCGCCAAGCGGGCGGACCCAAAATCTTGGCCCGCCTCTTGGGGCCATGAAGAAAGGAAAAGCCATGGCAATAGAAAGACACCCCGTCACCGGGGTTGAACTGAACCCAACCGTCGTAGAGCGGACGGCCTTGGACTTCGACGATGCAGTTACTGCGCACCTCATGCGTCTGAAAGGTGAGAAGTTCCAGACGATCGCTCAGAAGCTCGGCACTAACACTTTCAGGGTCGGTGAGGTGCTGAGAGGCGATGTCCATCCGAAAGCCGCCACAGAAGCGCTTCGGCTTGTGAACTGACGCCGCCAGAAGTCCGACAGGGAGGTAGAAGACCCTCGTTGGACGGCGGCTTCGGTCGCCGTCCTTTTTCCTTCAGTCTACCGTAGAACCCGGCCCAAGCAGATAGATTAAGGCATTCTGACCTGCATGTTTGCAGCCAGACTGCCCGCTCGCAGAAATCAAGCAACATCTGCACGCCGACTTATCAAACCATCGAAAGACCGGACTCAACGTGATCCGCGCAGCTTGCGTGGATGGACGAGGCTATGGAGCGTGCGGTTCCGCGCGCGCCTTGTGACGCGCGGAACCGCAGCCCCCACAAGGGGCAGGTTCCCCAGTTGGCGTCGATCTCTCCCCAACGCAAGGAGCCGACATGTTCGATCAATCTTCCCTCCCACCTCAGGTAGCCGACTGGCAGGCCACCCTGGGTCGCGGCGACATCATTCTCTTCCGGTTTCCCATCGCCGAGCGTTCCGGTGCCGGTAAGGGCCCGAAGTGCCGCCCCTGCCTCGTGCTCGATGTCTACACCTCCAAGGGCCAGCGGTTCGCCAAGCTCGCTTACGGAACCTCAGCAACCACGCGCGCGAACCGCGGCTACGAGGTTCATGTCACCCAGAAGGACGCGCTCGCCGATGCGGGGGTCAATAAGCCGACCCGGTTCGTCTGTGCCCGGACGATCATCGTCAGTCTCGGTAACCCGGGCTTTCCCCGGATCGGAGGCAACGGATCGCCGGTGATCGGACGCCTGAATGGGCCGCTGATCGAGCGGATGAATGCAGTTCGAGCCCGGTTGCAAGCTGAAGCCGACATAGCCGCGGACGCCCGCGAGGAGAGGCGGAAGGAACGCCTCCAATGGCGTCGCGAGGGACGCGGTTTCCGGGAGCGGAACCGCGCCCTGCTCGCTGCCAGGAACTCCGACAAGAAGAAGGGACTCGCACAATGACTTTTGCTCTACCCCTGACCTACGACCACATCGACACCCTCGCGGCTTCGGCCTTCGCCCAGGCCCGGAGTTGCGCTGAGGTGCTGCGCGAGGAGGTCATCCCGCGTATCGGAACTGCCGACGCCGAGACCGCGGAGCGAGTGGTCTCCGCGATCGAACGGCGCCAGGTCTTCGATGAAGCCGTTCTGGCCGACATCGACCTGCTCGTGGATACCCTCACGGGCTATATCGAAGCCGGAACGACCGCCGCCAATCAGGTTATCGCCGACGAGCACCATATCGAAGGCGGAGTGGTTCTCACCCGGACGCGCCGCACCCGGGATGCCGAGGCGCTCGCACGCGCGGTTTCAGGGATCGACGGACTTCGCCAGACCCTGCTCGGCGTGCATGACGCGATGCACGCCGAGCGTGCTTTGGCGGACATGCGCAAGCGTGCCTGATCAGCAAGCCTCGGCGACCGGCGTTTCGCCGAGAATGCCCGCGCGGGTTTCCCCGCGCGGGCACCACCGTTGGCCGTTGTTATCCGAGGCAATTCTGCTCATTCGAGCTGATGGGGCTCAGTGTCCTCAGCCGAAGGAGACTCAGATGCCTCTCACAAAAATCATCGACCTTGTCGCCGAAGTTGCTGCCAAGCGGGTCGCGCGGGAGCGCGAACCGGAGGACGAACCTTCGGACACGGTATGGTTGAACCTACGGATTACGTTCACGCAAGCAATGATTTTTTCCGGGCTGCCTGCATGCTCTCTTCCTTGACTTAGAGCCTGACTTGGCACCGAAACAGATAGGCAAAAATTACTCAAAAAACGACAACCTAAACAAACTTAACTTCAAGAATTTTCACGCATAGGCTGTTGCAATTTCAATCTCAGTGCGGTTTCTTCCGACCTGTATTTTCATTAAGCCGACGACCAAGAGATCACATTTGCAACCGATTTCCAACGCCGCCAAGGCAACCCGAAGCAGTCTCATTTACCGAAGAGGATCATGGCAGCTATCGGCTGGGGAGAAGTCCTATATAGCTTATATAATCGCCTATTTCGCGATAGGTATGGCGTTTGTTTCGCTTGTGCGCGGCAATGGGCCATCAACGCTGTTGCGTGCGATTACAGCGATGCCGGAACTTGCCATATCGATCGTATATGTTCACGGAGCAACACTCGGAATCTTGGTAGTGCCAGCGCTACTACTATCCGGCCGCAGTCTTCTTCCGAGTATTGGAAAAGCAGCGGCCATCGGGTTCGCAACACTGCTATTCCTCCTGACATTTTCTCTTGTAAAGACAACCCTACCAGACGCGGTTCCATTCTACGCAGACCGCGCATTTGCTCGTGTAGATGCCTGGCTACATGGGGGGCGCGACCCTTGGTCATTAACACATGAGTGGATGGTCGACCTTCCTCCCGTCATCTTCTCACGGATCTACATGGAAGGCTGGGTTTTCGTATCGACATTCTTCCCGATGCTTCTGGTTCTACTTGATCCCGATAACGCCCGGCGTTCCCGGTTTCTGATGCTCTATCTGGTCGGGTGGGTGTTCCTTGGTAATGTGCTCGCGCTTGCAGGAATGTCGGCTGGTCCAATCTATCATGACCGTCTCACTGGGCTTGAGTATTTCGCAGGTCTTGATGAGGCGCTCACGAGCTCCGGTATTGCCGCATCACGCGTGGGCTTGATGCATGATCACCTTTGGGCTGTATATGAAGGCGGACGCCTTTTCGCGGGCTCTGGCATTTCAGCGTTTCCGAGTGTCCACGTCGGATTCGTAGCACTGCTGGCCTTGTATCTCTTCGAACGCCTCCCGAGGTTAGCTCCAGTTTGGATCGCGACGGTATTGATCTTCCAGTTCCTCTCGGTACATCTCGGCTGGCATTATGCAATCGATGGCTACGTTTCCATCGCACTCATCGTAGGTCTCTGGTGGTGGATGAAACGCAAAGCGCGCCGTCGCAGCCATGGTGAAATAACTGAAAGCCCCTCAATTTAAAACGCGGGCAGCGTTAGCACCCATACACCAGCATTGCCCGTCGATCGGCCTGCAATAACTTTCACCCTCGAAGTCCATCGCGCGCACCAAGATCGAGGTCTATCCCAGCTCATCTTGCGCTCGCCTTGGGCGCGATTACCGGAGGTCCCATGCACCAGTCGACCCGTGCCATTCTCTACGCCCGCTGTTCTTCAGATCTGCAGAGCCCGGCCTCGATCGAAGACCAGCTGCGCAAGTGCCGCGCATTCGCCAAGGACAAAGGCTGGCAGGTCGTCGCCGAGCATACGGACCGGGAGACAAGCGGCTCTGTTCGTGCGCGGCCGGGCTTCCAAGCACTTCTGGAAGACATGCGTAACGGTGCCTGCGATGTGGTGGTCGCGGAGAGCCTCGACCGGATTTCCCGCGACCAGGAACATACCGCGGCGTTCTACAAGGATGCGCGCTTTCACGATGTCGAGATCTACAGCACTGCTCATGGGAAGGTGAGCGGGATCACGCTGGCCTTCGGCTCGGCGATGGCATCGCACCAGCTCGAAGACCTCGCCGGCAAAACACGGCGCGGGCTTGAGGGCCGTGTCGTGGCCGGCAAGAGCGGCGGCGGGCTCAGCTACGGCTACCGCGTCAAACCCGTCGAGAATGGCGTTGTGCTGAAAGGAGAGATCGAGATCGACGAGGAGCAGGCGGCTATCGTTCAGCGGATTTTCCGGGAGTATGTCGATGGCCGTTCGCCTATGAATATCGCGGCCGACCTCAATGCAGAAGAGATCCCCTCGCCGCGCGGACGCGGTGCCGGTTCAGGGCATTGGAAGCAGAACACGATCAACGGCAACCGGTCCCGCGGCACGGGCATTCTCAACAATGAGCTCTACGTCGGCCGCCGAGTCTGGAACCGCCATCGGTATGTGAAGAATCCGGTGACGGACCGCCGGGTTGCCCGCCTCAATGATCCGTCCGAGTGGGTGGTCAGCGAGGTGCCACATCTTCGGATCATCGACCAGGAGCTATGGGACGCCGTGAAGGCCCGGCAGGAGAAGGCCCAGAAGGTCCGCTCAGCGGTCACGGCCACCGACCGCAATGGCCTGTCATCCAGCCGGATGCTCAGGCGGCGCCATTACCCTCTCTCCGGGCTTCTGGAATGCGAACTCTGCGGCGGCCGGATGACCATCGCCGGGAGCGGAAAGTATAAGGCCTACTACTGCGCCAACGCCAAGGAGAAGGGTTCGAGTGTCTGCAAAGGGCAACCGGGCCTCAACGAACGCCTTGCGGCCGAGACGGTGGTCTCATGTATGAAGGACGGCCTGATGACCGAGGAAGCCTACGAGGAGTTTCGCGGCCGCGTGGAAGAGCATCTTCGCTCCAGCCAGGGCGAAGCCGAGGAAGCGCTCCGGCTCCACGACAAACAGGTGCGCAAGCTCGAGAAGAACCGGGCGAACCTGCTGAATGCAATCGAAGAGGGGCAGTATTCTGCGTCCGTCATCGAGCGCCTGAACGCCGTGGACGCGGAGTTGAAGGAATTGCGCGGACAGCGTGACGCGCTCGTCCCCCAGGCCGTCGAACTGCCCGACGATCTTCCTGAGCGCTACCGCGCGTTTGTAGACGATCTCTTGAACACGCTCTCGGACGAGAGGATCGCAGCGCGGGCGAGCGATGAGCTACAGGACATGCTCGACCGCATCGTCGTCTCCTGGGACGATGCAGCCGGTGCTCACCTCCTGGATATCCGCGGGGATCTTGTTGAGATGCTCAAACGAGCGAAGCCCGCCGAGGGGGCGGGCTTCGATGCAAATGCGTGTTCGCTCGAGTTGGTTGCGGGGAGAGGATTTGAACCTCTGACCTTCAGGTTATGAGCCTGACGAGCTACCGGACTGCTCCACCCCGCGCCATTTGTTTTGGTTTTGGCATCGTTTAGAGAGAATTTCTGTTCCTTTCTAGGTTTGGCGGTGACCTACTCTCCCACGTCTTGAGACGCAGTACCATCGGCGCTACGGCACTTAACGACCGAGTTCGGGATGGGATCGGGTGTTTTGCTCGCGCTATGACCACCAAACCGAGGAAGGAACAGGGACGAGACGCTTTCCATGTCTTTTGTTTGCTTTTGAGTTTTTGAAGCAAGCCTTGCTTCTACTGGATCAAATCAAGCCTATCGGGCCATTAGTACCGGTCAACTGAACGCATTGCTGCGCTTACATCTCCGGCCTATCGACGTGGTGGTCTTCCACGGCCCTCAAGGGAGACCTTGTTTCGAGGGGGGCTTCCCGCTTAGATGCCTTCAGCGGTTATCCTTTCCGATCATAGCTACCCTGCACTGCGGCTGGCGCCACAACAGGTCCACCAGTGGATCGTCCACCCCGGTCCTCTCGTACTAGGGGCAGCTCCTCTCAAGTCTCCTACACCCACGGCAGATAGGGACCGAACTGTCTCACGACGTTCTAAACCCAGCTCACGTACCTCTTTAAACGGCGAACAGCCGTACCCTTGGGACCTGCTCCAGCCCCAGGATGAGATGAGCCGACATCGAGGTGCCAAACACTGCCGTCGATATGGACTCTTGGGCAGTATCAGCCTGTTATCCCCGGCGTACCTTTTATCCGTTGAGCGATGGCCCTTCCACGCGGGACCACCGGATCACTATGGCCGTCTTTCGACTCTGCTCGACTTGTCAGTCTCGCAGTCAGGCTGGCTTCTGCCATTGCACTCAACGAGCGATTTCCGACCGCTCTGAGCCAACCTTCGCGCGCCTCCGTTACTCTTTGGGAGGCGACCGCCCCAGTCAAACTACCCGCCACACAGGGTCCCGGATCCGGGTTCACGGACCGCGGTTAGACATCAAGCGAACGAAGAGTGGTATCTCAAGGATGGCTCCGCAGGAGCTGGCGCCCCTGTTTCAAAGCCTACCACCTATCCTGCACATCGTTGGCCTGATGCCAGTGTGAAGCTGTAGTAAAGGTGCACGGGGTCTTTCCGTCTAACCGCGGGAAGCCTGCATCTTGACAGGCAATTCAATTTCGCTGAGTCGACGTTGGAGACAGCGGGGAAGTCGTTACGCCATTCGTGCAGGTCGGAACTTACCCGACAAGGAATTTCGCTACCTTAGGACCGTTATAGTTACGGCCGCCGTTTACCGGGGCTTCAATTCGGAGCTTGCACCCCTCCTTTTAACCTTCCGGCACCGGGCAGGCGTCAGACCCTATACGTCGTCTTGCGACTTCGCAGAGCCCTGTGTTTTTAGTAAACAGTCGCCACCCCCTGGTTTGTGCCCCCGGACACTGGTTGCCCAGCACCCGGGCCTCCTTCTCGCGAACTTACGGAGGTATTTTGCCGAGTTCCTTCAACGTCGTTCTCTCAAGCGCCTTGGTATGCTCTACCAGTCCACCTGTGTCGGTTTGGGGTACGGTCTGATGGAGGGCTATTTCCAGGGACTGCCTGGCTGCCGAACCAATCCGATAAGGTCCGACAACGTCCGCAATCCGTCACGTCCTCCTGGCCCAGGAATATTTACCTGGTTCCCATCGACTACGCCTTTCGGCCTCGCCTTAGGGGCCGGCTCACCCTGCTCAGATTAGCTTTAAGCAGGAACCCTTGGA